>CAYFHO010000023.1:0-38437 GCA_964342825.1 uncultured Verrucomicrobiota bacterium
GAACCAACGTGAATAGTGATCACAAGGCCATAAACCATAGTGATCAAATCCGCCAACGCGCCCTTCAGGCTATCGATGAAAAAAAAGAATTACCCAAACAGGACCTGTTGCGATGCCGGATACGCTACTTCACCGATGGTGCGATTCTTGGAAGTCGCCCTTTTGTGAATCAATTCTTCGAGCACAATCGAACCTACTTCGGTAAAAAGAGAAAATCCGGCGCCAGAAAAATCCCGGGGAAATGCCTGGACGGTCTGTGCACTGTGCGCAGCCTTCAAATCAATACTTTCTCGTGAGAATGAGCTGAAAATCCGCTTGAATGGTCAGGCTTGGCCCTCGTTAGAATGGCTTGATTCGGTAGAGAGTTCCCACAAAACAGCCTCCAGCTCCTTTTCCATCAGAGTTTGCGCCGCGATTTTTAATTCGGGCTTTTCGCGTTTCATCTTTTTAAGACTCTTGGCAATTAAATCCCGTCGACTCTTATTCCAATTGGAACTGAAACCTATTTTTTCTTCACCTTCAATCAATTGGGATTGATCCTGAGCATTCATTCTAGCGTGGGACCATCGGATCATCCATTGATAGAACAGTAGCATTCTGTCCAAAAACACAAATGGAAACTGCGGATTGAGATTAGGGCCAACAATCAGTTTGATTCCTCCCAATTGAAGTCTTTTGACTTTGACCCTGGCCATATTCTCGCCTTTCAACCAAGTGCCGGCAACCGCTAACGCGGCTCCACTTAGTGTGAATAGACCAAATGAAAGGTTGGCAAACAGTAGGTCCATCTTTGCTCCTGCCCCTCCGCCCAAAATCGCTGCTGCCATTAACATTTGCTTTCGACTCAAACCGAGCATTTGCCAACTGCGCTCGGTAAATAAATCTTCTGCAAGGATAGACTGTTGTGGCAATGAGGGACGAAATTTTCTGTGTCGGTATAATCCTCGCATGGCTGACTGTGCTCTTTTTTCAATCGAGGCAATATCGGTCTGGTAATCCCGTGTCAACTTCGCGCGAAGCTCTGAGTCATCACCCCGTTTGTGGGTTGTTAGCTCAACCTGGCATTCAAGAGCCTCTAAAAGGCAATCGCAAATTACCTTTGCTGTTTCAGTGTTGCGCTTCTTCCAATCCTCCTCAAAAACACCGACGGCATGCAACATGGCCGGTTCCCAGTCCTGATGCATTCTTTTCAGGCTTTCAAATAAAGCCATGCGCTGGGCAAACGAGGCATAATGAGCATTGAAAGTACGGGTCAAATTGAATGATTTTGCACAAGTGTCTTTCCATGCCTGGAGGTAAGTATCATCCCCATCCTTGGGGTTGATCAGAGCCATGCGTGGATTTCCTGTCATGCGAAGAATCTCCATCTCACAAACATCATTTTTTCTTACTGGCCGAGAACCATCCACTACATAAATGATACCTGCGCCTGCGGCCAATGGGATCAGCAACTCAACATCGTGATGCCACTCTGGATCGGTTCTAAAGGCTTCAACAAATGCCTGGGCTGGGTGTTGATTTTCGGTTGCGTTTTTTTGCAACCATTCGAGAGTTTCCCGAGGACGCTGGAATCCGGGTGTGTCCAGAAATCGGATCAAAACATCATCATCAACTCGGACTGCATAATCAGAACATACAGTCGTTTCACCTGGAAAGTCGCTGATTGCGAGAGAATCATCCTCGGTCAATGTGGCCACAACCGAGGATTTTCCTTCGTTCGGATGACCCACGACTGCAAATGTTGGAATGTCCTCGTGATTCTTCAAGGGCTGACGACAGGTCGAACTTCGACCCCTTCCGATAGATTTTGGTAAACGAATTTTTTCCACATCTCAAGGTCTCGTGGCGATACAGACGTCAGCCACGTTTCCTTATTTGGTTTCCCGACCAAGCCGATGCACAACAGGGTTCCGACCGGCAAGACCGCGCGACATTTTTCAATCTTCTTCAAATGCTCCTGAATGGGAGGCTGCCAAGCTTCATCCACCCAAAGCAAATATTCACCAGATTCAAATGGGTGGTGAGCCAAATCCTGATGCAAGATTCCCTCATCAATGATTCCTTGCACCTGCCACCCGTGGGGCGAGAGCTTGGACGCAAGTGATCCATTCGCATGATGCATGGCCAAATCTTCACTTAAATAAACCCAACAGGGAATATTAGAAATTGTGGAAGTGGAATTTTGAACCAGGGAACTCTTTTGAATTTCATCTACCGCAGAAGCCAACGATCCGTCCTTGGAGTGGGCATGCTCATCAAAAGACTTTCGGGTAACATTGAGGTATGGAGTATGAAATCGTTTCCATAAATTCTGACTCGAGAGGCTTCGAAGAGGATAGGAAGCCAATTGGCGTCTTTCTTTGGATCTGGTCCACAGCCAGAGTAATGTGCGCGGTATTAAACCGTAAACAACCAGGCAAAAGAAAAGAAATGGCCACCAAGAAGTCAGGTCTGGATTTTGCATGGTTTCAATTCCTTCTTTTAGTACGATACGACTCCCTTCAATCTGATCCATGGAGGGATAACCATGCCCTTCCCCCAACAACCAATTCCAAGGAAGTGAGAACAATTGAACCAGCTTTGCTACCGAGGAGTGAGTGATCTGCTGCAGCGATGTTTGCCAACCAAAGGCAAGATCCCTGAACATCACACTTGCCAAAAAATAACAAATGGCTCCCAGATTGAAGGCCACCCCCAATATCTGAATCCGAGTCAAAATCGGCCAGATTAGATACTTCGTAGAAGCGCCATGATCTTTCAGCAAATGGCCCCAAAAAGATTCCCATACCATGCGCTTCTCAGTCGAAACTCTGGAAAATATGTGACGATGCATTCGAGTCGAGGCCCAATGGAGTAGCATCCGAAATACCCTGAACGACAAACCGGAGCTTACAGGGATCCACCTAAATCCTTTTCCTGTTATCATGAAAAAGGAAAGGATACTCCAAGGTATTTGAACTCCTACCAGCATCCCAAAGAATAGGGCAACATTGACCGGTCTTGATCCGTCATATTGCAACAGACCGGCGGCCAGCCCAATACCCGCACAAATGCCAATGAATAGGGCTCCCCAATGAAGCAAAGAAATGATCGTGCCCCAGGTATCGCCAGGAAAGGGTAAACTGTCCTTGCGTTGAGCTTTTTGATGATTCAGCCAGGTTTTAAGAATGAACGGATCAGGCCTCTCGAGATCGCTCGACCTGGAATGATCTGAAACATTTGACTGAAACCAATGTCGCGCCTGCTGAGCGGATTCGAGTGGATTTTCCCTGGATGAAGTATGGATCAAAAAATATTCAAAATCCACGACATCATTAGACGACCAGGATTCTTTCGGTTTTTTGATCAACTCTGATTTCATCGGAATCAAGGCACTTATCCTGCCTCAATCAAACTAAACTTGAAAAGCCCAATAAAAAACGGAAGCCGCGAAGGACTTCCGTCGAGAAACTTGAAAGAATAACTTGGAATCCTGTGGATCAGGACCGGAACTGCATGGTCTGAGCTTGAGGAATTTCGTCGGGACAAGGTGAGTTAATAGGTGCATCGGGTTCGGCACTGGATGGCTGAACAAGGCCATTGGCCAGCATGTATGCTTCCACCTCTTCCCCGCTGACGTCTGGTAACATCTGGCCATTGATTTCAACACAAGGGCTCAGCATCTGGCCGCTTTTTTCGATCATTTCCTGTCTTTGAACCGGGTCGTTGATAATATCCCGATCCTCGAAAGAAAGGTCGTACTTGCGCATGATGGCTCGCACACCCTGACTCCACCCGCAGGTTGGCTTCAGGTAGGCGATGATTTTCAGGTCTTGATTTGCTTCACTCATAATCTTAACTATAAACAATAATTGCGGTTAACATGCCAAAAATGGAATAGGATTCAACATTCAATTCCAAGATTCTTTTGCCCGTGGACATCAAATGTTCGACGAATCTTCGAGTATCGATTTCAGTTTCTGTTCCAGTTCTTTTACCAACTCCGGATGATCCTGATACAGGTTTTGAGTTTCGCCTGGATCTTTCTCCAGATGATAAAGTTGTCCCCTGGGGCCTCCCTTGGCGGGCTGGATTCTTGAAGGTTTGCTGAATCCTCCCGAACCCAAACCCTGAATCAATTTCCAGGCCCCCTTTCGAAGGGTCAGAGTCCCGTTTCCGGATGGAACAACCAGATATTCCCTGACCGGATTGGCCTCGGGTTGTTTGCCGGTTAACACATCATGGAAACTCACACCATCAGGTGCTGCACCCTTCGGCAGTGGTTTTCCAATGATGGAGGCAGCAGTGGGAAGTACATCTGTAAAACTGATGGTTTGTTGACTGACGGAACCAGAACGAATCCTTCCAGGCCATCGAACGATGAAAGGCATACGATGCCCAGCCTCCCAGGCATCTGCTTTCATACCTCTCAAGCCTCCTGATGAATCATGACCAAACCGCTCTACGTCATGCTCATACCAAACGGGTCCATTGTCAGAGCTGAGTATCACCATCGTATCCTCCTTCATACCTGCAAGATCCAGGGCTTTGAGAACACGTCCCACCATGGCATCCACCATCATGGTAAAATCCCCGTACATTCCGGCGCCGCTCTTTCCAACAAAAGCATCATCCGGAAGCCATGGTGTGTGCGGAGCGGGATAAGCCAGATAGAGGAATAAGGGCTTTCCGGCCTGGCTGGCAGAGTGATTCTCTATGACTTTAACCGCTTCGTCGGTAAACCTGGGAAGCACTTCTTCCAAGTCAAGATCAGGCGATATACCACCTTTACGCCAAAAAGCCCCCTGAATAGGCGACCACCCTTCACTGTTATTTGCCTCGATTTCAAGTGTGGGGGGCAGAACAGCTTGATTGTTTTTGATATAAAAATAGGGCGGAATGTCGGTGGAAGCTCGTATTCCAAAATAGGAATCAAAGCCACGGTCTACAGGACCTCCGGGTAGAGGCTTGTCGTATCCATCTTCATCAAATCCCAAATGCCATTTACCGACCATAGCCGTTCGATAACCATGCGATTTTAGAAAAGAAGGCAGTGTTACTCTGTCTGAATCAATGGTGGCCCGTCGAGGCCAGGTATGAGGTTTGGCACGAAATGGATACTGCCCGGTCATTAATCCGTAACGGGAAACGTGACAGAGGGGTCCGGCTGCATGAGCATCCGTAAACCGCATGCCTTCATCGGCCAATCGATTCATATTGGGAGTAGGAATCTTCGAGTCTCGATTATAACACTTGAGATCTCCATAGCCCATGTCATCCACCAGAATGAAAACTATGTTAGGTTTTTCACCAGCTTCCAAAGGAGTATGGAAGCAATGTAGAGCACAGGCGACGCTCAACCATAGATATCTCAACCAACAGTTCGGCATGAGGAAATCCTAACCAGGGGACAACCAAACTGAAAGATCTGATTTTGCTTAAGTCCTCAATTTATTTGATGGAATGAACTCTCAACCAGAACGTAGCCAAGCAACATCGGAGCCTGATCGTATGTCACCTCATAAGTCCAACAATCGATTGTCCAATGTCAGGACTTGTATTTTGCTGGTTAAGGTAGGACTGACATTTGCTGAATCATGTGTCAAAATCCAGGCTCGAATGTTTCTGGATTCCAATTCCGTCAATATTGCAGGATCCAATCCACGCTCAAGGCGTGGTTCGAGGACAAGCGTTTCGATAAAATTGTGATGCCCCGGCCAATAGGTTTGCGAGAAGGTGGATTCTAGTTCTATCGAATCCAATCCATTAATGAGGACACGGGTTCCCCCCCAATCCTGCAGCACGAAAGTTTTCAAAATCCATGGAGTTTCTCCCCTGATCTTGTAGGTTCCCACGAAGAATTCAGTGGAAATTGCCAGATCACCCTCATTGGCATTAAATCGTCGCCTCCAGGTAACATGAGGAAAGTCCAGTTTGGTATCGGCCGGATCAATGTCGGCCAAGTTCACGGATTCCTGCCTGATCATGGTGACGCGGTTTCGGAATAAATCCAACTTGGGGCGCGGTGTGGCATAACGGGCGGATAATTCGATCTCCGCATCGGAAAGATCGAGGAATGGAGAGGGCCTCCGGTCCAACTGATAAAGAAAATTAAATACAAGCTGATAATCTACCCGCTCCTCATCTTCACCCCAGTACCAATCGGCCAACAATTCTTTTCCCTCCATCCGGACTTCAGCACCTGGTAATGTATTGAGATTTCCCTGAAAACGCACGACCTCATGATTGTGCAAGAACTCAAGATCGACGTTTAATAAATTGCCGGGATGATTTGGCAAATCTTCCCCAATAACCCCCCAACTTTGAAATCGCCATATGGATTTCAATCTGTGTCGGGCCATCATGTCACCAAACTCACCCTGCACGACTTCAAAGGCATCCACATTGCTGAAAGAAATGGGAGGCAATTGCCCACTCAATGGTGGCTGGGGAACGACGCGAATCTGTTTAATCACAAAGGCTCCCGGTGCGACGAACTTGTATTCGAAGTCGAGAAGGATTTCAGATTGATCCTCAAAAAACTCCAGATAGGCACCACTTGCCTGGAACAACAATTCTGTTAACAGGGTATAATCTTGAGGCCATTCCAAAACCGTGGCTCCAAGTTGAACCAGGCCACTCCCCTGAACCAGGTCATGAATAATTTCACCTGTTTCGGAAACGGAAGCAGAGACAATTTCAGGAGCAGCGACGCGATCTGGATTAGCCACAGAGAAAGCCTCCTTCTGAGTCACCAAATGACCATCCAACAAATGAAGCCCACCCTCTGGTCTTCTTGCCACTCGCATGGTAGCCACACCATTGGCCCATTCGATTTCGTCAGGAAAACTATAGTGAGCAAGGATCGCCATCCCTACTTCATTTTCATTCACCCCTCTCCTGAGGCGTTCCAGGAAGGCATTTTCGTTGTAGAAGCTGGCGAATACTTTTTGGATCGCTCGGAAGACCCCGCGTTCATTTTTCCTGTTTGGATCGCAAGCACTGGGGCCGTCGGAATCTTGATCCAAATCGTCCGCCAGACAACCGCTAAAGCTGTCGTAGAGACCGGCACCTGAGAAAAATTCGCTATCCTCCACATTGGTTGAACTGCGAAACCTAATTTTTCTATTTGAATCCAAATGGATGAGAGCCTGAAGAATCTGCCGTTGTTGAAGGGCTGAAAATCCGGCCTCACCCTTGATCAACTCTCGTACTTCTTTGAGCTTGGCAGATAATTCAGCGGGATCTACAACCGGGAACTGCAAGCCATTCAGTTTTTGAGCAATGTTCTCCCTGAGTGTCAATCCCCCGGGAATCATCTGTGACATGAAACCTGTCCATAAGTCAAAGGAGAAGGCAATGGCTTCTTTTGGGGAATGATCAGGCAAAGAACGCAATAGAAAACCCAAATTTGCCGCCTTGCCCCCCACAAAAGGTAAATGCTCGGGAGTCAGGTCAGAGACTCGAAAAGCCAACTGGTTGGCGCGCTGAATGGGGGCGTATTCAAGTTTGGGTAATTGCTTGAGGTCGAGAAGCTGCGCCTTTTGGCTCTCTGTAAGCTGATTCCCTACTCGTAGGGTCTTAACATCCACACCTTCTTCATTTTCACTCGCGATCAAGACCACATCCTCGCCACTCCATTCAAGAAGTTGCGTTTGACGAAAAGAATCTGTCACGAAGGCAAAGGGTATCCCGAAGGACTGAGCCAGGATTGCGACGTGAGAATTGGGAGTGGCAGGGGAAAAAGAAATAATTCCGGCAACGGGTGGAACTTCCGCGGGAACACTTTCGAGCACCAGAATATCAGTGGAACGAAGCGTCCCGTTTGAGAATGCCGAATCCAAGTCTCCTGGAGGAATGACCTGTAATCGTCCAAGCGCCCAACCTTTGGAATAAATAGCGTCACGATCAACCCACCGGGCAGGAGAATCAATGGAAAACCCCTGATCCTGGAACTGATTCTCATCAGCAAGGGCTGCTTCGTTTTGCTCGAATGTCGGCATGTAGAAAAAACGCCATTGCCCGTCCAGACGGATTCGACTTGAAACAATGTCCAACCATTTCAAAACCGATTCAGTCGGAAAGGATTTCTGTCCGACGAATTGAATACCAGCTTCGCGGATGAGTGGGTTAGCCGGAAATACGATGGCACCTAGCACCACTTCCTGAGTGTCAGGAAAAAGAGAAACCAATTCGAATTCAGATGCGCTCATTCCGGAAAAAGAAGGGAGGTGACGAGTGGCAAAATCAAAATGAAAAGGGTAATTTTGACTGTTTTGAAAGTAAACCGTTCCTGTCTGGTCGAGAGGCATGGCGAATTTCACCCATCTCAAATCCCCCTCATAACGAGGCTTTGAAACAACCGGTGTGGGATCGCTACCCAGTTGGTTTACCCAATCCGGTTGAACCCCGCTGCCCAGATCGTTTATTCTGTAAAATCTGGTCGAAGCCCGATCAGAATCTAAATCCACATATTCACGGAACGGCCCCCAAGAATGAGCCCATGGAGACCAGGACTGCAGGTCGGCTGATTCTTCAAGAAGATAGAGAGAAGCTGCTCCGCTCGACTGATCGATCGAAAACCGGTTGAGGTCAGCCTGGAGTGATATTGAGATTTCATCTTGCCCGAGGACTCGTAAAGAATCTCGGTTACTCAATAGAAGCAGTAACAGGAGCAAAAAGCGTAAATATGGGGTCAGCATGATAATTCAACTGTATGGCAATACCAATACAGTTTAAAATCAAGCTTGTCAAGTTACGCGACAGAGCCCAAACGCTGAACCACATGCTTTGGTTCGACTGCATTTTGGGCCGAAGCTTTGAGTGTGAAGAAAAAGGTTGTTCCTTCGCCAATTTTACTTTCCACCCACACACGACCTCCGAGGGTTTGGGCAATATGTTTCACAATGGATAAACCAAGCCCGGTCCCACCCTGAGCACGTGACCTTGCCTTGTCGATACGGAAGAAGCGTTCGAAAATACGTTCCAAAGATTCCGGCGGTATCCCTGGACCGTCGTCTGAGACGCTGATACAAACCTGCTCATGGCCGTCATGCCTTGCGTGGACCGAGACGTGACCTCCGTCTTTCCCGTATTTAACGGCGTTTTCAAGAAGATTGAGAAAAATCTGTTCCAATAAATCCGCGTCGGCCATGACCTGAAGATTGGGATCCACCGAAAATGACAAGCGGGTGTTCTTCTTGGCAGCGCTCCTTTGTAAATCCTCAACCACTCTGGACACTTCAGGAGCAAGCCTGAGGGACTGAAGATTTACTGTGGCCTGACCTGATTCAAGACGTGAAACCATCAAGAGATCTTCTATCAAATGCGCTAACCGATCGGAATGTTTCTGAACCTTTTCAAGAAACCCGGAAAGCGTTTCCCGCTCCATTTCCGGGTGATCGATCATTGTTTCAACAAAGCCCTTGATCATGGACAAAGGAGTTCTCAGCTCGTGACTCACATTGGCAACAAAATCTCTGCGGGCGTTTTCCAACTCTTTCACACGGGTAAAATCGTGAAAAATAAGAAGGACACTCTCAGGCTTTCCAGACGAGTTGTGAACGACAACTGCATTCAACCTGAGACTTTTGGCATCCAGACCGGTAGGATTCACTTCCACCCCCATGGTTCTGCCACTTTTAACGGTTCGCTCAAAGACCTCATCGACTTCATGCAACCGCAAGGCTTCGAGTAGGGTGGTGTTTTCAGGTATGGATTCTGGAATTCCAAAGATTCGGTGGATGGCCCGATTCATGAAAATGACACGGCCCTCGAGGTCACAAAGCATGACACCTTCAGCCATGGCGTCGAAAACCGAATCTCGATGGTGTTCCATGTCCTCCCGAGTTTCGATCAGATGATCCTCAAGCGATTTAATCTGCCTGGAGGAATCGGTCACCTTTCTCTGGGCCCGCAAAAAAAAGAACAACCAAATCCCGGACACCAGAATGGTAGTTAGAAAAAATGTAATAAATATGACGAAGCCGTTCATAGACAAAAGCGCGGAGGATTCTCCAATGGAAATCGGTCCAATCTGATGAGTTTAAACCTTAAGATTTTCACGATGCCACCCTCTCTTCACTCGGTTGGTTCCACCAACCGATATCCCACACCACGCACTGTTGAAATATAGGAACCTACACCACCCAATTTTTCTCTTAATCGCCTGACGTGAGTATCCACCGTCCGCGTGTCAATTGCTTGATCATAACCCCAAACATCCTGAAGCAATTGGTCTCTGGATTGTACCCGACCTTTTCGCTCCATCAAGAGCTGGAGCAGTTTGAATTCGGTGGCGGTGAGATCTACAGACTTTCCCTTGACTCGCGCTTCATGACAGGGGATATCAAGTTCCAGTTCTTTAATCTGGATTTTTTCTATCTCTCCCTTGGGTGAGTCTTGACGCTTCAATAGATTCCTGACTCGAAGCATCAACTCACGAGGGCTAAAGGGTTTGGTTACATAATCGTCTGCTCCAAATTCCAAGCCAAGAACCCGATCAATTTCTGATGCTTTAGCTGTTAACATGATGATGGGTAATGAAGCTGTTCCGGGGTCACGTCTTAAAATTTTACATACTTCCAGTCCGTCCACTTCGGGGAGCATGACATCCAGAAGAATCAGATCGGGAGAAAATTTACGGGCCTTCAATAAAGCTTCCTCCCCGTCCTCAGCAGTTATTACGTCATAGCCGGATGCTTTCAGATTGAATCGTATCAATTCGATAGCGTCGGGTTCGTCATCAACAACTAATATTCTTGCACTCACCGATTCGTAGTTCGCTTCGTTTGAATGTCCACCGTATGACGGCTTTGTGACATTTATGTAACAAATTTAGACGCTCGGTTCCATACCTTGCGAATGCTCCGTTCATTGAAATCTGGACGACCATCAACTTGTTCTTATAATGACTCCCTATGAAATCCCGTCAACCATTCAACCGTCGCCAATTTCTGGCCTCCGGATCTCTGGCAGCAACCAGCCTGGCATTTCCCTGGATTTCGGTCCGGAACGTTTTGGGAGCCAACAGCCGTTTAAATATCGCCGCTATAGGAGCAGGAGGTAAAGGGGGGGTTGATATAGGTTACTGTGCAGGAGAAAACGTGGTAGCTCTGTGTGATGTGGATGCCAGAAATGCAGCAGGCACCTTCAAGAAATTTCCAAAAGCAAAGGTTTACCAGGATTTCAGGAAATTATTCGACGAAGCCAATGGCATTGATGCAGTCACAATTTCTACGCCCGATCACACGCATGCACATCCTGCAATCCTAGCCATGCGGGCAGGGAAATATGTTTATTGTCAAAAGCCACTGACCCATACCGTCGAGGAAGCACGCATACTGACAAAAATTGCCCGGGAAACCGGAGTCGTCACCCAAATGGGAAATCAGGGACACTCTCAAAGCGACAGCCGACGACTGGTTGAATTAATTCGTGCTGGTGTCATAGGAGATGTCAAAGAAGCCCACATCTGGACAGACCGCCCGATATGGCCACAAGGTTTAACACGCCCAAAGGAAGTTCAAACACCGCCAGACACTATCGATTGGGACCTGTGGTTGGGTCCCGCACCTGAGCGTCCTTTTCATAAATCTTACGCACCGTTTAACTGGAGAGGTTGGTGGGATTTTGGAACAGGTGCTCTGGGTGATATGGGGTGCCACAATATGGATCTTGCCTTCTTTGCTCTTGACCTGAAAAATCCGACCGAAATTTCCGGTAGCGGAGAAAATATGACTGTGGAATCTCCTCCCAAAGCATCCACGGTTCACTGGAAATTTCCCGGCAACAAACAACGAGGCCCGGTCGAATTGACGTGGTATGACGGCGGGCGCAAACCGGATCCATCACTTGTATCCGAGAAAGAACTTCCTGGGAACGGCTGCATTGTGATGGGCACCAAGGACACCATGTATATACCGAATTACTGGGGAGCCGCGTCCTTCCTTTCAGGGCAAACGATGGACGACTTTTCAAATATTGATGCCAGCCTGCCGCGTTGGCCAGGAGCCGAACAGGATAATGACAAGGCTCACCATCATGAATGGATCGCCGCCTGCAAAGGAGATGCCAAGGCACTTTCCCATTTTGATTACGCCGGCCCCATGACCGAGGCAGTGCTACTGGGAAATGTCGCCTTACGAACTGGCAGCAAAATCATTTGGGACTCTAAACAAATGAAAATCACCAATGACATTCACGCCAACCAATATATAAGCAAGGCGTATCGAAAAGGGTGGGAACTCCCTGTATAATCGAAATTCTTTAAGTCAGTGGTATCTTCCTCAAATAGGAAGATACCATTTGAGAAACAAAAGAATCAGAAGAACAGCCACGATCATCCACACCCACTGCATAGGAGATTTCTGCTTGCGGTGGGAACCATCACCAAATTCCTCCTCTACAAACGATTTGTAGTCAAAGGAATCATCGTAATCCACTCCAATGTTTTCATAAGCGGCTTTCTCTGACCAACCCGTTTCCTCACAGGAACCGCACTCTGGGCAGGCTTTGGAATCGGCAGGAATTCCCGCACCACAATTCGGGCAATATCCTTCCGTGTGATTCATGCGTATGGATGCCGGGTTACGGATGGATTACCCACCCACTCCAGCATATTCTATATCGGTGGTGAGTAGAATCCCCATCAACAGATAGTCGTGGTGTTTTCCCTGCATATCCATGACATATTTGGGCAAATGCACGAGATCAGAAAATCCCAGCATGGCGAATACTTTCATCGCACGTTCCTGTTCGGCAACAAACTCCGCTTCCAACTTCTCAAGTCCCAACTGCCTGGAAACTCCCATCACATCTTCAACCAAGGCATAGGCTAGGCCTTTACGACGAAAGTTTGGATGGACAAAGACACTCACACGCCCGATATGTCTTTTCCAACCAAATCCATTCTGGTGCAATGTGCATGCTGCCACAATCTGGCCTGTGTCATTCAAGGCAAGAAGTGGAAAATCTTTCTCCAAATCAAGCTTTTCACACCACCTCTTGATCACCTGCTGATCTTGTACTTTATGCTTGATGAAAAGCCGTTCATTTTCAGGTACGGCTTTGAAAAAATCGTATAAAGCCTGATGGTCGGTTGTTTCCAGAGGGCGAATGGATACTTTCAGGTCATCCTTGAGCAGTTTCTCTTTGGGGTATGTATCCACAATACCATCCAACGGAGGAAATAAATCTTTCATAAGCAGTCTTTGAAAAGGTTAATAACGAATCAACCCACGTGGAGTTGATCAATTTCGCCAGTCAGTCCGAATTCGGAAGCGAAATCTTTGGGCTCAACACGCAAGGGATCCAGGCTCCAACGCGCAGCCAGAGCATGAAGGTGTTCCACATTGTACTCAAGTTTGCGATTGAGTTCGGAGAGTGATTCGGTTTCAGGTTCATCCCCATAGTCATACGAATGCATGCGAAGCGACAATTCGGCGGACGAAGGTTTTCCTTCATTCCAAAGCACTGTTTCAGCCCAGACATACGAGCGAACTACATTGCCATCTATCAGTCTCACCCACGCGTGCTCATGTACGACGGCATCCAGGCAGAAAAACTGAACTTCGCCCACTTCAGCACTTACATTTCTCATCAACCGGTAGAATCCGTCGATATCATCTGAGGGATTGGGAAGGTAGTGCCCGAATACAAGAATCCAACCTCGAATCGGAGGCGTAATGAACAGGTTTCGCTCAGTAGCCTTACTTAAACCCTGCTCCCATGAGCAGACTTCAGCGTTGGTCACACCAAGAGCGTTACGAACGACTCCCATGTTTCGGGTACGAAACGCCATCCAACGCCTGGGCTGACCAAAAACATAAAGCGGTATGGGATTCCGATTGCGCCACAAGGATCGCCGTCGACGTGGGGCAACCGACAACTCGTTACGTCGTTGCCGTCTCATATAGGAGAGCGTCAGGAAGAAGACAACCAAACATGTAACGGTCACAGTCACCAGCAAGATCAGACACCATACCATCAAATCAACACCGGCGAAGGAACCTCCGGTGGACAAAGATTTAATGTACGCATTTAGTCGTTGGACAAAACTCATAACTGTATCTGCGCTTGCATTCCAACAGCATGAAAACTCTTTACACCATGACGAGATTCACACCATAGGAGGTAATAGTGCATGAATTATTGGGAATATTCAAACCCAAAAGAACCTATTTATTCACAAGGGGATTACCCTCCCGAAACGCATTCAGACCATTTCTTGGGAGAAGTTATCTCATCGAAAATTGGGAAGGATAGCACCTTTCACAGGATTAAACCGATGCCCATAAGCGACTATCCTTGTGTTCATTACAATATTGAAGGATTAGGCACAGGCATCTACCATCACGCAAACAACGTGTTCTGCCAGATCGTTTTCCCAAAAAATTCTTTGCCTTCTATCCAGAAATCCATGTAGACAGCCTCTCGTAAATGCAGCTAATCCAAAAACTTTCATGAAGCCGCATCCAGATATGAAGCATTTTCGCTTGGAGCGAAAGGAGGTAAGCGATGAGGGATGGCTTGCAGTGTTGAACACCAGCACATTCTCAGATGTTTGTGGCCAAGAATCTCTATGGCTGCACCCTGACGAGTTGGATTATTATCATGAAATAAAGGCAGACAAACGCCGATGCTCCTACATTTTAGGCAGGATATGTGCAAAGACCTGCTACCAGAAAGTATGCAACGCCAAAAATCCCTCCACCATTCATATCAAGACCGGCATCTTGAAAGATCCGATTCTGCAAAACCAAACGAAAACCACCTGGCAAACTGGAATTACCCATTCGAACACCATGGCGGCTGCGTTGGTCTTTCCTGCAACTCATCCATTAGCCATTGATGTCGAAGAATGGGATACCCAACGAACGCAGGTCATGAAATCTCAATGTGATCCATTGGAATTAAATTTGCTTCTGGATTTAGGACTGAGCGTGGATGTTTCGTGTGCGATATGCTGGACAGCTAAAGAGGCGATTTCGAAGGCGTTAAGGACAGGCAGGACCACCTCTTTTAGGCTGTTTGAGCTGAAATCCATTCACAGACATGAAGATGGTGGATACGCTGGACTGTTCAGTCAGTATCATCAATATCAATTTAGATCCTGGGTCATTGAAAACAAAGTGTTAAGCATTGTGTTACCTAAAAGAACCAGGATTCTTTTCACCGATGGCGAGCCAAGATTGTCCTAAACCTCACTAAAGTCATTACCCATTCCGTCCGATAACCTACTCTGCAATGGGGTGTTGGTAATCATTCGACTGAGAATATGAGGTATGGCAAAGATTCTGTTAATTGATGACGATGAGGGCATGCGGCACTGGACATCCCTTTTTTTGAGGCGCGCAGGCCACGAGGCTACCACCGCATCTGACGGACAGTCTGGCATAGAACTGGCAGCTTCCAGGAGATTTGACTTGATCATCACTGATATCATCATGCCTGACAAAGAAGGCCTTGAGACAATCATGGAACTCAAGAAAGCTCACCCTTCACTCCCCATCATAGCAATGTCAGGGGGAGGTCACATGTGCGCAGAAGACATTCTTGATATGGCTCATTCTTTTGGGGCCATATCAACTCTGCGTAAACCCTTCAGCGGCGAGAAACTTCTTGAAACAATTGATGCGATTTTGACTGGCTTGCCTGTCTGATCTCGCTTTAACTGCTTACCACAACGTGATGGCGTGCAAATGGATGGCCATCAGTTATCTTTCATTCAGACGATTAGGATATTCTCAAGATGCAGAATCTTCGTGTTTGAGGAATAATTTCACGTCTTCGATCCTTGAAAAGCAAAGGAAATTTGGTCACCTTCCATGCAAGATGAAGGCAAACGCAATAAAATGCGTTGTTGATAGGATTTGGAGACATGAGTTTAAACTGGATGATCGAAAAGAGCGAGCTTGCCGACCTTTATATCAAGGTTCGGGAGGGACAGCGTTTGGGGATTGAAGACGCACTTCGCCTTTATCAAGTGAAAGATCTAAATGCTTTGGGAGCATTGGCAAACTTCGCCAACCAGCAGAAAAACCGCCATCGAGCCTCGTACATTGTAAATCGTTACATCAACTACTCAAACTACTGCATCCTGAGCTGCCAGTTCTGCTCTTTTTCACGCAAAAAAAGGGATCAGGACGGATTCGAATTAACTCTGGAACAAATGCAGACCAAAGCGCGGGAGGCGCTCGAACTTGGGATCACCGAGTTGCATATCGTAGGTGGCCTGCACCCAAGTCTGCCTTTTTCATATTACACGGACATGCTTCAAGGATTGAAGGAAGTCAGTCCGAAATTGCAGCTGAAATGTTTCACAGCCGTTGAAATTCTGCATCTGGCATGGCTTTCCAAAAAAACCGTTGAACAAACACTGACGGAACTCAAGGCATGTGGACTGGATTCCCTGACAGGTGGAGGTGCTGAAATTTTCCAACCGGAGGTTCGTAAAAGAATTGCAACTGGAAAGGAATCGGCCAGAGAGTATCTGGATGTTCACAGAAAGTGGCATCAGCTCGGGGGAAGAAGTACCTGTACCATGCTCTATGGCCATGTGGAGTCTATCGAGGATCGAATCGATCACATGAGGCAACTACGAAATCTTCAGGATGAAACAAGTGGATTTTGTGGATTTGTTCCGCTGCCTTATCAGCCAGAGAACAACGCCATTCCGGTAAAGCGGCCGCCTACTGGCAATGATATGTTGAGAACGATTGCTGTCGCTCGTTTGTTTCTCGATAATTTTGATCATGTGACAGCGTACTGGGTTGGAATGGGGCTCAAGATGGCACAGGTCGCCCTGAATTATGGTGCCGATGACCTTCACGGCACCATCGTCGAGGAGCATATTTTTCATATGGCAGGAGCAGGCTCACCTCAAGGGCAGACTGAGAACGCCATGCGAAAAGCCATTCTTGAAGCAGGGCGAAAACCGATTCAGAGGAATACCTTTTACGAACCCATAAAAGCTGAGTCAGTAAAGGAACATCCTGAGGACGCACCTAACTCAACATCATTTGTTCAACCTGCATGATGGAGGATGGGAACCCAGCATCCAGCCATTTGGCTCGATTCAGAATCGGATCCGTTCCTTACCTGAATTCCGTTCCCCTGACATACGGTTTGGAAAATCAGGTTATTTTTGCCCCACCGTCTCAATTGGCAGGAATGCTTGAAAACGAAACTTTGGATGCTGCATTGGTAAGTATTACCGAAGCTCTTCTGCATCCCGGGTATGTCATACTTGATGATGTAGCCGTCGCGAGCGATGGTCCAGTGCTCAGCGTCTTTCTGGCAACGACCATCCCCCTGGAATCAGTGAACACGGTTCATTGTGATCCAGCTTCTCTAACCAGTATCAATTTACTTAAGGTGTTGCTCTCATCCCAGGGAATTCACCCAAAATGGCAACCTTTGAAAAGTTATGAGGAGGCAACACAGCAAGAGGCAGTGCTATTGATTGGAGATCCCGCAATCTCATTCCAACAATCCAATTCATCACATCAGATTTGGGATCTGGGTGCTGCCTGGAAAGATTGGACAGGATTACCATTTGTGTATGCAGTCTGGGCAATCCGAGAAGGATGCGATGATCCAGAATTATTGCGGATCCTAACACATGCCAAGCAAGAAGGAGTAGCTCAACTAACAACTCTCGTTCAGAATGAAAGTCGCTTTGATGCCTCGTTCAGAAAACAATACTTGGGCAATGCTATTCGATACGATCTTGGAGAGCGCGAAAAGTTGGGTATTGATTACTTTATTCAACAACTTTCCAGCAGAACTGACTATGAGGTTTATCCCCCAAGGTTTGTAAAACCGGAAATGACCGAACACTGCTGAGCCATGACCAGAAGATGGAAATCATGGATTAAGTATGGGCACGTGATCAACGTTGGTATCCAGAACACTCTGGCATATCGGATGAATTTTTTGTTCCGCGCCGTTTTCACCCTCATACCGTTGCTGGCAAACATACTTTTATGGAAAACCATCTTCTCCGACAAAACAGCGGGAGAAACAGTTGGTGCCTATAATCTGTCAGAAATGGTTTCCTATTACCTGCTGATCCTGATCGTCAGTTCCATGACGGCAGTGAATGAAGACGACTGGCAAATCGCTGCAGATATCCGTAACGGTGTGATCAGTCAGTTTCTTCTTAAACCAATGGACTATTTAACGTTTCGATTAAGTCTCTTTCTGGCCAATCGTCTCATTTATGTTCTGGTAGCGGCGATCCCCGTGGGGCTCTTTCTCCTATGGCAAAAACAATATTGGTCTGGTCCAGCCAATCTGGATGCTCTGGCCTTGTCCATATTTTCACTGATCCTGACAGGTCTTTTGCAATTTTTAATGTCCTTTACAATGGCGCTGTTGGCATTCTGGGTACTTGAAGTGGCAACGTTCATTTTTATTTTGTATGCATTCGAATACATCGCAGGGGGACACTTGTTTCCAATCGATTTGTTACCCAACTGGCTGGAAACCATCCTATATTGGACTCCATTCCCATATTTACTTTCGTTTCCGGTATTGATCTATCTGGGGCGCGTGGAAGGACAAGAAATGTGGAATGGGCTCATCGTTCAATTTGTCTGGCTGATCCTCGCTTTTGTAGCCGCTCGATTTGTCTGGAACAGGGGGATTAAATCTTACACGGCCGTTGGAGGCTGAATTCAATGGAGAAAGCAACCATGGTCCCTGAAGACACAGCACCTGTAAAATTGGAAAAAGGCTTGAAAAGATATCTGACTATTTATGCCGCGCTTTGCAGAAATTCTGTGATGCGAGACATGCAATTCAAAGTGAATTTTCTGCTGTGGCTGGTCGTGGAGATTCTTTGGTTTGGACTGCAAATCACTTTTGTTTCAGTCATCTATTCCCATACCGACCGCATTGGCAGTTGGAGCCGTTATGAAGTTATTTTCCTGATCGGAGCTTCCAATTTTATTGAACAACTTTTCCACGCCATCTTTCTCAACAACGTCACGCAACTCTCCGAGCATATTCGAACAGGTCGACTCGATTTCATGTTACTGCTTCCTGTCAACTCAAGGTTTCTGGTGTCACTTAGAACCATGGATCTGGGGTCCTATGTCAGCACCCTGGCGGCCATATCGGTCATGGTTTATGCCGGACTGAAACTCGATCTTGAACCCACCTTGGTTCATTTCATTGGGTTTGGTTTGATGAGTGTTTGCGGAATCATGATCCACTATTCCCTGATGCTGATTTTGGCGAGCATCAGTTTTTGGACCATCAAGGCTGAAGGTTTTGCATGGGGATACTACAACTTGTTCAATGTAGCCAGACTTCCCGATGCAGCGTTCAAGGGTGGATTCAAAGCCTTCTTCACATTTGCCATTCCTATGCTTCTGGTTGCCAATGTCCCGACCAAATTTTTTACGGATAAACTACAGTCACCCATGGAAATAATCTGGCTGATAGTAATGGCCGGCGTTTGCCTTCTGGCATCAGAAGCGATGTGGAGATTTGCCATGAAACACTACACGAGTGCCAGTTCCTGAGGCAAATGAGCAGAGTTGCTTATCGTCGAGGGGTGCTTACTTTGGCTCTGATTCTCTGCATCCCAGACAATGCCGGGCGAAATGAGGGGTCAATGCTGAGTGCATGACGAAATGCTTCGATGGCATCCTCGAACCTGTTTTGAGCTGTATAGGCGTTTCCCAAGTTACACCATGCCTGGATGTAGCGATCATCGATCTGGGTGGCTTTTGCGAAATGGGGAACTGCTTCATTGATCTTCCGCTGTCTGCTCAGCGCCGTTCCTAAATTATTGTGAGCGGCGGCATGATCAGGATCGATTTCAATCGCGGTTTCGAAATGATCGATCGCTTTTGAAAACAATTTCTGCTTCAGAAAAATGTTTCCAAGGTTATTGTGAGCTTCCCCGTAATCTGGAAAAATATCGATCGTCTTCCGATACGCTGCAATAGCCTCCTCATCGTTTCCCAAACGAGATTGGGTGAATGCCAAATTAAAAAACACCTCCTCATTTTCAGTATCAACTTTGGCGGCGATTTTAAACTGCTCCAAGGCTTTGGCATACTCACCTTCCTGCAACAACTCGGTGCCAGCTGTCATGGCTTCATCGGCTTTGGCAAGTTCAAAAAGCGCCGAGTTTCCAAAGGTCTCATCTAAAGATTCAACGGCGTTCTCTACCGTATCTTCCGTCTCATCCATATCCTGAGACACGGATTCTTGAACGACCACGCTGTCCTGGTCAGTGTCAGGCTGGTTTTGTTCGATGGGGTTTTCTTCTTTGGGTTGGGGACTGGACTGAGTGGCTGTTTCTTCTTTGACATTGGGACCACATGCTGTGATGCATAAAAAACACAACATTACGGCCATAAGAGTAAAGATCTGCCGGTTCATATGCGGATCTCAATTGACGTCATCACGTGTCCACTGATTGTCCACCAAACGAAGAATGCCACGCTCGTTCTTGTTCCGAAGTTCGACCGGCAAACCAGCATCCGGAAAATTCTGGTAACACAATGGGCGGACGAATCGAAGAATGGACGCCGTACCAATCGAGGTAAAAAAACTGTGGGTTGTCGCAGGATAAGGTCCTCCATGGTGCATGGAGGGACAAACTTCAATCCCTGTGGGGAATCCATTAAAAATCAAGCGCCCCACTTTACGCTCCAGAATTCGAATCAATTTGCTGTGTTCCTTGAGATCGGACTCGTTGCCATGGATGGTAGCGGTCAACTGCCCCTCGAGTCCTTCAGCTGCCTGCTCCAACTGTTCCGCAGTATCGGCTTTCAAGATGACCGAAGAGGGGCCAAAGTTTTCCTCTTTTAATTCAGGGTGATCGAAAAGGGCATTCAGATCCGCCTCAAAAACATGACAAGCAGCCTGGTTCTTTGATGAGTCAGATTCAACAGAAGATAAGCCGCAGGTCTTAACCCCTTGAATGGATTTCATTCTTTCCAATCCAACACCATAAGCCTTTGCAATACCAGCATGCAACATCGTGGCCGGTGCGGCATTGGCAGCAACTTCGGCAGTTTTCTGAGCCAATATATCAAGAGATTCACCCTTTAGGCCAAGGAGCATGCCCGGGTTGGTGCAAAATTGCCCCACGCCAAGCCCAACTGACTGCACGAATTGTTCAGCAATCGTTTCACCACGTTCAGCGGCTGCACCTGGCAATACAAAAACAGGGTTCACACTGCCCATCTCCGCGTAAAACGGAATAGGTTCTTTGCGAGCATTGGCCACATCGAACAAAGCTCTTCCCCCTTTCAAGGATCCGGTAAATGCCACCGCCTGAGTGATTGGATGTTGAACCAAGGCCACTCCCAATTCATGACCAGCACCCTGAAGGAGTGAAAAGACACCAGAAGGAAGCCCACACTTCTTCACTGCGTTTTGAATGGCGCGCCCCAACATTTCACAAACCCCGGGGTGGCCTGGATGACCTTTGACCACGACAGGACAACCGGCACCCAAGGCAGAAACGGTATCCGTACCGACAACAGATATGGCCAATGGAAAATTGCTGGCCCCGAAAACGACGACTGGGCCAATCGGTGCCAACATTCTGCGTACATCTGGTTTTGGTAATGGTTGACGATCCGGTAAAGCAAGATCGATTCGAGCATCCACCCAGGATCCCTCTCGAATGAGACCTGCAAAAAGTTTGGCTTGATTGACCGCCCTGGCTCGTTCGCCTGTCAACCGAGCCATCGGAAGACCCGTCTCCTGGTGTGCGCGTTCGAGCAAGGCATCACCGAGTTCCATCACTTCGTCTGCAATGGTTTCGAGGAATTTGGCACGTTCTTCAGCAGGTGTAGCACGAAAAGCATCGAAGCACTCCTGACCCAGGCGCAATGCCATTCCTGCTTCTGCGACGGTTGCTTCGTGAAAAGTGGGTGTCAGTTTTTGTTGTGTGGCGGGGTTTGAAGCCTCAAAGGTTTCCTGTCCTACGGCTCCAGTGGTGTCCCCTATTAAATGATGTCCGGTCAATTCCATGTTGCAGCCGAATCTAGCACAGGAACGGAAAAGCGAAAATGATAATTCTTTGTTAGATTTTGAACTTATCAAAAATCCCAGGCATCACTTTATTTTGATCAAGCGCAATGATTCCTCATCAAACCATGCTCTGCCTGTCACAGCTCGGAGTTCACAGGAAAGCTCCACCTCGGAGACAGGTTGTGTCACGAAGATTTCAGCGGACATCTGCGTCCAGTTTCGGGTACCCGTCAATGTTCCTGTCAACCTCGATCCGGAAGCTCGCACCCGGACTCCTCCGTAACGATCATTGGGAGCAAGGGAGACATTCTCACAACGAACACGCGCCTCGAATCGGTAGACACCATGGGTAAGAAGTTGCTTGGAATACCAACGGCCAATGTTGATTCCATTTCCACTTTCTATGACAAGAACTTGTTTATTATTTTCATTGGCATTTCGAAACTGAATATTTCCGCGCAAACTGCTGGTTTTCCAGTCCCTGATTTGAACAAAACCCGACTTTGGAAACTTCAATGCACGATCAATTGCCGACAATTCCCATCCAAGAAAATCTCCTCGCGCCTGGATGTTGGATTTCAAATGTTGAACTGATCGTCGATGTCGATCCAGATATCTGAGTGACCTTTTTTTAAGTTCAGGCTCCAATACGGCAGTGAGCTGATCGATACGATTGATGAGCCTTTTGGTTTGAAATACGGTGCCGTAGAGTTGACGCAGACGTTGAAAATACTGCTGGCGCATGGAGGGAAGCCGCATCAAAGATATCGCAACGGACCCTCTTAATCTTGGAAAGATTTTTTCGTAAGGTCTTTCAAACATCTGGTCCATTCCATGAGGGATAAACTGGAATTTCCCAGTATCCAGATTGTGATAGAGGCGATAGTTATTCGGCTTCATGGCATAGCCGTCCCAATTGGCAGTCATGGTATCCAGTGCCATGTGGGAGAGAAACATATCGACGTCGAGGAGCTTGGAAATACCGGAGTAAGCCTTGGTAGGGTCATTGTCGAATACGGCGGCGACCAAGGCTTGCTTCTCCGTGTGGTCATCCGGATTTTCTCCCACATTAACGTTCAGATTTCTGTGAATATCATTAAGAAACCCACTGTCATAAAGGTTGCCACCGATTTTATCAAAGTGGCGTTTCAACCATCGTTTGTTAAAACCTTCAATCAAAACGTAGAGCCCCAAATCACGACCGTTTAATTCAACCGTGGCGTGCGTGGCTCTGGGTGTCGGAATTCCTGCTCGTTGAAAGAGTTCACGGCAGATGATTTCATTACAAAAGGATTCATCCTGAACGGAGTTGTTCAGATAAAATTTATCATACCCCCGGAAATCCTGGTCCTTGATGTGACTATCGAGATTGATGGTCAACGCAGGTTTGCTGTCAATGGACCGAAAACTACCCGCGGCCCCCTTTAACCGTAATGCAACCTCATTGAAAGGTTGCCCGTTGATATGGACCTGAGCCTTTACCTTGGGACGAAAACTCAACTCAGGTTGACGTCGATGAAAGTACGATCGACGAAGTTCATCAATACCAGCATCCGGGATCTCAATCTTGAAATGTATGACTTGGTCAAAATCAAAAGGATCAGGGGCAGCTGCCTGAACACTCGATCCCATGCTCATCCACAACCCCAGTATCCAGATGAACCCAAGTTTCTTCATAACATTTAATCTTTATCTCATGAAGAATGGATCTCAGATCTTAAATTGATGTCACTGTACGCTGGGCCCCCGCCGGTAGAACAATCTGAGAATGAAATCAAGATTGAGCCTGAATCAAATGCACGTCCTGCTGGGGATAAGGGAAGGAAATACCCTCGGCATCGAAGCACTTCTTCACTTGTTTGATTAAGTCCCAGTGGACTTCCCAATAGTCGGAAGTTTTTGTCCAGGGACGGCAAATGAGATTAACTGAGGAGTCTGCCAATTCATGAGTCTTGACCACGGGTGCGGGGTCTTTGAGTACTTTGGGATGCTGTTCCAGGATTTTCATGATCAGAGATTCCGCCTTGTCCATGTCATCGTCGTAACTGATACCAAAGGTCATATCTACGCGCCGCGTATCACTGCCGGTGATGTTCGTAATCACATCACCCCAAATACTGCCGTTGGGTACGATCACCTGCTGATTATCACCGGTTAAAAATGTAGTCGATGCCAGATTCATACTGGTAACTTTGCCGGTAACACCGCCCGCAGTGACAAAGTTTCCAATGTCGTAAGGCCGGTGGAAAAGGATCATGATTCCGGCAGCCAAATTACCCAAAGTTCCTTGAAGCGCAAATCCCAGGATAAAACCAACGGCTCCGAAGGCTGCCAAAAAGGGACCAACCGGTATTTCGATCAAGTCCATGGCAACTACCACACCTACGAAGAAGATCAATTTGCGTATGGCATTAGCAAAAAAATCCTTCAATAACTCGGATGATTTATTGGCGGCACGATTCAATGTTTTGCGGGTGATATTGCCAACCACAAGGGCAATGAATCGAAAAGCGATCAATGTCACAATAAACCAAATGATATTCGTTCCCCAACGAATGCCTCCTTCGTCGGATTTCAACCAACTGATCATTCTCGAACTGGTCTTGCCAATTTCTTTGACATCAATCTGGATCCCGGTGACGGAATTCATGTAGCTTTTATAGTCAGCCGGATCACCTCCCTTGGCTTGAAAGGCGTTCATGACCACCGTCATTCGATCAGCGATCAGCGTCCGCTCACGCATCTTTTCAACAATGCTCTGGTTCAATTGATCCTTCTGTTCACCCTCTGCCGCAGTTTCCTGAATCTCCAGTTCAATGATTTCGCTGGCCTTGGCTTTCAGCAATTCCTGCCACGCTTCGGTTTCCACCTGCAACTCAGATTTTTCAAGTGGGATCACCCGCAGCTTGAGTGATTCCACCGGAATATTCGGGTCGGAAATCGTCTGGGCCTCGTAATCAGCCGCGTTCGATGAAAAAGTCGTGGTAAGAAATACTGCCCAAACAATGAGGAGGATGACTGCTCGGTTCACTGTATTTAACGGATTGAGTAAGGTCATTTTTAGAGATGATTAAAGTTCCGGAGATTAGCCAGGCTGAAGCACTCTGGAAACTGTTCAAATAAGCTCCTGTCGAATGGGTTTTGAGCCGGGCCCGGACTCCTTGAGCGAGAGCTTGCAGTAATTCACTGCCGGAATCAATGGAATAGATTCATTTTCTGTGGGTGAAAACTACCAAAGAAATGAACTACTCAGCAGACACACAAATACTTCCATCTTCCATGGAATGAATATTCAAATAACCAGGTAGAAACTGATCAATTACTTGAAGGTTCGTACGGGTGTGAAGGCTCTCCTTCACAGCCCTGAACTTTCCCTTACCACTGATGGCCAGCGGCAACATAAGCTGATCGGCCAGGTATTCGCCCACAGGTGCATCTGAGCACAGGTAGTCGCGGACCTCCTGGATCAGGCCATCTATCAATTTTCCAGAACTGATGTTCCGTTCACCGAAACCCGTAAATACTTCAGTGTGCCCACCACGCTCCACTTCCAAAACCACGGCATTACCAGGACCCAAAGCAGGTCGAACGTTCCTGATTTCAAAACAACTCTCAGGCCAGTTCAGCTTATTTTTAAGCATTCGGACCTGCCGACTGCCTATACTTTTCTCAAGATGACTCAGCAGCACAAGACCCTTGCGACGATCAATATCCGCTGAGTCCATTAGGCTGATTTCTTTCCAACCATCAACCGGTTGGATGGCGGCCTTGATATGTCCCCCTCCTGCGGGAAAGAATCCATGCGACAGTAGTTGCATGGAAACTTTCCCGCCCATCTTTGCCAGTTCAGGCAGGAAGCATCGGTCTAGAAACTCAAAACACGGAGCCATTGGATTATGGGTACCCCCTTTCAAATCAAGGTTGGACGGTTCTCCAGCTATCAACAAAGCGGGAAGCAGGGTTTGCAAAACAAGAGTAACACTTCCGGCAGTACCGATTGAAAACGAATAATCTCCGCCTCGGATGGCATCCGGTATGAATGTAAGTTCGGTGGAGCCTATTTCTGCTCCAGTCACCTTGGCAGACGTAACTTCCTTCGCCGCCAAAACACATGTCAGGTGCTGACGCATGAGTCCCGGCTTACGCCTTCCAGCTCGAATACCCCTGATTCGAAAGGCCAGCCCGGTGGTCATGGATAAGGAGAGTGAGCTCCTTAGAACCTGACCCCCACCTTCCCCGATGGATCCATCTATCTGCAGCATGTTCATTTTCTCGTTCATTTGTATCTAATACTAGTGATGACCATTAATCCTCAGGACGCTCACCGTGAGGGGCCATCTTGACGATGCGTGGTTCAAATTGCCCCAGGATTTCCACCAGATCAGCCTGGGCTTCCATCACTTGATGGATGTCTTTGTAAACCATGGGCACCTCATCCAACCCTGCTGACATCAGTGTGATTTGCTTTTCTTTCAGCAGTTTATTGACAGGTCCCCATTCAAATGACTGCATCGCACGTTTTCGGCTCATCACCCGCCCTGCTCCATGAGAGGCCGAATGAAGTGACTCTGAACTCCCCTTACCCCTTACCAAAAATCCCGGGGTTGCCATCGATCCGGGGATGATGCCCAATACACCTTCTCCTGCGGGAGTGGCCCCCTTTCGGTGCACAATCAATTCACGTTCTTGGCCATCGATAGTGTGAGTTTCCTTCCAAGCGAAGTTATGGTGGTTTTCAATATCCAAAATAGGTTCCAAGCCGAGATGTCCCAGGACATGTTTGTGAATACACGCGTGATTGGCGGCTGCATATTGCCCCATCAATTCCATGGCGTTCCAGTATTCAGTACCAGACTCAGAGTGCAGATCCAACCAGGCCAAATGTCGTAATTCTCTGGGTAGTTCAGGATGCGTTTCCAAGGCTAATTTACTGTATCGATCACAGACTTGTGCACCCGTCCCCCGACTACCACTGTGGCTTAAAAGGGCAACATAGGTTCCAGGCTTCAATCCGTTCAACGGCTCGAGAAGTTCAAAAGTCCCGAACTCCACGAAATGGTTACCACTACCACTGGTTCCAAGCTGACTCCAGGCCTTGTCCTTTAACCGATGGGTTACCGGGCTGACGCTCCAATCTTCATCCATGACCTGATGCTGCCTTTTGTGTTTGAATGAGGCACCGATCCCAAATCGTGTTTCGGAGCTAATGGCACCTGCAAGCCGATCTTTCTTTCGAGTTAAATCGGCAGTCGGAATATCGATGACCGACATCTTCATTCGGCAAGCAATGTCTACACCCACCGCATAGGGAATCACGGCACCTTCAGTTCCGAGAACTCCCCCAATCGGCAAGCCATAGCCCAGATGGGCATCAGGCATCAGAGCTCCTCTGACTGATATTGGGAGCTGGCAAGCCCTCTCCATTTGTTTGACGGATTCCTCCTCGAGCCCGCTACCCCATTGCTTCCACGGGGCTGGTTCTCGTGGTGAAAAAACAGGAACCTCGGTCATGGCTTTGGCAAAGGCAGATCTTAACGGATCGTTTAAAAAATCTTGGGGCGAATCCAGCACGGACTGGATTTCATTGCGCAAGGCATCTATCGCTCCTCCCTTGAGCCGATACTGGGCCATGAATTCTTGGGCCAACTGGGTGGGTTTCCCATACGGAACGCCCATTCTCTGTAACTCTTTTGCTTTCATATCACTGATTCTTCCTCGGACGATGCAAAGGCCAAATGCCAGACTGCATCTTTAAATTACAAAGCAAGTAGATCATGAAGTGTGCCAAGATATCTATCTGAAAGGAAACATTATTGTTACCTATTTAATAAGAGATGGATATAAATAAATCCATGAACGTATGAGACAAATCATAAGACGGCATTGAAATAGATATTTTTCTATTTTATTCCTTTTAATAGATAATCATATACCTTAATCATCTCTTATGAGAAAAGTCATTATTGGATTATTGGGTTCAGTGATGGACAAAGGATCCGGGCCGGGAAGATGGAGTTTATGGCGACCTACCGTATCCTTGTTTCAGCAAGAAGATTGGTTGGCACATCGTTTAGAACTGATACACGAACCAAAACACAAATCACTGGCAAAACAAATCCAGAGTGACATCCAGCAAACCTCACCCGAAACAAAGGTAGCGCAACACTTGTTGGCATTCAGTGATCCCTGGGATTTCGAGGAAGTCTTTTCAACTCTGCACACCTTCGCTACGCAATATCCGTTCGATACAGAAAAGGAGGAGTATTACATCCATATCACAACGGGTTCCCATGTTCAGCAAATCTGCCTTTTTCTGCTCACGGAATCCGGACATCTTCCAGCCCGCCTGATCCAGACATCCCCTCCTCGAAGGCGGAACACTGGAGAAATTGGGCGTTTTCATGTGATTGACCTGGATCTTTCTCGGTATGACAGAATTGCCGACCGATTTAATTTGGAAAGAGATGAGGCCCTGGATTTTCTCAAGTCGGGGATAGCCACGCGGAATCCCGCATATAATCGTTTGATCGCGTCGATGGAAAAAGTCTCCTTACGATCCAAATCTCCCATGCTTCTGACAGGAGCGACAGGGGCAGGAAAATCTCATTTGGCGAGAAAGGTCTACGAACTGAAAAAAGCTCGTCGCCTATTGGATGGGCCGTTCATCGAAGTAAACTGTGCCACGCTTAGAGGCGAATCCTCAATGAGCACCTTATTTGGACATGTACGTGGTGCCTTCACGGGAGCACAGCAAACCAGGAAAGGTTGCCTGCTTTCGGCAAACAAAGGGATGCTGTTCCTGGATGAAATTGGGGAGCTGGGCCTGGATGAACAGGCTATGTTGCTAAGAGCCATTGAGGAAAAAAGATTCTTTCCACTGGGGTCAGACACAGAGGTTCAAAGTGATTTTCAATTGATTGCCGGCACCAACAAGAATCTCCAGGAAGCAGTCAAAGAAGGAGCTTTCCGAGAGGATCTTTTTGCTCGAATCAATTTGTGGACCTTCCATCTTCCCGGCTTAAAAGATCGTCCCGAGGATCTGGAACCCAATCTTGATTTTGAACTAAAACGCTTTGCCGAACAAACCGGACAACGCGTCACCATGAATTCTGAAGCGCGATCCGACTTTCTGGATTTTGCATTGAGCGATCAAGCAGTCTGGGCCGGAAATTTTCGAGACCTCAATGCGGCAGTTTCCAGAATGGCAACCATGGCGGGAGGAAGGCGCATCACGAAGCAGGATGTGGGAGAAGAAATCCAAAGATTACGGTCCGCCTGGTCTCACCGGATTGAGCTAAAATCTGGCTCAGATTATTTGGATCCAGAACTAAACTTACCCAATGCACTCATGGAATCTCTGGATCTTTTTGATCGCGCTCAATTGTTAGAGGTCCTTCGCGTATGTCAAAATTCATCGAATATGGCCGAGGCGGGAAGACAATTGTTTGCTGTCAGCAGGAAACGATTGAAGGCACCCAACGACTCTGATCGCATCCGAAAATACCTTTCCAAATTCGGGCTCAATTGGAAATCGGTGAAAAAAAAACCGTCTTCCAATCAAGCTTCAACCTAGTTTGCTCACATCAAAATGAGATAAATCAAGCTTGTCATCTTACCCGGTTTGAGTTGCATCCAATGGCGAGCTGGGCAAATCAAATACATTAATTAATTTCTACAAAATTTACCCCCGCCAATTCTCAGGAATGAACATGGCACATTGCGAGCTTTATCACTTTTGTACGAACAATCGTTATTAAAGCTATGAATAAAAAAACTATTACCAAATGGATTGCCGGTATCTGCCTGGCGATCATCACCACCGTCAACACCAACGCTGCCGGCTATATTAAGTTCGACGGTATTGAAGGTGAATCCGCCGTGACAAGCCACAAAGGCTGGTCGGATATCCTTTCTTTTAGCCAAGGCTTACATCGATCCAAACCTGGCAGAGGAATTTCAGGAGCTACAAGAAGGCGCGGCAGTGTGTCCTTTGGTGATTTGGTTGTCGTTAAGGAACTGGACAAAGCATCTCCCAAGCTTGCGGAATCCGTCGCAACTGGACGCGTTTTCCCCAGGGTGGCCTTGGAGATGACCGCCCGCACCGATGCCGGGGAAACGACTTATTACCGGTATGAACTGATCAATGTTCAGGTGACAAGCTACCAGATAGGCACAGACAATACTGACTTACTGCCTGTTGAAAATTTCAGTCTCAACTTTGAAGAAATCAAAGTTACCTACACGGGACTCGAATTCGGAAACGGGGATAAACCCGATGCGGGCACTGAATATTCCTGGAAGGTGGAAGAAGGGGAAAAATAGTCTTATCGCTCATTAAAAATATCAGATCCTCAAAAAAGCCCGGGCACGAAACCCGGGCTTTTTTGCGAAAATAAATCCAATATGAACTTTCTCTTAACCCGGAAACCGAGCAAATTCCTCATGAGAGGAAATAAGTTTTTATTGGAAAAATCAGATTTGTTAGGGCTGAACCACTCGAAAGTATCGCAAGTTTCCCTCACCAACTGGAACAGATTGTTTGATTATTTGATTATTCCCCGTGAATACACCTCCTACTGCAACCCAATTCCTGAGATCCGCAGTTCCTTCCAGCTGATATCGCTTTCCCTTCAATGAAAGAAATTCGACACTTACCGACTCCACTTGAATAGATATGGTAGAATCCTCCTGCCCTATGGATGGATCAAAAACCAAGGGATTGGTTCCCCTCACGAATTCAGTCCTGTTATCGATCATATCCTTATCAGGATCTCTCTCTGCATCTGCCTCCAAATTTTCAAAGAATCTAAGTTCCCAGTCATCAGCCAGACCGTCACCATCGGAGTCTCCCGGCACTTGGATATCCAATGTCAATTTGTAGGAACCTTTCTCTGCTCCGCTTGCATCCCTGACCAACAGCGAGTAGGAACCGTTCATGGACAATTGAATTGCATTCGATTCGAGGACTCCATCATTTCCTGCCAATTCATGAATGGATTTCCCATCAGGAGCGACAATTGAGAGGTAAGGTTGAATGGTACCTTCGCCTGTTTCAATATGAACAATAACAGTTTCTCCCTCCTTGCCTTCAAAACCATACACGTCCATGTCACTTATTTGGAGCGCGTTTGTTCTCTCTGTATTTGGGGTAAGAAAATCGTCCGGTGATTGCACATCCACAATGGTCAACCAGGCTGTTGCATCTCTCAAGAACGAGTGACCATCGTCGGAAAATATCAAAGTATATTCACCATCCTCTGGCAGGACTATCTGATCTAGCCGAGCTGCATTAAGAAGACGACTCCTATCGGTTCCTAGATGTACTGTGTCATTGGGTGAAAGCAATTGTATTACCACCCCAGGAGTTTGGTGTACAACCTGGTTACCAATAGCAGCAACGCTGATCACTTGGCCTTCACGACCCAAAAAATTAAAAACTCTCGCTCCGCCTCGATCAACAGTAGTATTTAACGTCTCACCAAGTTGCACCTGGGTTGCTGACTGAGCTTTTTGCAATAAAAACAACATTACAATCCAAAGTGCTTTGGTTACTATTCTTTTCATTGGTTATCCTTTTGATTAATTCAACATGTTATAAACTAAAAAAACTGGCACCCTTTGCTTAAGGCATTACCAAATTATTCCTGCGCTGCAGCTCCCACGCTTCAAATCGTTCTTTCATTGATCCTCGAGGCTTTCCCTTATAACGCGATCGAGCTTCTCGGAATTCTTCATCCAACCAATCATCATCCGTCAGTAAACGATCCCCCCAAACAGTTTGAATTCTCCCATCGACAATGGTTCCATCTCCTTTGGCGATAAACCCAATATCTACTGACCACAAATTTTCAATAAGCTCAGTATCCGTTATTCCCATCCTTTCAAAAATAGGTCTAGTACCTTTGATATGAGCCTTCAAACGATCATAAGCTCCGCGCTGCTCCAATAAGTCGTCAATCTCAGTCTCAGAATAAAATCCAAGGCTTTCGTATTGTTTTCTGATGCCGGCTATCTCCTGCTTGTAATCTGCGACAACTTGAATGGCCTTGCGGTAATCATCTATTCCGAATCCGTTTTCCAGTAAAAGAGTCATGAATTGACGGAGTGCAGGATCATTTTTCCGGGTGGAGTAAGTCCATGTAGCTACATTGAAATGGTGCTCAACTTTCTTTAAGTATTCCTTGTCGTTTGATTCTAGAAATCTTGCTGGATCAAAATAATGATCTGGATATTCTGCCAGCAATCTTTCTCGATTGTCCCTTTCCAGAGAGGCTTCTTTCTTACTCAACCGTATCTTGGAAATAAGTTGCTTGGTTTCACCAACAATAAGGTGGGAGTCACTTTGATTATTTTCGACTTTTAAGGACTCAGGTCTTCCTTTTTGCTCATCCGCCTCAGTTTCTTTGCCTTTGTCCGGAAGTAACAATAAAACAACCATTAATGAAACCGCTACCAAGAATAATATTACACGCAAAAAATGATTCCTCATATTCATTTGACTCAAGAATTGGATAGCAAGATGGACAATTCACTTTCTTAAACTCCATTAGGCTTGGAGTTTCCATAGTATTCAATTTCCTCCTTCCGGTAAGATCAGTAACCAACAAAATGCGGAGCCGGATCGGCATAAAGTTCTACCCGATAAGACGCGTAAGATGTATCAGCGTATACCCAAGCACCAGAACCACCCGCGTAAAAGTGAACATAGGTGTTTGCTTCAGTATGACCAGGCTCAAAATGATCAAAGAAGGCGTTCAATGGTATCCTAAAAATATCGCAATCCAAACTAGAGCCGCTTCCACCGTAGCCTTCGAATGTATGCGTCGTGTTTCGGTTCGTTAGCCCTGGCTCCCATACAAAATCCTCAACAGCCCAAAGCTGTCCATCTAAGGCGATGGCCATCTCGACATCCCATTCGTCACTGGGAATGACATCCCATGTGTTTGGTGTAAATTGTTGAACTGCGTTCCAAAGATGAGCCCCTAGACTGTAAATCCTAGGAGAACGAATTTTACTGGGCCATGGAAGACTTGATGGTTGAGACAACACTATGTTTTGCTGCAAAACCATCACAGGGATAACAAAATAAAAAATGAGTTTTTTCATACCTGAGCCACCTTACCCCCCCCCCATACAAATTAGTCAATGATGAATACGTAACTATATTAAAAAAATATCAAAATGTCGCAAATTAGTTATTTCAAATGAGTTTTAACGAAAAATGAGGTTATGTTCTCTGGCAGATGGTCAAAGTTTTTAATGGAATTGCGGCATGAGAATTTGTCCTAAAAGTAATTTCAAGCAGCACTTCCTGGACCATTCTTGCGAAAACCTTGAAGATGGTAAATACAATGGAAAGTGGGATTTTTTTCGGTACATAATATTCGACAGATTCGTTTTCATATTGCAAAAAAACGGGCGCCAATCTTTGATTGAGTGCGTGGCAGAAAAATCACCAGCAAAAAACAAAACAAGATACCGACCAACCATGGGGCCCAGACTCCAGGTTTTGCTGTATTTCGTTTTTGGACTTTTTGCGATCCTGGGAGCAAACTCAGCTTATCTGAGTGCGGTCACCTTCATGGAATGGTGGCAGGGAGAGTTATACCAAAATTATTTTTACCAATACATGTTCCTTGCACATCTGGTGCTAGGAATCATTCTCGTATTTCCATTTCTCGCCTTTGCATTTGCTCACCTCAAGCTTGCATACAAGAGAAAAAACAGGCGGGCAGTTAAGGTTGGATACGGTCTTTTATGGATTTCCATCATCCTTTTGCTTTCAGGATTTGCCTTGATGAGGGTCGAGGGTTTTGAAATCCGAAATCCAAACACAAGGTTGATCCTTTATTGGGCTCATGTCATCACTCCAATCCTGGCAGTTTGGCTTTACGTTTTACACCGCCTGGCAGGTCCCCGTATCCAATGGAAAATTGGGGCTGGTTGGGCAGTAGCGGTCGGTGCCGTGGTGATCGCCATGGTAGGTTTTCATAAGCAGGATCCTCGCAAGTGGAATGTGACCGGCCCCAAGGAGGGCGAAAAGTATTTTGAACCTTCACTGGCCAGGACAACGACTGGGAACTTCATCCCTGCAGAAACTTTAATGATGGATGAGTATTGTATGCGCTGTCATGAGCACGCCTACAATGATTGGTTTCACAGCTCTCATCATTTCAGTTCCTTTAATAATGAGCCTTATCTTTTTTCGATCAAGGAGCTTCGCGACAACCTCATGGAACGTGATGGATCGGTCAAGGCTTCAAGGTGGTGCGCGGGATGTCATGATGTGGTGCCTTTCATGAGTGGTGCTTTTGATGATCCAGATTTTGATATGGAAAATCACCCGACAGCGAAAGCGGGAATCACATGCACCGTTTGCCATGCCATCACACACGTCAACAGCACCAAGGGAAATGCGGCCTACACGATCGAGGAACCTGTTCACTACCCTTTCGCATTCAGCGAAAACCGCGCATTGCAATATGTGAACGAACTTCTCGTCAAAGCCAAACCAGCCTTTCACAACAAAACTTTCTTAAAACCACTTCACAAGACAGGCGAATACTGTTCGGTCTGTCACAAGGTAAGCCTTCCAGGAGAATTAACCCACTACAAGGAATGGCTGAGGGGGCAGAATCATTACGATAACTTTTTGCTGAGCGGAGTTTCAGGTAGCAATGCCAGGGCGTTTTATTACCCGCCAAAGGCTGAGTCGAACTGCAACGATTGTCACATGAAATTGGAGACCTCGACCGATTTCGGTGCTCGCTTTTTTGACGATTCCGGAGATTTGAAGATTCATGATCACCTCTATCCCTCGGCCAATACTGCACTTCCTCACTTACGGAAAGCTCCCGACTGGGTCATCGAGGAACATGATAAATTTCACCAAGGCAACCTCCGAGTGGACATCTTTGGAGTGAAGGAAGGAGGCACGGTTGATGCACCTCTGATCGCCCCGATCCGACCCGAAATCCCGGCCTTGAAACCTGGTCAGACTTACCTTTTTGAAGTGGTCATCCGTACTTTGAAATTAGGTCATATCTTCACACAAGGAACATCCGATTCCAACCAGGTCTGGCTCGACGTCAAGGTAGAGGACGAAGCGGAGGTGCTGGGCCAAAGTGGACGCATGGATCAAAACAAACGTGTCGATCCGTGGTCACATTTTGTGAACGTTTACATGTTGGATAAAGACGGAAATCGAATTGATCGTCGCAACGGTGGGGATATTTTCACACCGCTTTATAACAATCAGATTCCCCCAGGAGCAGCTTCGGTGGTTCATTATCAGTTTAAAGTTCCTGAAAACCAAAAACAGGCACTCAAAGTATCCGTCCGGCTCAATTACCGAAAATTTGATACGACTTACATGCAGTATGTATATGGTAAGGATTATATGAATGATTTACCCGTATCGCTCCTGGCTGAAGATGTTGTCCATTTTCCGATTGTTGGAGGAGAGATGCCGCGCGACAATGCAACCGCGCCGATTGCTCCCGCTGATTTCCCTGCGTGGCAACGTTGGAATGATTATGGCATTGGGCTGCTTTTGAAAGGTTCTGCAGGCAGTGACAAAGGTGAACTTAAACAAGCCTCGGATGCATTTGCTCAAGTGGAAAATTTGGGGCGCCCTGAAGGACCAGTCAACATGGCCCGCGTATTTTTCAAGGAAGGTCGGGTTGATGATGCAGCTCGTGCACTACAACGCGTGGCTGACTTTGAACCCCCTGCGCCACGTTGGACAGTCGCGTGGTTTACAGGTCTGGTTCATGCCCAGAATGGTGAACTGGACGAAGCCATCCAGAATTACCGTAGCATTCTGGAAGATAAGTATCCTGAACTGGAGGAACGTGGCTTTGACTTCAGCAAAGATTACGTGGTCATCAATGAACTTGGTCAAACCTATTACTTACGATCCAAGCTGGAAAGAGGGCAACCGGAACGAGAAAAGCAATTCCTTAACCTGGCCCTCGACCAATTCCATCGAACTTTGGAACTCGACTCAGAAAACCAGACCGCTCACTACAACTTGTCTCTGATCTATGCTGAATTGGGTCATGAGGAAAAGGCAACAGAGCATCGTCAGCTTCACGAAAAATATCGATTCGATGACAATGCACGTGATCGGGCTGTCGCGATCGCTCGTTCCAGGGATCCTGCGGCACGCCACGCATCACAGGGCATCGTCATCTATGATTTGCAACGTGAAGGCGGAAGCCGGGAATAAGCCCACCACCCCTAGCCTCCGCATGTTGCGGCTCAACCATTTCAATCTTGCTGGGCAGAAGTCATTCACCTAGCCTTTCCGCGATGCTGCAAATCCTCCAGAGTCTGAAAAGCGGTGAGACGATACTGGCCGAAGTTCCTGCGCCCACAGTGAGGAAGGGGTCGTTGCTAATAGCGACCAGAACCACTCTGGTATCGGCTGGCACCGAACGGATGCTGGTGGATTTCGGAAAGTCTGGATGGATCCAAAAAGCACGCAGTCAGCCGGACAAGGTCAAGGCGGTCATCGACAAGATCAAAGTCGACGGGCTTAAACCCACTCTACAGGCAGTTCAATCCAAACTCGATCAACCTCTGCCCATGGGATATTGCAATGTGGGAACCGTCCTTGAGACTGGTGACGACATTGCGGATTCCGAGTTTTCCGAAGGTGACCGTGTGGTTTCCAATGGTCATCATGCAGAGTTTGTTTGCATCCCCAAAAACCTTTGCTGCCGCATTCCCGACCAAGTCACCGACGAAGAAGCGGCCTTTACGGTGGTTGGAGCCATCGGACTCCAGGGAATCCGATTGTTGAATCCCACTCTGGGTGAATCGGTGGTGGTCACAGGACTTGGTTTGATCGGTCTGCTATGCGTACAAATGCTTCGCGCCAATGGGTGCAGAGTGCTTGGGATTGATTTCGATAGCTCCAAATGCGAATTGGCCAAATCTTTTGGGGCCGAAGTGGTCGACCTTTCCAAAGGGGAAGATCCCATTTCAAAAGCAAACACCTGGTCCCACGGACGGGGAGTGGACGGTGTCTTGATTACCGCTTCTACGAAGAGCAATGACCCCGTACACCAGGCTGCCCTGATGTCGCGTAAAAGGGGCAGAATTGTTCTGGTAGGTGTGGTAGGTCTGGAATTATCTCGTGCTGATTTCTATGAAAAGGAACTTAGTTTCCAAGTTTCCTGCTCCTACGGACCCGGCCGTTATGATGCCCGATATGAAGAAGAAGGCATGGATTATCCGCTTGCGTTCGTTCGATGGACAGAACAACGCAACTTCGAAGCCTTCCTGGATTTGCTTGCATCAAAGAGCATCGACCTGTCACGCCTGATCACGCATCGATTCAATTTGCAGGAGGCGTTGAAGGCATACGAAGCGGTGGGGGACAAACAGGGGGTAGGTATCCTGATTGAATACCCTCCGGAAAACTCAAAGCTGGCATCGAATCAACTCAAACGATCCGTCGATCTCGAACCCTCACAACGCCCCGCTTTACAAAACCTCTCCTGCAGCGTCATTGGAGCAGGTAATTTCACTCGGCAAGTGCTCTTGCCTGCGCTTGCTAAAACGGGGGTCGGTCTCCAATCCATCATCTCCAGCGGAGGTGTCAGTTCTGCCGACCTGGGGCGCAAGTTTGGATTCGCCGAGGCAGGAACAGATGCACAGACACCCTTCACAGACTCATCAACCCACCTCATAGCCATCACCACAAGGCACAACACCCATGCTCAACTGGTTCGCCAGGCCTTGAAAAATGAGAAGGCAATCTTTGTCGAAAAACCCCTGTGCCTGAATCGGGAAGAACTGGTAGCCATTAAGGAAGATTACCAGTCGGCAAAAAACCCATTCCTGATGGTAGGATTTAATCGCCGCTTTGCACCATTGATCCAAACCCTCAAGGAACAACTGCAATCTAAAAGTGATCCAAAGGCTTTCATTTACACCGTCAATGCCGGTTTCATTCCAGCCGATCATTGGACACAACACCCCGAGATTGGGGGAGGACGTTTGTTGGGCGAAGGTTGTCACTTCATTGATCTGCTTAGGTTTTTGGCTTCCAGTCAGATCAGCAGTGCGTCGGTCCATTACAGCAAAAAAGCAGGAACCGATTGTATGGATACCTTTTCGATACAGCTCACCTTTACCGATGGGAGCCTGGGGACTGTTCACTATTTCGCCAATGGCTCAAAAAGTTTCCCGAAGGAAAGGCTTGAGGTTTTCTGTGGAGGAGGGGTTTTACGAATGGATAATTTCCGCACTCTTCTGGGCTTTGGATGGCAGGGCTTTTCGAAACAAAAATGTTCCAGCCAGGACAAAGGACATGGTGCAGAAATGCAGACAATGGTCGAAGCCCTGAAAAATGGAGAACCAGCCCCCATCCCCATTGAGGAGATCCTGGAAGTCACCGATGTTTCCATCTCATTGGTGGAATCGGGAAGTTATTCTTCTGGTG
>CAYFHO010000023.1:38537-58986 GCA_964342825.1 uncultured Verrucomicrobiota bacterium
GAAGTCACCGATGTTTCCATCTCATTGGTGGAATCGGGAAGTTATTCTTCTGGTGGTTGATCCAGGATATCCTTTAAACGACTGACATCCGCAAGGTCCTGATCCCTGCCTGAGGCGATTTTGTTTTTTATGTAGCTTGACGTTCCAAGAAAACGAACTGGAATACCGTCCATTTCTCCAATTACGGCAGATTCCCAGCATTCATCCCAGGAAACGCCTGACAAACCTGTGAGCAAATCAATTCGATAGGGTTCTCGTCCAATTTGAACAATCTGGTCAGGTTCTGTGAAATCTTCCTTGGAAAAACCAACGGATCCAAATCCAAAAGCATCCAGCACATTCAGTAATAAACCTGAATTATGAGGAGTGGGATTAATAAAAAAATCAACGTCTTTGGTATAACGAGGAAGGCCATGCCATGCAAGCGCGTGAGCACCTACAACCAAATACTCAACTTTGTTTAAGTTTAATAATTCGATAAACTCTCTCAAGTCGCGGCTCAGTTCCATCATCAGAGGGTCGTTGACGTGTTAATTCGAGGAGTATATTCATGCGTTGTTCAGGGGTCAAACTTCGATAGTAAATCAGATCTGCCTGATCGGCGTCCTCAAATGACCTGTGTTTACGTACCGTTCGATCCATGAAATATTGCTAACATATCGTATGTGAAAATCCAAGGATATTGAGGCCTCGCACGAAAGTGATGAGAGTGGACATGAATCGATTGTTTTGGTTGGATGTGGTTGTTATGAAGAAATATTTCGCACTCGGTTTTCTCCTGCTCGCTTCGTGGACTCTTCCCGGACAAGAACTGACAGAGGAAAAAAATGTTAAACCCGGAATCAACGATAATTTCCTGGCTGCCGATTTGGATGTAAGCCAATGGGTTGAACGCTTTGAAAGTGAGGGGCGAGAAGTCTACGACCACCGAATGGAAGTATTGAAAGCCATCGGCCTGAAACCCGGTGACAAGATTGCAGACATCGGCGCAGGCACTGGCTTATATACCGGACTTTTTTCAGACGCTGTTGGCGAGATTGGGACGGTTTATGCCGTTGATATTGTACCTGTATTCTTGTCCAATATCCTGGATCGAGCGAGAGAGACCAGAAGGGGTAACATCAAGACCGTTTTGGGAACTGCCAAATCCACAAGACTACCCGCACATTGTGTTGATAAAGTTTTTATCTGCGACACCTATCATCATTTTGAATTCCCCAAGAATACCCTGGCTTCCATTTCAAAAGCGCTGCGCCCCGGCGGCGAAATCATACTGATTGATTTCAAACGCGTTGAGGGGGAAAGCTCCGATTGGATCATGAACCATGTTCGTGCAGGAGAAAAAGTTTTCTGCGATGAAATTGAATCGGCAGGATTCGAGAAGGTGGAGACTTACGATATCTTGAAGGACAATTACATGATTCGTTTTCGCAAGAAACAGTAACACCCCCACTTTTACAGGAAGTTGGAAAAAATGATTCAGGGTTCAGCAGGTCATAGTTTCTATCGGATTCCGTTCAAAGTATCAGTTTATGACCCTTTCTTAAGGAGCAACATAAACGTCAATGATGATCTTCATGCTTGACGTGGCACGTGGTTTTGATTGCATACCGATGATGAATTTTAAGTATTTCGTATCGTGTGTTCTATTGAGCATCATGCTCGCAGGCACCTCTGGATGTTACTCAACAGCTGATGGAAGCCGAAAAACCGGCATGCCCTGGTTGAAAGATTCGGTTGAAGGTCGTTATGAACGCCCTATGGATCAAATCTATGAAGCCGCTATCGAAGTCCTACGCTTCAATGGCACCGTGGTCAGTGAAAACCGCATCAACCATTCTTTGACGGCGCGCGTGGACACTCGCACTGTTTGGGTGCGTGTTGAAGAATTGAGTCCGACCATCACACGCGTTCTGGTGCAAGCTCGAACCAAGTGGGGACGCCCGGATGTGGATATAGCAAGCGAGCTCGAAAAACAAATCGCACTTCAATTGAAGTAAATCACTTCAATCAATCGAAATCCGTTTTTTGCAATGAAGGGCCAGTCTGTAAGGACTGGCTCTTTTTTGTGGTCTTGGCCTCCAAATTCAAACGTTTGAGCCTGGTGCGAGCGCGCTCTGAGTGACCACTGTCAGGAAATCTCTCGATAAATTCTTCAAGGGCAAATCGGGCAGCTTCCGAACTTCCCGAAAATCGACAGTAGATGTCGGCAATTTGATGATACCATCGAGCCATTTTACTGACAGACTGATGCTCCAATTGTGTCAGCTGTTTGAGTTGGTCGATGGCCCAGTCAATCTTTCCGTAATGCTCAGCATAGATCCATGCTAACCGCTCTCGCACTTCCGTATCATTTGGATGCTGCTCAAGATGAGCCACCATCTGATGAGCTTGAGCATCCACATCGTCAGCGGGTGCCTGAACCACAGAGGGATCTTGAGCTAGTCCAAGTTTGAGATTGGATTTTTTGACTGCAAATTTTTTCTCTTCGTGTCGTGTGGTCAGAAATTTTTCATCCTGCAAATGAGCGATACGTTGAAGCGCCTTGTCCACTTGATCCGTGTCTGGATATTCAGCCTGAATTCTTTGAATGTAAGAACGTGCCTTCTCGGGATCCTTCTTGAATTTGAGTTGTAGATCCGCCAAACGATTTAAAACAAAAGCTCCATTAACAGGCCCAAGTTCGTTCGCTTCAAAAAATTGCTCAAGCAACTCAATCGCTCCGTTCACATCCTCTTTATGTTCCGAAAATAATTCCGCCAACATCAGGTGACCTTGCATGTCATGAGGAAATTTAGCTAGCTGCTTTCGTACTTCAGAAATGGACTCATCATAAAAACCTCGTTTGCGCTTGGCTTCGGCGATGGCGTAGAATGGAACAGGATCTGCCTCAACATTACCTCCGTCGAAAGCATTTGTCAGGGGACTGATCAATGATTTGGCAAGGGTGGGAGTCCAAATTACTCCTAAAATGAAGAAAATGACCACTGTAATTGGAACCATGATCACAACCCCAGGACCTTCTTTTATTAACTTGGACAACGCAAACACCCAAGCACTGATGAGAACAATGGATATAACCCACTTCAAACCTAATGCAGCGGGTTCTTCGGACCTGGCTATGGACGCTTTGACTCCTTTCCAAACCAACCAGCCTGTGAAACTCAGTAAGCCAATTCCGATCAGAATGTTGATGAACATTTCCATTTAACGATCCTTTGTTTGATGCATCCATCAGGCCATGAAGGTCCTGAACATGATCAACTCATTAGATAGTGAGAATAAAAATTTGCACGTTTTTATTTTTTACAAAAATCCAACACCAACACATAAGCTCCAGAATTATGATAATCCTCGCAGCCAAATGCCCGGCTTAAAAATCCTGCAACATGGATGACCTGCAATTGGTTGCATCTCGGTTCAAGGAAACCGAGAACTTTTTCCAAACTCAGTCGATTCCAGTGATACCCTTCCTTGGCTTGAACCAAGTGATCATCGCGCTCGGCCATGTTGAAAAAACACAAGCAAGCCATTCCGCGTGTCACGCGACAAACCTCCTCAAATCCGCGCTCCATTCCCAATATTGAAAGATGCTCAAACAGATCGTGCACGAATAAATAATCCACCTCACCATTGCCTTCGTTAATTTCAAATACACTGCCTTCTTCAAACTGAATATCTGGAAAACAAGAGCGTGCATTCGAAATATTTTTGAGGCAGATATCAAAACCGCGATACCTCATCAACGGACCAAATCCGAATGAATCCAAAAAACGATAATCATTAGCAGACCCACAAGCAGGCTCCATGACATTCAATGGATCCTGGATGACCGCAGGCAGCTCGGTTCGCCATTTGCTCTCAAATGTTTGGAGAACTTTCTCCGATAAGATCGCTGTCCTGGATTCTGAATCTTCCGGTTCCAATGCTTTGGCAAGGTAATTCAAATCGGGATCTGCGGATTCCAACTGTTTCCAGTTTTCATGAATATAGTTGGGCACTGGAATCGATTGAAAACTATCCTTCCCGTTTTTCAGGGCATCGAATAACAATCGAGGAGTTCCTGCTGAAGGTCGCTGTTGAAACACGCGCCGTATATAACTCAAAGAAATTCCAAACTGATACTCCTGCCATATTAGTTCGCGAAACTTCCCAGGAAACCGTAACTCTGCCAGCATGCCTCTGGTCAGGATGCTGGGAAAATGTGTTCGAGGATCTTCCACATCCGACACCAGATAATCTTTTAGAAAAGCATCATCATGGCGCATCCATGCTTCCTGCAATGCTTTCGTTTCTTCGGAGAAATCAAATCTTCGGACCGGAGAATCCATGCATAAAAAAAGGGCGACCCTGCGATCGCCCTTGGAAATGATTAATGTTTCAGAATAAAATTAGAGACCTTTGCCGAGGATGTATTTCAACAAGTCACCGACACGGTTGCTGTAACCCCATTCGTTATCGTACCAGCTGACCAATTTGAAAAAGCGACTGTTTAATTCAAGGCCGCTGCCAGCGTCAAAAATGGACGAGGATTCGCAGTGGATGAAGTCCGTGCTGACGACTTCATCTTCAGTCCACTCAAGCACTCCTTTGAGATAAGTCTCGCTGGCCTTTTTCATGGCTGCCGAAATTTCAGCATAGCTGGTTTCTTTCACGGTGCGAACCGTCAAATCCACGCAGGAAGCAGTTGGAGTCGGAACGCGGAAAGCCATACCGGTCAACTTACCTTTCACTTCTGGAAGGACAAGTCCCACGGCTTTGGCGGCGCCTGTTCCTGATGGAATGATGTTGATTGCTGCAGAGCGCCCACCTTTCCAGTCCTTGCGACTTGGACCGTCCACGGTTTTCTGAGTTGCTGTGTAAGCATGCACGGTGGTCATCAAACCTTCTTCGATTCCAAAACCTTCCTTGAGCAAGACGTAGACCAGCGGTGCCAGGCAGTTCGTGGTGCAGGATGCATTGGAAATGATGTGGTGGTTTGCAGGATCGTAAGACTCGTGGTTCACACCCATCACCAAAGTGGCAATGCCGTCACCCTTGGCAGGAGCTGAAATGATCACTTTCTTGGCGCCTGCTTCAATATGGCCCTGTGCGGCTTCGGCACTGGTGAACAATCCTGTGGATTCAATGACAAGCTCCACTCCCAAATCTTTCCAGGGAAGGCCGGAAGGTTGGCGGGCGCTGACAACGTGAATGTCTTTTCCGTTCACAACCAATACATCAGCTTCTTCCTTGTCGGCAGATGATTTTTTGGAACTGACTTCTCCTTTGAAACGCCCCTGAGTGGAGTCATATTTCAAAAGGTAAGCCAAGTTATCGGCGGGTACGATGTCACCAACGGCGACGACTTCAACTTCGTTTCCGAGGAGACCTTGTTCTGCGAGAGCGCGGAAGACCAGGCGACCGATTCTTCCGAAACCATTGATTGCGATTTTGACTGACATAGATTTCTAACGTTCCAATTTCAATTAATAAGATTCAAAAATAAGGGCAGGATAGTAATCGGGAACGGCCGCTCGTCAATGGTGAATTTAAAATTCCATTAGATGCGAGCACTGACCAGACTTGAGTTGAACACGCTCAGCAGCCTCTTCAAGAAGCAATAGCCGATGAGATGAAAAGGTAAAAGGAATCACCTAACCTGCTGATGACTCATGTTACCGATAACCCCAGAGCAAGCCTTCGAAGCATTTCCAGGCCTTGATTGGCGGTCACGAATTTGAAAGTTTGACGGTCATAAGGATTGAGCTTTTTCACAACGTGCACCTGAGATGAATCAGCCACTGCAAGAAAAACGGTTCCGACAGGTTTCTCCGGAGTTCCCCCTGAAGGTCCCGCAATACCTGTTAAAGCAAGAGCCAAGTTAGCACCCGATTCGTCCAACACACCTGTCACCATGGCTCTGGCCACTTGTTCACTGACAGCACCATGAGTCTCTATCAAACTTGAGGAAACGTTTAAAAATCCCTGTTTTGCTTCGTTGGCATAACTGACCGCACTGCCGTAAAACACCTCAGAAGCACCGGGAACATTGGTGATCCGATGGGCCACGAAACCACCCGTGCAGGATTCCGCCAGGGCAATTTTTAAATTCCGCTTTTTGCAGGCATCCACAAGGGAGGACTCCAAAGAGACTTCACCTTCGCCGTAAATCAAGTCTCCCAGATCGTCTTGAGCAAGCTGGACGCTTTTTTGGATCAAGGTTTCAGCCGCAGCTCCTTCTGCCGTAAATCGAATATCCACCTCTCCACTTCGAGCACAGTATCCCACACCAAGCCCCTCTTCGATGAGTGGTTTCAGTTTGGCATCAAGACGCTCCTCCACCCAGCTTTCTCCTAGGCCACTTGTCCTCAGAATTTGACAATGATAAGGCTCATCCAGGGGCAACTGTCTCCGGATCCAGGGCATGAATTGATCTCGGAACATGGGATGCAGCTCGCGTGGCGGACCCGGAAACATCGCGATCCATGCTGGTTTCCCGGATTCACGAAATGGGTTTGGCTCGAGCGGAATTAAGAGGCCGGGTGCCGTCCCAAACTGATTCATCAAATAATCTGAACCTTCCGGAATCATCGCCTGAATCGTAACTCTTTCGGGCATGACTTTTCCGCGGCGTTCAAAATAATTCCTGATGTGGTCTACAACAGACTGCGAACGAACGAGTGAACGCTGGATTAATTCAGACAGAAAATCACGAGTCCGATCATCGGATGTGGGCCCCAAACCGCCAGTGGTAATCACCAGGTCGGCACGTTTGAGGGCGTCTCTTAAAGCCCCTTGAATGGCAGGTCCGGTGTCCGCAACCGTGCATTGATGGCTCAACAAATACCCAGCCTCGGCAAGTTCCCTGGCAATCCATGCCTGATGGGAGTTTTGAGTCTGTCCCAGCAGCAATTCACTGCCGGTATTGATTAATTCGATATGCATTCTGGCCACACCATTCCATGAATCGACTCGGCATCCAATGAAATCCTGAGAACACAGAATTTTTTATGAGAATCAAATTCTAAACCTGGAAACGGACATTGGCACTCTGGTCACTCAGACGGAAGTTACCCTTCTACTGTACGTTATTGGCCATGATTCCAATGGCGACTTCTCCAAAAGGAGCCAGCGGTTCAATTTTCAGGAGGTCTTTCCAAAACAGGTGATTATCGATCCCATGGTTTGCAGAAAACCTGGTTTTTGAGAGTTCAAACCTCTGTACGGCATTTCGATATGGTTCGCTTTCTTCCCCTTCCTTTTCCAAAGCCTTTTGCGTCACCAAGTTTTCCCAAGCCAAATCTACCGCTTCAGGAATGGCACTCACGCTAAGCCCCCAATTGTGGAGAAACTTACGCATTTGCACCGTCGTCCTGGCATGCTTCTGGTTGGACAGAAGATATCTCTGTGTCTGGATGTGGTCGTAAAAGCTCTCCTTGAGCATAGGGTCCGGAACATTGTAGGCAGAAAAATCGTCCTCCGGGCTCTCAACAGGATAGAAAGCCTCCGAAGACTCTGTTTCCGTTGTTCCTTGCGCCAAAGAGGCTAATTGTAAACGTGGACGCGCTCTTCTCCGAGGCTGCTCGTTGGTCAATTCAGGAGCGATGTTGGGTCGCACAGTGGGAGGTGAAGTGTTTTTTTCCGCTGCTGCCTTTTCAGTGGGTAAGTGCCCTAAACGTTCAGGATGCAAGATGACATATGTCATCAATACCATAGCGGCAAATCCTACGAACAAATCAATTGTCAACACACCTCTATCCTTGGATTCATGGATCATCATAAACCTTTCATCTTATTAATAACCAAAGCAATCACTCTGGCGGATTGGTGTGTTCGGGCTCCTGGGATGTTGTAACGTTGGTCGCGTTGATGAAGAATATAGACGCTCAAATAGCCAAGAGTCAATATGTTAAATAGGTTATTTGTTCACAAAAAAGGTGTAAAAACAAGACATATTTCACAAAAACACGAACTATTAGCCTGGCTAATTTAATGCAAATGCAAGATTGATGCTAGTATGTCACTCGCTCCTTGGGTAAGAACCGAGGATTTTCACTGAGTTACACTCTTTTTCCAGCAATTGGATGGCCTCCTTCACTTTGCTGTCATCCATGTGTCCATCAAAATCGATAAAAAAGAAGTATTCCCAGGCCTTACGCTTGCTTGGCCTGGACTCAATCTTGGTCATGTTGAGTTCCAGAGATTGAAAGGGAGCAATTGCTCGGTGCAAAGCGCCCACGCTGTGATCAATGCTCACCATGATACTCGTTCGATCTTCTCCAGTGGCAGGACTGCACTGTTTTCCCAAAACGAGAAACCTCGTGGCGTTGGCCGCATTGTCCTGAATATCGGACTCTAAGATGTTCAATCCATAATGTTCAGCCGCAAGCGCTCCTGCGATGGCAGCGGCATTGGACTCTTTGGCAGCAAGCTCCGCCGCCCGAGTCGTGGAACTCGTCTCTATCACTTCCACATGTGGGAGTTGGGTTTGCAACCAGATACGGCACTGCCCCAGTGGTTGGGGATGTGTGTAGAGCTTAGTGATCGATTCCCGCTCACCGGTTCCAAGCAGACAGTGCTGAATGCGCATGACAATTTGGGCTACAATCTTCAACGGGCTGTCCACGAACATATCGAGTGTGTGCGTTACGACTCCTTCAGTGGAATTTTCAACCGGAACCACCCCGTAATCTGCTCTTCCTTTTGAAACTTCGTCAAACACATCTCCAATTGTTTTCAGAGCCTGATAGCCGAGACTGGCCCCGAATTTTCGTATTGCCGCCTGGTGGGTGTAAGTTGCCTCGGGACCAAAGAAGGCAATCGTGGTCGGCTTTTCCAATGAAATGGCGGCGGACATGATTTCTCGGTAAACAGCACGAAGTGATTCCCTTGGCATGGGGCCATTGTTGATACGGCAAACACGATCAAGAACAGCTTTCTCACGATGGGGAGCGTATATGGATCCACCATCACGGTGCTTGATCTTTCCGATGGCCTGCACGTGATCAATTCGCTCATTCAAAAGGCCTACTATTTTCTCATCAATCGAATCGATTGACTCACGATGTTCTTCCAAACTCATAATACGGTAAAAAACTCTTAAGTGATTTGGGATTTCTAATTTTGAGAGGGATCCTTATCTGATTCCAGTTCGTCTTCGGAATCGTTTTCCATGCCAATCTGAGGTGGATCATCTTCGTCATCCTCTTCACCCCAATCTTCTTCCTCGTCTTCCTCGAACTCATCATCGTCGTATTCCTCTTCGTCAAATTCATCTTCCTCTGCTTCTTGATCACCCTCTCCATTCAACGATTCCGAATCCTCATCCCTTCTCTCTGAATCACCCTCAACATTTGAATCTGAATCGTCGGCAGTATCAAGTTCAGGGTCGGTTGTATTCAGGCCAGGAGGTTTTTCGACTGGAATTCTGCGTAGCTCATCGGCTGCCGGAAGGTCCTCAAGATTCTTTAAGCCAAAGTATTCCAGAAACAATTCTGTGGTTCGAAAAGTCATGGGACGCCCCAGCACCTCGGCCCGACCAGCCTGCTCCACCAATCCTCGATCAATCAACATTTTCAGAACACCATCGACGGATACCCCGCGAATCTGCTCTGCTTCTGCACGGGTCAAAGGTTGACGATAGGCAATAATGGCTAAAGTCTCGAGTGCGGCCTGGGTCAATCTGGGAGCACGCGGCCGGTGTCCAACTAAAGCTTTGATCCATGCAATATATTCGGGTGCATTCACGAATTGCCAGGATCCGGCAACACAGGTAAGCCGAAAACTGCGACCCATTTCCTGAAAATCCCTCGATAACTCCTCAAGTGCTTGTTCCAATGCAGAAGTTTTAACTTGTTGCAGGTCCTTGGGAATAGGCTCCTCTGAATAACCCGGTGCCTCTTTGATGCACTCCCGCAATTCAGCTATTGAAAGCGGCTTCTGCGAGGAAAATAGGATGGATTCCAGAACAAGCTTTAATTGCATGAGTAAAAGACAGGGCTAGGTGTTCTGAATGGATTCCGATGTGTCCGCTTCCTGAAATCCGGTTTCGGAGTGAGCCGAATCGTCTTCACCGACAATTGCAGCATGGATTTCTATTTCTTCAAAAGGACTTGGCTGCACGGCTTGAAGTTGTTTCATGCGAATCATCTCCAACAGTGCCAAAAATGTCACAACGACTTCCTGGCGAGTTCGGTCTTCTTTAAATAATTCAGAAAACCTAAACCGTTGTTGGGTCTGAATTCGAATGCGAAACATCTCAATCTTTTGGCTCACCGACCATGTGTCCGCTTGAATTTCACGTGTCTGACCTTCTTTTTCTTCAATACGTTGGAGGATGGTACCTACCGCTTTGACGAGATCAAAAACGGTGACGTCAGGGCGGGGAGCCTCGCGCTTCTCCATCAATTTGAAATTGGGCTTCGGTGCTTGCCTGACAAAGATGGATTCCTGCTCAAGTTCCTTCTCTTTGAGACGGGCGGCGGCATCTTTGAATTTTTTGTATTCCACGAGTTGTCGAATCAATTCCCATCGCGGATCCTCCCCTTCCTCATCGTCCTCCAGCAAAACTTGTTTATCCTTAGGAAGCAGTTCCTTGCTTTTGATATACATCAAGGTCGCAGCCATCACCACAAACTCACCCGCCACCTCAAGATCCAACTCACGCATGAATTCAACATACTGGATAAATTCAGTTGCCAGTTGGGTAAGATTGACCTGATAAATATCCACCTCCTGCTTCCTCACCAAATAAAGAAGCAGATCCATCGGGCCTTCAAAAACATCAAATTGGACTTTATAATCCATGATCACACCAAACCGGCAACAACGCGGTCAGCAACCTTAAACCCTTCCAGTATCTCTTGGCAATCATCCCTTGGGGGTCAGTCCCAACTATTGACATTTTTGTGTCAATAGTTGGGACTGACCCCCAAGGGATCGGTTCATATAGCGATTGCGTCACGCTCATTATTCTGGCGTGATCTCACTTATGCTCTTTTGCCGGCTTGTTCTATTCACTCTGATTCTCCTATTCGGATGGCAGGCACAGCTGGAGGCGTTCGAGCCGAAGGAAAATTCGCCCATCCAGTCATGATTCCAATGGACGATTCAGGCAAGCGAGGCATCAAGCAGCCCGGAAGTTTTCTGCTTGAAATCAAAGGTGATCAACTCACTGGCCGTATGATTGGTGTCCATGGAAAGGTACTGGATCAATTCCAAATGATTCAAAAAGAGCAGTAGCGTTTGTTCCAGTCTGCAATTTAAATCATTTTGGTAAGATTAAGAAGAAGTGTCATGCGCGAACGTTAAGGTGCCCCAACAGCAAGCATGAAATACTTAATAGGATCAAAGCACAGGCATCTCCGCTGCCCTCAGAATGCTTTCATGCGTGTCCAAATCATGTTTGGTCGACCATGCAAAAGCTTTTTCTCCCCGGATCACTTTGGCCAAATCTGTAAACTCCCCATCATATCGACCACCCATTCGATTGAGGGTGAATTGATGAATTCCCTTTTTGAATGCAGCACGTTTTTCGGTGAGACCCAGAGTGATTTGTCCCGATTCAATGGGTTTGATTTCTACAAATCCCTTATCACCGGAAATTTGAAATCGACGACGCGGAAAACCAAAGGGATCGCGGTGATTGCACCGGATAACTGCTGTCGCTTTTGGATATTCTAACACGGCCATCTGGTTATCAGCTACCCCATCCGTTCCTGTGCGTCTTGTATATGGCGTTACTCTAGTTGGTTTCCCCATCATATAAACAATCGAATCGATCACGTGTCCGGCCAGTTCAAACATTCCTCCGCCCACAAATCGACCCAACTCTTTCCTTAACGTTTCGCTAGCCAGTTTTCCCATCATCGCATCGATCTCCATGATCTCGCCCAGCCAACCTTCCCTTACAGCTTGAAACATGAATTCAAACGCAGGATTGTAACGCAGCATATAGCCCATTTGAACGATACGTTTCGTCTGATTTGAAATCTCAAGTAAATCCTGAAAGGCTGAAAAAGATTCACCGCCCGGCTTGTCCAGATGAATGTGCATCCCGGCGTTCAGCATGCGTTTCCCTACCGGAACCAGTTCCTCAACCTCGGTTTCAACCGCCACAACCTGCAGACCTGGTGTATTCAGCAATGCCTCTTCACTGAGCCACCTTAGCCCCTTGTAAGCATCGCGGTTCTTGACTCGATGTCGCTGCTGAAGATCCGGTTCCACGACACCAATCATTTCATAATCGTCGGATAGTTTCCGAATCGCCTCCATCTTTCCTTCGGCATGAGAATGCTTGGTACCAATTTGACCGATCTTAATCTTTGGTTTTGTGGAGGCGGCTCGTAGGATAGCAGGCATGGCCAGAGAAGCCGTTACCGTATTTTTAATCCATTCTCTCCGATGTATCTTTTTCATATGATTCCAATTCCTTTTTGCTGGTGAAGACCATTCGAATATGGGCCCATCTCTTGATAAACAACTGAACCTCACACGATGGATTTGTAAAACTCAAACCTCTTCAGCTATCTTCCAACTAGGTCCCATGATTTATTTTGAAAGCTCATTGGCAGGCTTTTCAGCCCGAGTGGCGAAGGAACTCATCAGGTACTGATCGATAGGTTCTTGGCCACCCCAATTGTCTTCATAAAACCCAATCAGTCGGAATCCAACGGCAATCTGACCGCCAATCAGGTCCTCTAACGAATGTGCAAACATCAGAGGTTCCTGGGCTTCGATGAGCCCCTGGAGCTCGTCTTGAGCAAGCGAGGCCGCGTCGGAATAAGGCATGCCGTATTTTAACTGAAAGATGCCCTTTTTCTCTAAATCGGGATTGAATAGATATGGGATCGGGTTCACCTGACCCGCCACAAGCGTACCTCCCGGCTTCAGCACCCGATAGGCTTCCGACCAGACCTTTGACACATTTTCTGCAAAACAGTTGGAGGCAGGATGGAAAATGAACTCGAAGCAGGAGTCCTCGAAACAGGAAAGATCAGCCATGTCGCCTTCGATCGTCCTTATGCTGAGCCCTTCCCTTTCGGCCACATTTCGATCTTGCTGCAATTGTCTGGGAGAATTATCGAAGACAGTGACTTCAGCTCCGGCCGCTGACAGAATCGGGCCCTGCTGTCCACCCCCGCTGGCCAAGCATAGCACTTTAAGTCCAGATAATGGAGGAAACCAATGAGAAGGCACGCGTTTGGTGGGAGTGAGACCCAACGAAAACTCCCCGTTTCGGGCCCGCTCTATTTCCGCGCTGGAAACTGGCCTAGTCCAGCGATCGTTCTTTTCAACCAAACTATTCCACGCCTTTTTGTTATGATTCAGAATATTCATTTTTGTGACTGAAACCGGCACATCGCAAGACGATTGAAATTGTTTCAATAAGAAACCTCCTCCTTGGATTTGAAGTAATTGAAGCCTACTTTTATTTGACGTAATCGGTTGCGACAACCGACACACGAAGGCGGGACAAAGTATCCAGCTCCGTAGAACCTCCGGCATCCAATGTCAGCGTCATCCTGTGTTCACCTTGCAACTTGACTGGATCCGCAAATCTCAACACCAAACTATGAGATTGATCCGGTCGGATGAACGGAGGAACCGTCCATCCTGTATCCGTCAAATGGTCGATGCAACGGCTGGTTGATTCATCATCAAGGTTCCCAAGGAAGACGCAGGATGTGAAAGGAATGGCTTCCATTTGACCGGCTGAATTCTCAAAGCGGGACTTAACATCAAATAGCACAGGTTGTTTGTGTTGGACTGAGTGGTTGAGTGCAGATGACGAAATCGAAGGAAAAAACTCAATGCGAATCTGCTCAACCTGAACCAGCTTTTGCAGTTCAAAACAAAGCGTAAATTCCTGCCAAAGCTTATCTCCTTCGAACTCCACGGAGTTGTCATCCTGAACCAGAGCGCTGCCTTTAGACCGAAACAATATTTCGTCGGGAGGCGTCGGAACCCATTTTGCCGGTTTGCGGACTTGTCCTTGACCAAGAACGACCCCAGTTAAAAACACCACAAAGATGCAGAAGAAAAGGTGCATCTTCTGTTTCTAAATATTGTCAGGTTGAAGCGCAATCGCCGAAATTAGAAATAATTGAATACCGCGCTTTATCAATATTACATATCAACCAACCAACTGGTGCAATCGGCTGCAGCTTCCAGCCGTGAACGGGCGGTTGCGCTCCAGCGCAAAATATTGTTGGGCAATCAAGAATTGCATGAATCCGTCCAAGGACCCAAAACAGTCAACCTCTTGGATTACTGAGCAACAGAAAAAGGCGTGGCAGGAATAATGCGGAATGAAGTGGAGTATTATAAAAATGCCGTTTCTTCCAATCTCGATATCTTAAATGGAGGAATTTCACCCGCACGGAATGATAAATGATTGGTCATTAACATCGCCCTGCTTTCAAGTCTGGCAGGTTTTCCGCAACAGCCTTGAAGTCATGGAAAGTGGTGAGGACCTCGACAACTTCGTCCAATGGTTTCTCAAAAAGGCCTTCAATGTCAGCCTCTCCCTCGCTTTTAATCTCGAAAGCAAGGATCTCATGTGGAGGATCAAATCCGGCGAATATATCTTCTCGGTTTCCTCTTGCATCAATCCTGACCCATCCATGTCGCTTGAGTTGTACTGAATTGAGTCCGTGAAGACAAAAAGGAGGGCGATTATCTTGAAAAGTTAACCTCTGATAACACATGGCAGCCGGAATACCGTTGGCTCTTAACAAAGCTGCCAAAAGGTGACTCTTAGAATAGCAATAACCAGTTTTGTGTTCCAACACTTCGGATGCTTTGGAGGTTACTGGATTGAGCTGATGATCCCAGCTGTGCTTTATCTCGTCCCTCACAAACTCAAAACAGGCCTTCGTGATTTCCTCATCCGACGTTTTGCCATTGGCAAGTTGAATCGCTTTTTCTTCAACTTCAGGGAAGTTCCAATCAATGTATTCGCTGGATTCGAGGTATGGGTTCATATTTTTTAAACTACGCCGTTTTGGAGTCACGCATCTTTCTTTCACAGAACGTAGAGGTGAGGAACGAGGCGTTAGCCGAGTTTCCTCGACTGTCTTGTTCTCGTATTAATGTTTTCTGTAAACTTCACGTCGATGTCTGATTTTGACGACAACGACCGTGATTATTTCATTTTTGATTTCGTATAAAATTCGATAATTGCCCTGTCTGATCCGATACTTTTCTTCTCCTGATAATTTTTTTGATCCTGGTTGCCTGGGATCAGAAGCCAAGCTTCGGATTTTGAGGATGATCCTATCTTGATCCTTTCCTTTTATTCTTTCCAATTCCTTGGCAGCGGACTTACGGATCTCAATTTTATATGCTGCCATTTTTTTTCAACTGTTTCAGGAATGATTCAAAATCTATGGTTTCTTCATTTTTTCTTTCTTCAAAAGCCTCTAGGTCTTCGAGATCCTCTGAAAAAACTTCCTTAATGGCTTCATTTACCAAATCGGATACAGATGTGGAAACCTCTGCCGCTTTGATTTTCAAAGCAGTGTGAAGACTTTCTTCAAAATATACTGTCGCTCTTTTCATGGATGGAAGTATAACGCTAAAACGTTAAAACACCAACCTTTCTTTCTGAGAAAGTCGAAGTCATCCTACGCCTGATCGGGGGCGCGCTCCGACTTCTAGGTTGAAGGTTGAATGGTCATGGCGGGTTGAACTCGGGGCGGGTCAGGCGTTAGGATCGACGCCTTGTTCGCCTTTGTTTGGTTCGGAGATTAAGGCTTCGAGCTCGGCGATCAACTGACGATCAGGCTCGTCGTCGGAGCGCAGTCGCTTAATGGCAATCCCAGTAATCTGACGTAGTTCGTTGTGCTGATCACGGTGCTTCCTCCAGTAGGCTGACGGAATACGCGAGACCACAGAGATCAGATCACCGTCATACAGATCGCCGCTGATCAATGAATCTTCTCTCAAGCGATTCAGGGCAATTGGAATCAGAATCGCACTGCTGATGTTCTGGCCAATCATGATGCGCAAATCCTCGTTCGTGAATTCCGCAACAGGCTTCTTTCGGAGCTTGTGACAGGTGACGACAAGGTGGGAATCGTAGTCCGGCTCTCCCCAATCGACTCCTTCAATCTCGTCGAGGCACTTGTCAGTCGCGATCTGCATCGGGGTATTTCTGTGGCTACCGTCGAGGTCAGGCGCTGGCCTGCAGGCCGACCGAACGATACTCTGTTAAAGGTTCGAATTTCATAATTTGCTCCAAATCACAGCGGCGGTGGCCAGTTGCCTGCACCGCCCTGGTAGGCCACAGATGCTCTCCCCTGTGTAAATAAATCCCCAAGTGTGATCTCTTCTCGCCAAGAGCCGAGAAAATCAACGCCGTATCGACTCTGTAAATCTTGAATGAGACTTTCCAACTCCATGTTGTCTGTGAGCGTGCCAGGCGGATAGAGTGTGTGATAAATATCCATGACACGGTCGTCAGGAGTGAAACACAACCTTCGTCTCTCAGCAAAACCGAAGGCTTCGATGAAGATGTCGAGGAACTCTCGAATCTCCACCTTTGAGGCCTGGGGAAATCGCTTACGCCAGGCGAAGCCCGTACAGCTGCGATGCCAGAACTGGCGCATAATTCGGTGCTCCCGAAGAGTGCCAGGTATGACCATCACGATCATAAACGAAATGATGATGGTAAAAATGTTCATGTCATGAAAAGTGGCCTACCGTCCGAGGTGTGGCAGAGGCTACTGGGAGCGCCACCTCGTAACAGGGTTACGTGTTGAAGTAAAGAGGGTCATGTCAACTCGGCGCGAGTAGCCGCTTGTCCACCACCGCCTTGTTCGGAAAGCTTATGTTTATGGCTCTCTCACTCCCACGTCCCGGCAAATCTTCCTCCCCAACAAGTCCCTGATTTCGGCATGTCGGGGAACTGCTGTTTTTCGGTGATTGCTCGGGTTACCCCATACGGAATGTCTTCCTCCTTCTCTGATCAAATGACAACCCTCTGCTGTCAAGTGACGGATCAGTTCCCTGCGCTTCATGCCGATAAGGAAACTTCTTCATAATTCCCGATTGCTGCTTTTCGCGCCTCCTCACGATTTAACTCCAAAATGTCCTTGAGAGCTTCCCGGAGACTGACCAACAACTCCTCTTTGGTGGCTTCCTGCGCGTTGACTCCGGAGACTTCTTCCACCCAGCCAATCCACCAGTCGCCGTCTTTCTTAATAATTGCGGTGTATCCAGTTTCCATAAGTTCCATCCTAGTCAAAGCATCGATTTACATCAAGATTTGTCTTTTCGTCGAAGTGAGCCGCCGGGCGATTCACCCAGAGTATGGCTGGTTATCAGGTCTGACGAAAAAGAGCTGGTCCCGGTTGGCCTCACTGGCTTGGTAGCACCCTACGACGTCTCTCTGTCAAAGCCATGCCGGAAAACGCGCCGGAACAAAAGCAGGGGTAAAACGGACATAGCGGCAACGCATGCTGCGTTAGCGGCAATAGCTGGATAATCGATGTAAGGCGGGGTGACGAAATCAATCCAAGGCCCATCCTCCAGATGGAAAAACGCAACAGGCATGGGGGCGCCAGCAAAACGTAGTCGGTCCGATACCTGATAGTCGAAGAACAGCGTGAGCCAAACACCAGCGACCAAACCAGCAGCGATGAGAATGGAGAACGCAACCCAGTAACCTCGCGGAACCGATGCCCGGTAGAGACGCGTGCATGTAAACCAAATCGCCCATACGCCTAAAGCGAGAAGGCCGATGACAATCAGGAATCCCATCGGATGGCCAAGGTGCTACCGTCAAGGCCAGGCGCTGGCCTGTAAGCCGACCTGACGATACTCGGCTAATGGCTCAAATTTCATAATATGCTCCGAATCACAGCGGCGGTAGCCAGTTGCCTGCACCGCCTTGTGTGCTCAATGTGACTATGAGGAAAACCTCTTAAGTCCCAAATCTGGATCCCGACGATTGTGGCGAAGTACCCAAATTCGAATGTAATGCTCACGTATATCGTAAAGAAAATGATAGGGGAACCGGTCGAGATTGCAGCGGCGAAGTCCGCTTCGATCAAAATGAAAAAATCTTGGATTCTTTAAGGCCTTCAAGACTCCAACTCGGAACTCTGCATAAAAGTCATCTCCGAGCTGTGGCGAAACTTGATAGTATGTTTTTAGGATCGCATTCAGATCCACCTGCACTTGTCTATGGAATCTAACTTCCACGTTGCTTGAGTCCAGAGACTAACTCATCAAATGTGATCAATACACTCGGATCTACCTCAGCTTCTTGTAAGCGTCTCAATACCTCCTCATCTGTCACCTCGTAAACAGGCGACTGCAGCCCATGAAGCAGTTGTGACGCAAGCGAAGCACGCTCTTCCTCAGTCAGTTTTGCAGCCTCTGCCGAAATCTCCTGCAGATTCATATATACGCAAATCCTAAACGAATTCAAACTTTGATGCCACAAGGATTTTTAACGCCTAGGAGAGGCGCTAGCCAGTTGCCTGCACCGCCCTGGTAGGCGGTAGAATCATCCAAATGCATACTCCCCGATGGTGTACTGTCCCATGAAATTGGGCACCGAATTCGAGAGACTCTCAAACTCCTCCTGAGATAATCCTGCAACCTCCTCCGGGGTACTGTCCTTGCAGTTCCAAGCCCGACAGATGTGGCCAAGAATGTGACTCAATTGAACTGCGAGTCCTGGCTCTCCTCTCTCATCAATCTGACCAGCATGCAATTCCGCAACGAGCTCCTGTAAATGATGCGATGCCTCGGCTAACTCAAAATGTACAACGACTGGATCCATAAAAAAATCGGTTGTTGGTCATGGCCGCCTACGTATCGGTGAGGGACGGGGGGCGACCATCGCATTCATCGACTGGGTTAAAGGTTTAAATGTCATCGTGGCATCCGAACCGGAGAAACGAGGCCGACGTTCTCCTCAACCGCTTGTTCGACTCTATGCGGGTTCGACCGCCAAATCCGGACAGGTCCTCAAAATGCGTTGATCGCATGTGTAGAACTTCAGGCCGAGATCCTCGGCTAAGGCGATGTACTGGCTGTCGTAACCGCTGCAACCTGTGCGTCGCGCAACAGCCAATACGCGTTCAGGGGGCACCTCGTAGGAACTGCCATCCATCAATGCCAACGCATCGTCCAGGAGTTCGACCGCTTGATCGGAACTGACCCCGCCGTTGCGCTCATAGGTGCACAGGACGTTGAGGAATTTGTCGAGCCACAAGCGCGGCGCAATCCACTCGGGATCTTGGCTCTGCAGGCGATCCATCGCCTCTGACCGCTCCCCAAGTATCAGTAGGTAGGCGACTACGTTCGTATCAACGACGATCATCGGCGGCCCTCTTGAATTGCTGCACGCAGAGAGTCGTCCTCGAGCCAGGCAGACATGTCTCCTCGGCGCCGCCTGATCCTACTTAGAAGTGCGCTCCGGTCGATCTTCCGCGGCCGGAGGGATTGCTCCAGCGTATAGAGGATCAACTTGTTGAGGCTCCGACCGCTCTGATCAGCGACCTCGCGGAGTCGCTTGTGCAGATCCTGCGGCACGTCCTTTACGGTGATGTTCATCTCGACAGCATTATGGCACCAATTCGGTGTCATGCAACTTTTTAGTCGAACGTCAAAGCGATGTCACTGCCTGCCGACAGCGCGCTCCGATTTCTGGGTTGATGGTTGAATGGTCATTAAGCTTTCGACTCGGCGCGGGCAGGCAGTTGATCATCCGCGTCTTGTTCTGCCTTGGTTGTTTGCATGGTCACGTCTGAATCAGCTCTGGAATCTTCGGGAGAAACTCGTTCATAAAGTCTCCGTCTCCAAATTCCGCGTGAACCGCTTCATGGTGATCTGCGTGAAGCACGATCTTGCCGTGCGACGGAACCGCAAAAATGTCATCAGAAACGGTGCCGCCGAATGTCAGCGCAATTGCGAAGAGCGTCTCGACAGCATCAATCTCATCGACGGAGAGAACGAGGACATCATCACCATCCGGCTCGTGCCCGATCTTCGAAAACACTGAGGCCATCTGAAAGAGCTTGAGCGAGTCGCCGCATCCCCAAGCACCCCGGCGCGGAAACAAGTAAAACGCTTCGTTCTCGTCGCATGCCTCGAATAGCGAAGTCACGAATCGTGGCAAATCCTTCGGTGAGGCGGGAATCTCCCATGACCATCGCAGATCGTCCTTCCCCGGGTAGACAAGAGTTTGGGGCGGCTGATAGCGATCATCCAAGCTCAGACCGCAAGCGTTGAATTGTCGCAGGAACTCCGTTTTGCTGACGATTCGCATCGGGTGAATTTCTTGGCAGAACGTATAGACCAGCAACGCGAACCAGGTGCGGTGTCTACTTATTGGTTAAAGGTTAAAGCTACCAAAAAATTTCAGACATCAGCGCGGGTTCGCGTTGGCTGCGTCGTCTTGTTGAACTAAGCCGCTGCGCGGCGGAGCGGTTTGGAAACTGAATTTGTTTTC
>CAYFHO010000024.1:0-58941 GCA_964342825.1 uncultured Verrucomicrobiota bacterium
GATGACATGGCGATGCTCAGGCTCCTTGCCATCGAAGGTGGAGGATTGGCATTAGTACCGCGCGTGGTTGTCCACCGAGAACTTCATAACGGCACAGTCCATGAGTACCATCGTTTCAGGGATATCAAAGAATCGTTCTACGCCATCACGCTGGATCGCCAGCATCCCAACGAATACATTGAAGAAATATTGAAACCTTTCTTGCCTGGTTGACGCCATTCCAAACAACAAGCGGCATGATGCCGGAAGATCATTTGCTTGAAACATTGAACCTGTGAGATTGAAATAGGATCAGAAGAAACGGATTTCAATAACGATTGAAAGGACTCATTTCTTTTAGAGGATTTAAGCTGGAAAAAATGACTATGCTCAATTGAAGATCTTTTGTGGGATAAAAAAGTTGAGACCTGACATCAGTAGGATATTGCTGGAAGGGTGCCTACGAATGGCATTCTTAACCAAAGTTGAAATGTATCAGCACGAAAATCCTACGATTCCAAAAAACTCTGAAGCATCCATGTGGTTTTTTCGTGAACCTGAATTCTGGCGATCATCAAGTCTTCTGTTTCCGAATCTTCGGCCTGTCCAGCTTTATCACGAGCAGACTTAAGATCAGATAACAATTTCTGATTTGCTTGGACAAGATGAGCAACCATTTCGCTTGCAGATGCATCTTCTTTTATCTCTTCAATTTGCGCCATCTCAGCCAAATGAGCCAATCCTCCGGGTGCAAGCGATCCTTTCGCACGCAGCCGTTCCGCTATTTCGTCCACTGCGACGAATAATTCGTTGTACTGTGTCTCAAAAGCAGTATGCAGAGAGAAAAACGAGGGACCTCGAACATTCCAATGGCATACATGGGTCTGGCCGATCAGGGCATATGTATCGGCGACCACTAAACGGAGTGCTTGGATGACGGGATCTTCCATACTTTGGGGATCGTTATGTTGTTCAGAATTTTTAGTCATCATGGACAGTAACTCACCAACGAAGGAAATCCAGTCGAATTTTTCCAGACCAGCTTCTACAAACCAAATTCACTTATGGGAATACGTTCAAACACCAGATCAGCAACAGAAGATTCATACAAAATACCAAGAGTTTCCTCATCAACCATGACCAATGAGCTGTACGCGCCACCCTTTTCATCAAGGAGTAGTTGCCTTTCTTCAGGCCAAGTTTTGCCGTCGTCCAGACTCACCCGAACCGTCATTTTCTCGCGTTTGAATTTACTGTTTGGATTTGAGAAAAATAAAACCTTTTGACCCTCGGCTGTCGTAAAGGAAATGAGACTGGCCATGCACACGGGCTCGGGCAATGCATGATGATCCGATGCATGTTTAGTCCAGTTCTTTCCAAAATCATGGGTGACACTGACCGCTCTTCCGTTGGTTTCGGATTTATCCTTTCGGTTACGATTGTCACGCATGTTGAGCATGAGAGAACCATCAGATAATTCCACTACCGCACACTCGGTTGTATTGGAGCGAGCGTGGGTGCCAACAATCCATGACTTACCCTGATCACGACTCCACATGATGTTGGAAAAAGGTATTCCCTCAGCATCGCGTCCCTGAGTCGGCATAACCAATGTTCCGTCCGACTTGGTAATACCATTCCCCGGCGCGGGAGCGAACAGATGCCAGTCGGGGTTCTTGAGACGGGTCGTCCAATTTTCTGGAACAGACCATGTGATACCGTCATCGTTTGATCGAACCATCATAAATTGGGTCGATTTGGCAATTGAATGCCCGGGTTCGGATCCATTGCCTCTCCATTGGTGGGTTCCGGGTTTTCCATGAGTCCAGACAGCGGATACTATGATTTCTCCGGTGTTGCGATTCACCAGTATATTAGGGTCAGAACAGCCGTTTTGATCTTCTCCCAATCCTCCAAATTTTCCCATGTCCATGATGGGCCTTGGTTCTTCCCATGACCTGCCACCGTCTGTTGAGCGGGAAAGCCCAATATCCATATGCCCCTGGAGATCACGACGGCTTTCGTAGCGCATATCATATACCGCAAGGAGGGTTCCTTTCACTGTACGCGCGATGCCTGGAATTCGAAAAGTATGACAATTGGCGTCGCCCTGCCGATGGATGATTGTTTGTGATCTCTCGCCAACAATCGATAAGGGAAGCCAAAGCAGGAAAAAAGTATGGGTGAACTTAAGAAGCTTCATGGTGATGCCGTGATAGAGGTTGAACCTGGTGATTCTGTTGGTTTGTCATTGGGTGAATGGATGCCGTCAACTCGCAGCACATTGCACAGACGCATTTGAGGATGTTTGAAGTAACCTGCCTCAAAACCCTGAAAGGTGATGTATTGAACGGATTCAATGGAACCCCCATGCGCTCCAAGGACCAATCCTTTGTGACCTGTGGTAAGTCCATCTTTATCGATCAATATCACAACGTGCCCGTACCATTTTTTCGATTCATCTCGGTGCCCATACACGAGTAGATCGCCCGGCCTTGCTTCTTTCAAGGAGATCTTTTGGAGTCCATTTGACTTTCTTAACCTGGACATAGTCATCGTGCTTAAAAATCGCTTGTATGGCAGACCCAACCCACGAAATAGCTGCCATGTATAGTTAGAACAATCGATACCCTTATTGAGCTGTGTGCCTCCCCATTGATATGGAACACCAATGGTGGGATGTGCCAATAATAAAAGTCGCTTCAAGACCAGGTTCTTTTGTGCCATGGATTCAATTTGATTCGATGAAATCTGAACCACTTTAACCGTTTCATTTTCTGCATGAACTTCCTCACTTTGCAGGAAGACGATTGACGGGAAGGAGACGAACAAAACCAAAGATAATGAATAAGTCGAAATTAAAGTTCTCATTTTCGAATCAAGTTTCGGTTCAAATACTCCCGGCTGTTTTGCCTGGATTGTTTATCCATAACTTAAATTCCAGTTTCTTCTGCCCATGATTTCAACTGGGATAGAACAGTGAGAGCTGATCGACCGAAATCTGTAATTTGGTACTGGACGGCGATTGGACGATCACTCAATACCTCGCGTCGCAACAATCCCATGCTTTCCATCTCCTTAAGTCGGATATTGACCATTTTGCGGCTTGCCCCACTTAGCAACCTTGCCAACTCATTAAATCGTAGCGGTCCATCTTGCAGGTGCCACAGAATAGAACCTTTCCATTTTCCTCCAATGATTCTCATACCCCGTTCTATCGGACACGGCTCATCGCATGGAGGAAGTTGACCGATTGACATCGAAGTCTGGTTTTTTTTGACGATTTTATGAGTCATAAGATGACGGTAACAAAAAGTTAACTGGTTGACAAATGTTACTTATGGAGAAAATGTGCATGAATGATCAAGGCTTATGCAGCAACATCGGCGGGGGGTTCCTTGGAACCGTTTGAATTCGAAGCGAGCCCAATAGCTTCTGGTGAAGTTGATATTTCCGTGGAACATTGCGGTATTTGCCACAGTGATCTTAGTATGCTTAAAAACGAATGGGGTTTGACTTCTTTCCCCTTTGTACCAGGTCATGAGGTGATTGGAACCATTTCTTCAGTTGGTGATTCAGTGCAGCACCTTCGGATTGGGCAGAAAGTTGGATTGGGCTGGCATGCCGGATATTGTCAGACATGTGACGAGTGCTTGGATGGTCATCAGAATCTTTGCGCGAGCTCTGAACCCACCATCATTGGGAGGCACGGTGGTTTTGCGACATCAGTTCGGGCACAGGCGGTCAGCGTGGTGGCACTGCCGGAGGAAATCAATTCAAAGGAGGCGGGGCCTCTTTTATGCGGAGGGATGGCGGTCTACAACCCCTTGGTTCAATTGGAAATTTCCCCTAACGCAAGCATAGGAGTCATCGGAATTGGTGGACTCGGTCATCTGGCACTCAAGTTCGCTCGTGCCTGGGGTTGCGAGGTGACGGCTTTTACTTCAAGCGAATCAAAAGCAATGGAAGCGATTAACCTGGGAGCTCATCGAACCATCCATTCCCGAGATAAAGATGCGATAAAAAAAGCGGCAAAGAGCCTCGACCTGATTCTGTCGACCGTCAATGTACCCCTCGACTGGAATGCCTATTTGGAAACGCTTAAACCGCGTGGTCGAATGCATATGTTGGGAGCGGTTACTCAACCCTTGAATTTAAATCTCATACCCATGATGTTCAATCAACTCTCCGTTAGCTCATCACCGGTTGGCAGTCCGTCAACGATTCGAAAGATGCTGAAGTTTGCAGCCCGACATGAAATCAGTCCTGTCAATGAGCATTACTCCATGAGCCAAGTCAATGAGGCAATAGAGCACTTGGAATCAGGCCAGGCGCGTTATCGAATCGTTCTGGATCAGAACTAATTTTGTGAATTTAAAGGAAGGCTAAGAACATGAGCACCAAACTAAGATCCGGGGGAACCGTCCCTGCCCTGGAACTTCCACTTGTCAATGGAGGCACAGTAACCCTGGGAAAAACTCAAAAGAATAATCACTGGCAAATCATCATCGTATATCGAGGATTGCACTGTCCCTTGTGCAATAAATATCTGAAACGATTGCAGGAACTGCAAAGTGGATTCGCCAAAACGAACGCCGAATTGATAGCGGTTTCAGGAGACACGCTCGAAAAAGCCCGGGCAATGGTCGCCAACAATGACCTTCTTTTTCCTGTAGCCTATGGTTTAACCATAGATCAGATGAGACAGCTTGGGCTCTACATCTCTCATCCGCGTAACCCGGAAGAAACGGATCGACCTTTTGCCGAACCCGCCACTTTTGGTGTCAATGCTGAAGGAAAGCTGCACTTGATTGAGATATCCAACACCCCTTTCAACAGGGCAGATCTGGGGGAACTATTGGAGACGGTCGAATGGATTCGAGAGAATAACTATCCCATACGAGGAACTCATCTTTAGATGAGACAAGAAGTAGAAACTATATTTCAGTCCCGGATCTTTCACCGATTCCAGGGCATCCGAGCAAGCAATAACCCCATTCCACACGTGTCAGTCACCCCGGCAAATACCAAACCGGCTCCAACAAAAGCGGAAAGCCCTATGAATGCATCGTGGACAGTATAGGATAGCACAGCACCAAGTACGACCAGACCGCCGGCTACTATACGCACTTGACGCTCTATAGAGATGGCACGCTTGCCTTTAACAGTGGGATACCCCTGCTCTGTCCAGGCGTTCATCCCACCTTCGACAGATTCTGCTTTGGAATAACCCGCTGACTGAAGGATCTCCAGCGCTTTCCTAGATCGACCACCCGATTGACAGATGAGAAAAAATTGATCTGTTTTGTCGACAATGCCATCTAAAGATTGCTCACCGCTTAATTCTCCAAGCGGAATATTCTTGGCAGAATTAATATGGACTGACCGAAATTCAACAGGAGTTCGAACATCCAGGATAACGGTGTTTTCCCCCCGGTCTAACGTCTCTTTCAACTGTAACGTGCTACTCATGAAATTGGTTTGAGTCGAATGCCCCATGACCTGAAGAAAAGGCATCAATTTATAAGTGATGATAACCCAAATTTAATAACGTTGCAACCGATCGAACTCCGGTTTTAAATCTGTCCCGAACAAAAAATGATGACATCGTTTTACGAGACTGCGTTCACGTAAACTAATTGGACGTTTCCACTGAAACTAATGTCCTAGAACCTCGCTATGAAACTCACCCCTTTTCACATTGCCATTCCTGTAAGGGACATTTCTGAAAGTCGACAATTTTACTCCACCGTACTCGGTTGCAAAGAGGGACGCAGTGATGCGACGTGGGTAGATTTCAATCTCTTCGGTCATCAGTTTGTTTGCCATTTAAATCCCAATATCGGCAAAAATGGTAAGATTGATTCCCATTACAATCCAGTGGATGGTCACGGAGTTCCAGTACCTCATTACGGCGTGGTGTTGCAGATGGAACAATGGGAACAATTAGCCCAACAACTTCAGCAAAACGGAATCGATTTTATCATCGAGCCCTACATTCGCTTCAAAGGGGAAACTGGCGAACAAGCAACCATGTTCTTTCTAGATCCTTCTGGAAACGCCCTGGAATTCAAAGCATTCAAGGACATGTCACAATTATTTGCGGTGTGAAAGAAGGCCATGACAATTTTCCAATCAGAGGAGATTCATTGTTGAATTTCAGTCAAATCATTCATGAAAATCCGTACAGCAAAAATCTCAGATCAACAAGCCATCCAAGAACTCTACCTGAACTCGTTTCCAATCAATGAAAATGAGCGCGTCGCAGAACTTGCCATAGATTTGCTCTCCGAGAAACATCTTCCTTCGGTGATTTCCCTGGTTTCCACAAATGATGGTGACATCATTGCCCACATAGCGTTCAGTCCGGTGACAACGCTTCTGGAAGACAAGTTGGCCGCCTACTTGTTGGCCCCACTGGCAGTAAGCCCAAAACATCAAAAATCAGGTGTTGGATCCCGGCTGGTTCGACAGGGTCTTAAGGAACTCTCAGCCTTGGGCATTGGTCATGTTCTGGTCTATGGTGATCCAAATTATTACGGCCGATTTGGGTTTTGTGAAGATATCGCAAAAGGATTTCTACCACCCTATGAATTACAATTCCCTCATGGATGGCTGGGATTGAGAATGGGAAACTCAACGCAAACGTCACGTTCCGATCGAATTTCATGCATCCAGGCACTGCAAGATCCAGCCCTCTGGTAATTCATGAAGAACAACATTTGCAGCAACACTGAAAAGCAGGCACGCTTCTATAAAGATTCACTAAAAAAATCCTCTATGAATCCCTCAGATCCAAAGCCAAATAAGAAAACTAAATCCAATCCTCAGGGAACTGGCATGGCCATCGGGATAAGCATCGGGGCGGCAATTGGAGCTGCCACGGACAATTTCGCGGTGTGGGTCGCCGTTGGTTGCGCCCTTGGCGCTGGACTTGGGCAATACTTAGATCGCTGATTCGATGATTCGTGTTCTTTCCATCGCCTTTGTGGCAATCCTGCTTAACCACCACCCAAGCTGCAGTGCTGACGCCGGTCATTATCGTCATAAGAAGGGCACCTGGTTTGCCGGCAATGAGGCAAAAGAGATCACCAAAAATATTCTTTCACACCAATCGGATCTTGGCGGTTGGCCCAAGAATGTTTCAACCACCGATCAATTCTATGTAGGAGACCGTGAGGAACTCAGAGCAACCTTTGACAATGGTGCCACAACCGATGAATTACGATTCCTGGCTCGAAGATTTAATGCCACACAGGATGCCATAGTTGAGTCGGCATTTTATCGAGGGTTGAATTACATCTTGGACGCACAATATTCCAACGGGGGTTGGCCTCAATTTCATCCACCAGGAAAAGGATACCACCGGCATATCACGTTCAATGACCATGCCATGGTTCGGTTATTGGAGTTTTTGCGTGAGGTAGCTACCAAAGATGATTACCATTTTGTCGGCAATATAAATCGCAAGCAGGCAAGCGAGGCTTTTGATAAAGGCATTGACTGTATCTTAAAATGCCAAATCAGAATTAATGAACAACCGACGGCATGGTGCGCCCAGCATGATGCACTTGATTTCCGTCCACAGTCTGCCAGGAGCTATGAATTGCCTACTCTGAGCGGTTCGGAATCGGTTGGTATAACAAGATTATTGATGAGTATCGATTCACCCTCACCGCAAATAATCCGTTCCGTGGATTCGGCAATTGCCTGGTTCAAGACAGCGAGTTTGAAGGGGGTTCGATTGATGAAGGTCGATGATGAAAGCACCCCAAAGGGTTACGACAAAATCGTTGTTGATGATCCAAAGGCGCCTCCGCTGTGGGCCAGGTTTTATTCACTCGAAACCCTTGAACCCATTTTCGTGGATCGCGACGGCATCCCAAAAGCCTCCCTGGCTGAAATTGGATACGAACGCAGGAATGGATATGCCTGGTATGGAAACTGGCCACAGCGCTTGATCGAACAAGATTATCCTGCATGGAAACAGCGCTTTCATCATTTCGACTCAATTGCGAATTAACTCGGGAGAAAAAAGAAATGGAAAACTCACGACTCATTTCAATCATCACTTCAATGATAGTTGGAGTGTTCCTTAATGTTCTATTATCTGAAGCCGATTCCAATCCGCCAAACATCATATTCATGTTTGCGGATGACCTTGGATATGCCGACCTTGCATGCTACGGCCATCCATATGCAGAGACCCCCAACCTAGATCGATTGGCGTCTGAAGGAACGCGCTTCTCACAATGTTATGTAACAGGTGTCACCTGCAACCCAAGCCGAACCGGATTGATGACCGGAATATATCCGGCACGTTTCCAAAAATATACCGCCGATTTTGGTTTTGGAAACCGAGCCACTATCACTGATTTACTGAAAACGAAAGGTTATCGAACCGGGCATTTCGGAAAATGGCACATCGGTCCAACATCCATGGCAATCAGCGGAAGATACGGAATGGACGAAGTCAAGGTCATTGGAGGGAACCAAGGCGATCCTGAAGGGAGAGATGCCAGGATTTATACAGAAGCCTTGGACTTTATCGAATCCAATGCCAAGCAAGGACGCCCCTTCTATGTCAACATCTGGGGGCACAGTACTCATTTTCCTGTTCATGTCCACGATCAGCTCACCAGACCTTTCAACCATTTGAAAGTGAAACGCTCTGATTTTTCAATTACTATGCAACACAAATTTGACGAATGTCAGAAAATCGGAGGCAACCTGAATGAATCGATGCGCCAATACTTGGCGGATGTGTATGCATTGGATCGAAATGTCGGGCGTGTTGTAAAAAAGATTGACGATTTGGGTATTCGAGACAACAGCCTTGTCGTGTTCTCAAGCGACCACGGACCAGCCCCGGTCATTCCTGGTAAAAAGGGACCAAGAAAATATTCAAAGAACATGCTTGGTTATGCTGGAATTCTCAAAGGCGGGAAACACCAACAATACGAAGGAGGAGTGCGTGTTCCATTCATACTTCGGTGGCCGGGGAAAGTACCATCAGCAAAGATAAACGAATCCAGTGTAATCTCTTTGATCGATTGGTTTCCAACTCTTTGCAAAATAGCCGGCGTCACAGATTTAAGAGATGTATTTGATGGGGAGGATGTATCTGATATTTGGTTTGGGAGCAATCGAGACCGTGGCAAACCACTTTTCTGGAAAACCAGTTCAGCAAAAAGCACGCCTGCCATGCGATTGAATAACTGGAAGTTCCATATGCCTCTCAAGCGAAATTCTCAACCAGAACTTTATGATCTGTCTATCGATCCAGCAGAGAGCCAAAATTTAGCAGCTTCTCATCCCACCATAATCGACAGCATGAGATCCATCATGAAAACTTGGTTATCCGAACTACCCCAGAAATAGGAAAAGCTGGGTAAGTGAAACCATTAGTGCAGAATTCGAAAATGCATCAAAAAATTGTCATCTTCGGGAATTCAGGCTCGGGAAAATCCACCCTGGCACGAAGATTAGCCAAACAATTTCATCTCGCTCACCTCGATTTGGATGATGTCGCCTGGAAAGAGGCAAATCCACCTCTGCGATATTCAGTAGAAGAAAGCGCGGCCTGCATCAACTCGTTCATGGAAAAGCATGATCAATGGGTCATTGAAGGTTGTTATGGCTCGCTCATATCTCATGCCACCCCATACGCCACCGAAATCTGTTTTTTAAATATTGGAATCGAGGCCTGTCTCCAAAACTGCAAGACACGAGATTGGGAACCACACAAATACAAATCCAAACAAGCACAGGACGAAAACCTCAAATTACTGCTGGATTGGGTTTCCACCTATGAAACAAGAAACGATGAGTTCTCCAAAAAAGAACATCAAAAAATTTTCGAACACTTTCAGGGCAAAAAACAGGAAATCAAATCAAGATCAGAGACAAACATACATCTAGGGATCTAGCTTATGAGCCAAAAATTTTGCGATTTGCGAGTAATGTAGCGTTCACTGATTGAAGCAGCTGATAAACCTTCTTTCCTTCATCTTTTGTTCTCTTACTTGCACGATGTAAAGCTGTGATGTGCATCCAACCCAGAACTGTCGGATTCGCACCTGCGTCGATTAAGGTGCGAGCCATTTTTAAGCTGCACTTGTCGGCAACTTCTCCAAGAGGTGTTTCACCATTTTTATCCTTTTCATGGGAATTGATATCCGCTCCAGCTTGCAGCAACAATTTGATAACACCATAATGCTCTCCTCTTACAGCATGATGTAATGGTGTGCATGATATGTCGTCGAATGCGTTGAGATCATGGCTATTCTGAATCAATTCTATGACCTCAAGTAAATCGCCAGCAGCAGCAGCCTCGTGAAGAGATTCGTCTTTCATTTAGATCAATAAAAATATTTCATATTAATGAAGTTCACTTAGGAGCTCATGTAATGATGGTGATGATGAATCAATTTTTGAAATTTTTCAATGGAGGTGTATTGATTTCGCCAGCTTTTCCCTAATAAACATTCAAACCAACAGTCTCATTTTATGATGAAATTCTTTATCTTTAAAATACTAACCATCTCCTTACTGATCTCAACAAGCCTCCAATGTTACGCTCTGATTTCCGTTGGGAATGTTTCCAGGGAGGCGGCGAGGGAAATGGGGATTGAAGTGAAGTCAAGACCCTCTGGCCCAGATATGCAGCGGGTGACACTTCGATTCAAAAAGGCTGGAAAATTGAAAGATTTTAATGTCGATCATGGGGGTCAGGTTGAGCTGAGATTAAAAGAGATTAAAACCTCGTTGCTGAGAGAACCAAAACCATTGCTGCATGCCAGCCTGCAGACAAGGGAGATTGAATCGGATACGGTTAGTGTGGATTTTACCATAGCCCAAAAACAGATATCGCAAGCAAATCTCATGATCATAGTATGGTCAGGCACAAGGACAGCCAGCGGCTATATGATTGATCTCAAAGAATTCCTCACTTTAGAGTGAAGGGTGTTGATTTTGCTTTAAACGAGGATGGGAAAGATTGTTGAAATATTGATCTCGGATAACCCACAGAGTCCTATGGTTTCAGTAGCTGATGCGGAAGCAGTAGCTGGACAGGGCATCAAAGGGGATCGGTATTTTCATGGATGTGGCACATTTTCACCTGATCCGCACAGGTCCGATTTTGAATTGACGATGATCGAACAGGAACAAATCAGTGCCTTTGCCAGAGACACCGGCTTAAATTTCAATGCCAAACAGGCTCGACGGAATCTGGTTACGCAAGGGATTTCCCTGAATGACATTGTTGGAAAAGAGTTCCGCATAGGAGCAGCCCGGTTCAAGGCGATTCGTCTTTGCGAGCCATGTCAATACCTTGCCAAAACTACTTATCCTGAAACACTGAAAGGCCTGGTCCACAAAGGTGGTTTACGGGTAGCCATCCTGGAAAGTGGCATGATTCGCACTGGTGATTCTATCGAAGTCATTCATTCCTCCCATTGACAAAGAATCCCCGAAATTCGAAATAAAACTGGAGAAAATTCAGTGGCCAAGCTGAAAAGGGGTGTCGGGGCTTACCTGGTTGAATCTGATCATTCTTTTACCCTGATTCCACAGGATACATTCTATGCATCAAAGAATCCAAATTTTCCCGATTGCACTTTTGATAACTTCTTTGAGAATGAGTGTGCCATGAACATCAAAGAAATTGCATTCTCATGTTATCCCGTCACAGATATGACTCGCGCCCGTGACTTTTACGAGGGCGTCCTGGGCTTGAAAGCCACCATGGACCACAAACTGGAGGAAGGACATTGGGTGGAATATGACATTGGATCAGGCACGCTTGCCATCGGTGTGGCCCCAGGCATGATCCCCAGCTCGGATGGATGCAGCGTCTCTCTGGAGGTGGACGATTTCGAATCGGCCATGGAAGAGTTGAAATCAGGGGGAGTGGATATTCATTTCGGTCCGATAGAAACATCTGTTTGCCACATGGCGTTTGTTCGTGATCCAGATGGAAATTCTGTTGGAATTCATCAGAGAAAAGAAATATGAAAACTGATCCCAGCATTTCCTTCGGAACAGTTGCACCTCAATTTATTGTTTCAGATGTGGAGAAAACGGCCGAATTTTATCGCGATGCTCTCGGTTTTCAAATCACAGATTATTTTCTAAACCCGCCCGTGCATGCGATTGTCACTCGTGGACAATCTCAGGTATTTCTTGGCAAAGCGAATGGACCAATCGGCATCAGCAACAGATTTTTGAAGCCTGTTGGAATAGACGCCTACTTTCGCGTCTCCGGTGTTGAATTATTGATGGAGCAGTTTCAACAGAAGAGAGTCAAGATCATCGAGGGCTTGGTACTAAGAGACTACGGAATCACAGAGCTTGTGATTGAGGATTGCAATGGGTTCGTGCTAGTTTTTGGAGAAGACACTCACTCTTAAATCAGATTACTGTCATTTTTAATGGCAAGCAGACTCATTCATCTCGGCAAGAATCATGAAAACGTCACATAAAATCCTCCCAGAGATGCCAGCCCTTACGCTTGTTGAATGTGTTCCTGGAGACATGCGTTTTATTTTGGGCTTCTAAAAATCTTGGTGGCACCGAACACATGGGATTGCGCAATGCGTTACGTGGCTTTGGTATTTTTGTTGCGGTTATTTTCGGTTATTGTGCTTTGTTGATTCTTCTTTTCAGATCCAAAGAATTGGCAGATTGGCAATGGGTTCAACTGAGGGGGCTTGGATGATGGGGTGCTCCTTTGATTGCCATATTGGCTGGTTTTTGCGAAGAACTCATCTACAGAGGATACATGATGACCGCCCTCAAACGCATAGGTCAACCGATTTGGATAGCCATGTCATTATCCTCGATCTCTTTTGTACTCTTTCACGGTCTCTTACCCATTCCCTTCATGCTATTCGGCTTCGTGATTGGAACAATCTTCGCCATCTTATACCATAAAACAAGGAGCCTCTGGGTACCCGTTTACGCCCACGCCCTATGGGATGCAACGGTCTTTTTGATTCCAATGAGATGACTCGTTATCAGTTGAATTTAATTACCTGATCAACAGTGGATCGCCAAGTTTTAGCTGTTCAACATAACTATGATCGTAAACAAAATTTTCTGGCCACATTTTTTTTAAAAAACCCTGAACTGGAATTTCGGTAATCAATCTTTTTCTAATTGCACGTGCATGTTCCTCAGAAGGTAAATCATTGTGCTGTTGTAATCTTGCAGAATTTAGCATTAATCTACCGAGTATGGAGTTCCAGGTCGTTTCTTTTTTTTCGCCCCAGGTTTTAGATGGATTAAAAGGCCATGGTTCTGATAATTCATGAGTACAAGCTCTATGATAGTCAACTAAATGTGTAAAAATCCAACCCCATAGTAACGCGTCAGGTTTGATACCTTCATCCAAAAGGATTGAGTGGATATGTTCAAACTCTTTGGAAAATCTATTCGGGTTGTCATAAAAGGCAGCTAAAAAACTATGATTCTCAATCATTTTCGCCATTTTTTGACCCTCAGGTGTGTGATCTGATGGCCCCCCAGGTCCCACTGGATTATATATGTTTGGATCAAAAGTAATGGTTGGGTGATGTGTTGGTTCAAAGGGAAAGTTATCGATCCATTCCTGTCTGCTTTCCCAATAAGCTGCTTCTTCTGCTTTTTTCTTTTTGTCAGCTTTTCTTTTCTCGGCATACTCTCGATGCTGTTTTGCAGCAAGAGCAGCCAGCTGCCTCTCGGCAGGTGTCGGAAAAAATATCCTCCTGAGCCATTCTTGAATTTCTCTGTGTTTACCTTTCTTTGTCGGGTCCGAGGAATTTGAACGGACGAGGTCAATGCTTTCAGTTTTGTTAACTTGGGCATTACCAGTCTCCGTAATCCAGTAAAACGAAAAAAACAGGCATACTATTAATCCGCTGCAGATGAATATTGTTCGAACCATGAATTTTCAGAATCATATTATTGAATCAATAAGGGATCTCCAGGCTTGAGCGCATATTCAGCATCACCATCGTACACAAATCTCTCAAATTGACCTACGCTCAAAAAGCCATCTGCTTTTATCTCCTCAATAAGTCGGTTTCGTATGGTATCCACTTCTTCAGAAGTTGGGTAGGTGTCAACTGTAATTAATCGGGCCATATTACTTTGAAAGAGGGCAGCAATTGATTCCCAAGTGGAATTTTTTTCTTCAGCCCAAGTAATGTCAGGGTCGCCGGGCCAAGGAGCATTTAAATCTTTTTTTGAGGCTTTATGATAATCAACCAAATGAGTATAAAGCCATCCAAAAAGCATCGGGTCTGGTTGGACTCCCTCTTCCATCAAAATATGACACAGTTTTTCAAATTCAGGGGAGTATCGTTTAGGGTTCTCATAGAAGGAGCTTAAGAAACCATGGTTTTCTATCATTTTCGCCATTTTTTGACCCTCAGGTGTGTGATCTGATGGCCCCCCAGGTCCCACCGGATTATATATGTTCGGATCAAAAGTAATGGTTGGATGGTAGGCTGGTTTAAAGGGAAAGTTCTCAATCCATTCCTGTCTACTTTCCCAATAAGCAGCTTCTTCTGCTTTTTTCTGTTCTTCTAATTCCTTTTGCCGGATCAAATCTTCGTGATGTTTTGCATGGTCTGCGGCGATCTCTTCATGCGCGGCACGACTGGATTCAATGCCGGATTGCAGTGATCGAAACATCGAACTGCCCTTTGAAGAGCCTTCATTCATTGACGATACTTCTTTGCTGACATCAGGACTCGACTCAGGTTTTTTCTCCTTCGGTGAGACTCTTGTGGAATAAAGTACCAGGGCCAACAAAAGAAGAATGCCCAATAAAAAAACAGGTAATCTTTTCATGAGGATCGCGCTGATAATTTGTTTTTACTTCTGTGGCAACAAAGCATTCTGTTGCTTCACAACCAATTTATCAACATAACATCTGTTATCCGCAGGAAATAAATGTAAGATCGTTTGGTTTGGAAAGACGCACTCATGCACGTCTTTAAGCTCCTCAACCCAACGTTCTACCCCACCAAAAGCTTCAGGTACTGATACTAGTCGTTCGTTTGTGCCAACCAAATTATAATATTTTTTATCGGGGCGATCTGCCCGAAAATTAAATTGTTTACTCAATTTCAAATATTGGCCCACTTCTGTCATTTTTCCACCAAGATAATCCACCACCTGTTTCTTATACCGTAATTCAGCTGGGTAATGCCCCTCCTGCCTTAATTTCGGGTCCAATATAGCCGTTGAGCAAGACCAGTCCGACTCCACCACGAAACGACTCACAAGCCATTTTTCCGTTTTATCGACTAAAACACTTCCCAGGCGTAAAGTCGGATCGTCAAAAGCGGCCTGGACGGTAGCTAAAGTTTGATTGGCAGAATATGGATCCTCATCATTGCCACAAACGGTCCATTTGTATGGCCGAGCACAATTGCCCTGATCATCAACGATTTCGACCGTTTTCAACCAACCATTCAAATTGGCTCTTTTTTCCAATTCTTCAATTGGATCTCCACTGGGATCTGTGTGTCTCTCATTTCCGTGAGATGCAAATTTTATATTGGTGTAAGGTGCGAATGTTGCTCCACAACTGCCAGGGGCGACAGTTTCTCTCAAACGATAAGTTGCGGCCGTGTAGAAGGCACCTACGGCTACTGCACTGGTCTTGTCTTGCCGTGGATCCCGGCGAGAATTCAACCAAGTATCCAAAGCATTACCTGCTGCCAGCTCAACAATAATGGCAATGATTTCTGGAGTTCCAAAAATTGGTGCCGCCAAAAGTCTTGGTTGAAATGCCCCACCTGCAAGCAAACAGAGGATCAGCATACAAGAGGTAACCCGCTTAAGAGCGGACATCATGTAGGATGAGTTATGGTGGAAAAGGGTTTGCTTAACCTTTTTTCGAGCATTGCACTCCATTTCGTTTTCCTTTCAATTAATGATTGTAGTTAGAGGTATACTGAATGAGTTATCATTTGCATAGAAATCCGGGTGCTTGATTACAATACAATCGATCACATTCATCTGATAGTGCTTGAAAATAAATTTATGGCACTTGTTTTGTCAAATATAATATTTCATAATATTTTTATATTAATTTTATATAAATACATGAATTTCACATATTTCATGTCTTGACATCAGATGTTTTTCCGCCAGGGCTCAGGTTGATGGTACGAGCAATGAAAGGGCGGATTGGCAAGTGAGTTTACTCAATTTCAGAATGAATGATCAATTGACCTCTGAGTATCCGGGAAAGTTTTATATGCGCTCACATTGGCATATTCAACGTCTCTTCAAAAAACTTTCTGTCTGAAAGCGAAGTTGGACTAACTCGTCTATTTCTTGAATGGAATCTTTATCCAGAGTTTGTAGGTTCCATTGAGTATTATGCTTCCTTGATCCGGTTTCTTTGATGGATTCGATCCATTCAGGTAGCCGGTCTTTTGTGGTAATACCAGAAATTTGAACAGATCCCTGGATCAATAGGCCTTCCCTGGTTCTGCGCTGGGCGGCACCTGCAATTTTGAATCCTTTGAATAAAATGTCATTCTCTTCGGCACCAAGAAAGCATTGCCCTGGCCCTGTGGGATTGGCATTTACAGCCAGACTGGATGAAATGCCCATATTATTTAAAGCGTCGTTAACCCATCGGTGGATTCGGCAATAACTTTCGCACGCTTTTAACTGATACCACGGCTGTGTGTTTGGAATCGCCACACTGTATGTCCAATCCTGTAAATGAGAAACCAGTCCACCCCCTGTGGGTCGGCGAACCAAAGGACGAACCGGGGTCAAGGCAGCAATATCAACGTAAGATTGAAAATATCCAAAGGAGACGGATTCTCGATCCCAGGAATAGATTCGCAGGGTCGGCTGGTTGGTCTGCTGAACCCAATTCAGAAGGTAGGCATCCGTTGCCATGTTGACCCAAGGTGTTTGCGGTGGTGATAAAATGAGACCCCATTGCATGTCACTGAATATGTGACATGCTGGGATGGGTTCAAGTTATCTCTGTTCTAAAAAGTTGCGTTGAGCCACACTGATGCCATGCCCGCTGCATTGGAAAATCACCTGCATGCAATGATCCAGGCCAATGGACCGATTTCTTTTGATCGATTCATGGAGGAAGCTTTGTACCATCCGCAATGGGGTTATTACGAATCCGATACAACGGAGATTGGTCATCGAGGTGATTTTCAGACAAGCGTCAGCGTAGGATCATTTTTTGGCGAATTACTTGCTCGTCAATTCTGGGACTGGGCCAAGGAAGAAGCTTCGATTCAATGGTTGGAATGCGGGGCACATCATGGGCAGTTAGCCGAGGATATGCTCAACAGTCTTCAAGCACTGACCGCACTTGAAACAAAAGAGGTTCAATATCTCATTTTCGAAACTTCAGATAAACGCCGAAACATCCAACAGAAGCGTCTCAAACGATTTGGAGAATCCGTTCATTGGGTATCAAGTTGGCAAGAGGTAAAAAATCATTTTAGGCGTGGAGTCATCTTTTCCAATGAATTGCTCGATGCATTTCCAACCAAAAAATTTGTCTGGAATCGTAAGTCAGAAATTTGGATGGAATCTTTTGTAGGAAGCAGGGGGAATCAATTCGAGTGGGTTCAACAAACGACCGACCAGTCCGTTCCTGCAGCTTGTTTAAGCGATGAAGAATTTGCACAACTTAAACCTGTGCTTCCTGATCAATACACAATTGAAAGATCGATATCGGCTGAAAACTGGTGGAAAGAGGCGGCTCAATGCCTCGATTGCGGACATTTGGTCACGTTTGATTATGGATTTATTTCTGCGCTTGAAAAATTTGCCGCGCAACGCACCAGAGGAACATTGCGCACCTACAGCAGACATCGTTTGGGAGACGAATTACTGATGCACCCGGGTCAAAAGGATATCACCGCACATGTGGATTTCCATGCGTTGAAGAATATCGGAGAGACTACAGGTTTAAAAAACGAAGGACTGATATCACAGGAATCGATGATGCACCGCTGTTTTGAATTGGCATTGAAACAAGACCTCAAACCTTCCCCAAAACAATTAGCTCAATTTCGAACCCTGATGCATCCTGAACATTTTGGAAAGTCATTCAAAGTCCTCATCCAAAGCAAGAGGGATTAAAATCGAGCCATGTCCCACCTGAGGCATTGAGTGGCTTAACCGGCAGGAGTTGATGAGTCTTTTCCTGCATTCTGAGTGGGCTGTGATTCATTTAGATAATCAACCACAGCTGTGTGCAAGGATTTCGTTTCCAGGCGCTGGCGTGGACTGAGATCGTTCTGAAGACGAAGTGACTCCAACTTTGTCAGAGCCATTTCCAAATCATGGCTCGAAACAGCCTTCAGAATATCCCTGGCCAATTGGATCGATTCCTTTCCGATGGCGGGCGATCCTTTCGTAGGTTCTACTTTCTCCTCAAAAGCCTGATTAAAGCCGTAGGTATCGACGGGATCAATGATCTTCCCACAACCGAAACCAACCGTCAGGGCCACCACACAAAGCACCTTCAATATCACCGTCTGAATATTCATGTTTCTGAGTAATTAAAACAGCAAAAGAACTGCCAAGTTGCGGATGAGAATCATTTTTTTGACCAAGTCTCGTTCACTGGACTTTTGCCGGAGATATTCACTATGATTGGATCATGTCAGGACTTGAAGACCACGCAGGCGATATGGTGCGCAAATCCAGAATGGGCTTGGGTATCGATGTGGAAACCGTGTTGAAAGATGCAGGAATCGATCAGCATGCCTTGGAACAATTTGAATCCGATGGAATCATCCTTCAAAATGTCCAGTGGGAAACTCTATGCAAACGCCTTCAACTCGATACCGACAAGCTCAAAAGGATCCTGAGTGGTTGGACGCCTAAACAGATATCCGTAGAAAGTATTCCACAAGTCCGGCAAATCATGACCGATGATGGAGGTATGGAAGTGAACGCCTACCTGGTGTGGGATGAGGCCTCAAGGGATGCAGCTTTGTTTGATACGGGATGGAATCCGACCCCCATCAAAAAATGTGTCGAGGAGTATCAGCTTAGCTTGAAACACCTTTTCATCACGCATCAACATCACGATCATATAGCCGCCATAACACCCTTGCGGAAATCTTATCCGGAAATTCAACTTTGGGCTCAGGGCCAGGGAGTCCCACGACAAAATCAGGTGGCACAAGGTCAGAATTTTTCACTGGGAGATCTCTTGATTGAAGCACGCCTTACCCCCGGTCATGCGGCGGATGGCGTGACCTACGTGATACAGGGTTTATCAGGAGACTATTCGCAAGCAGCTATCGTAGGGGACGCCATCTTTGCCGGTTCCATGGGAGGTGCTCCTGCTCACTTTGATTTGGCCAAACAGAAAATTCGTGAATCCATTTTATCCCTGAGCCATCCAACGCTTATCTGCCCCGGCCATGGCCCTCTGACGACTCTGGAGGAGGAACTGGCGAATAATCCATTTTTTTGATGAATCATTACACGTATCAGGGCTCATCAAATCGGGTTTGAATGTCTTCAATGAGCCTTTGGTACGCCTTGGTTTTAAGCCGATCAATCTGCTGTTGATCCTTTTGTCGACGGTTAATTTTGGCGGTGGTCTTTTCATCAGAATAAACGGCGGGAGTCAACATCTCCCAATTCCCTGAAGATACGTCCATAATAATGGCTTTAAGACGAATGCGGGTGCTTTGTTTTTCATCCGGTATGATCTTTCCAGCGAGGGGCACCCAGGACACCATCTTCGTAGCGTGCCCCTTCCTCGCGGTTTCGAGAATGCCCCAATAAACGATGATCAAATCAGCACCGCCTCTTGCTGCGGCAAGTCGAAATGGTTTATCCAAAGTTGAATTGGTTTTCACTTTGTGATGCTGTCTGTTTTGCCTGGGAACACCACTCAGGGGTATCACCTTGAAATAGGCCTCGGCAGCTGTGATCATGGTTTCATCTGGAAATCGTTTTCCGGATTGAACCAAAACGATGGAATCACCTCGATTGAGTTTAATCCTGGTACGCTGTTGGAATGCTTCGGAGATGGATTCTTCTGATATCTCCCTATCGGGGTCAATTCCGAGGACTTCCAGCTCGGTCAATTCACCATGATAATGAAGATTGCCACCATACTCGGAATTAGAAATGGATCGGGTGGTACAAGCTGACAAATAAAGACCGGCTAAAAGTGAGAGAAGGCATCCATTCAAATTCATACATTATGAGATGGGCCTTCCTACAGAATGTTCAAAATCTTCTGAAAAACGATCGATCCAATCCAGGTCTCGGCAAATATTAGGCAAATGCATTGGATTCTATCCAACTTCTCCCTACAATGCCTCCATGCAAATTACCGATTTAAATCCATCCGAGGGCATCGGCGCGAGTGGTTGGATGGTGGAAATGGAGGGATTTCGTATCCTGTTGGATGCCGGGATCAATCCAAAACTGATCGGTCATGCCAGTCTTCCTTTATTCGACAAAGTCAAAGATCAGCATGTGGATGCCATCGCAATCACTCATTGCCATCATGATCATGTGGGTTCCCTTCCAGTGGCCTTGAAATACTTTCCACAAGCCAACGTCATGATGACCGAGTTGAGCTACTTTCTGGTCGAAAGAGTGCTGCATAATTCTGTGAATGTCATGCACCGACAACGTGAAGAAATTGGTGTGCGGGAATACCCGTTTTTCAGTCACCGAGAGCTAGATGAGATGGCCCATATTTTTCAAGGCTACCGCTACAACCGTGAAATTGAATGGGCAGTTCCGGGAAAAAATCGAAAAGGAAAATTATCTCCCACGCTGGAATTTTATGATGCGGGACATGCTCTGGGTTCGGCAGGCGTCATGTTGCGATCATCGCATGAAACATTGTTTTATTCCGGCGATGTTTGTTTTCAGGATCAAACTATTTTGAAAGGGGCCCGCTTCGAAGATGTTTCCGCGGACGTGCTTATTCTTGAAACGACACGGGGAGATCGCGAAATCCCCGTGGGACAAACCCGGGCGACGGAGATCGAAAGACTCACACATGATATTTTGGAGGTGTTGGATCAAAAAGGCTGTGTCCTGATTCCCACATTCGCTCTCGGGCGGACTCAAGAAATTCTGGCATTGCTGGCGCTCATGACGCAAAAAGGTCAACTCAAGGAACAACCTATCTTCATCGGCGGCATGGGCAGAGTGTTCACAGAAATTTATGATCTGGAATCTCACCGAGCCCACCGCAATCACACCAACCTCCAATTGCATGAAGCCCTCAACCTGACTGTACTGGACTACAAACAACTGGAGAAAATTCGTCTCAAAGGAGGTAGGCTGTTTGTAATGACGGCGGGGATGATGAATGAAAACACAGCCGCCCACGAACTTGCCATTCGACTTGCCGGTGAGGAAAAACACGCCATTTTCTTTGTGGGTTACGCTGATCCTTCCACGCCTGCGGGACGACTCAGGGCAGCCGAACCTGGCAAACCCTTTCTGTTCAGCGCATCCGGAGGAGAATTAACCCGCAATTGCCGAATGGAGGAATACGATCTCACCGCCCACGCCAATCGAGATGAACTCCTCGCTTTCGTCGGTCAAGTGGATCCCAAAGTGGTCATTCTTGGACATGGAGAACCTACTTCCAAAGCATGGTTCGCTGAGCAAATTCGTTCCAAATACCCACGCACCCAGGTACTCACGACCAATCCCGGCGACCCGCTGGAGTGCTGATAGTGGTCTCTACCCATGAATTTCCCGCAGTAGCCTTGTGAGGCAATCAAAGGCGAAAAGTTCAATTTCAGACGATTGGAATGGTTGATTAATTCCAAACGAGTTGTTCAGTGTTCCTCTTCCTCCAAACGTCCACAGGCCCAAAGGAGTCCACGACCGACGGCGAGAATGAATGCCTTGTCATGGAAAGTTGAATCGTTGTGCCCGTAGGTGGTTCCGAAAATACGAGCACCACCAAATTCGTTAACCCACATCACAGGATGAGCTTTGCCGTCACGTTCACTGATGGAAATGGTCAGTGCCTGTGCGGTTGGCCAAAGTTTTTCAACGGTATAAAGTTCATCCTTGGGAGAAGTCCAATCATCGGGAAAGCCCTGCATGATGGGATGATTAGGTGCGACGACCTGGACGGGATACTCACTTTGATGATCGTGACGGCGACTGGTGACTCCCAGGAATTTCCTCCAATCATCAAAAGGAGCGGCTCGATAGGTATGCATGGCGCAATGTATCACGACTCCGGGAACTCCGTCTTTATGGGCTTCGGTGATACTCTTTACATAGGCCTCGTCTTTGGTATTGGCGAAACATTCATTGTGAACGACAACATCAAATCCTTTCGCCCAGTCCGGGTCTTTATAAAGATCTATTTGTGCCTGGGTGCCTCGCCCTCCTTCGTTGACAACGGTCCAATCGATGTCTCCATAGGGCTTTAGTCCATTTTTCAATGCCTCGGTTTGTGCTTCATAATTGTGACAACAGCCACCAGTCACCAGCAGGGCCTTGATCGGTTTTTCCCCAGCCTCGTGATGGTCCCCAAAGGCCGTGTTTACCAATAGGGCAAAGGACAATAGCAAAACTGAAAAGAGAGCATTTGGATATTTCATGAGGTAGAACATGCAAAGATTAGCATGAAATGACAAGTAGCAAGCGCGGCTTTTTGCCAAAGTGCTTCAGGGTCTATGAGTTTATTCCAAACTCCCGATTTGATACTGGTCCATGAATCGATTGAACAATCCATTCCATACTTTGGGAAAAGGGTACGAAATCATGGTTCGGATCATGATTTCATAAACTTCAGATCGTTGAACTTTGGAGGGTTTCGATTGAGGAGCAGGTGGATGGGCAAGTGGTTGTAGGGTGCGAATCCCCAAAAGGATGGGCCATGAACAGGACAATCTCACACGTGTCCATGACGAAGGCAAAGCCAGCGTGTAGGTCCAACCATCACTCAAACAATCCAGAGCCAGTTGAACGTGATCTCTCCATAAAACCTTGAATGCCGCATTGTCGGAGTCGTTGTCCTGAGGTGTCCAATCCGTCAAGGCCCATCTTTCTTTGGGAAGATAACAACGTCCCATGGATAAATCTTTCTGAAAATCACGAAGGATGTTGACCAGTTGCAAACCTTGCCCGAACCGGATACCAAGTCGCTCCAGCTCTTCAGGACTGACGGAGGGATTTCCCTTTAAGTGCAGCAAACTCACACGCGTCCAGAATGCCCCGACACACCCGGCCACGCGATAGGCATAGTCCATCAATTCTTCGGAGGTATCCAAACTGAGAATGCCCTCACCTGACCCAGAATGAAACCTCTCAAGGTCCAGTTTTTGACCGGAAATAATGATTCCGAGCACCTCTTGAATCAGCCGGCGATTCTCTTCGGGTGTTTGCCGCAACAAGTCTACAGCCTGATGACATACTCGAAGCAACTCGGCTTCGCTGTCATCCTGCTGATGTTTTTCCAAATCTTTCATCACTGGTGCCACCACCGATTTGGATTGAATGGCATCGCCATATTGGCTCAGCAATTCAAGTCGTCGACTCGAAGGAACCAGTTCGGTATCGGCGATGGTATCTGAGGCTCGGGCCAAAAGGTAGGCAAGACCTATTGGCTCGCGCATGACCGATGGCAATGTGCGCAGGGTCAGGTAAAAGGAACGCGAAACACGGCTCAATAAATCTGTTAATAACAAATTGCGGTCCATCGCATTTAAAACTGAGCCCGACTCATCATAACACGAACAGTGAACAACTGGGTTAATCCACTCACTGCTTGAGGCGTTTCTTCCAGAATGTCAGCTGTCGTTTGACTTCCTTGGTTCCTGGCGAACCGATCATCTGACGACGTTCCATCGCTCTTTGAGTATTGAAAACTTCCAGTGCCTGTCTCGTGAACCGTTTGTCGATTTTCTTGAGCTCGGAAATCTTCAATTTGTCCAATGGACGACCCAACGATTCGGATAATGCAACCACAGCTCCCACCAGATGGTGTGCTTCACGAAAAGCAACGCCCTGTTCAACCAACCAATCCGCAAGATCTGTGGCTAGCAATGCAGGATCTTCCGCTGCCTGACTGCAAACTTCTTCGCGAATCCGGGTATGAGTGATCATACCTGCCATGATGCGAACGCAAGCTCGTAAGGTATCTGCCGTATCAAATAATCGTTCCTTGTCTTCCTGCAAGTCGCGATTATAGGTCATGGGCAAACCTTTCAGCATGGTCAAAAGCGAAACCAAATTCCCGACGACTCTTCCCGATTTCCCTCGCGTTAATTCGGCCATGTCTGGATTTTTCTTCTGGGGCATCAGGGAGGAACCGGTGGTGTACTCGTCAGATATTTGGATAAAATCAAATTCTGCGCTCGACCACAAAATAAGATCCTCGGAAAGTCGGGACAAATGCACCGCAGTCAAAGCAGCCGCAGAGCAGAACTCCACGATGTAATCGCGATCACTGACGGCATCCATGGAGTTGCGAGTCATCTGCGGTTCATCCTCGAGATCCACGAAGCCCAGTTCCTCGGCGACCATCTTTCGATTCAGTTTCATGGTGGAACCAGCCAATGCACCGCTGCCTAGAGGACAAACATTCACGCGCTCGAAAGCATCGCGAAAACGACCTTTGTCTCGATCCAGCATTTCGACGTAGGCCAACAAGTGGTGGGCAAAGAAGACGGGCTGGGCACGCTGCAAATGAGTATAACCAGGAATCAATGTTTTGTTGTGCTTGTTGCCAAGTTTGACCAATGCTTCCTGTAAGGCATGCAGCTCACTCATGAGTTCGACAATCTCCTCACGCATCCACATACGCATGTCTAAGGCAACCTGATCGTTCCTGGATCGAGCGGTATGTAATTTGGCACCTGAAGGAATTCGTTTGGTCAATTCGGCTTCGATGTTCATATGAACATCCTCCAGTTCCTTCTTCCATTCGAAATTTCCCGCTTCGATTTCTTCCCCGATCTGGCCCAGTCCTTCGAGAATTTCATCAAGTTCCTTTGCGTTTAATACACCAATGGATTTCAGCATCCTTGCATGGGCCATGGACCCGATAATATCGTGTTTCCACAAGCGCCAGTCATAGGAGACAGATTCAGAAAATGCCAACACTTCGGTTGCAGGTCCTTTGGCAAATCGTCCACTGCGGCTGACGGTTTTGGAGGGTTTACTGGTACTCATGATTCAGGATCCAACGGATTTCTTGATGGTCTTCAATTGAGAAAATTCGGGTTTGTTTTTGTAATGTTCATCGAGCGGATAACAACCACTGATCAAGCCATTGCGTGGTGCAGTGGTACAGTCACTGAAAGTTCGACAAATCATTTTCGGTGTAAGTGAACCCTTGGAAGTGGCATCCGCGAGAATGTCAGGATAACTCAAGGTCATTCTTCCAAGACCTACCATGTCCGTCCATCCTTCCCGTACATTGTGCTGGGCCACATGAGGCAGGTATTCCTGTAAATAACTGTAGGCCGTCCCGACCACGACCATTGTTGCGGGAGCTTTGGCCTTGATCTGCCGGACAACCTGAATTTGTCGTTCGACATCGATCAGAGGGTCGTGCGCTGGTTGATATCCATCTGATGGAGGATAAGCAGCTGGCCTTTGAATATGAGGATTGTAGTAGGGAGATCCTGCACTCACGTTGAGAATCTTAACACCCAGCGAGGCACAAAGATCTACGAACTTAAAGGTTTCACTGAGGTCATACTCTACCGGATTATCTGGATTCACTCCAAAGCCGTATCGATAAGGCAGACAGTGTTCAAAGGGTTCGGGAATGCCCGGTCCTAATTTACCCGGGACAGATAGTTCTGGATCGGGTCGGAATGGGACAAAATCAAAAGCGCTCAAACGAACCCCTATGTCAATTTGATTACCCGAAGCACGTATGCCCTCGATGATTTCACGAATAATACGCGTTCTGTTTTCAAAAGAACCTCCAAAATCGCCGGGCCGGGTGTGGGCACCAAGAAACTCATGCAGTAAGTATCCGTGACAATGTTTGATATCCACGAAATCCGCTCCTGCATCTTTGGCTACTTGAGCAGCCTCAACATATTTGACAATCAATTCACGAACATCCTGATCAGATAAAATCTGGTCGTCCGAAGTCACATTAAATTTTTTGTCCAATATCGGATGCCGATAGGCGATACGTGATTCCCATCGGGTCTTTTCGTTGGGACGACAAAACCGACCGGAGTGAGTTAGCTGAAACCCAATCACAAGATCATCTGTTTTGCCATATCGATCACCATGCGCCTGGGTTAAGGTGTTCACCAAAGAACTCAAGCTGGCTTCCCTGCCCTTTTGAATGATCAGTTGGTTTGTATTGGCACGGCCATCCGGGCGCACCGCCATGGCCTCTCCCCCATAGATCAGTTTGGCACCGCTGACACCAAACCGATGCCAGCGCCGGATGACTTCTTCCGTAGGCTGCCCGTCGGTCGTTCCATCCCAACCTTCCATGGGGTGAATCGCCCAACGATTGCCAATGGTCTTTCCGTTGATCACCACTTGGCTAACCGGTTGTGTTAAGGGAGAAGAGTCACCCACGTCCAGGGAATCATCACACCGAATATCCAATCCAAGTGAGTTGATGTGAGACTTGAAGGCTTCCGTAGTTTTTAGAGTTGGAATGCGTGTGAGCTTAAATGGTTCGGCCATATGAAAATGATAAAGAGTTAAACTCGATTGAAGATATTTGCTGTTTCTGAAGACTATTCAACACACCCAAAGAATGTCAGATAAGGTTTCTTCTTAGCCATACGATGCACCAACAATGCAAGCTCTCGCATGTGATAATCTCCCCACATCGAGCTTTCCCCACAGGGAATTTTTTTGCCGCGAGGGATGTGATCCCAACCGTTTGGACGATGATAAACCGAATGGAGAAGCAATCCCTGGTGTTTTTCGTTGGTAGATAAATAGGGTTCTTCGAGGAGAGATGCTGTCACAGTAAGACCGGCCTGAAAGTATTGTTTGCCTTCGGTTTTCTTGCCTTTCGATTGCAGATATTTTCCAAGCCGAATCAATCCTTGAGCAGCAATGGCTGCGGCGGAACTATCCACCGGTTCCCAATCGTTATAGGGATCTGAAGCTTGATTTAGATAGTCCCCGAGGCGATGAAGGTTGGGAGCTCCCGTATCCCACATGGGAATTCCATCGGTGCAGGAATTTTCCAGATAAAAATCGGATGTTGCCTTGGCAGCTTTGAGCATCATGGCTTCGATGCCCTTGCGACCGCCAAGGGGTTTGAGTTCCTTGTCAGCCAATTTTTCGAGAAATTCAAGCTGTTCCGCGTATCCACATATCGCCCACGCCAAACCACGTGTCCAGGTGCTGAACGGAGAATATCCCTGTTGTGAATTGGGGCAGCGGTAGTTTCCGTCTTTCAAATTAAACACGCTTTCATGAGCTGTACGACCCCTTACGTCATAGTAGTCGCGACCCTCTCCATAATAAACACCGTAATCGGCGGTGCATTGTGCATGTTCGACAAGTCGCTGCAGAAGCGAAACCGGTTGGTCATTCTCTGCCATCAAAACATGGCCCAACCGATGTGCAACACCCAAAGCTCTCATGGATCGAATGGTGTCAATGAACAAAGAGTGGGGTCCATTAAAGGAATGAACGAATCCTCCTCCCTTGGCAATCGATGTCCATCGTGAAGCCTGCACGGCGCCTGAAACTTTAAGTGCCAGTTCGTAAAAATCTTGTTCCGACTCATTTTGGGAAATGCGTTTTTCACGCATCAGTCTGAGCAGATTTCCATAGGTGGAAACGTTGTTGAATCCGTGGTCATGCACACCGATGTGCGACACGTGGGTGGCCATGCGCTGAACGGTTTGGGTGCGACCTATTTTGAGGAATGGCTTTTGATCAGTGGCGTCATATTGCAATACCGCAGAACCAAATTGAAATCCTTGAGTCCACTCGGTCCAACCACGAGTGGCATATTTGCCTCGAACGGTGAATACAGGGGTTCCCTGCGATGGTTTCCAAGTCTTTTCGATGTTCAGAATCTTCTTTCCAGAAAGATCAAACATCCGCTCCAAAGCCGGAACCATTTTTCCCGGTGTCAGTTTTGAATCAATTTTAATAGCCATAATTTCAAGCTGAATGAACCACTCATCGGCAATTAGCCATCGTTGAATAACTCTAAGTCAACCAACGGAAAAGTTGAACAACCCGGACAAACTAACGAGAAATGCAAAAAGCGTCACCAACGTTTTTTGAGATTCAAAAGTCGAGAAAGGAAGCTTGAAAATGTAGTCCCGCGTCTTGAAGACAAAAGTCTAAATGGAAACTGAAATAAGGACGCCGGTCGTATAACAGACTGTTTAATAATTACCAACTGTGTGTGAGCTGTCCGAAAAAAGTGTCAATAGTTGGGACTGACCCCCAATGGGTGCCACTGATCGGAGGCATTGGGTGGGGGTGCGTATGACTTTTCAAATGATAGTGAAGATGCGTGTCCGTCTGTGTATCCGTATATGCTAAGGCCATCACGTCCATGACGATCACGATCCACGGAAATGGGCATGCCCTGATCCCAGAAATGAGCCATAATGTGATCAGCTCCATCAGCTACCTCTCCCACTAGAATGGTTCCACTTGGGTTTGGCAATTGAGTTTGTTTTCGCCAGGTCTGAGGTCGCCCGCGGTAGTCATCGGTTTCTTCCAATTCAAAATAAACATTGAGTCCATAACTCCATCGGTTGCTTTTCGAAGTCCTTGGGCATTTGAAAACACCCTCGTGCAGGGCTGCCATCCCGGATGAAGACTCGAGCGCGCCCAGCGATACATAGGGACGAATGGTGATCTCCCAGGGTGCTTGATGATAAGCGAAGGAAGAGTGCTGGCTCCGAGGAAATGTATCCTCAAAATCATCTCCGTAAAGACGAATGCCAAGACTCAACTGACGCACATTCCCAAGACACTGAATCCTTAATGCACTGGCTTTGGCGCGACTCAGTGCCGGTAGTAGCATACCTGCGAGGATTGCGATGATCGCGATGACCACCAATAATTCGATTAATGTAAAGCCAATCCTGGAGCGCCTCTCAAAGTTCGAGGCGCCCGAATGTATCCAAACTTTTTTCGAATTCATACTCATGGAGTATGTGGCGCAAGTCTGAAGAACATTCCGTGGTGGGAATGGTCCAGGATGACGACATACTTTCCATTCATCAAGGTTGGTGTCACATGCATTGGAGTCCATTCGCCCGACTCAATGTCGTGAGTGGATTGCAGCATGTGATGCCCGAATGCCCCTTCCCAAGATAGAACGATTTGTCGAGCGATCGAAAGCTCAGGCATGCCTTCAGGGCTGTCAGCAGTCCAGCTCAAGGTGAAGTGGGCCCCCTCAATCTCCTCTACGACTTCACCAGTATTCACATCCGCTACAAATGCTTTGAATTCGGCCGATAACGGGCCGCTTTCTTTTGGTGCGGCAAAGGCGGGGTGAAACATTCGCATATCCCATTCAAACACAGGGCTGGATCCACCAGAACCAAATATTGGTTCCCATGTCTGATCCTCTTCATTAATGCTGCGATATTTATAGACCTGAAGCCCATGGTCAGCCGATACCATTTCGATCCAGATGGCTGTTCCCAACGGCAATAAATCACTTGTACCATCCATGACGAATCCGTATTGACGATTGAATGCCATTCCTTTGGCAGTCGGATCCAAATCCTCAAACCAGGGAGATTCAGCGTTGAAATGCATGTCGGGGTGACTTTCCTCCAATGGGGTTAAATGAGGAACCGTATTAGGCATCATGACCATTAAATGACCATGATCTGCCATGTAACGAATGGCTGGCATCGCCATGCCTCCCTGCATGGGTACGGTGTTCAGAATGGAATCTTGAGCAGAGGTCGATAAGTTGGTGATCGAAGTAATGAGGGCTACGAGTTTTATAAAAATTCTAATTTGCATAATAAGTTTTTGCGTTGTGTTTGGACTGGTAATGATGAACGTTCCAAGGCTGATCACTGAATTTACGGGTGATCAGTTGAGTAGCATTGTTTCCATCTCATCAGAGATGCAAAAGAGCCACGCATTCACTCCAAAGACTGAAGCAAATGAAATCTTGTCTAGGAATACCTTAGACCAAACGAGGGGGTGGGGAGGCCGGTGGGCTGGTAAAAATGAATTGCTGCAAGTTCGGAATGACTTGATCGGATTCAACGCATGGAGGGGAGATTGCAATTATGGCGCAATCACAAAAGAGATCGGATTTTACCTTCAGGAAGTCTTGGGGAGATTCTTGTTTTTTTCCCTCGCGAACAATTTCGCAAATATCACATGAGGTTTCTCCATCGAATGTTTTGGAAATGGCGGATACCAGCGAACGATCCTGGGAGTAATCCAATACCATGTTCGCCCACGCAATCGTCTGGAGGAGGCCCCAATGACCGCCGATACTGACGGTGAGGCTCAAGACAACGATTATTTTGGCAAACAACTTACCCATCCAAGAACAAAGTGCAGTCCGAAATCATGGGTGTCAAAATAAATCTCCAATGTATCTCGAAGCCGGAATTGTACACCACAAATTTAATAAATTCGCCTGGTGTGCCATATGCCCTGCCAAGTTCTAATGTTCCACTGAAGCCTTAGTCCGGAGGAAAATCATACACCAAAAGCAGACACACAAAGTTGCGATTCTCGTATTGGCAAATAGAAAACCGAGAATCAAAGTTGTCTCAGGTGAAATCCTCCATCCACATTAATCACTTCGCCGGTACTGAATGGCAGATAATCCTGAGCGATGGCGGTGATGGTTTTACCAATGTCTTGCGGTTGCCCCCAGCGTGGCATGGGAGTGAGTCCTTCGGAGATTAACTTGTCATACTTGGCCTGAACGGGAGCGGTCATGTCGGATGCTATGATGCCCGGACAAATTTCATAAACACGGATTCCATGCTCAGCCAGTCTGACGGCATAAAGCTTGGTCATCATGCCTAGGGCCGCTTTGGCCATGCAATAATCCGCACGGTTGACAGACACAGTGTAGGCGCTGATCGAAGAAATGGTCACAATTTTGGGGGCTTCAACGACACCCTCTTTGGTTAATTCAATCATCCACCTGGCTGCCTGTTGCGTCAGGAAAAAGGGCCCTTTAAGGTTGATGGACATCAATTGATCAAAGTTTTCTTCTTTGGCCTCGAGAATATCGGCACGACCAATCGATGTGATACCCGCATTGTTTACAAGGAGATCCAGTCGACCAAAAGTGTCTCTCGCAGATTGGAGGAGTTCACTTCTATCCCCTTCCTTTCCAACATCCGCTTGGACAGGAATTGCCTTGATGGAGTGTCCTGCCTGTTCTGCTGTTTTCTGGCAGTCATCCACCGTTTTGAGTGCTGCATCTTTGTTCCCTGCAAAATTAATGACCAGATCGTACCCTATCTTGGCCAACTCCAAACTGATACCCCGCCCAATCCCCCGCGAGGCTCCCGTGATCATTGCTGCTTTATTCGGCATAAAAGAATATTATGACGCACTAGCAAGGATTCGGTCAATCGGACAAAGTAGGTGAATAAATCAGATCGCCGGGCATCGAACTATTTCATTTTCCAAGTGACTTGAATGAATTAGAGTACGGACGGGTGGATTGAATGAGTGAAAAAGGTCAAATCACATTTCGGGGCATAGCTGCTTCCGGAGGCGTTTGTCGAGGACGAGTTTTTGTTCTCGGTAAAAAGCAACTCCATGTACCTCATCGGGTGATCACTGATGCAGAAATTCCTGAAGAATTGAAACGCCTGGAGCAATCCATCGTGGCCACTCGCAAACAATTGACTGAATTGCACCAAAGTCTGAGGGAACGCGTTGGCTCTCATGATGCCGATATTTTCGAAGCTCACCTGCTGGTTCTGGAGGACCAAACTCTGATAGAGGAAACCACAAAATTGGTCCAAAATGAACATTACAATGTGGAATATGCCTATCAGGAAGTGACGGATAAGTACGCGAAGGCCATGGAAAGCATGGATGATGAATATCTTCGCGAACGGGCTGTTGATCTGAGGGATGTTTCCAACCGTGTTCTCAATAACTTGTTGGGTCATACCGAACATGATCATCTCTATAACCTGAGTGAACCCTGCATCATCGTAGGGCATGATTTGACCCCGAGTACGACCGCGATGCTTGACCGCAACATGGTGCTCGGATTTGCGACGGATGTTGGAAGCAAGACTTCGCACACAGCCATTTTGGCCAGGGCATTAAAGATTCCGGCAGTTGTGGGGCTTCACAACATCTCCGGTGAACTGGATAATGATCAAACCATTTTACTGGATGGACACAATGGCGTGGTCATTCAAAACCCTAGTGACCAGACCTTATTTGAATATGGTCAAGTCATTCGCAAACACGAAGATCAAGATGCTCGTCTTTCCAAGGTAAGAGATTTACCGGGCATCACACTCGACGGACATCAAGTTACATTGGCAGCCAATCTGGATCAGCCTTCCGAGGCATCCGATGTGAAGAAATACGGCGCAGAGGGTGTCGGATTATTCAGATCGGAGTATCTCTTTCTAAACCGAAGTACGTGGCCGGACGAAGAATTACAAAGAGGGGTGTACGCTGAAGTTGCAGAGGCCATCCATCCCAATCCGGTGGTCATACGAACCCTGGACCTGGGAGCCGATAAACTGTCCACTCTGACTCGTGGAAATGCTGAGGAATCCAACCCCGCTCTTGGCTGGCGCGCCATTCGATATTGCCTCGATCAAAGAGAAATCTTCAAAACTCAGTTGAGGGCGATCTTGAGAGCTGGGTCAAAAGGAAACATTAAAATCATGCTTCCAATGATCACCACTTTGATTGAATTGGACCAGGCCCTGGAATTGCTGGAGACCTGTAAAAAAGAGCTGAACGAGGAGGGCAAGGATTTTGATCCCAAAATGCAAACCGGTATTATGATTGAAACACCGGGAGCAGTCATGGTCGCCGATACTTTGGCATCCAAGGTGAATTTTTTCAGCATAGGAACCAACGATCTGATTCAATATTCGTTGGCTGTAGATCGAACCAATGATCGGATAGCACATCTCTATAATCCCACTCACCCGGGAATCATACGTTCCATTCGACAAATCGTCATTGCTGCTCACAAGGCAGGTATCCAGGTTGGTATTTGTGGAGAGATGGCAGGAGAGCCTGACTTTGTACCGCTCCTCCTTGGTCTCGGCGTGGATTCATTAAGTGCTTCCGCACCTTTGATACCTCAGGTGAAATTTCTCATCCGCCGATTGAAAATGAAAGAAACGACTCTTTTGGCGGACGAAGCTCTCAAAATGGAATACAGTCATGAAATCCTTGAAGCCTCCAGATCTCTCGTGCAACGTGTGGCCCCGGAGATTATTAATTAGAAGATTTTCTGACTGATGAAACTGATCATTTTGGCAGCTGGATATGCCACAAGGCTCTATCCTCTCACACTCAACCAACCAAAACCTCTACTGGAAGTTGCAGGTCGGCCAATGATCGAACACGTACTGGATCACATCCTGGACGTGCCGGAATTGACAGGGGTGGTGATCATTACGAATGATAAATTCCATAGTCATTTCGAAAAATGGGCCACGACATATCAGGCCGACCAGAAGAAGATTCCTGTCCAGGTGGTTAATGATGAATCAACGGACGAAAACAATCGTTTGGGTGCTATCGGAGACATGGTCTTCGCAATGAACAAGCAGTCGATCGACGAGGATGTCATTGTCGTCGCTGGCGACAACTTGTTTAGTCAAAGTGTCAAAGAATTCGGGGAGTATTGCCTGAGCAAAAAGGCTCCCGTTCTGGGGCTTTATGATGTCGGTCGTCTGGAGGCCACTAAAAAATATAGTGAAGTTCACACCGATATGCAGGGCCAAATCACTTCGTTCGAGGAAAAACCTCAACATCCAAAAACTACCGTGATTGGCATCGCACTTTACTACTATCCCAAGGACCTGCTGCCAACGATCAGGCAATATGTCGAAGACGGCCACAACGCAGACCAACCGGGTCGACTCATCCAATGGCTCTACCCTCGCATGCCTGTTTACACTTGGAGTCTTACCGGTCTCTGGTATGACATCGGTTCCAAAGAAACCCTCGAAGAAGCCAATCGCATCTTCTCTGATCTCTGAAACAGCAATCAATTTTCGGTTTTAAAGGTGTAACAGCTCGTCGATTCGGATGTCAGTCAGCATTTGAACGGTACGAGTGGGGCCGCTTGTTTCAAGTTCGCCCAGGTCAAACTTGCCAGTCGCAACAGCAAGTGACTTCGCTCCGATGCTCTGAGCACATTCAATATCCCGAGGCGTATCGCCGATGATCAATATTTCTTCAGGTTGTAGAGAGGAATCCAACAAATCCCTGGCACGCCACTCCGCAATGCGAGCGAGTTGGTTTCTGCAAGGGTGATCATCTCCAAAGGCACCTAGCTTAAATCCACGCCACAGATCGAAATGGCGTAATTTTATTTCAGCAGCAAGTCGCGTATTGCCGGTCAACAACCCTAAATGCACCTCGCCATCACTGGCCGTTAATTGATTGAGCAATCCTTTAACCCCAGGCAAAACTGCCCCTTCCACTTGAGGTAAAAGTTCACCAAGCCAATGGGTGTAGACGTGGTAAAAGGAAGATTCGAGATCCTCTGATTCCTCAATGGAATGGTGATCCAAAAACTCTTTCAGCAAAGAAGAATCAGTCCTACCGGCGAAATCCAGAGTTGTTGCACCTTCAGGCAGATTGAACAAAGTGCCGAAGGCTCGTCCAAAAGCCATACTCCCCGCTCCGGCGGAGCGTATCATCGTACCATCAATATCGAAAAGTATCAGTTTTATCATCGCGCAATGGCTTGCAAAAGGTATGGCTGGACTGTAAACCCAAAGCGGAATTTATGCTACCAAAACCCAGTCAAACAGCTGAAGATTATTTGGAGCGCATCCACGAACTCATCCAGGAGAAAGGGTACGCCCGCGTCGTGGACATCGCTTCCTCACTTGACGTTCGTCAAGCTTCGGTAACCAGCATGGTCCAAAAGCTGGATGAACTGGGATACCTCAACTATGAAAAGTATCGGGGCCTTGTATTGACGGATGCAGGCAGGGAGATTGCCCAGAGGATCCAGCGCCGTCATGAAATGTTGTCGCGTTTCTTTTCACTCCTCGGCATTGATGCTGAAACACAACAATCGGATATCGAAGGCATCGAGCATCATCTTAGTTCCAAGACTCTAGAAATGTTGACATCGTTGACTGATTTTTTTGAAAAAAATCCAGATACATTAAAAGCATTTCAAAATCATTTTCAACATAAGGAATCGCTGAATCAACCAAACAGCCCTTCCTTGAAATCCGATACGCCCAAGCAATGAACACTGATTTGCTCATTTCGTGGAGATCTCTCCTTTGCGGTGTTTGGATTTGTATTCAAAGCCTTAACCTTTCGATGAATGCTGGATCACTTAATACGATCATCGATCCGATCCATCCCGAAATTTCAAAATGGGCTTCGGTCGTTCAAATCACCAACCATTCAACCAAACCCGCATTCGAATGGCACCATTATCGCAACAGTCAGGAGGATGTTCGTTTCTGGCCAGCCAGTACGATCAAAATTTACACCGTGGTGGCTGCTCTGGAATACCTCAACAAACTCGACCGACCTCTGGATTCCACTTTGATATTTCACAGGAAAACGGATGATCAATGGCATCTGGATACCGCCCGTACCGTAAGGGAAATGATCAGTGAGGTATTTCGACGCTCGTCCAACGAAGATTACACTTTGCTCCTTCGCTTTCTGGGTATTGATCGAATCAACACAAAATTTCTCATCCCAGAAAAAGGATTCCCCCACTCCGCTCTGATGCGGGATTACGTGGTGCATCGTCCTGTCGTCTACGAGAACACCGAACCCCAGCGCATTGAGATTGTTACGCCCAATCAAATGACAAAGACGGTGGAACACACGTGGTCAGGGCATTCCTACGCAGAGGAACGCGGCGCAACCATCATCAGCAAAACAACAGGAAACTGCACCTCCACTGCTGAACTGGCTGAGTGCATGCGGCGTATCATGTTTCATGAATCCCTCCCGGAATCAGAGCGCTATCAATTGACGTCTGATCAGCTTGAGTTCATTCGATTCGGTGGCGGAGGGCTATATGGATTGGAAAACAAGGAAGCCGGACCCTATGCATGGGAAGGTAAATTGAAGGAAGTATTTCCAAAGGCTCGCTTTTTTCACAAAGCGGGAATGATCAGTAATTACACACTGGACGTGGCCTATGTAGAAGATGAGGAATCTGAAACACGTTTCATCCTCAGTCTCGCCGCCAACACCGGTAAAGGAGACACCATTCGAGAAATGGCAGGTGCTCTTGCCGAATGGATTCGATCCAAATAATACTTGTTGGTCTGAGCGGTTGAATTCATGAGGATTGAGTGCCATGATCGAAACAATGGATATTTTGCCTCAAACCATGGCCTGCTTCGGGTGTGGGCACGGAAATCCTGCAGGTGTTTCGCTGAAAATGAAAACCGATGGCAGGGCCGTTTATGCGGAATGGATACCTAAACAGGAGCACGCAGGTTTCAGTCATGCAGTGCATGGTGGTGTCATTGCTACTGTCATTGATGAGATGATGGCTTGGGCTTGTGGTATCCTGGGGGGAAAGTTTGCCTATTCAGTGGATATGAACATCCGTTATCACAAAGTCATTGAACCGGGAATGACCGTGCAATGTGTCGGAAATCTGGATGAGAACCGACGCGGAAAACTATTTCTGGCCAGCGCAAAACTAAACTTGGGACAAGATAACGCCGCATCAGGTTCGGCAAAGTTTTTCCCCCTGCGAGGCGATCAAGTATCCATGCTTCAATCCGAATTTGGTGATCAATGGCAGGAAGTTCAAGCAGCCATGCTGAAGTTTGAGAAGACTCAATTCAATTGAGACAAGATGGAAGAAAACAGCTACAATCAGCTCCTTGAAAAGGCCATTGGGATTGCCCTGGAATCCCACCGAGACCAAATGGACAAATACGGTCAACCCTATGTTCTGCATCCCATCAGAATCATGGCGCGATTCAGGGATCCCCTTCTCCAGCAGATCGCTATTTTGCATGATGTCGTGGAAGACAGCGACTGGACTTGTGAACAGTTGAGAACACAGGGTTTCTCCCACGAAGTGGTTCAGGCTGTAGATGCTTTGTCTCGTCGACCCGAAGAATCTTACGAATCACTTATCAAACGCGCCGCTGAAAACCCGCAGGCATTGCAAGTAAAGCTTGCCGATTTGGAAGACAACATGGACATTCGCCGAATGAAAGACACCACCCCTCAAGATTGCGAGCGCTTGAACCGTTATCGTAAAGCTCATGAGTATTTGAGTGCGATTCAACAACAACCATTGGACACCTCGGCAACCTGAAAGGAACCTCATGTTTCGTCCCTGTATCGATCTCCATAACGGCCAGGTCAAACAAATCGTCGGTGGCACATTGACGGATGAAGGTGACCAATTGAAAACCAATTTTGTCTCGGAAAGATCCAGCGCATGGTTTGCCGATCTTTATCGAAAAGACGGATTAAAAGGCGGGCACGTCATTCAACTGGGCCCCGGTAATGAGGAAGCCGCGCGCGCTGCTTTGCAGGCCTACCCGGGTGGACTTCAAATAGGAGGAGGCATTCACGCTGACAATGCACTCGATTTCATTGAGGCAGGTGCCTCACACGTCATCGTCACTTCATGGATTTTTGAAGGACCGATTTTAAGACGTGACCGACTGGACGCTCTCATGGAAACGGTGGGATCCGAACAACTGGTGCTCGACTTAAGCTGCCGATTGCGAGAAGGCTCCTATTACGTGGTCACCAATCGTTGGCAAACCTTCACAGACCTGATGCTGAGCCGGGCAGTTTTGGAAGATCTGGCAAGTTATTGCGATGAATTCCTGGTGCACGGTGTGGATGTCGAAGGTTTGTGTGCGGGAGTGGACATGGATCTAGTGAAGAAATTATCCGACTGGAGCCCCGTCCCGGTTACCTACGCAGGAGGAGCTCGTTCTTTGGAAGATTTGCAGAAAGTTCACAACGAAAGTCAGGGCAAAGTGGATCTCACCATCGGATCAGCATTGGATATTTTTGGAGGAACCGGCGTCAAGTACGAGGAAGCCGTAGCGTTTAATCGCGAGAATGCGTCCTGATTGGGACGAAGCGATTGATTCGATTCGCCCGGGCAGAATTATCTCGGAAATTGTATCTTGTAAAACCCGTTTGCAACGGCGGGATCTACGGAATCCAAAAAGGTAGCTTCCGGTTGAGTGCGATCCACCAGAAAAAGGTCTGACCATCGAAGCAGGTCAAAGCTTCTTACGATCTTAAAAGTCCTGAGATCTGGATTGGTGACCATGATCTTGTATCCATTCATCACTTTTTCGACTCGAATGGAAGCTGCATGTTCATCAATGATGGATTGGATCTCTTTCAAATTAAGTTGCCGATCATAGACTCGAAATTCATCAAATCGGCCATTGAATCCAGAAGAAGCAATCGTCAAAGGACCGTTTTCATTTGGGATGGTCACGCGGTGGACAGTGTCACTCAAAACTGATTGACCATCGACTGCCAACTGCAATCTTCCCTTATTGGTGGAAAAAGAATATGCCACGTGCAACCAACGTTCATGCAAATCATTCACGACTGGACGACTGGTCGACCAGCGGGTTTCGTTGAGTCCACCACTATCCAAAATCACCTCAAATGTTCCGTTCTTATTGAGCCAAAGTCGGTGGATTGAAGTTTGAGCTTGGGAATGATCACCGAAACGCAACACTTCAATACCGTCGCCGGGAACATCAATTAATCTGGAGTGCAACCAAAAAGTAAAAGTCACTTCAGGCAATGGTGTAGAGAAACCTGATACCAATACAAATGCACCGGGTTCGTGAGGTCGAATTTTGATTTCTTCCAACTTCAGCGAATATCCGTCCACGCTCCACCGATCTCCCAAAAAGGAAGCCGAAACGGGATGATTGACAAACGTTGCATGCAGGGACTTGGAACCTTCAATGGACAAGTCACCGTCGAACTTTAACCGCGCAACAAGATTCTCTTGAGCATAAACATCCGAAATGGGCGCAACTACAATAGACACACAAGACCCAATAAGCACTCGGAGGGTTAATAGAACGAATCTCATATGGGTGAGATTACCGAAACTTTTAGTTATTCCCGATCCTCGAGACAGTAAAGAAACTTTTCACCTCTGAGAAACAATTGACGTTCGACCAAAGCCGGGGATGCACTAAACACATCGTTCAATCGATTGACGGAAAGAAGTTCGGATTCGTCGGCATTGCTCATTACAAGAGTAATTCCCTCTCGACTTGTGATATAAATTCTATCCGAAGCTCCAACAGGAGAAGCAAACAACACCCTGACCAAAGGCAACCGATACGGACCGCCCAAAGGTTCACCGGTCATTAAATCGACACTGGATAAAATTCCCTGAAGATGTCTGAGAAAGTATAATCGTTTTCCGTACAAGAGCGGGCTGGGCACATAAGGCGTCAATCGATTCATACTCCAGACAATTTGATCCGTATCCGTCAAGTTCCCCTGAGCGCCATCAAGTCGAATGGCCAACATGGCCTGCCAATCATAACTATTCGAAGCCACCACCATCCCGTGACCAGCCACAGGAGTCGCAACCACATTTCGCGATAACCCTCCGCATTCCCAAATCACATTGCCATCTTCAAGATCATATGACCGTATTTTACCCGTTGCACTGACAATCACCTGAATACGACCCTTGTGTTCCACCATGAGAGGTGTAGACCACGAGGTCGATTCATTTCGCGAAGCTTTCCATATCTCCTTACCTGTCGATTTGTCCAAACAGTAAATGGCCGATTCCCCTTCATGATCCCAGTTCACCACAAGTCGATTACCATGCAAAGCAGGAGATGATCCTTCGCCGTGTGCATGCCTGGTTTGCATTTTTCCAAAATCACGTTCCCAAATCACTTCACCTCTCATATTCAGCCCATACAAACCATGGGAACCGAACGGGACGATCAATTGTTTCCCATCGGTCACTGGCGAAGCCGAAGCAAGACTTCCGGTATCATGTCCACCTTCATGAGGAAACACCCGATTGAGGTCACTTCGAAAAATGAGCGAACCATCCGTTCGGTTATAAGCCAGCACACTGAAAAGATGATCCTGAGAAACGGGGAGATTATCATGAGCACCATCGGCTCGATTATAAACCGGTGGCTTTTTTTCACCGACGGGAATGGCGCAAGTTACAAAAACCTGGTTCTTCCAAATAATCGGAGTCGAATGACCTTTACCGGGCAATTCGACCTTCCAACGTACATTTTCATTCTCTGACCATTTCAAAGGAGGATCCGCTTTGGGAGCCACACCATTGTTCAAAGGACCACGCCATTGTGGCCAGAACAACGAAGCATCCTCAGCCACCGCCGTCCAACAAAGCACTCCTAAAACAAACAACCACTTCATTGGGGGTCAGTCCCAATTATTGATACTTTTTGGTTTCTTTCGATCGATAGCAGATTTGAAACATAGGTCCAGGATCCCATGTGCAAATGCTCCGCCACCCATTTCAAAGACATGGTGGTTCGCCTGCGTAATTCGGCTGCCAGTCGAATTTTCACAGGATCTCCCTTGCGCATTTTCTTCAAATCAGATTCGGAAAGTTTTTCCCGGCGCAGCAATTCTTGGAGCAAATCGATAGCCTTCAATCGTTGCGACTCTTTGAGCATAACCCCGGAATGTGATTCGTTGCTTTCTTGTGAAGCATCCAACTTGGACAATAATTCTTTCTTGTTGCCTTCCTCTCCAAAGAACCAGCCTTTGCGAATGATTTCGTAAGCTTCGTTGGTTTCCACACTTTCCTGAAGTTTACGTTCCTCCATCCACAACTCAAAGCGTCGACGACCTGCAGTGTTGTCTGCCTGCACCCCTTTTTCTCCAAACAAAGGACGTGGTTCGAGCCAGGTTGGGCGCTGGGTTGGAGGTAAAAGGTAAAAGGGGTAACTGCTCCATGGATAATCATTCAAAGACTGACTGGGTGAAAGTAGCTTGGCACGAACAGGATTCAAATGGATGTAATCGCACACCCGATGGAGGTAACCCCGGTTGCTGCCATCCACGATCAATGATTTGTAGCGACCTGCGAATAAGTGTCCCACGCGATCATGCCGCTTATTGAAGCGTGTTGAATATGTCCCGAGAAGCCATTTCATGCCAGTGACCAGATTTGGTTGCGGGGTTTCGAGGCAAAGGTGGAAATGATTTCCCATCAGGCAGAAAGCGTAAACTCGCCAGCCAGTTTTTTCACAAGTTTCGCCCAATGCTTTGATGAACATTTTGCGATCTTTGGAATCAAGGAAGATGTCCTGCTTGCCGTTGCCTCGACTCATCAAATGATAAACAGCCCCATCATATTCCACGCGAAGTTTTCGAGCCATGTGATCAAATTACTCGTGAAGGTAAAAAGTGTCAATAGTTGGGACTGACCCCTAAAGAGTTTAAGAATGGCATGAATCTTGTTTACAATAAATTACGAATCATTCGTGAGACGTAAAAGGAGTGTCGTAATGAGATTTAGGTATGCACAACAGAGGGTTCGCCAGTTAAAGGGGAATCTGCAACCAACGGAAAGTTCGGTTGTGATTGACTGGCCAACTGTGGATCAGAAGGGCAAGGCAGACGATGCCTTGCCCTTATCCAAAGATTTTGAAATCAGACAGATTCAATCTGTCCGGACTGAACAGATCGAGCTTCAGCTTCGCAAATGCGAATCGCGTTGAGGCCGTCTTCAGGAGTCACCACACTGGGGCGTTTTCCTTGGTTGATACAGTCAACCAAGTGCTGTATCTCTCCGGCGTAACCGTCCAGTCCTTCCATTTTAATCGTACGGCCTTCCTTGCCGGCTTCAAAGACTTTCAGGGCGTCCTCACCGCGGGCAATATCATAATCGACAGTCGCGTTTTCAAAAACGGCATTATACGCCATATTAAAACCGAAACCCGGAGTCATTGCCCAACTTCCTTCTGCAGATATACATACACCTGAGTCGGTGATATATTGAGTCACCACATGGTCCACAGCTCCACTGACTTTAGTGAATCCGGTTGAAAATACAGCCTTGGGAACTCCAAAGCAGTGTTGAACAAAATCGGTATCGTGAATGTGTAGATCCAGGAGTGCACCCCCTGATTGGTCACCATTTAGGTAATTCTGTTGACTCCAGGCAGGTGGTTCGGCAATTCGTCGAAATCGTACACCGAGAGCTTTGCCGTATGTATTCTCGGTAATAGCCCTCTGCAGAAATGCCCATTCCGGCCAAAATCGCAGACACATGGCCGGCATGAAATGTGTCTTGGGGATTTGAACAGCCTCTACCAAACGTCGAGCTTCTTCGGATGTGCGGGTGATCGGTTTTTCACAAAGTACATGCTTTCCTTTGTTCAGAGACCGTATGGCAAGATCGGTATGAGTGGAGGTCGGAGAACAAATGTCCACCAACTGAAGGCCGGGATGATCGAGAAAGGCATCAACGTCCTTGTACCCACGGATCTTATCCATATCCAATTTAACGGGTTCCTGATCTCCGACATTCCCAAAAACATCACTGAGGTCACCGTCCAGTCGCCGTCCACTGGGATTGCACACCGCAACAATTTCGACATCCTCCAATTGTCGATATGCCTTGATATGCGCCACGGACATAAAGCCCAGCCCGACAATGCCTGCCTTTACTTTTTCCATAAAACGAAACCTTTAATCGAGCAGACTGTGAATATGTTTCTTGGCTGCCAGGATGTCTTCCACCCTTTGTTCACCAGCTTCACGCTCAATGGCAAAAGTGCCCTCGTAACCCAGTCCTTCGAGCGTCGCGAAGAAATCTTTCCAATCAACCTGCCCCGTTCCTGTTTGAACTTCCTCTCCCCATTCACCTGGCTGAGAGGTTCGGTTCGCGTCTTTGATGTGGCATTGTTTGAGATAAGGAGCGAGGACTTTGAGGGCCTCGATAGGATCCCCCTTGTCATAAAGAATCATATTGGCTGGATCGAAGTTGACGCCCACATTGGGCAGCGCCAATTGATCCAGAAAGTCTTTGAGTGTGTCAGCCGTTTCCTGACCCGTTTCAAAACCCAGTTCCAATCCGTTTTCTCCGAACAACTCGCCTATCTGTCGGATTCGATCCATCAATTTCGCGAATGCAGGGTCGCTCGCTTCGTGAGGTAAAAATCCAGCATGAAAGGTGACGAGCTTGAGCCCAAGATCCTTGGCGACTAAGATGTTTTCCTTAAAATTGGCAAGGTTTTCTGGCCATGTCGCGTCCGGAACCACACCGCCCGTTTCCTTGATGGCTTCCATGGTTGAATAATCTTCACCCACAGTCACCATCATGCCGGAAACCTGAGATAAACCTGCCTCCTGACTCAGACTCCCATATTTTCCCCAGACGTCAGGGTTTTCACGGATCGGGTCCAGAGCGATTTGTACTTTGGAAATACCGATGGTTTTGAGATGGCTCAGGAGCACTTCAGGGCTCTCCGGTTGAAGAGACCAACTGCAAACTGCCAAACGTTCTGAGACAGGCAAACTCGAACTCATAAAATAAAAACGAACTTATTTACCAACTTCTTCTTTGGCATTCAATAATGACAATACCTTGTCGGTCATGTCATGGGAGCCGTCATGATAAAGAAGGATCGGGGTTTCAGTACGTGCTTCGGCTGCAGTGTCGATCACCATGGACAATCCGTCCTTCTTGGCAATCTGCGCGATTTTTTCACGAATATCCCGTACAATGTTTTTCTTCATGCGTGCCTGTGTTTCTGCAATCTGAGAACGGGTCGTGTTGTCGTAATCGGAGATATCTTTTTCCAATCCGCGCACCTCAACCAATTTGGCGTCAGCTTCCTTGCCGCGTCGTTCACGCTCTGAGTTGGATAGAGCACCTTCAGAAGCACTTTCGCGCAATTTCCGATACTCTTCGTTCAGCGCTTGATACTGCTGAATGAGTTTTTCGCGCCGAGTTTGATAATCCTTGCCCTGAGATTGTAAGCTTTCCGAGATCTGTTTGGTTTTCCAGTATCCGTCGAAAACTTTCTGTAAATCTATGGTCGCAATCTTTCCCTGTGCCTGAACCATGGGACTGGCAAGGATTCCAAATAAAAGCGTAAGTGATAGAATGGTTTGTTTCATCTTCATTTTTTCTGTCGTTATTGTGATCAATAAAGCCAATCAAAACATCATGGTCCAATTAAGACGGTTCCTCAATGATGTTTACTCAAGTTTTGTTAAAAAACAGGTGGTGATTCGTGGTTTTTTTGGAGCATCGACCCGTTTGTGGCCTAGAATGGGCGTTCCCATCCAACGCCAAAGTTGAACCGACCACTTGCATCGTTGTAGTCATCCGCAGTGATTGGGATACCGTAATCGAGTCGAAGCGGACCGATCGGGAGATTCAGACGCAGACCAAAACCGAAGTTGTCATTGTAGGCACCTGTATCAAATGGAGCCGCACCAGGCACATTGACATTGGAGTCAAAACTGTAGGGATCCTGGTAAACCATCCCGATATCGTAAAACAACGCAAATCTCAGACGCTCGATGATCGGAACGCTGTATTCTGCCGAAGCAAACCAATAGGTGCTACCACCAAAGGGTTCCTGTTGCCCATCCTTAGGTCCAACGTCGCGGAATTTAAAACCACGCAGGTTTCGCAATCCACCCAGCCACCAACGATCAAACAACGGCACTGTATCCGTGTCGGAGTAGGCATCGGCCACACCGACTTCGCCGAGGAGTTCAAGAATATGACCAGAACCAAATCCTTTGAAATAATGCTTGGTGGTGAGTTCAAGCTTGTAAATATCCACTTCCGCACCGAAAGGTCCACCCGCCAATTGCCCGCGCAGGCGCGTTAGCTGCCCACTGTTGGGCAGGAACCCTCCGCTTCGGGTATCGTAAGAAATGGATGAACCGACTTTGGAAACCAGGTAATCGCCTTCCTGATCCTGGAAAAATTGAGAGGCGGCAGGATCGACATCCTGAATACCGATGCTTTCAATGGTGTAATCAACGCCACCGATAATAAAATCGCTACCCAATGTTTTTCGCAAGCCAACCTGCGTTCCAGTACGTCTTTCATCAAAGACACTACTCACGAAATCAAGTTCACGATGATAAAGGTCCTGTTGGAACTCTAATTTCTTATCAAACAACCAGGGCTCAATAAACGTCAGCTGGTAATCCTGCAAACGAGTACCGACCTGAGCACGCAGTCGCAGTTTCTGGCCACCCCCCTGGAATAAAGGCGGTTTGAAGAGATCAAAGTTACCCTGAGAAAGCTCCACAAAGGCCACCAGGTTTTCAATGGAGTTGAATCCAGCACCGATCACGAAGTTGCCGGTGTTCTTTTCCTCCACTGAGACGACCAGGTTCTTGCGATCAGGGATGTCGGTAGGCTCAACTGCAATTTCGACTTTTTCGAAATAGGTCAAACCTCGGAGTCGTTCCTGACTAAGCTTGGCTCGGACCATATTGAACGGTTCTCCGGGTGCTACGGCGAGTTCACGACGGAGTACCTTGTCCTTGGTTTTGGTATTTCCTCGGATCTCGACTTTCTCTATGTAATCTCGCCCACCTTCCTCAATCTGATAATCGACATCAATGGTGCCTTTTTCAGTGTTGGCGGTCTTGATTTCACGAATCCGGGTTTCACCCTGATTCCGAGGTGTGAGGTAACCTTCGGCTTCATAAAGGTCCTCCAATGCCGAGCGATTGTTTTCCAGTCCATCGGGCGTAAAAATGTCGCCTTTGTTCATGGCAAGACGCTCGACAGGACCTTTACGTGTTTCACGGAAAAGGACTTCCTGAGTGGGATAGATCTCATTTCCCTGAATACGCAGGTCACCGACCCGGTATTGGTTGCCTTCAAAAATTTCAATGTTGATCACCATCTTGTCTTCCTTGGGATACTCGAACTGAATATCCCGGATGGCGAAATCAACATAACCGTTCTCCCAATAGTGCTGGCGCAGTTTTTCTTTGTCTTCGGCAAATTGCTCTTCCTTGAGCACCCCGCTACCGGTTAACCAGGAAAAAGCCCAGCGGCGCCGGGTCTTGATGATTTTCCGAAGTTTCTTCTGCTTGAAAGCATTGGCACCAATAAAATTAACTTCTTTGATGCGAACTTTGGGAGCTTCGGTCACTTTAAAAGTCACCGTTCCCTGGCCACGTTCCTCAATGATGCTTGGCTGGTAAACTACTTCGGTATGTTGATAGCCTTTTTTCTGATAGAAGGCTTCAATTTCGCGAGCATCGGTAAAGAGTTTCTTTTCATCGATGGGTTCCCCTACCTTGGATGTCACTTTCTTCTTCAGGCGGTTGTCTCTCAACCTTTCGTTCCCTTCGAATCGGATCTCGGTTAATTTGGGCTTTCCCTGAACAGAATAGACCAAATCTATACCCGATTCCTTGACTTCCCAGGCGACATCTACGTTATAAAAATAGCCGGTCCCCAGCAGGTTTTTGACGTCCTGATTGATTCGAGCTGCGGAAAAATCGTCGCCGGATCGGGTTTGGATGTTGGCGAGTACCATTTGATCACTCACGGAGGCTGGCCCGACATGGGTGACCTTGACGGCTTCAATAGTTTTGTTGGAAAGAACCGATTGGCCACCCACCTGAGGCAACCAACAGGCAAGGAAGGCCCAGACAGGCCACTTGTATTTCAACCGACGTACCAGTTTATACGTCCGCCGGGACGTCTTCTTCGCTGACTTTGGCCGCATTTTCAAATCGAGTAAATCCTTTGAAAAAGGTTAGATTCACGTCCCCTGTGGGACCATTTCTCTGCTTGGCGATCAACAAGTTCACGCCGATAGATTCCTGCTCTGCATAAGCAGGCCCGTCATCATCGTCACCTTGACTGGGTTTGTAAAGCAAACCTATCAGATCAGCATCCTGTTCGATCGCCCCGGATTCACGCAGATCGGACATCCTGGGCTTTCTGCTTTTGTCTTTCTCAAGCTCACGGTTTAGCTGACTGAGCACAATGACCGGCACCGAAAGTTCTTTTGCCAACGCTTTCACACCGCTGGAAATATCAGATATCTCCTGTTGACGGTTCTCGGCACGTCGCGCAGTAGAATTCAGCAACTGAAGGTAGTCAATGACAAAGAGCTTGATTCCATGCTGCTGAGACATGCGTCTGGCCCTGGCTCGGAGCTGCAGAACCGACAACCCGGGGGTATCGTCAATCACGATCGGAGCCTTGGCCAACTCAGTGGCAGCTTGTGTGATTCTTGGAAAATCTCTTTCGGCAAAGAAACCGTCTCTGACCGCGCGGAGATTGATGCGAGCACGACAGCAAAGCATACGTAGAATGAGCGATTCAGCCGTCATTTCCAAGCTGAACACACCGACAGGTTCATTTTGTTCCAGCGCAACATGTTCGGCAATATTCATCGCCAGGGATGTTTTACCCATACTGGGTCGGGCGGCGATCACGACCATTTCCCCTGGGTGCATGCCATGAGTCATCTTATCCAAATCATGAAATCCCGAGGAAAGCCCCGTCAGCATTCCCTGGTTTTTATGGTAGGATTCCAGAGTGGATATGGCATCTCTGACCAGGGTTTTGATGGATTTATCTTCGTTTTCAGAGCGTTCTTCGCTAATGGCAAGCACATCTCGTTCAACGGTATCCAACAATGCATCGACATTGTCCTGCTCATCATAAACACGCCCGACAATGTCGGTGCAGGTGTGGAGCATTTTTCGCAGAACGTATTTTTCCCGAACAATTTCAAGGTAATAAGGTAAGTTCAATCCTGACGGTGCCTTATCCATCAGATCGTTGAGATAGGCCAGTCCACCCACATTGTTGAGCTGGTTGCGATCTCTCAGACTTTGGGACAATGTGAATATGTCGATGGGTTGTTTTTTATCAAAAAGCTCGGCCAATAATTCGTAGAGCACACGATGACGCAAATCGTAGAAAACCTCGGCACCTGATTTGAATTTTTCAATGCAGGTTCCCATGTTCTCATTGGGGTTCAACATCACACAACCCAACACACCTTGTTCAGCTTCAACTGAATGCGGGGGCAAACGATCCAAAGGCCCAGCCTCCTCTCTGCGTCGAGGCTGACGTTTGGTCCGCTTTAGATCGGGTTTTTCACCCTGAGTGTCGATGGCTGCGCTATCGGGCATGTCATGCAAGCAAAGGTCAATCAAACCAAAAAGGCAAACACGACTTCTTGAAAGTTTATCCACAGGTTATTCACAGAGGCTAACACGTCAGACTGACTTTTTCTTTCTATGCTTCACTAACCATTTAAAAACATTGATCTAGTTGAAAAAGTTAAGGATTCAATGTAGGTATACGATGGCTGGTTCAGGGATCATAAGGATTGATGCTGTGCTGACAGGATTCCGTGGGTGATCTGCCACGAAATCAAATTCTTAAATTCCTGCAATGCATTTGCATTATTTTACCTGATTTCCGCCATGAAATAATAGGTATCTATGGAAAAATTTTTGGCCTTTCAGATGTAATAACTTGTTATTGAAAAATTTATATCATACCCCAGGAACTGTGGTACGGTATTTGCTGAGCCCAGATGCCAAGAGGTATTCATTCAAAGATTTAAGCTAAAATACGACAAAACATACATGAGTAGACTTTTAAACCCTTTCAATTGGATCAAACGATTGGGATACATTCTAACATTTGCCATCATCCTACTGATTCAATCTCAGTTTGCTGGGGCCGCAACCGTCGTAACTGGTGTACCCCAGGGATCTTCGGGGAAGTATAACATATTAGTAGCAACTCCATTTGTGATGAGATTTGATGTTGGTATAGATTCTGGTTCTTTCGAATTTTCAAGCTTCCAGATAGGAATATCAGCAAACAACAATTCAGACCCTCTTACGATGACTCTTCAGTCAACAACAGGACTGAACGAAACTCAGCAGATCAACCATGGCGACCCCGGTATTGGAAGCGGAAATTCCGCCCCTAATGCACTTCTATCGTTTGCCACAGGACCATTCACCTTGAATCCTGGTACCTATTCATTGACATTCTCAGTTATCACAGACAGTGAGTGGACTGTTACAGAAGGCTTTACTTCTTTTAGTCTAAACTCGGGTTATGTAGAACCAGGAAATGAAGGTACTGGAGCTCCGGGTATAACAATCAGCAACTTTGAGGACGCGTCAGATGGATCTGTTAATCCAGTGCCCGAACCTCAGAGTATCGCTATACTGGCAGGCTTTGGACTCATCGCGTTTGGACTTTGCAGAAAAGCTTACCGGTTACCAAAGACGGCATAGGTCCTTTAGGAAATTACTTAATATTTTGTTCTAGATTGAAACCGGTGTGCTGATGCACTTGCCGGTTTTTTTCGTTTCTTGATCAACCTTACCCAAACTGCTAAAAAATCGGAGGACACTCTGAACCAAACCCATTTACCTGAAGTCATGAAAGACCTCCAAACACTCGGGAAAATTCTCCTCTGTTCCATCCTTTTCATTATCAATACAAGCGCCAGTGACTGGCCCGAATGGCGAGGTCCTCATTCCAGCAATGCCATTGAAGAAACCGGTTACCCCATTCAATGGTCTGCTGAAGACAATATCCGCTGGAAAGTCGAGTTGCCTGATCGCGGCAACAGTTCTCCCATCGTGGTCGATGGAAAAGTCATTATCACCCAGGCCATCGAGAAAGAGCATCGCCGAACTACCATGGCCTTCGATCGGCACACGGGAAAACTCATGTGGCAGAAAGAAGTCCTCTACGACAAAAAGGAATCCACTCATCCCCAAAACCCTTACTGTGCCGCATCCCCCACATCCGACGGCGAGCGGATTGTTTCCACCTACGGGTCTGCCGGTGTCTATGCCTACGACCTGGATGGAAAGGTTCTTTGGAACCGAGATCTGGGACCGCAAGTTCACATATGGGGTAATGCCGTTTCACCTATTTTTCATAACGACCTTTGCATTATTTATCACGGACCTGGGCCCCATGCGGCCATCTACGCCTTGGACAAGGAAACAGGCAAAACCGTCTGGAAGTTTGTCGAACCCGAAGTGAATCAGAAAGGCAGAACCGATGGATTTCGTGGAAACGAAAACGGAAACACGGGTTCTTTCAGTACTCCATTGATTGTGAACCATGATGGTCGAACCGAAATGATCATGACTTTTCCCAATGACATGGTTGCTTTCAATCCCACCAACGGCGAGAAAGTATGGTGGGCTACCGGGATGAATCCTCTGGTCTACACCTCTCCCATCGTGGGGGACGGTATCGCGGTAGGAATGGGCGGCTATAAAGGTTCGACCATTGGAGTACGCATGGGCGGCAAAGGCGATGTCACCGGTTCACACCGGCTGTGGCAAAACGTGGGTGTTGGAAACAACATTGGATCAGGCGTGATCTACGAAGGACACATTTACTTTCTGAACTCATCCGGCATCGCAACCTGCCAGGACTTAAAAACCGGTAAAACACTCTGGGAAGAAAGAGCGAGAGGTGAGGCGCGCAAAAGCTCTACCTGGTCCACCATGATTCGCAGCGGCGAACATCTCTATTGCCTGAACCAAAGTTCCGAAATGGTGATCCTCGAAGCAAGCCCTACTTTCAATCTCCTTGCCATTAATTCGCTGGACAAAGCCATGTGCAATTCCACTCAAGCCATGTCCGACGGAGAAATCTTCATTCGCACCTGGGATCACCTGTGGTGTGTGAGTGAAAAGCAAAAGAGTGTTCTTTGAAAAATGGGTAATTCTCAGGAGTCGATTTACATCGAAACCACCATACCCAGCTTGTACACAGGTAGATCATCTCCACACATAGTAGAGGCAGCAAGACAGCATCTGACCAGAAATTGGTGGGATAATGAAAGGCACGATTACCTTTGTGTCACATCCCAGACAGTCATCGACGAATGCTCGAGAGGTGAAATGGAAATGGCTCAAAAGCGGTTGGCCATGCTCTCTGGTTTGCCATTGATCAAACTTGTGGAACCCGTTGGTGATATTGCGAAGGAGTTGCTATCGCGTAAAATTATTCCAACCAAAGCAGCTGATGACGCTATTCACATAGCTGTTGCTTCAGTTCACTCAATTGATTATATTTTGACATGGAATTGCAGACACCTTGCGAATCCAAAAATTTGGTGGAGGGTTAACGATGTGGTTTCAAATTATGGATTTCTGCCAAGTGTGATATGTACTCCAGAGGACCTTGTTGGAGATGATAACTGAGAAAACAGTGACAATTATCGAGAGCGTGCATTCTTGGAAAGAAAAGAATGCAGCCGAGTTTGATTATGATATTGACCGGATCATTGCCTCTGCCCAGAACCGTGAGCGAAATTCCAAAGCAGAGCTACTTGATCCACCAAGAAATCAAACAATCCATAAGACCACAAAAGACAACCAGTAAACTCCTATTAGATTCCTCCTCTACCTGATCGCCCTGAAACCCACGGCAGCAGGTAAGCGTGAAAAACTAAATCGCATCCTTCTGCCATCAGCATGCAATATTTGATAAGCACTCTTGCCTAGAACCCTTTTTCTTGAGTGGATAGGCACATGCGAAATTTCCGATTGTTTCTGGCAACGATCCTGGCCATTTCTTGTGGAGCTACAAACTGGGCAGCACCTCGAAATATCGTGCTCATCTTAAGTGATGATCACCGCTACGATTTCATGGGGTTTATGGACGAAAGTCCTTCCTTTTTGGAGACACCCAATCTGGACCGCATGGCCGCGCAGGGTGCTCACTTTAAAAATGCGTTTGTCACCACCTCACTTTGCAGTCCGAGCCGAGCAACCATCCTGACCGGGCAATACATGCATCACCACAGGGTGGTGGACAACCAACGACCCGTGGCCGAAGGCACACGCTTTTTTCCTGAATACCTTCAGGAGGCGGGCTATCAAACCGGGTTCATCGGGAAGTGGCATATGGGCCATGACAACGATGAACCTCGAAAAGGATTTCACCATTGGGTCAGCTTCAAGGGGCAAGGGACTTATTTCGATCCCGAACTCAACATCAATGGTTCAAGGAAATCTCTGAAAGGTTATACGACGGATATTCTGGCAGACCAGGCATTGGATTGGCTCAAGACGCGCAAGGAGGATGAACCTTTCCTGCTCTACCTTTCTTTCAAGGCGGTTCACTATCCTTTCCAACCCGCACCACGTCATCATGGACGTTATGAAAACAAAGCCATTGACTACCCCATGACGATGGCCAATACGGAAAGCAACTATCAAACCCAATCCAACTGGATCCGTGAGCGACGTTATGGCATCCACGGAATCGATCACATGGAGACCGGTCCTCTGGACAAGGATCCGGTGCCCTCCTTCGATGATTTGTATCATCGTTACTGTGAAACCGTGCACGGACTGGATGAGAACATCGGCCGCGTACTGAATTATCTCGACTCAAGCAAACTCCTGGACAATACCCTCGTGGTCTACTTGGGGGACAATGGATTTGCTTTGGGCGAACATGGGTTTTACGACAAACGTGATGCCTTTGAAGAATCCATTCGAATTCCCATGCTGGCCATGGCACCCGGACTGATCGAGCCCGGTTCAGAGATCAAGGCGATGATGCTGAACATGGACCTCGCCCCCACCCTGCTGGAGGCAGCAGGTGTGAAGGTGGAACCCAAAATGAAGTTCGACGGTCAATCCGCACTGCCCTGGTTGAAAGGTAAGACCATTCCATGGCGTGAACACATCCTTTACGAATACCATTGGGAATGGAATTTCCCTGCCACCCCCACCACCCTCGCGATTCGTGGAGATCGATATAAATACATCTATTACCACGGAGTGTGGGACCGTAATGGTTTCTACGATCTCAAGACCGATCCGGATGAACGCGTCAACCTGATCAACATCCCCGCCTACAAAAACCGGATCCAACATATGCGAACCCAACTGTTCGAGGAACTGGACGCTTCGGGCGGATTGGTCCTACCCGTTCGCCCTCCCAAAGGCGTCCAATTTTACGACCGTAAATTGCGGCGGTAAATCGTCTGACCTTGCCTGAAGACGGTTCTGGTTGAGATGGGAAAACAAATGACACCAGGCACAGAACAGCAGAAAAGAAAAGCGATCCCATCCTGGGGCAGGCGGCTGGTGAAATGGTCGGCTATAGGATGCCTGGGTTCGCTGTTGTGTCTGTGTTTGTTGATCGTATTGCTTTTTAAACTACTGCAAGCGGCCACACCAACTTCCTTTACCGAAATTGACAATCCCATACCACCGCCTTCACGGCAATCCACTCTGGGAGGCGGTCTGGATGGTTTCGAATCGCCCTACATCGGACATACCGGAAGTTGGGACGGAAAGGGTGGCGCTATGCTGGGTGCGTCCAAGGTCCCGGATCTGGACAAAGAGGTGGAGATGGGACTGCGTTGGACGTTTATGTGCGTCTATTGGTCGCAAATGGAACCTGATGGGCCTGTAGATCTCTCTAAAAATATTCCAGATGCCTGGCGTTCTCTCGATGCCTTTGTAAAGGAAGCCCACAAACGCAGAATGAACATTCTCATGCAAGCTCCTGTTGTCGGTGGTAATGCGGGTGGTCCTCCGGAATGGGCGGGGCGTCGCGTCGATGGTAAATCAGCGCCCAGGAATATGGATGCGCTTGTTGATTTTATGGGAAAAATGGCCGCTCGATATTCTCCTGGCGGCACTTTGGCTCAGGAACAAGGTTGGGGCATGGATTATGGTGTCCGCGCCTGGGAAATGGACAATGAACCGGAATCCTATTTCACAAACTGGAAAGGACAGGCAGCGAATTATGCGGAGTTGGTGACTCGAACCACTCAAGCCATCAAAGGAATAGACCCTCAAGCCGTCATTTTGGCTCCCTCCATGGCGTCCGGTAGTCATGGTATTCATTGGTTGGAACAAACACTCGATGCAGAGGGACGCCACGGTTCACCTCAGTTCAAAGAAAATAGGAAATCCTATTCTATTGGACCGGTGACCGATGTGGTGTCCTTTCACAATTACGAGGGACTGGACAGCTTCTTCTCCGGGAAAGATTTTACCATCACCGACGCCTTTTCACAGATTCGCACGGTATTTGAAAAATGGGAAAACGCTTCGCCCGGTTTTGAATATGAACGTAAAATGGACTACTGGCATACGGAAGGTAATTTTGATTTCATCGGCGCTCTTTCGGAAGAACGCCGTGCCGCCTGGTTCTGGCAGTTTTTCACGCGAGCCTTTGCGGCGGGGATTCGAAAAGTAACAGTGATGGACGCCAAACCTCTGGAACGAACTTCAGTCAGCATATATGTAAAAAAACTCCCACATCCTTTTCCAATGCACCGAATGGAAGAAGGATTTCAGGTCATCGAAGGGAATCCCATCCTCTACCTGCATGCAAATGAAACCAAACAGATGAATCGCGTCTGGATTGCCTGGGCAAAGGTAGATACAGGAGATGCAATCATCGAACTACCCATCAATGGACCCAGTGTTGAATTGTTTCACGTGGACGGAAGAGCGGAAATTCCAACGATAGAAAATGGAAATCTTCGTCTTCATTTACCCGGCGATGAGCTGATGCCCACACCGGTGATGGTTGTGGAAAATAGAGAACCTTGATGTTGGCATGAAAATATAGATGGCAGTGCCTAAGCCTCGAACAGTTGCAACCGTTCATTCGTTTGATGAGATACAGCCCCACTCGTTCTGTATGCTAAGGGTTCAGGTCTCGTATTTCAATAAATGAGAAGCTATCTCAGATACCCCCTAAGTTTTGAGGTAGATTTGATGCCAAATACCATGCTCACCGTCCCGGTGTGCCTGATAGTAGCAATGGTAAAGCGATCCAATTTTTCGATGAACGGTTGCCCGGAAATTTTTATCGGTATATGTCATGGCTGAAAAATAAACTGAAACGAATGGCCGTTATCCATAGTCTCCATAGCTGCATTGACAATTGTTTGATCAAATAGGGGATTTAATTGGTTATGAAATTTCAGAAGACATGGATTATTGTGGCTTTCCTGCAATGTATTTCGCTTCTTACCGGGACGATTTTGTTGGGAGAAAACACGCTGGAAACTAAAGATACGCAACTTGCCAAGCTTCAAGGAACTTGGGAAAGTAAAAGTGATGAGCAAAATGTTTTGGTGACCATTAAGCGGAATCAGTTGCGCTTTTTTCGGGATGACGATTTTTGGTTTGAAACCACCATTACCCTCAACACAGATGTTAACCCACATCGATTCCGAGCTACCATCAAGCGAACGACAGAGTCACAGGAGGAAATAGTCGGCGAATCAGTTCCTGCCATTTACAAAGTTGAAGGAGATACCCTAACCATACTGGCTTACTCGGATGAAAATGAATCGCCTCCTGAGGTTTTCGAGGGACCGGAAGGGAATTTATATGAGCTGAAAAAAATTCAAGCCAAAGAGAAGGATTCAATTGAGGGGCCTGTCAGATAATTGAGGCCACAAAGTTCATTGTTTGTACTCTGAATCACGTCTCGTATTTCAACCATCGTCCTGGGTGTCACAGACACTCTTTTATTTTCGAGAGAACACTGAACAAGGCTCCTTAAACCTGCGATAATTTTTAGATTCATTTTAGCTGCGGACGTTATAGTTCCTCAACAACACGATAATAAGCTTTGCCGTTCGGCGGAGCTTCAAAAACAGCTGATCCAGACTCAGAATCTGCCACAACCGTCGCAACGACCCTGTCTGTAGAAAAGGGCGTCAAGGTTTCACTGCAATAAACGACATAGGTGAAGCCAGGGATAGCATCCCAATTGAGCGTCAGCATTCCTGATTCTCTGTCAACTTCCCAGGAAGTGATGCTGAACGCAGGAGGGGCTGTTCCAAAAGGAATTCTTCCGGCTGAGGTGTGACCATCGACAGTCTGGATGGTAATGGCCAGATTGCCATTTTGTGCCAGAGCGATGCGTTCTCCTCCTTCTCCCGTGCCGTCGATGATGGTTGCGTTGTTGATTCCTGTGTTCAATAGAAAACCTGAGATTGTTCTCGTCTCACCTCTTAGTTCAATGGGATCTCCTGTCCGTAGGACAGGTTCCAGCCGACTAAATTCATTGGCAAACCACCAAATGGTTTGTCGATTTTCCTGAGTCACATCTGGGCCTTTTATAGAAGCGTATACAACCATGGTTCCGTTCCCATTGACAAACGCAGCCCAAATACGATCAACCGTATAATCCACAATGATTGGTTCATCATCAGTCATGTCTCCCGAATCCTCCACGGGATCTTCATTGGGGGGTGAAGCAGGATCATTCGCCTCGGGAAAGAATTCTGGAGGCAAGATTTTACCTTCGTAAAAAAGTGGAAGGGTTCCCTGGAACTCAAATGCCGCTCCTTCTGCGATGACAAATTTGCCCTCAAGCTCACCCCAATCAACGGGTGCAGAAAAAATAATGCTTCGACCAAATATTCCACCGCTGGTAATCGCGAAATCTACTGGACGACCCAATGTATTAATACTACCTGAAAATGAATGTTGGGTATCCCTTTGATAGACTGCACCCGCTTCCGATAGCACAATGGTTTCCCTCGTATCGGGAGGTAGGTTCGGATCAATCATACCATGCGGTTCAGCAATGGCTCCCAATTTGCCATCTCTGGTGATTTGTAAATTTTCCAATCCTTTATGCGGAAACTGATTTGATCTGAATAAATTTAGAGTCGGTTCACCGGTAAATAGTTTCCCCTGATAAATGGCATCTCGAAATGTGTTCAATTGAAGCAACACACTGTAGTTACCGAGCGAGTCCAATCTAAGCCCTTTAATGGAAGAAAAGAAAAAAGATCCAGGTTCATCACCGGCCCCCGGCAACTCTGTGAAATTATCTATGATTTGAAACAGGTTCTCTCGTGTAATGGCACATAAGGCGATGAGTCGCCCCCGACCCAACTCCAAAGATGTCAAAAGTGTTCCGTTGGCAAACACTGTCTTGCCTGGCAACAAGGATCGTAAAGAGCCTTCTTGACCGGCAACGACAAAGGTCTCTCGTTCCCTCAACACCTCCTTGATCCCATCTTCTTCATTCCAAAGAAAAAAGGCATTTCTCAACAAAGGATCTTCTTCACTCCCAACATTGACTTGCGCGATAAAAGCAATGTTTCCATCTTCATCTACCCAAGTATCTCCAATGGAAACGATGCCTGAGTCTCCTGGCTTGGCAACCAAGGAAAGCCCCGATCCGAAAGCCAAGGGATCCCAACGATACAAAACACGCATGGACGTCCCTTCTTCCGTACCTCCATTTCCGTCGGATCGAGCTACCCTTGCCGGAAACGCTACATACCCAGTCAATCCACTTGTGGGTGTCTCAATGGCTTCGATGACAAAAAAACCGTCGGGTTCAATGAAAACCAGATCACCTGATGTTGCAAAGGGTTTAAACTCGGTTGAGTTGACGCAGGTGCAGACCAAGAATAGCAATAACAGGTGCACATTCTTCCAGGCTCTGGACACGATTAGAAAGGAAAACACAATCATCACAATTACAGTATCATCATGGACTTAGATGAGAATCGCAAGGAAAAAACAGGTGTTGCACACAATATGCAAGAGGGTCAAATTTGGATTGTAAAAGCAAAAGGGTCAGGTCTCGTATTTCAACAATTAAGAGGGGCCTCAGATAAACAGTGGCCTTTGAAATGGTGTAAAACCAAAATTCCAATGGTTCTATTTTCAAAAATTATTCCCAATCGAGTCGGGTGATGCGAATACCATCAAGTTCTGGGGTGAGTGCGGCCAGGTAGTAGATGCCATCGTGGTGTAGAATCTCCGGGGCGGCAACGGGCAAATGGGTCATGAATTGACTGTCGTCGTTGATGCCAAAGTGGGTGGGATCAGTAGAGTGGTAAACGGAGGTTTGCTGTTTGCCTGGACCATATGTCTGGGTATGGAAGAGATATAACATGCCTTCATGATGAACCACATGGGGACATTCAAAATTCCACCAGTTCTTTCCAGCTTGACCCCCTGTCATCACGAGGCTGGACTCAGAGAATTTCAGCAGGTCTGTCGAAGTTCGATGCCAAATCCCATGCTTACCATCCGCAATTTTTGGGGTCAGCCCCGAATGGCGCTTAGTTAAGGAAAAAAATACGGCTTGGATTGTTTTTGAATGTACAAGGACCGGCTGACTTGAGACAATCAGCCATGCGAAATTTAGCACCTTTTTTGCCTGGCATTTCTCACCGACTTTGTGGCTCTCAACGTCGTTCTCAACTGGATCGAATGCGAGAATAAATCGAAGAATTGCGTCGCAATTCACTGTGCAGATTGTGTGAGTTGTTTGGCCCTTGGTTACCATTAGACTTATTTCAACCCGCCACTTCCGGTCCTAACAGTCGCAATCGAACGTTTCCTCTTTCGGTTACCTTTTGGGCTTTTTTAAGCCTGGAGATATCGTTTTAACGGATAGAGAATTAAGTGGCTATGGACAGCTGGCAGCCTTGCATCAACAAGGTGTCAAAAGCGTCATGCGTGCACATCAACGCCGTAAAGTGGACTGGCGTAAAGGCCAGCGCTTGGGGCGACGTGATCGCTTGGTTCAATGAAAACGGCCCTATCAACAATGGTCGGTATTTGACGCCGAGGCTTGGGCAAAACTCCCTAAAGAATTGACAGTTTGTTTGGTGGAAATCGTGGTTGAAGTGCCTGGTTTCCGTACCCGCAAAATAACGTTGGTCACGACACTGCTTGATCCTTTTAATTACACGGCTCAAGAGCTTAGTCGACTCTATTTCTGTCGGTGGACAGTAAGCGTTTAACAAACCCCATATGGCAACATCGCGTTGATGGGGGGTATTTGGT
>CAYFHO010000025.1:0-57904 GCA_964342825.1 uncultured Verrucomicrobiota bacterium
TAGTGCCGCGTACCACCGCCACTGGTGATGAATTTTCGAGGTTTTCTCATGACTGCACCCAAAGGGTGACAGTAAGCTGGTTGATGTCAACAAATAAAAGGTCTGTCCCTTTATTAGTTTGATAATTGAACTCGAGGACTGGATTTTTGTCAGTTCTATATGGCGATGGCTTGGTTTATTCTGGAATGTGAAGCATGTCCTCGTTGACAAGTTGACTTGGATTATTGCACTCTGTTGTTTTCCAGGTTTGGGATGATTTAGTTAACCGATTAGGATTGTTGTGGCTGTAAAAGACGATTATTTGGTAGATACATTGATCGACATGGGGTTGTTGACCTCGGAGCAGGTTGATGAAGCACGTGGTGAAGTTTCTGGTGATATGGGTGTTTTGGACACCTTGGTTGCCAAGGGTGAACTGATGGATGAAAGCGTTACCATGGCCAAGGCTGCTCAAGCGGGTGCCGAGGTTATTGAGCTAGATGCTATTCAACTTGCTGATGACGTGATTTCTGCTGTTCCCCGAAATGTGGTTAAGCGCTTCAATGCCGTTCCCATCTATGTTTCAGACGATACAGTCACCATGGCTCTAGCTGATCCTACTGATCTGGAGTCGATTGACGGTTTACAAGTTGCGCTCGGTAAGCAAATCGAGGTTAGGGTTGCTGGTGATAAAGAGATTCAAAATGCCATCAATCGTTACTACGGGGGGCGTACCAACAAAGATGATTCGGTCAGTAAAATGATCCAGGATATCACCGAGGGTGAAGTGGAAATTGCTTCCCTTGGTGAATTAGAGGCAGATCAAGGAACGACCGTAGCTGCAGATGCCCCTATCATCAAACTTGTTAATCAAATCATCATAGATGCTTATCGATCTCGCGCCTCGGATATTCATCTGGAACCCATGCAACATACTTTCAGGGTGAGATACCGTATTGATGGTGTGTGTCATGTGGTCAAAAGTCCACCCAAAAGCCTTCAAGCTTCTGTCATTGCGCGACTGAAGATCGAATCCAACATGTCGATTTCTGAAAAACGAATTCCTCAAGACGGACGTATTCAGTGCGATGTGGGGGATAAAATTATTGATCTACGTGTATCATCAGTTCCTACCACCCATGGCGAAAGTATCGTCATGCGTATTCTCGATAAGGACGGTTTGAAGTTGGGACTGCCTCAGCTGGGATTTTTCACTGATGACCAACAAATTTTTGAACAGTTGATCAGTCTTCCTGACGGCATTTTGCTTGTTACCGGGCCGACGGGTTCAGGCAAGACCACCACACTTTATTCTTGTTTGAACTTCATTAATCGTCCGGATAGGAAAATTATTACGGTCGAAGATCCCGTGGAGTATGTCTTGGCCGGTATCAATCAAGTTCAGGTCAACGAAACAGTTGGATTAACTTTTGCACATGCTCTCAGATCCATGCTCCGACAATCGCCGAATGTTGTGATGCTTGGGGAAATTCGAGATTTGGAAACTGCAACCATCGCTATCAACGCGTCACTGACAGGGCATTTGGTTTTCTCGACTCTTCACACCAATGACGCACCCAGTGCGGTGACTCGTTTGATCGACATTGGAATCAAGCCCTTTTTGGTTGCTTCCTCTACTCGCGCAATGATGGCTCAGCGCTTGGTCAGGAAATTGTGTCCGAAGTGCACAGCGCCTTTCCAACCCACGGAAAATGAGCTCAGGTCCATTGGAATTGATCCTGGAACCGTTGAAGATACCAATTATCAAAAAGGTAAAGGTTGCGGTAATTGCAATAACACTGGCCACAGAGGACGTTTTGGTTTGTTTGAAATATTTGTCGTGGAAGATGATGCCAGGAAGCTTATTTATGAAAAAGTCCCGGCATCAGTGTTGCGGCAACGTGCTCGTGAGATGGGAATGAGGACGCTGCGTGAAGATGGCTGCCGAAAAGTAATCGCAGGTTTGACCACTGTGGATGAGGTTATTCGCGCAACCGCCACCGACTAAGCCTTTTTTTTGGCCCAAGGAATGCTGGCAAATTCTATAAAAAGAAACTTGGAAAAAAGGCGGGGTTCGTTTTGAGTTCTTTGCCCAAATCAGATAATATTTAACTAAACGACGTATGTCTTACTCAATGTCAGATCTGTTGCAGTTGATGGTTTCAGAGGGATCATCAGATTTGCACATTCGTAATGGGATTCCTCCTGCTATTCGTGTTCATGGCACATTACACAAAGTGGAGGGCCCGCCATTGAGTGCTGACGACTGTGAAGAATTAATGCGCAGTATCAGCTCCGAAGATCATATTCAGCAAGTTCGTGAAAACGGGGGAGCCGACTTTGCATTTGCTTTCGGTGAAGCTGCTCGATTTCGTGTCAGTGTTTTCAAAGAACGTGGCGATTTTGCCATGGTGCTTCGGCAGATTCCAAGTACGCTGCTCACGATGGAGCAGATTGGGATTCCTCCCAGCGTCAAGGAACTCCTCTACAAACCTCGAGGATTGGTGCTTGTGACAGGGCCCACCGGATCCGGAAAAAGTACCACTTTGGCCTCTCTTCTTAACATCATGAACATCGAGCGTGATGATGTACACATGATTACCGTTGAAGATCCCATCGAGTATTACCACACTCACAAAAACTCGGTGATAACGCAACGTGAGGTTCATGTGGATGTACCCAGTTTTGCGGAAGCCCTACGACGCGCCTTGCGTCAGGATCCAGACGTGATTTTGGTGGGTGAGATGCGTGACTTGGAGACCATTGAAGCGGCGATCACGGCTGCGGAAACGGGTCACTTGGTTTTCGGAACCTTGCACACAACTGGTGCCGCAAAAACCATCGACCGTTTGGTCAATGCATTTCCGACCAATCAACAGGAGATGATCCGTATTCAGCTGTCCACCGTGTTGCAGGCGGTTATTTCTCAGCTTCTTCTCCCTCGGTGCGATAAGCCAGGGCGATGTGCGGTGTTCGAAATCATGGTGAATACCCCATCCATCAGTGCCCTCATTCGTGACAACAAGACGTTTCGAATTAATTCGGACATTCAGACCGGAGCCAAATACGGCATGGTGACATTGGACGGGTATTTGATGGAAAAATATGAACAAGGGATCATCGATGAAGAACAGGTGATTACCAAATCCCAGGATCCGACCACGGTTCTTGCCAAGCTACAGGAAATCCAGGAAGCCCGAGCAGCTGCCGAGGCTGGGCAAGAATAGTTTAGAAAGAATACTTACTTGATATGTCTGACGTAATATCCAACCCATTGCTGACGCTTCTGCGGGACCAACAGATGCTCGATGACTTGCAACTGGAGGAAATTAACGAAGAGTTGAATCGCAGTGGTAACCCGGTGATGGACATCATCAAGGATTACGGCTACATGGATGTGGACTCCATGCTCCAGGTCGTGGCCGATTATCTGGGGGCTCAGGTCATACAAATTGACCCCAGCATGGTCACGGATGAACTCAAGGAAATGCTCAACGCAGAGACAGCTTTGGCATACCAGTGTGTTCCCGTGGGATTGGAGGACGAGATGTTGAAGGTGGCTTTCGTTGATCCGTTGGATCCCTCCAAAATTGATGAATTGGGTTATGTGGTTCCTCTTCCCATTCAAACTGTCCTGGCTGATCCTGCTCAAGTGACCCAATGCCTGAATGAGGCCTACGGTAGCGAAGGTGGAGCTAGTTCTGTTCAGATTGAAAGTGGTATCGCTGACATCTTGAGTCAAATGGACGCCGAAGCCGACATCGATCCTTCCGAGGTGGGAGAGGTCGTTGATGCCAGTGCTTTGGACCTGAGTTCAGACGAAGATGACATGCCCATTGTCAAATTCGTGAACCTCGTGCTTCTCCAGGCCGTTCAGGATCGAGCCAGTGATATTCATTTTGAGCCATTTGAAGACGAATTCAAGATTCGCTACCGAGTGGATGGTGCGCTTTACGAAATGTCGCCACCGCCACTGCACCTGGCCATGCCGGTGGCCTCGCGTCTGAAGATCATGGCAAATCTCGATATTTCAGAACGACGTTTACCCCAGGACGGACGTATTTCGTGCAACATTGGTGGTCGTCAGGTGGATCTTCGACTTTCCACCCTTCCGACTCAGTTTGGTGAATCGGTCGTGCTTCGTGTGCTGGATCGTTCCGCCGTTTCTCTTGAGCTGGAACATCTAGGGTTTCCTGATTCCGTCTCTGATTACGTCAAACAGGCTATCAAACAGCCCAATGGGATTTTCGTGGTAACAGGCCCAACGGGTTGCGGGAAGACAACTACTCTTTATTCATGCCTGAGACGCATCAATAAAACCGATCACAAACTACTGACGGTTGAGGATCCAGTTGAATTTGATATCGAGGGAATCATGCAAGTGCCGGTGAAAGAGGCGGTGGGCATGACTTTTGCAAAAGCATTAAGGGCCTTCCTTCGTCAAGATCCAGACGTGATCATGGTTGGTGAGATGCGTGACTTGGAAACTTCCCAGATTGCCATTCAGGCATCACTCACTGGTCACTTGGTGCTCAGTACCTTGCATACCAACGATGCTCCTGGAGCAGTTACTCGTTTGGTGGATATGGGGGTTGAGCCATTCCTGATTTCTTCCACGTTGATGGGAGTTCTGGCCCAGCGGCTTGTCAGGAAGGTCTGTAGTTCCTGCAAAACTCCATTCGAGCCTACTGATCAGCAACTGACCCAACTCAATCTTTCTCCGCATGATATTGGAGACAAACAGTTTTACTACGGCAGTGGTTGTGGAGATTGCAATGACACCGGATACAAGGGCCGAAAGGGTATTTATGAGCTGCTTGAAGTATCTGAAGCGATTCGCTCCTTGATCAATGATCGTGCACCGACCGTCGTAGTACGACAGAAAGCGGTGGAAGAGGGGATGGTTACACTTCGCGAGGATGGCTTGCGCAGTATATTTACGGGAGAATCCTCCGTTGAAGAAGTTTTGAAATACACATAAGAACTGGTTCCTGTTATGCCCAAATTCAATTACGTCGCCATGGACTCACGTGGCAAGGAGACCAAAGGTACGCTCGATGTAGCCAGCCAAAACGAGGCTATCAACCGCCTCAAGGATATGGGATTTTTCCCTACCAAGGTTACAGAAGCCGCCGCCGAACCGAAAAAAGGTGCCAAGGGCAAAAAAGGGGGCAACAAACCTTCCAAACCCAAGAAGAAAGGTAAGAAAGGGGAAATTAATATCCCCATGCCCAAATTTCTGAAGGGTAAGGTAAAACCCAAAGTTCTGACTACATTTACCAGACAGCTGGCAACGCTCGTTGATGCCGGTCTGCCCTTGCTGAGAGGTTTACGCGTATTGGGCAAACAGGAAAAAAATGCGGCATTGCGGGACATTATTGATGATCTGGCTGTTGCTATTGAAGGTGGTAGCACTTTTTCCGAGGGCTTGGCGCAGCACCCCAAAACTTTTAATAAACTCTACATCAACATGGTGAAAGCCGGTGAGATGGGTGGTGTGCTCGAAGTGGTGCTGAACCGTCTTTCCGAATTCATGGAAAAAGCAGAAAAGATCAAGGGCAAGGTGATTGCTGCGATGTTCTATCCTGCTGCTGTGATGACAGTCGCCGCCGGTATCCTCGTTCTCTTGATGGTGGTGGTGGTGCCGAAATTCCAACAGATCTTCACGGACATGCTGGAAGGTAAACCTTTGCCTGGTTTTACCCAATTCGTGATTGGAATCAGTGATACCATGCGTCAAAACACCATTGTCTTTCCCGAATGGGCTGGTGGCTGGCCGGTCCCAGGATCTGCGGTATGGGCTATTGTCGGCATCGTTGTTTTCATCAAAATGTTCGGAAAGTTGAAATTTGGACGTTACGCCATCGATAAAGTCAAACTCAAGATGCCCGTGCTTGGGCCAGTGATCAGCAAAGTAGCCATCTCCCGATTTACACGAACACTAGGCACATTGGTGAGTAGTGGTGTGCCCATTCTGCAGGCTTTGACCATTGTGCGGGAAACTTCTGGAAATATGGTTGTCAGCCGTGCAGTGACCATGGTGCATGAAAGTGTGAAGGAGGGTGATACCATTACCGTTCCCTTGGAGACCTCCAAGGTTTTCCCTCCGATGGTGATCAGTATGATTGATGTGGGTGAGCAGACCGGTGCTTTGCCGGAGATGCTCATGCGCATTGCTGACAATTACGATGAAGAAGTTGATAATGCGGTTGCGGCGATGACTTCATTGCTTGAACCCATCATGATCGTTTTTCTTGCTGTGATTGTGGGGAGTATCGTTATCGCTCTCTTCCTTCCCCTGATCATGCTGATCGATCAGTTGGGTGGTCAGTAATAAAGGCTGATTCAACAGAAATCTCAATTTACATGGCCGCTTTTCTGGCATCATCCGGAAGAGCGGCCTTTTATCGCTGGCAAGGAATTAAACATTGACATTAACCCTGAGTAGATGTAAATACAATGTATTGACGATGTATTTGCGTTCGATATACGAGTGAGTCTGGATGGATTTTGATTGGGACAATACCTCGGCGGTGACGGACGAAAGCTCCTTAACCCCGCGAGACATTGAGGAATCGTTTGAAGATCCTTTCTCTATCAAGCTGTTACCTGATGCGTCCCGATTCTCTGCTCAAGCCAGATTCTTCAACTTGGGAAGGTCTGCGACCGGGCTTGGAATTTTTAGTGTTTATCGAACCAACGGAAAACAGGTAAGAGTGATTTTGTCACGTCCTTTTACAGAAGATGAAGCATACTTTTACCAGAGAAAACTTAACCAATCTATTACTTGAAAAGATTGGGCAGGGGAAAGGTGGCTTAGTATGAATGCCGTTGCAGATTGGGAGGAAGTTCCCTTGTTTGACAGTGAGCAGGCAGAAGCAGCTTTTTGGGGTGAGAATACGATTGAGATGCGATTGATGCAGAATTCGGTGGCGACCGGGAGTGAATCTTCGGGATCAGTGACAATCACGCTCCGAATGGACCCGAAAATGCTATCAAGAATTAAGCGTCTTGCTCGATCGAGGTATTTGAATTATCAAAGCATGATCAAACAATGGCTGGGAGAACGTGTTGAACACGAAATGGACAAATCCATGCGTTCCTCCACTATGACTTAACCAGAATTTTGTAGTATGAATGATAAGACCGACCATCGCCAACCGACCAGGGCTGATCGCCTGAGGGGGTTCACCCTGATAGAGTTGCTGGTCGTTATTTCAGTCATTGGCATCCTGGCTTCACTGATCGTCGGGGTGTCCGGTGTGGCGACGACCAAGGCTCGATTGAGTCAGACCTCGGCGTTGCTTCACAATGTGTCTACAGCGATTGACAGCTATCACGCTGATCGAGGTTCATTCCCGCCGGATTCCATTGACCGAAATGGAGTGGCCAATACGGTGACCAATCAGCTCTTCTATGAATTAACCGGTACCGTTTACACAGGTAGACGCACGTACACTTCCCTCAGCGGTTCGGACGAATTAACCAGGGCCAATATCAATCAATTCTTCGGGCGAGATGGTTTTCAGAACGTGGCGCGAGATCAGGCCGAGGTGAAAGGTTATCTGGATGTAGGCGCCTCCAAGGCTGGAGAAATTTCCATCAATCCCAACGTGCGAGTTCTAATGGCTCCCATACCTTGGCCCCTCAGGCGGATGGAAGGCAATTTTCAGGATGTTTTGGGGCGCAGTATTCCAATGGAATCACTACGCCCTTACAAGGGAGGAGACCGACAATTCCTTGGAATCAATCCCTGGCAGTATCGTTCTTCCGGACTGAATCGCTTTAATCAACAAAGTTACGATCTTTGGGCAGACCTGGTGATTGGTAACAAAGTCTACCGAGTGAATAACTGGAGCACCCAACCGAAAGTTTTTGAAGCGCTGCCACCACGATAATCAGCAGTATGTCATTGGGTAGAATATATATTTTTAACAACAAGAAATCGTCCAAATCATGAAGACTCAAGTAAATCGGATTTCAGCAAACCGATCAGGTTTTACCCTCATCGAACTCCTGGTGGTCATTGCCATCATCGGTATTTTAGCCGGCATGCTTCTGCCTGCTTTGTCCAAAGCCAAAGAAAAGGCGAAGATTGCGGTCGCGCGGAATGATATCAAGGCCATCGAAGGGGCGATCCAGCAGTACAACGCGACATACAGTCGCCTGCCTTCCTCGAAGCAGGTTCGCGCCAGCTTGAATAACAATACAAATCCTGATTTTACATACGGCACGGCGAATCTTTACGCAGGCAACCAAGGAGTCCCTCTGGGGAATAAGCTTGGGTTTGACGTAGATGCAAGTGGTGGTGGCATCGGAAATAGAAACATTCCTTTACAGGCTAGTAATGCAGATATACTCGCCATCCTTATGGACTGGGAGGCTTATCCCAATGGAGTCCCTACTCAAAACGTTGGACATTCCCAAAATCCTCAAAAGATTGCTTTCCTGGATAGCGTGAAAAGGACCGAAACCAGGAACAATGGAGGGATCGATCCTGACGGTGTCTACCGTGATCCCTGGGGGACTCCCTACATCATCACGCTCGACTTGAATTACGACGGTAAATGCAGAGATGGATTTTACAGCAATCCAAGTGTCTCCAGAAAACCCGATAGTTTGGCTGGCTTCAATGGTCTGGTGCCTTTGAACAACAATAACAATAACCCATTTGAATTTGCCGGTGATGTGATGGTCTGGTCTGTAGGTCCAGATTTGCAGGCAAATTCAGTTGAGACTGCACTCACGGGACAGAACAAAGACAACATCCTCAGCTGGGAATAATCCATGAAACTGAGCACTTCCAACCATCTTGAGCTTGGAGCGTCGCCTTCGGCGCCTCGAGGGCAAAATCAGATTAGATTTCGGGGCTCCGAATGGGGTTTCTCGCTGATTGAGTTGTTGGTGGTGGTGGCCATTATTGGTTTGCTTTCAGCGGTTACATTGCCTTCCTTGAAGGGGCTCAACAAATCCAACGCACTCAAGACAGCCAATCGTCAGCTGGTCGACGATCTCAACCTGGCGCGGACCATGGCAATTAATAATCGCAGTCCGGTATTTCTTACTTTTCTGACGCCTGCGTTGATTGCCGACCAGACACTCCTTCAAAGCTTGCCTGAAACTGAATTGGAGCGATTGGTTGAGCTGATACCCGGTCAGTTTTCCGCGTACGCCCTTTACGCCACAAGAAGCGCGGGAGATCAACCAGGGCAATCAAATCCCAGATTCCTGACCGATTGGAAGTTCCTTCCTGACGGTATCTATTTTCAAACCAACAAATTCAATCCCGCGATGCAAGCCATGGCAAACCCGGTGATCCGCTCTTTTCCTTATGCCAGGATTGAGTTTTTTACAACAGGCCAGGAGTTGTTTCTGCCGGTTCTGGGCTTCGATGCCCAGGGGCAGGTGCTTTCGGGGCGAGATGAAGTGCTGACTTTCCGGGAGGGAAGCATTTTTGTTCCAAGAGATGCCAATGGTAACCCGCAGGTGGGCCCTGTTGACATTGTTGACAAGGCGGGAGTGGGGAACTCGGAGGAGGGTAATCACCATGTTTACGTTAATTGGTTAACTGGACGTGCCAAGGCCGTCGTACCGGAGCTGGATTAATGCAAATCAAACCTAAACTAACTCAATGCAACCGGTGTCCTGCCGGATACAATCGTCATTTGAGATCTGACAGTGGGTTCACCATGGTTGAGATTGCGTTATCGATCGCGATCGTCGCTTTCGCAATGGTGGCCATCATAGGGATCATGCCAACCGGGTTTGAGGCACAGCGATTAAATCGTGAGGAGACCATCATTAATCAGGATGGTACGCTTTTCATGGAAGCCATCCGCAATGGAGCCTTGGGTTTTGACGAGCTGACCAATTTTGTGGATTCCATCACCATTAGCAACCACATGGGCAATATCCGCTCGGTAGGGGTTGCTGAGAGGGTTAACGACTTTAATCAGGCGGTACCACTTGTGAATGGTCATTTCATATTGGGAATGCTTTCCACTCCACAATTGGAAGTCGTGGATGTTCGGCGGAATGGAGCGGTCATTTATTCCACCAACGAGGTTTCCGCCATGGTCAGGGCCATCAGTGGTTCTGCCGGTGAACGATTTCAGGTGAGTGATTTTCAGGAAAATTCATTTTCCTATCTGTTATCCACAAAAATCGTTCCATACCTCCCTTCGCCCACAAACTCGTTTAACCAGAATTCGGTTCTCATTACCACCAACCGGTTCTCACTGGCAACCAACGTGGCGACGAACCTTTATGATGTCCAACTAAAGTTCCGTTGGCCTGTTACCAAGGTGCAGACGGGGAACAGTGGCAGACCGGCTATTCAGTACAGGGTCGGTAAGTATGAGAAGGTATTTCGAACCCTCGTCAGTGGGAGATTGCTTTCCACCAATGGGTTTCCTTTTCTGCGAGGAAATGATCCACGTAACGATGTACCGCTTTATTATTTTAATTCCAAAGACTACACACCTCCTGCCTTATGAAGTCTTCAAGGTTTAACAAGTCGACAAAAAATCGTTCTTCAGGAAATCAGTTCCGGTCCAGCCGGAATGGTTTCTCATTGATTGAGGTCTTGTTGGCAGTGTCGATCATGTCGGTCATTGTTTTTGGGCTTTTTTCCATGTTCAATCAAACTCAGAAGGCCCTCCTGGCTACCAGCAAGCAGGTGGATATTCTGGGGTCCGGGCGGGCGGCTATTGAGGTGTTGGTGGAAGATATACAGAAAGCAGAGGCCCCTGGTTTGCCTGTGTTCAGTCTAGAATCCATCGGTGCTCAGCGACCTCATATGCAGGGAACCATAGACAGAGGCTATAATTACCGACCTGTATTTCAGCAGCTGGTGGATGGCTCGATCCGTACGAATGTGCTTCAGAATGTGTTTTTTCTGACACGGTCCAATTTGAACTGGGTGGCCAAGGGATATTTTTTCTCGCCCACAACCAATTTCGTAGCCGCCCCAAATACTCAAAGTTTGGGTTTTGGTACTTTGTTTCGGTTTTCTTCGGTCAATGTAGATTTGACATCCAATCGTCCCGAGGATCGCTATCAGCCGAATCGGCGAATGAATGAAAACCTTTTGCGAAATTTTTGGGAGCACTATGAGTTCGTACAAAATGTCTCGCCCCTGGAGGCGACCAACACCGTTTTCAATTTAAGTGTTTCACCTTTGATTGAAGGAGTGGTGCATTTCAATTTGCAACCGATCGATTCGGACGGGAGGCCCATGCGGTATTACACAGACTTTTTGAATGTTGCCAACCAGACCATCAATAGAGAGTACCCGAACACCGTTCTGGAAAGGGAGGAGTTCAATGGTGAACCTTTGGCCGGCAATACAAGGTTTCGATTCTTTGGAGATGCCTTACCTGCTTTCATAGAACTTGAAATCGGAGTTCTCGACCCTGAAGTTCTGGCTCGTGTGAAAGCGATGCCCAATCTTCAGGCCGCACGTCAATTTCTGGAGGATAAACCCGGAGCGGTACACTTGTTTCGCCGCATGATTCCCTTGTCCACCGCCAACCGTATCAGTTTGGAAACACAATGAAGTTAAGAACCAAAGAGCAAGGTGTCGTACTTGTCATCACCCTGATCATGTTGTCAGTGGTGACGCTCATGGCAATTGTTTTTCTCGGGGTGAGCCGACGTGAGCGCTCAACGGTGACGGTGACGACGGATCATATCACAGCCAAGTTGGCTGCAGAGGCCGGAATGGCCCGTGCCCAGTCAGAAGTAGTGGGGCGTATCCTCAGTTCTTCCAATCGCTTTGATTTTGATTACACAGTTTCTACCAATTTCTTCAATCCCGACGGATACAATACGTCCAACTTCAATTTCGACCCTCAAAACGTCAATTACTTCTTACCCAACGGCGACCCCATACCCGATCCCTACAACCAGGCTGTGAACATAGGGAATCAATTTTATGATCCGCGTCCGCCTGTTTTTGTTGAGGATATTGAATATAACCCGCGGTCACGGCAGTTTGAACGTCAGATCGACTTTCGTTTCTACCTGGATTTCAACCGCAATGGGCGATTCGATCCAACTGGTCTGCTTCCAGCTCTCGGAGAAAATAATCGTCAATTATTGGATAGTGCATCAGGTTTGCCGGTCTGGACCCGCAACATAGGAGATCCGCAGTGGATTGGTATTCTGGAAGATCCCGGCATGCCTCATTCAGCTACCAATCGTTTCATAGGTCGCTTTGCCTACATCATGATTCCGGAGGGCAGGACACTTGACCTGAACACCATTCACAATCAGATCAAGACTGACAGCAACAATCGGGATTTCTTTGTTCGCAATCAGGGGATCGGCCCTTGGGAAATTAATTTGGGCTCCTTCCTTCGAGATTTGAATCCACGCATTTGGACGCAATATCAGTATGCCGGCCCATTGAATGGTGGCGAAAACCTGGGGAATTCATTTCGAGACGCTTTTTCAATTTTGAACTATCGTCGCGCCAACCGTGCCCTGACTCCATTGAACGCGATTGCCAATCCTACTCCGCTTCAGTTGCGGCAGGACTTTGTGGACTCGTTTTCAAACGGACCCTTCCTCATGAACCAGCATTGGTTGGGATTGGATACGGCGGATGATACTTCCCTGGGCTGGTGGGGGAGTGATTTCCATCGTGCATTCTACGATGTGCAGGAATTATTCAACGAAGCAAGGATCCCGAATGCGGAGGGGCAACTGGATCCTCAGGACAGCATTGCGGGTCGCGTCAAGATCGCCCCGGCTTTGCCTACGGCAACCACATACGACCGCTACACTTATTACCGATTGATTTCTCAATTAGGATCCGAGTCCATCCCTGACACCGAAGCACGTTCTTTCCGCCTGGCTATACAGGATAATGCACCGCGGCTGCAGGAAGTTCGTACGAATAAGATTCATCTCAACTACGACAATCGATTCGAGCCTTTAGCTGGTATTTTCAATCACCAGACCAATTTTACGGATTGGCAGCCCCGTGATTTGTTCATGCGTTCGGCTCAGAGGTTGTTGATGGCAAACATCACGACCAACCCGCCGCCCTTTACCGTTCGAAATGCACAGGGTCAGCAAATTTCCGTTGCCGGCACTAATTTTCACCGTGTAGGCGACACTTATGTGAATCGTAACTTCTCCCTCACCAATATTCAGGTGTGGCCGGAAATTGTTCCAGGTGTCAATGAATACACCGCAAACGTGCATCAGCTCCTTCAATTGGCAGCCAACATGACCGATCCGGTAACACCGGAAACTCTCCAACGGCCGATTGTTCGATTTGCTGGTGATACCGGAGAAAAGTTTCCTTTGGTATTCCGCCCAAGATTCAATGTTACCGATGACGGCATCATTAGTGTATCCGACTTTATAGAAGTGACCAATGACGCCCCTACGCAACTGGCCCGACCTTTTCGTGATCTGCGATTCCAGGCTCAGCGCGATGCTCTGCAGCCTGATGACAATGTGATTGGAATTCCCTGGGTGATTGCTGCCAAGAAGGGATTGCCTAACTTCAATGAGTATGGCGTGCTCACCACTCTGGAGATGACCCGTAAGTTGGAGATCAACAAGACTCAGCCAAATGCTCCCGTGAACATGTGGCAGACCAACCAGATGATGGTTTTGAGTATTTCGAACATGTGTGGATTGGAAGCGTGGAATTCCTACACCAACGATTTTCCTCGTCCGGTTCGTCTTCATGCACGCGTCCAGTGCAGCATGCTCATCACCAATCAGACAGGACGTATCCTGGTCAACAATACCTTTGCGCCTGTTCCCGATAATAATCTATTGCCTGCCAATGAATGGACCGGAAACCAGTTCATCATTCCCATTCAGGACACCTCCATTCCACTCCCCAAAAGTATTTACAATTACGCCGCCGAATCACTCATTCCGGCAACCGCCGCTAATGAAAACTTGCTTTTTCCTGATAGAAACATTTTTCCATCTCCTCAACTGGGGCTGGCGATGACGAATCGAGTCCAGTTCTATCTTTTGGATGAACAAACCTCTCGCGTTTTGGATTTCGTCAATCTGAATGATCTGGTTACCAGAATGGACATCACAGATGAACTCCTGGGGGCGTATGGTTCCGGGCAGAGCAGTCCCGTCGCGAACTTTGGAGGCACGGGGGATTCTCGTATGTTCTGGTCCACCAACCGCCTTGGAAACGCCAATGCCATCAATGCCCCGACCGAGGGTGTGATTAATCAAATCTTCACCTCACTCGACGAAATCCCTGTTTCACAACAACTCTGGAACAGTTTTCGTGCTCGAGGCACAGGGAGAGATCGAGAGGAATCCATTGACCTGTTTCGAACTTTTCTGGGATTTCCCCCAAAATTCCTTTCAGCCCAGCAGTTGTCGCTTGCTTTTCAGCGTTTAAACGATCCGCGCAAGAGCTTCAGGCGCCAGGTTCCCTTTACTCCTTCACTCAAGAAAGTGATTTACAATACCTGGCAAGCCAATGATCCGCTGGTTCATTACACCGTTGAAGATCTCACGGATCTGGAAGGACGAGCGGTGCGACGCGAGTTGGTGGATCCACCGGATCGTGCACTCGATGGACGAATTCACAATATCGACAAGGTCAATACCCGCTATCGTCCCTGGCCATCAGGGGTTGGAGCCGATGTCTCCGAATACAACATAGCATTCAAAGACCCTTTAATACGAAGTTCGGACGATTGGCAATTCCCTACCAACCGATTCCCGAACATTGGATGGCTCGGGCGAGTACACCGTGGAACTCCATGGCAGACCGTTTACTTGAAATCTGCAATTGGAACCGATGGAACCGGAAGGATATTGAATGTTACCGACCTTCCTCAGGTCAGCTCTCCAGTCGCCGAGGGCTATCCATTCCAGACATTGGACGGAAATTTAAATGTCGGCTTTGACGATGCGGCAAATCAAGTGGATGGATCTCGTGCAAACATCATGGCCATTGCCCAACAAAACTGGATGAATTGGTCAGGAAGCATGGGGACGCACCCAACCAATGATTGGAAAATCTTGGAGCAATTCACCACCGCCCTGGACGATAATGCAGCTCGTGGTTTGCTCTCGGTGAATCAGCCGGGGCTTGCAGCTTGGTCGGCAGTTTTGTCGGGTGTTGTGGTGCAGACTAACCTCAGCACCGCCGAAGTGTTGAATCGTGATCTGGATGGAGTCCAGCAAGCACAATACCGTGCCAGAACCATTGAGCCGGCCGGATTGCAGGGGCTTCCGCAGAATCAAAACCAATTCTCGCCAATGGTGCAAATGGTGAATGGAACCAATGGAATTAACGGGGTGAGGCGGTTTTTCCCCAATGGCAGGTTTCAGTATTTAGGAGAAGTTCTTTCGGCTCCCGCGTTAACAATTCAATCGCCATATTTGGATTGGGATGATTCGGTGCAGTATCAAAGCGGTATCGATGATTTCGCCTACGAACGCATCCCTCAGCAGATCATGTCCTTGCTGAAAGCGGATGAGCCTCGTGTGACCATTTATGCATACGGTCAATCCCTGAGACCGGCAGATCAGTCGTTGAGGACTGATCCTGAGCCGCCACGACTTTTTAATATCTGCACCAACTACCAGGTGACTGGAGAATATTTATTCCGTCGCGTGGTGCGATTTGATGGTTCCATCACCAACCTGCAAGCTACAGTGGAAAGCGAGACCGTGCTGCCATTTGATTGATCGAAAACTCATCATTCTGGCACGAAGTTCGCTTAAAGGAAGACAGGTAAATTTGGATTTATAACGATATGCGATTGAGCGCGAAAACTTGGGTAATCATTGCGGTTTTGTTGATGGCTCTTGGAGTGTACTGCTGGGAACGGGGTAACCGTCTGCAGGAGGAAAAGCAAAGGGCTGCAGAGGAAGAGTCTTCTGCCCTGACTGGAGATGGTCACGTGCGAATTCCCAGTCTTAACGGAGCTGGGCAGAAATTGCTGACCCAATTGGACCAGACCACCCGTCATGCCAATCAGGCAAATCCTGAAGTAACCGCCGCCTACATGGAGCCTCTGCCAGTGGATCCGCAGCACCCTCATCGGCTCAGAAACACAGCGGTTGGGGTAGATGAATTAGTTCGATTGAATCATGCCATGCTTTTGAACAATGCCTTGATTGATACGAGCTCACGGCGCCCATTGAATATTCCTCCTCATCTTCGAGCCCCATCCAGAACCCGTAGTTATCTGATTCAGACTGATCAAGCATTTGATGAGGTTGTTCCCGCGCATTTGAGGAAACAGTTGGGAGCGAATAAAGTTTCTTACATCCCCAATAACACCTGGTTGGTTCGCGTTGATCCTGATGTTGTCACTCATCTGAAAAATCTTAGTGGAGTCCGGGCTGTTGTTCCCTATGCACCTTATTTCAAGATTAGTGAATCCTTGCTTCCATTGGCAGTTGATCAAACTGAATTGGAAAAAGGCACTCTGTTGAGCTTGACCGTTTTTCCTGATGAATCTCTTGCTGCCGAGTCTGCTCTGATGGATTTGGGGCTCCAGTTGATCAAGCAGACAACCTCTCCATTCGGTGACCAGTATGTCATTCACGCAACACCCGACAGTTTGACTCCATTGGCAAATTTGGATCTTGTTCAATGGGTTGAACCCTGGAATCAGCGGGAATTGGCCAATGATCTGGCGCGTGAGCGGGTGATGGTTGATACCGACGGGACCAACCTCACCAACATCAACCATCATGGTCTTTCCGGTGAAGGAGTGTTGATCAATATTAACGATACGGGAGTGGATGCATCTCATCCTGATTTGAGCGGGCGAGTTCAATCGCTCGGTAATTCCCAAGTTGGAAACAATCCTGATCTGGTGCCTACCAGTTCAGCCGGTTTGGTATCCGCGATCCGTTTTTCGGGGCTGACAGATCCAGTGGGGCATGGAACGCACGTTGCAGGTATCATGGCAAGTTCCGGTGAAAATTCGCCCACCATCACTAATGTGATTAATTCGGCTACCAACGCCAACTTTCACGGTATGGCACCCGAGGCTGAATTGTTCTCGCTCACCATCGATTTACTGACCGGGCCACTGGATTCGGATGAAGATCTCCAAACGATCGCAGCTGAATATAATTACGTCACCGAAGGCCGTACCAATGCTTTCATCTCAAACAACAGTTGGAATTATCCCAACTCCCAGGAATATGGATTAGCATCGGCAAGTTTTGATGCCGCCGTGCGCGATGCCCTGCCTTACATGGAAGGGGATCAACCCATGGTGTATGTGTTTTCTGCCGGGAATGTAGGCAATGGGAATCAAAGTGGAAGAGGGGGTGCTCCAGGCAGTATCCTCTCACCTGCAACAGCTAAAAATGTGATTACCGTCGGGGCAATTGAGACACTTCGATTCATCACCAATGAAGTGGTTACCGGATTCGTTGACCAGATTATCACCAATGACATGGGCGTGGCTGAAACCAACCAGATTCCCGTGCTCGAAGAAGCTTACCTTGCCGATACCGACTCCGCGACGGAGGTGGCATCGTTCTCTTCTCGAGGAAACGTTGGGATTGGAATCGAGGGAGAGGGTGGTCGATTTAAACCCGACGTGGTGGCACCCGGAACTTATATCGTGTCCACACGTGCCAAGGACTGGGAAAGTCCCGAAGGCCTTCAGGACACGATCCTGAACCGCAGGGAAGGGATCTCGGTCAACCCAGGTGAGCTTTATCCGAGTACTGTTTTCGTCCCATCTGACGGGGTGGAAGTCCGCGTTCGCATAAGGGAAAATGAAGATGCACCTTTGGCACTGCCCGATCTTCCCATTTATGTCGCTTTGGGGAGATTTCCCTCCACCAATGATTTCGCAGGTTTCAGTGCCGTGACCTTGACTCCTGAGGCAGCCGCTCCCCTGACATTGCAGCCCGGAAACATTTATTTCATCAGTGTCGGCAATGAAACGGAACGAACAGTCGTGTTCGATCTTGAGACGGCGGTTGTGGTTGAACAAGAGGTGGAAGGTTTCTACGAAGGACTCGCCGAACTGAATGAAGGACTTGAACCGCATTACCGGTTTGAATCTGGAACCAGTATGGCGGCTCCTGTCGTTTCAGGTACGCTGGCTCTCATGCAGGAGTATTTGACCGAAAAAGGTTACAATCCGAGTCCGGCCCTCCTGAAGGCATTGCTGATTAATGGAGCAAGATCATCCGGTACGATTTATGACTACCAGATTGATCCGCTGGTGAACTACCAAGGCTGGGGGCTTCCCAACTTGAACAACAGCATGCCGCAGCGATTCCTTGAAACGGAGGACAACCTTACATCCCCGGTTCAGTTTTTCGATCAGGACAACGATTTGGCCTTGGGAACGGGTGACAGTGTTTCCTGGAATTTGAACATTTCAACCAATGGCGCCCGAGCCTTCCCGCTTCGAGTCTCGTTGGTGTGGACAGATCCGCCGGGTAATCCAGCTGCGGGTGTGAAACTCGTCAATGATCTTGATTTGGTGGTTTCAAATGCCGTGTCTGGTGAAGTGTTTTACGGAAATGATTTCACGGAGGCTTCCTTGTTCACAAGAATGTCACCGTCCAACAGTGTTCCTAATTCCGATGTGATCAATAATGTTGAGAACGTTTATATCAACGGTCCCTTGACGACCAATTATATCGTATCTGTGATCGGTCGCCGGGTGAACGTCAATGCGGTCTTTGATCACCCGGATGGAGTCGTGCAGGATTTTGCTTTGGTCATCAGCAGTGGAGATGACTCTGAACTGGAGGCACCGTTCGAACTCGAACCTCTGGACACACCATTACCTCCGGTTTTCCCTCCTGTTATAGCCATCACCAATGGCATACCCAGATTGGAAGATCGGGTGGGAGCCAATGCTCCGTTGCTGGGAACCACCAATGGACTTGCGCAACAATGGCAGTTCTACATGTTTACCAATTCACTGCCTTCGACCAATGATGTTGGATTCACCAATGGACCCAATGTGGCTTTTGCGACTTTCTTACCTCCAGAGTTGAGTAAACCTCGTATCTCCGAAGCTGACATTGATCTATATGTGTCCAGAGATGCAGGATTATTGAACCTGGATCAGGGAGCAATCGCTGCCGCAACCAAGTCGTTGAACCAAGGTGGAACGGAAGTGGTCGTCTTTGAAAACCAGCCACTTGGTGATGATGTTGTTTACTACGTCGGTGTTAAATCTGAGGATCATCAAGGTGCCCAATACGCCATGGTCGGATTGTCACAGGAGGAACCCTTCGATTTCACAGATGCCAACGGAAATCGTGTTTTCCGTGGTATTCCTTTGAATCAGGGGATCATTCCCGATGGGACACCCGGTAGTCCGAATGCCGGACTCGGAATTGCGATCGGTAATCCTTTGAACGGTCTCACGGTCCAGAGTGTGATCGTGGAACAGACGATCGTTCATGAAGACATTGGTGATCTTGTCGGGAGTATCTCGCACAACGGTGCATCAGCCGTACTGAACAATCATACTCTCTTAAGTCCGCAGGGCAGTTCCATTGTTCTGGATGCCTTGTATGATGACTTTGGTATATTTCCCAATTCCATTCCCTCGGATGGTCCAGGCAATCTGATCAATTTCATTGGTCAAAATGGTGTTGGGGTCTGGCTCATGACCATGGTTGATAATGCTCTCAGCCAGACCGGTCGTTTGTCTGGATTCAATGTCATAGCAACACCCAATCAGCTCCTTGACGAAAACGGCCTGTTCGCAACCGTGCAAGGCGAGACCTTCCGGTATTTCTTCGTCGAGGTGCCGCCCGATGCCAGTGCTTTGACCGTGAACTTAACGGAATTTGACTTGCCTCTTGATTTGTATTTGCGACATGAAGAGATTCCCACGCAAACACTCTACGATAAGCGCGCATTGGGTGTGGACGGTGAAAATATTGTCACGGTCACCATCACTCCACGCGATATACCACCTTTGAATGCCGGTAGATATTTTATCGGAGTCTACAACCCTAATCCGGGAGCAGTGGATTTCAGGCTGACTTTTGATATTGAACGCAATCTGGTAATTGACTCCGAGCAACCATTCTTCCCTGATGAATTGGAAGTGCCCATCCTTGACTTTGGTCAGACCGACTCTTCCATCTTTGTTCCGGATGCCCGGCCGGTAGCAGAAGCCAAGATTGGTCTACGGATAGACCATCCTCGCTTGTCGGATCTCAGTCTTCACCTGGTTAGTCCAAGAGGCACACGAGTTCTTCTCGCCGAAAATCGTGGAGGTGACATTTCCACTGGGCTGGGTTCAGGCACATCTGATGAACCGGTGTTTGCCGGTTTTAGTGACGACGAAGAGGATGCAGATACACTGATCAAGTTTGCAAGGGGTCCCTTCACCACCAATGCGGTGATCAGTATGACGCCCATCAGTGGATTTGAACAGGCCCGCACCGGGATTCATGAAGCCGGAGAATCCTTTCCTGCGGATGATGCCGGAAATGAGTGGGATGTGGTTTCTGGTCGCGCGCGTATTTTGGATCAAAATGCACCTGAAGGTAGAAAATTTATCAACATATTCAGTTCAAGGATTGCAACCACGATTCCAACCCCTCCGGGTAGAAAGTTCGATTTGTTTTATAGTACTCGATCTACGGCTGGGCGTGGATCCCCTGTTGGTTTGGCGTTTCTTGACGGGCGGCGTGCACAAGTGGTGGATGGTTCGATACGTTGGAGGCGAAACACGCCGATACGTTTCGAGCCCATCAATCCCGAGACGCTTCTGGAGTTTACATTTGTCAGAGGGCGACCCGCCATGTCGCTGGATGACATCGTGATTCAAGACGCCGCTGCAGTGAAGTATTACTTCCCTGAAGAACCGCTGGAAAGCTTCAAGGGAGACTCTGCCTTGGGGAATTGGTATTTGGAAATTACAGATACTCGCGAAGGGGCGGTTGATCCTCCTCCCATTCTGCAAAACTGGCAATTACTCCTCAGTTTGGCCAATACCAATGTGCAGGCTGTCACCTTGCGCAATGGTCAATGTTTTGCCGGAAGCCTGGGCGTTGACGAGGTGCATTATTTCATAGTGGAAACCCCACGTATCGCCACCCTGGCCACCAACTGGTTGACTGGTACGGGTGATCTTGAATTGTGGTTCGACAACGCAGGAGTTCCTACTGGTGACAGTCCTCCTGATGTCATTCCCCCCATCGATTTTAACGGAGTTGATGAAGGTGAGGGAATGGTTCTGTCTCTCAGTGGAATGGATTTTTATGATTCTCAAACCAATCAGGTTGGGACTCTCGATGATCCGGTTTTGCAGCCTGGTCAAAGATATTATCTGGCCGTTGCCAATCGTAAATCCAATTTCAACCAGGATTACGAATTATGTCTCCAGTTTGATGCGGATGATGTGCAGATTATCACGCTGACCAATACGATCCCATTCAGTAACACCATTCCATTCACTGACGATATCGAGTTTCAATATTATCGTTATCGGGTTGCTTCCAATGTGGTCGAACTCGATATTGAATTGGAACCGGTCAACGGAGACGTGAACATGGTTGAGAAATATGATTTGCCTTTGCCCAATCTCGCCATATTTAACCAACGATCTGAAAATCCGGGGCTGTTGACCGATCAATTGTTCGTGACCAACAAACCTCCTGCTACGATCGTTCCTGGCAGTTATTACATTGGTGTCTATAACGCAGAACCCAACCGAACCGATGTGGATTACCAGATTACGGTCACCGAAACCACGGTTCCTTACAATGTGATTCGATTGAATGATGGGGAATCCATTGATTTTACCGTCGGCGATAACTTTGTTTCGGATGACTCAAAGATTGGTAATTACTTCCTTTTCGAAGTTGCCAGCACCAATGCTGCGGCAGCACGTTTTGAAATTTTAAGTTCCGATGGAGACGCCCATTTTGTCATGAAGAAGGAGGAGCTTCCCGCCTTTGATGACAATGACCGCATTGAGCCCGTCTTTGGTGATCGTCCCGGTTCCGGCAAAATGATTGTGCGCACCAATGCTGCCTTGCCTAGCCTGGATGGAAATTGGTTCCTTGCTGTGCTTAATCAGCAGACAGAAGACCTTAACTTCACGATCCGAGCTTCATTGGAGACCAATCTACCTCCCGTCATTACACTTGAAAACAATATCTGGCGAACGAATACAGTGGCGGTTAATCAACCTGATTTCCCTCAGGAAATAGACTATTACAGATTCGTTGTGGATCCTGCTGCAGAAGAAGTGACCTTCACGCTCGATCCTCTGCAGGGTGGAGTTGATGCCAATGTCGACCTGATACTTAGAAAGGGCCAATTACCGACATTGACAGATTTGGATGGGTTCAGTTTTAACGACGGGTCCATTACCGAAACCATTATCATCAATGCCAACACTCCTGTGACCTTAAGCTCTGGAGAGTGGTTCCTGGGTGTGATTAATCGGGAGGCGGATGAGCAGGTGACTTATCGTATCCGGGCGTCGCAGTTTGTCGAAGTTCCAGCCATTGCCCTGCAAGATGGTATTTGGTTTACGAACACCATCGCAGGAAATCAGCCCGGATTCCCGGCAGCACCTGAAATCTATTACTTCGATGTGGATGAAGATGCCATTGATGTGACCTTCACTCTGGCGAATCTTGAAGGAGGTCAGAATGGAAATGTAGATCTTCTGCTAAGATTTGAAAATCCACCTGACCTGTCGACTTTCGATTCAGCCAGCGTTAACCCTGGTACGGCTGATGAGGTTATTCGCCTGGATCAAGCATCGGCCCCGCCTTTGGCTCCTGGTCGTTGGTATCTCGCCGTTATTAATCGAGAAACCACCGAGGTGGATTATCGTATTAAGGTCGATCAGACACTGGATGAAAGTCCCAACGTCATTGAAATACCCTCGGACATTATTTTCCTGGGTGACCAGATTTGTGTTTCGTGGGATTCCGAAATTGGCCAGACCTATTGGGTGGAAGGTAAGGTGCTTGAAGAAGACCCGGTATGGGATGGACTGGCTGGCCCAATTGTGGCCTCGGATGTATTCACCGAGCAATGCTTTGATCTTCCGGTCCAGCACCAGTTTTTCAGAGTGGTGATACGTCTGGATGTTCCCGAACCTCCGACTTTCATTGATCCTGAGGTCGAGATACTGGGCGATGAAATTTGCCTGAATTGGGATGCCGAGGTGGGGAATCGTTATCGTATTCAGGGTAAATCCAGCCTCCTGGAACTGGAATGGGCCGGTATTGTTGACGTCACTGCAGATCGAAATGATATGCAATATTGCCTTGGGCTCGACACGCCTTACCGTTTCTTCAGAATTGAGCCTATCGAAGGTGAGGAACCTCCTGCTCCTCCAACCATTGATCCTGTGTTGGCTCTGGTTGGAAACCAGATCTGCATGGATTGGCAAACCGAGGTGAATCGAAGTTATGTGATCCAGGGCAAAGCTGATTTGATGGACTCAAACTGGACAGACTTGCATTCACTGACAGCGATCGCTGAAACCACACAATACTGTGTGGATCTGCCTACCCCATATCGGTTTTTCAGGATCGTTATCGGTGATCTCGTTACTCCACCTGTCGGAGGACCATTTGTGGATGTCTTACTCCGAGTTGCCGATGATGAGATCTGTCTGGATTGGAATTCTGAAGTGGGAAGGTCTTACCAGATCGAGGGCCTGATGTCTCTTAATGACGGGGATTGGATCTCCATTGACACGGTGGTGGCTAATGCGGATCAAACGACCTATTGCATAGGATTGCCGACTGAATTCAGATTCCTCAGGGTGCGAGAAGGGGCGATTGAACCTCCCGTTGAACCCGGCGAGTTCATTGACGCTATCTTGCAGATTGAAGACACAGAGATTTGTCTGGAATGGCCATCACAACCCGGTCAAACCTTCACGGTGGAAGCCCGCTCTGGACTTCAGGATGCCGTCTGGACCAGCATAGAGCAGGTTCAAGCGACTGGTGATTTGACACGCTATTGTGTCCAACTGCCAACCAATTTCAGGTTCTTCAGAATCCGGATTGGAGGCGATGGTCCTCAACCACCAGTTGACCGCGACATTACAGCATTCATTGATCCCATGATTCAGTTTGACCAGGATCGGATCTGTATACTGTGGTCTGCCGTTGCAGGAAGAGATTATGTGGTCCAGGGATCCGATAGTGTGTTGGGCAATAACTGGCAGCAAGTTGAGATGGTGACCGCCAACACCGCCGACATGCAGTTCTGCCTGTCGCTACCCACGAATTACCAATTCTTCAGAATCGGTGAACTTGCGGATCTGCCTGGCGTGCCGGTTGAGCCTGTTGTTTCGGATTACATAGATCCTGTCATGGCCCTGGGTGAAAATCAGATCTGTTTGTCCTGGGATGCCATGGAAGGAATCAGTTACCAGGTGCAGGCTACCTCTGATGTCTCAAGTGGAGCCTGGTTTGTGTTGGAAACCCTTCAATCCAATGGGGACCATCTGAGTCATTGCATAGATCTTCCTTCCGAGCACGTCTTTTACCGAATCGCCGTTTTGGAAGGAAACTCGGGCAACGGTGGGGGCGGTCAAGGTCCCGCTGCGCCTGCTGAAATCGATAGCGTCAGTTTCGAAGGCGGACAGATCAAGGTGCGCTGGACAGGGATTGCCGGGCTTGTCTATCGCGTCTCATATGCGGATTCTTTGGCGGGTCCCTGGAATGAAATCCCTGAAAATATCCTTTCTGAAACAGAGTCTTTCGAATTCAGTGATGATGGTTCATTGACGGGTGGATTGGTTTCACCTCGGTTTTACCGTGTAGATCTTTTACCGACTCCCTAGTCTTGGCTTGCCTTTGTTGAGCTTACAGCCCAAGATTGCTCCACTATGCAATCACATGAGCTGCTGCGTGATGTGTTCAAAGACGGTAGTCCGAAGCAAATTGCCGAGGACATGGGGTTGTCTTTGTCGATGATTTACAAGTGGGCCGAACCCACCGGAGATAAGGGGAGTGGAACTCCCAATCCGTTGGACCGCTTGGAAGATTTGATTCGCAGCACTCAGGATCAAAGGTTGCTTCAGTGGATCTGCGAAAAAGGTGGGGGATTTTTCATACGCAACCCCAAAAACGTTCATGCGCATCCAGATTTCTTGATTCCGGCCACTAACACCATCGTTCAGGAATTTGCAGATTTACTCTCTGTCGTCGCTTGTGCCGCAGGCGATAATCACATCACCCAGGCTGAGGCTGCCGGAATTCGCAAAAAGTGGGAACAGTTAAAATCTGTGACAGAGGGTTTCGTGCACTGCTGTGAGGAGGGCAATTTTACCCACATTCAGCAAGAAGCCGAAAAGGCTGTTGAGAAAAGAGCTTCTTAGTTCTGCCGTCAATTGACCGTGGCTCCTGTCCAGGGATCCGTTTCCAGTTTATATAGCGATCAACTTCTTATGGCTGTAATCCTCCTTGCAGCAAGCTTCATGCCGTTTTATCTTGAAATCTCATCCTAAACGGTGCATATTAGGAGTCGTTTATGGCTCAAGGTCTTTATTTATCACAAAAGATGGCGCTTTCTCAAATGCTGGCGCCTCAGCTTCAGCAGTCGCTTGCTCTTTTGCAGGCGCCCATGTTGGAGTTAAAAGCCCTTGTGAACCAAGAGTTAGAACAAAACCCTGTTCTTGAAGAATTGATTGAGCAGGAATTGAAATCCAAGGAATCCTCCAGTGATTCCGATGATTCCAGTTCAAGTAAAGAAGATAGCAACTTTGATGGGGATGATTTTTCTAATTCTAACGATTCCAAAGATTCTTCGGATGAATGGGAGTCGCAAATTGAGAAACTTTCCCAACTGGATCAGGAATGGCGCGATTACTTCTCTGAAACAGCTCTTCCTACCAAGCGTCACAGCAAAGAAGATGATGAACGTCGACAGCACATGTTTGACAGTCTGACCACGACAACTTCTTTACAAGAAACCCTTCGAGAACAAATCAGACTTTCCGATCTTGAGCCTGACAAACACCAGATAGCTGATCTCTTGATCGGTAATATCGATGAGAAAGGATACCTCAATGCCTCCATCGATGAATTGGTTTTTTCGACAAATACTCCCAAAGAGACGATCCAGAGCATACTGGAGTTGATTCAGAGTTTTGAACCCGCTGGTGTTGCCGCAAAGGACTTGCGTGAGTGCTTAATGTTGCAGCTTGAGCGCGCTGAGCGCGAAACAAGTCTGGAATATCGTATTCTCGACCGGTGCTTCAAATTGCTTGGTAAAAGAAAATTTCCTGAAATCGCCCGTGATCTGGGGGTTTCTCTTGAGCATGTGGTCCAGGCTGCAGAAAGAATCAGTCGGTTGGACCCACGACCTGGCAATGCATATCGTAACGATGGAGAAACTTATGTGGCTCCTGAAGTCTTTGTAACCAAAAACGGAGACGAATATGTAGTCAGTACCAACAATGACCATATTCCAAGGATTCGAATCAGTAACACTTACAAGGATCTTTTATCCCAGGCTGGAAGTGCAGCTGATCTGAAAGAGTACATACGAGAAAAGATCCGGTCGGGTAAATTCCTGATTAAGAGCATAGACCAAAGGCAGCAGACAATCACCAATATTGCCAAGGAAATCGTTCGGCGTCAGCGGGAGTTCTTTGATAATGGGATTGCTCATTTAAAGCCAATGACCATGATGCAGGTGGCTGAGCAGGTTGGAGTTCACGAGACAACGGTCAGTCGCGCCGTTTCAGGAAAATACCTGCAGTGCCCACAGGGAATTTTCGAGATGAAGTTTTTCTTCACCTCCGGAATTCAAACCAGTTCAGGGACAGATATTTCAAATGCCACGGTTAAGGATATCATTCAGGACATGGTTCGGTCTGAGGATCCGTCCAAACCACTTTCGGATGATCAAATTGTTAAAAACCTGTTGGAGAAGGAGATCAAAATTGCACGCAGGACCGTCGCAAAATATCGAAACGAGCTAAACATCCTGCCTTCTCATCTCAGAAAGCAATACACCTGAGCCTGGATGGTTCGTTATGCTTGCGAGCTTATTTGCTTTTGAGTTTCAGTCCGCATTGCCTCCAGAATTCCTCTCCACTTGTCTTTGTCTTTTCGTTCCATACGATCAATGAACAAGATACCTTTCAGGTGATCGACCTCATGTTGCACGGCCTTGGCCAGTAATCCTCCACAAGAAAATTCGTAGGGCGTGCCCTTGTGGTCCTGGGCTTTCACTTGCACTGATTCCGGGCGTTCAATATCCGCATAAACCTCGGGAAAACTGAGACATCCTTCCGGGCCCTTGATCATCTCATTCAGAGGCTCGACTTTCGGGTTGATCAGGACCAGAGGCATATGGTCCTGAATATTTACCTCTTTACCGTCCACTGCCATGGTCGAAGGGCGGTCCTCGGCATGCGACACATCGATGACGGTGACTTGCAAGGCCTTTCCTACCTGCTGAGCCGCGAGTCCCACACCGTCAGCGTCATACATGGTATCCAGCATGTTATCGACGAATTTCTCCAATGCCTCATCGAAATTCTCAATAGGCGTTCCTTTTTGTCGCAATGCTGGGTGTCCGTATTTTACGATGGGTAAAATCATTGGAGGAATTGTGGGCAAGAGGCTGCTGTGCGGCAAGACCAAACAGAACATGTCCAGTCTCTTGAAAAATGGACCCTTAAAAATCAAAACCGGGCCCTATCGCCAGAGGATGGCTAAGGGCCCGGGGAATTTCCAGAACCAGTGTTAATAATAAGTAGGACAATGCAGGATTTTGATTTCCACGGTTTCCCGCTTCCACCAAAAAGCTTATTGAGCAAGTAAGCAAATGAGACTTACCGGCTCGGAAATCCTAAAAGTTATGCGTTTAAAAGAGCACTGTTTCTTGAAATGGTCAATAGAGAAAATAAAAAAAATATCACGAATCAACGCCCTGTCGATTCGATCCGAGCTGGATTTTTTTTCCTGACCTGAATGAAATGAGGATATTTGGACTTAAATGAAACGAAATTTACTGAATTGAGTATCTTCAATGGAAAGAAGTAAAATTGGTTGCTCGATTTGAAAACTGACTCTTCATTGAAACATCGATTCCTTTGCTTTGGCGTCTATCCAGCTTTGGTGGTGCCGTGTATTGGTGCTCTCTTTTATTTTGTTTGGTTCGCTGAATCGAGTTGGGTTCAACCGGTATACGGATCAATCAAGGCCTTTACTCTTGTATGGCCTTTCCTCGCAACCACTTTCATCCTCAAGGAAAATCTGGAAGAGTTTAAAGCGCTCTTCAAGTTTTCATGGAAATCCTTTTTGGAGGGAGCAGGGTTGGGGTTGCTGATGTCCCTCTTGATCGTTCTCGTGCTTTTCTCTCCCGTCGGAAATGCTGTTGCGGAACAGGCAGGTGTGGTCCGTTTGAAGGCTGAGCAAATGGGAATTATCGAGCACTTTGTATTGTTTGGACTGTTACTTTCCCTGCTCCACAGTTTGTTGGAGGAATACTATTGGCGCTGGTTTGCTTTTGGAAATCTACACAGGTTTTGGCAATCCAAGCGGTCTGCGTATATTGTTGGGGCACTGGGATTCGCATCTCATCACGTCGTCGTTACCACACAATTCTTTGACGGGGCGATCGGTTGGGTGTTTGGGTTTTCGGTTGGAATTGGAGGGGCTATATGGTCCTGGTTGATGGTCCGTCACCGCTCTATCGTCGGAGCTTGGGTGTCACACATTATTGTGGACATCACATTGATGTCTGTAGGTTATTGGCTCATTTTTCACGTCGCAAAAAATTAGTCACCCCCTCAAAATTATCTGACTAACCTTATTGAGGCCCGGTTTTTTCCAGTAGCACTGATTTATTTCTTTTTGGGAGCCGAAAATTTCTCCATATATTTAATCAGTGCTTCAGCCTCAAATGGCTTTAATTTGCGTTCAAAAGGAGCCATAAGCATTTTACCTTCCTTGTCCTTCAAACCCTTAAGGACACTCGTCATCATCTTCTCTTTTTCTTTCAGTTTTTTGGCTACTGCAGGGTCGGAATAATCTTTTACACCCGATTTCTCACCTCCCGGGGTTTCTCCCTTGCCGTCGCTACCATGACACAGGGAGCAATGACGCCTGTACATAGGCATCAATTTTCTGGGGTCGACAGTCTTTTTTTCGGCGCTCAGTGTTTCTATTGAGATTTGGGTCATCATAACGACCGTTACCAACACGGCTGGAATGTTGCAGTAAGCTTTCATTGTTAAATTCTTTTTGTGTTCCTCCAGGAATATATCGGATCCAAGTCGTTGATGGATCTACATTTCTTGTGTACAGGCTTACCAATTTTGTTCAAATGACGATCCTTTGCCATTCTTTAGCTTTCATTTGGGCCTTGCTTTCAGGTTACCTTTTTATTGCAAATTGGGAGATATTTCTCATTATTTCTGGATGGATTCCCGTTTAAACTTAATTCGATTTTTTTCAGCTGTTAGTCTTTTTACGGCCTCATTACTCGCTTTGCCCTCAAATGTCTTGTCTGGTGACAACGCTTATCAAGGAGTCTTGATCTCTCCAGTGGATGGCAAACTTCGGGTGGAAATCAATGGAGAATTTTTTACCGAGTATCATTACCAAGATGTGTCCCGTCCCTTTTTCTATCCTGTCATGGGACCGGACGGGCATCCCATGACACGCAATTGGCCAATGGCAGATGGAGAAGGTGAGGCGCATGATCATCCTCATCATCGTTCCTTTTGGTATGCCCATGGTGATATTAACGGGCATGATTTTTGGTCTGAAAGTGACAAGGCCGGAACAACTCAACATGTCGCGTTTTTACGAATCACTTCAGGACGAAAGATGGGAGTGATTAAAACCTTGAATCATCTGGTAGCTAAAGATGGAACCATTGTTGGTTCTGATGTGCGGACCATGACCATTTATAATCGTCCCAGTTCCGAGCGTATTGTGGATTTCGATGTTGAGGTAAAGGCCTCACATGGAGAAATTGTGATGGGAGATACCAAGGAAGGAAGCATGGCTCTGAGGCTTGCTCCAACCATGCGACTCAAGGGGAAAGTGGCTCAGGGGCACATCGAGAACAGTGAAGGTGTCAAAGATGGTGACACCTGGGGGAAACGTGCCAAGTGGGTGGACTATTATGGTCCGGTGCAAGGTAAAACGGTTGGAGTGGCCATCTTCGATCACCCTGGAAATCCTAGGCATCCGACCTGGTGGCATGTGCGGGATTATGGCTTGTTTGCTGCCAATCCTTTTGGAGTTCACAATTTTGAAAGAAAAGATCCTGGAACCGGAGACTTGATCATTAAAAAAGGTAAGTCCCTGAAATGGAATTATCGTTTTTACTTTCACCGAGGCGACACCAAAACAGGGCAGGTCGGGCATCGTTACGAGCTTTTCTCCAAAGAATAAAACAACGCTTTCACATCAGAAAATTTTTATACTTCAAAAAACAGAATGAAAAAAACAATCAGCCGTAGAAATTTCGTCAAAACAGGAGCCGCCGCTGCTACCACTTTTGCCATGATCGATCCTTTTAACCGAGTCCTGGGAGCCAATGAAGAGATCCGGGTGGGAGTAGTGGGATTCCGGGGGCGAGGTAAAAGCCACATTGATGGATTCAGTCAACAGCCAGGGGTGAGACTGGCCGCCTTGTGTGATGTTGATTTGGATGTGCTCGAAAAAGGAGCCGAGAAATACAGTCAACCAGGCCAAAAACTCAAAACTTATTCGGATTATCGACGTTTGCTTGAGGACAAGGATATTGACCTTATTTCTATTGCAACCCCTAACCACACCCATTCCCTGATCAGTGTCGAAGCTATCCTGGCAGGAAAGGATGTCTATGTCGAAAAACCGGTTTCACACAATGTTTGGGAAGGTCAGCAGATCGTCAATGCCGCTCGTAAATATGACAAGATAGTTCAGACAGGAACTCAATGTCGTTCCAACCCTGGCATGCAGGAGGCTGTTAAGTTTATTCGTGATGGCAATCTTGGAAAAGTTCGCGTCGCCCGTGGGCTTTGTTACAAACGACGCAAATCCATCGGCAAAGTTGACGGACCTCAACCCGTACCTTCGCACATTGACTTTGATTTATGGACAGGTCCGGCTCCGCTCAAGCCTTTGATGCGGGATCGATTGCATTATGACTGGCATTGGGTGCGCGACACCGGTAACGGAGATCTAGGTAATCAGGGGATTCATCAAATGGATATCGCACGCTGGATTCTGGGTGAAGACCAATTATCTCCCGAAGTTTTTAGCATTGGGGGCAGGTTGGGTTACATCGACGATGGAGACACCGCGAATACACAAATTGTTTTTCATAATTACGAGAAAGCGCCTTTAATTTTTGAGGTACGTGGACTCGGCTCTTATGCCCAAAACAACGAACGATCCAAATATCGTGGAGTCGATGTCGGGGTGGTAGTTGATTGTGAGAATGGTTACATGGTTATTCCTTCCTACAGCACAGCGACAGCGTATGAACACAACGGAAAGGAAATCCGCAAATTCTCCGGTGGTGGTGATCACTTTGCAAACTGCATCAAGGCTGTGCGAAGTCGCAAACGCCGTGATCTAAATGCAGATATCTGGGAAGGTCACGTTTCAAGTGCATTGTGTCACACAGGAAATATCTCATATTACCTTGGAGAGAATGCTTCTCCCGGTGCAGTGCTGGAGCAAATTAAAGGCGATGCTCTCGCAGCCGAATCTATTGGACGGATGCTGGAGCATATTCAGGTCAACAACGTGGATCTCAATCTGACCCCTGTCAGTCTCGGGAAAAACCTTAAGATGGATGCGACGCGAACTGCGTTTCTTGGGAATGAACGTGCGAATGAAATGTTGACACGAGTATATCGCAAGCCCTTCGAGGTGCCGTCGATTACTTAATCATTTTTGATTCTAATCAGACCTCTTCAACATGGCGGATTCCCTAAAGAATCCGCCGTTCTTTTTATATTGGGGTTCCATTTTTGCTGATGATACCTGTAGGCTCCAACCACCCCTCCAAATGCCAACCAGCAAAGCAAGAACCCCCAGTGATCGTGATCAGGTATAAAAATGGCCTCCAGAAAGACGTCTATAACCACCGCCCCATGCCAGAGTGCATCCCATGAATTTTGGAAATAATCCTTAATCCACGCTTGCAACATCAAGGCAGATAAAATGACCCCAAAGGTGCAACCTATCTGCATGCTCAAAGCGGGAGCCATAGTCATTGAACTAAAAGCAAACAGGTATCCGACCGCAAGAATCAAGCTGTAGGTCCACCCTTTGGATGGATCATTTTGATAGTTTGGGATCGCTCGAGGCATATTCGAACATTCAAGGTTTGCAGCTTTAAAACAACTGTGCGATCTCGGGCACAAAATTTATTCTTCTGCCGCGAAAGCAGATTGAATTGCATTTAAGATTTCAGGTTTTGGTTCTTCATCTTTAACAATGATCCGATACCGTGAAGTCCAGGTTTGGCCGGGTTTTATTTGAAAGGATTTCTCAACTGTTGGAATAAAACAAAAATAGGGCATTTTGGGATGAAGTCGAACGTGCTGAGGATATCGAAAATTGGTGGGATGCGGAATGAGTGTTATGGAAACGGGAGCTGAGTCAATTCGGCCTGCCATTGAGACCCAGGTAGGGCGGCTGTGATTTCCATTGGCCTGAGTCAGGCCTTCATTGGTGAGCATTTTGCAAGCCTCGATAAATTCGTCTTTGGTGGCGCCTTTTCCCGCTGTGGTATGGGCATCTTCGAACCATTGGCGTGAACCACGAATCGCCATTCCGCCATAATGAAATTTTTCCAAAGTGATCGGGGATCGGGTCACACAGGATTGCGCTGATTTCATATCGATGAATCCGGTTCTCCCATCCACCATCACGGTCCAAATTTCACGAAGAATGGGTTTAGTTTCGGTTCGGTGAGAAAGTTCCACCTCAAATCCTGCTGTGTTTTCACCGTTGAATATGTTCAATACTTTTTCATGTCGAATCGAGGCATTGCCTGGTTCCCAAAAATTTAATTCTTCCCCTTCAAAGGTTGCCTTTCTCCATGCAAAAAACAAACCATGCTGGTGACTGTGATGAGGCACTGGATAATCATCGGTAAGAATCCTTCCTGTGGGAGTTGAAATAGGGTGGATGAATCCACTTCGGGCATATTTTGGATCCACTCCCTGAGGTGCCCTGGCCGTTTTATGATAAGTCAAAACGTGATGACCATTGTTGGTGATGACGATGTGATCCTTGTCTTGAGTGCAACTCATTTTGCCTTCAACAGAACTGATCATCAATCCATGTAAAAGGCATATGGTCAGGAATAGCTTCATCATATTTCGGTCAATTTGGGAGATCTTTTGAAAAGGTTACTTCTACAAATCCTGAGGTCGTAAAAACCCCTTTTGATCCTTGGTTGCACTTCGAACGGTTTCAACTTGTTCTGCAGAGATGAGCGAACCCTTGTTTCCAAATGAATTTCGAACATAGGTCAGGACTGCAGCCAGTTCTTCATTAGACAGGCCCTTGAATGGGGTCATTGGAACCAGTCCCTGGTAGGCTACGCCTTTGACTTCGATGGGGCCAAGCAGGCCATGGAGGGTCAGTTTGATCAGACGGTCAGAATCACCTGTTACCCATTCTGACTCTGCCAAGGGTGGGAATTGTGCTGCAGGCAAGCCTTGTCCGTTTTCTTGGTGGCAGGTGATGCAGTGGCCCTCGCGTCGGTAAACTTCGGCCCCTTTCAAAAATAATTCCTTTGCAAGTCCGGTCAGTGTTGTTTCAGGTGCTTTCCACTCTTCGAGTTGAATGGCTTCACCCTTGAGATGCTTTAGAGCCGTTTCATAAACAGGTTTGATCCAGGGATCCATCGGTTGATTTCCAGCTTTTTGAACGATGGGTAATCCTTCGCTGGGTTTTAACCATGAAGCCGCGACAATCGCTTCCAGCCTGACTCTTCCGTGTGGATCACGGGCAGCATTTTTGAGCAGTTTCCCTGCATCTGGAATGCGATGTTGGTTGTATCTGATTGCTCGAACGGCGGCCGATCTTGCTCTGAAATCGTTTGCTTTGAGCAAGCGGTTCACAAGATCAGGATCGATTCGATCAAGTCCCCATTCGACCCACATGGCTTCTGTCAATAGTTGTTCATAATTGGAAAGATTCGCATTTAATTTTTGAATCCAAGCATTCAGAGCAGTCATCACTTTTTCGGGTTCGCGTCCCCTCAACTCACGGCGAGTACGATAACGGGTCCTGTATTCAGGTAGTTTCAGATTCTCCAAAAGTTGCGGAATGGTTGCGTCGGCAATTTTTGCGGGTTTGACAAGTGGACGTGACGGATATGTGATGCGGTAAATTCGCCCATGAACATGATCGCGCAGTGGATCTCTGGCACTATGTTGCATGTGACCAACCAGAACATTATGCCAATCGACCAAGTAAAGAGATCCGTCAGGTGCGAATTCCATGTCAACCGGGCGAAAGTTACCATCATTACTTTTCAGTAGATCTTGTCTGAATCGGCTTTCGAATCCAGTGCCTTCATCTTTCATGGAATGCTGTTTGGTTCCAAGGAAGCCAATGGTGTTGTGAATCAGCAAGTCACCCTGGACTTCGTCTGGAAAATGACGGCTGGAAACAAATTCGAGACCGGATGTTGGACGAACACGATGTGCATTTTCGATCAGGTTGATAGGGTTTGGTGCAAAGGATCCGTATGGAACCGAGACAGTGCCGGGCGTCATCCACCTTACATTTGGGTCGGATGTATCGGTAAAAAAGATTTGCCCCCAATCATCAAAGGCCGTTCCCCAGGGATTCGGGATGGATAATCGCGCTGTTCGTTCCAGGTGCTTTCGGTTTGGATCAAATCGGAAGAATCCACCATTTGAACTACGCACAGGGCCGTAAGGTGTTTCGACATTGCTGTGGAGAAAAGTACCTTCCCCCATGTAAATTGCCCCAACCGGATCCGCACAAAACGCGCTGATCACGTGATGAGTGTCATGATCATCAAATCCGCTGAGTATGGTCTCCTTGAAATCGGCCTGATCGTCTCCATCCATGTCTTTCAATAGAATCAAATGGTTGCCTTGCGCGACATAGACGCCTTCAGGAGCGAATTCGAATCCTGTTGGTAGATGTAGCCCATCAGCAAAGATGATTTCTTTGTCAGCCTTGCCGTCCCGGTTGACGTCTTCAAGAATGATCAGTTTGTCATTTGGTTTTGAATCTCCCGGTTGGTAATGGGGATAACTAGGCATGGTCGAAACCCACAGGCGACCCTTGTTATCAAATGACATTTGAACCGGATTTGCCAAATTGGGGAAAGTTTGTTCACAAGCAAACATTTCAATGCGATACCCTTCAGGCAAAGTCATGGTTTCAATGGCTTCCTCTCCGTATTTATATTCAATGGATCCGTTTTTTCGGCTTGGACGATAATTACTTTCTATGATCGGTAACGTGTGGGTTTTTGAATCAGCCTCCTCCAGATCAAAACTTTCTCCTGAAAGTACTGCCCAGATGGCCTGGTCCCGATTGGAAGTCATCTCCTCCAATTTTTTGAGTTCATGCGGGTAGTTGTCTGGACCGAACGGCTTGTGTCTACGGCCATAGACATGAACACCGTTTGGGATTTTATAGAGTTTATTCCAGATCCAGTTTTTTTCCTGGACGGCCGCATGGAGAGAGGCTTCGTCCACGCTTGATGCCTCATAAGGGGCCAGTAGAGCGTCTGCAAGAAAGGGGGCCAAAATGGAATATCCTGCACCTGTCAGTTGAAATCCGTCCGATGTTAATGGTTGCTCGGAGGCATCATACCATTTCTGGCTGGCGGCGAATGCGTTCACAAAAAGTACATTCATCTCCAGTGCCACATCTTCCATGGCAGCGGTGTAGAGAGCCAAATTGGCATTCTCTACCTGTCCATTCGGGGTGCCAACCGTGTTTGACAGATCTTCAAATGCAATCGGAGAAACCAGGGCAAGCTGAGGAGGTGCGGTTCCGTTGTAACTTTGAGTTCTTGTGTGGCGTACAAAGTCGCGGAGTTCTTCCTTGAAGGTCTCCAATCCATCCTGCCCGTTGAAGGATTCATTGTATCCGAAGAAAGCAATGATGGTATCTGCTTTCAAACGGGTTAACCAGGCATCGGGCGAGTCATAGGTACCGTGACCCGTATGTCCCGAACCCCAGCGATCCTTGGCGTCGGAAAGAGGAGGATAATATTTCTCTGCCCCGGGAAATGCCCACGGGGAGGGGCGACCTGAGTGGGGACGGAACCCAGGGGTGTTTCCTTCGTCAGCCATATTCCTGATCACCAGACGATGTTGTGCGTGTCGTCGATACAATTCGGTTTCAAAGAAACCGTGCAGCATCATTCTGGAGGCCAGGCCGTTTCCAAGCAGAACAACATTGGACTCTGGACTGAGGTTCAATTTCTGGGCTCCATGAATGCACGTCTGGATACACAACCAGCATGTGATCATGAGGGTGGTCATGGCTTTAGGCTTGATCATGACCAAACTTTACCGTGTGTTGAAAAACTTAACAAGATTCTAGCCATCAGGAATGGTCTTGGGGCAATGGCCTTGGTATGCTTTAGATCTCTTGAAGAGTCTCTCCGGTTGCGGATGCCAGCCGGTTTAATACTGATTTGAAATCCTCGGGTAATGGGGCGCTATACGTGCAAGGTTTATTTTTTACAGGGTGTTGAAATGTCAATTTCCAGGCATGCAACATTTGGCGTTGTGGCTCCAGATCTATTGAATTTCCAAGTCTGATGGTACTTCGCTTTCCATAGATCACATCTCCAAACACAGGGTAACCGAGGTGTTTGAAATGTACTCTGATCTGATGGGTTCGCCCCGTGTGAATTTTTATCTCAGTAAACGAAGCGATATCGCCGAAATTTTGAACGACCCGATAATCAGTTTTGGCAGGTCTTCCGTGATCGACAACCGCCATCTCTTTACGATGAACAGGATGTCTTGCGATAGGTGCATTGATCGTTCCTGACACCGGCTTCAGTACCCCACAGTGAATAGCCAGGTAGGTTTTGGAGGTGTTTCTATTGGCGAATTGCCGGGCAAGTCCCTGGTGTGTTTGATCGTTCTTTGCCACTACCATGCATCCACTGGTGTCTTGATCCAATCGATGCACAATTCCCGGTCTCGCTACTCCGCCAATACCACTCAACTCACCTCTGCAATGGTGCAAAAGCGCATGAACCAGGGTATCTTCTTCATGTCCTGCAGCAGGGTGAACCACCAGTCCGGGTGGTTTATTAATGACGAGTAAATCGGTGTCTTCATAAAGGATGTCCAATGGTCGATCTTTTGGGATCAGTTCCATGGGCCGCGGAGCAGGGGGGACGACGGAGATAGTCTCACCTGATTTAGGTTTGTGAGTGGGTTTGGTCGTTTTTCCATCGACTTGAACATGCCCTTCTTTAATCCACCTCCGCAATGTGCCCCTCGATAGGTCTGGGAATCGTTCATGCAACCAAACGTCGAGTCTTGTGCCCAGTTCGGTTGATTCAACTTTGAGTTCACTTGCGAATGCTTCCTTTTCCTTAAGGGGGTCAGTCATTCTTTATCAACGCCATGGATGAGGGTGATGGTCTTCTCAGGTTGTTTGTTTTTCCTGACGCGCCTGTTTTTGACAAAAACACCATAAGCCTATTCCTGCGGTCATGATCAGAATTCCGGTCAATTGACCGGGAGTGAGAATTCCCCAGTGTTTGGAGGGTTCGTAATCGCCTCGGAAAACTTCGTTGACTGCACGTAAGAGGGCGTATGCCATCAAATAAAGAGCGAAAACCTGGCCATCGAATTTCTTTCTCCTGTAAAACCAGGCTAATGCTGCAAATAAAGCGAAATTAAAAACAGATTCATAGATTTGAGTCGGATGAACGGGATGGGGATGGGTGACATGGTCTCGTGGAAATCTAATGCTCCAGGGCAATGAACATTCTTTGCCGTAACAGCATCCGGTCATGAGGCAACCCAATCTTCCGAAAGCATGCCCCAAGGCAATGCTGGGAGCCAGTGCGTCAGCCATCTTCCAGGTTGGGATCCTGTTTTTCTTGACGTAAAAGATGCCACACAATGCTGCTCCAATAAATCCTCCATAAAACACCAATCCACCTTCACGAATCTTGAACACATTGGTCAACGGTTGGCCCGAGAAATCCTCCTGCCAGTAGGTGATGACATAGAGGAGTCGAGCACCCACCAATCCTCCGACAATCAACCAGGGACCAATGTCTGCCACAGATTCTGAACTAAGGCCATCGAGCGTGGCTCGTCGACTTGCTGTCCAGAAACCCGCTAGAAACCCAATGGCCACCAGAATGCCATACCAGTGAATGGCGACGTTTCCGATATGAAAGGCAATAGGATGCACAGCGGGAAAGTAATCTTCGTTCCGTGATACTTCAATGCTCAATACAAATGACAAACCGGGCTCGCCGAGTGAGTGGTTCTTTGGTAGCTTTAAACCATGCGCATTTACTCGGTTTCAAAATTTAAAAACTTTATCCTGGGAGCATTGTGCTTCACCCAGGGAATATGGGCAAATCCCACTCTCGAACTTGGTCCCATGTTGGGGTATGTGGGAAGTGATGAAGTACGCATTTGGGTTAAGGCTTCGGATTCTTCCCGGATCAGCGTTGTATTTTCGGAACATCCAAGTCTGGAAAACAGTCGATTGGTGGATGGGCCAATGCTGACAGATCGAACTGACTACAATGGGCACATCCAGGTAAATCAGTTGCAACCGGAAACTCGTTATTATTATGACGTCCTATTGGATGGGATTTCCTGTTTGGCTGCTCCTTATCCTTCTTTTGTAACTTCCCCTGAAAAAGGAGATGCAACCCATTTGCGTTTTGCCTTTGGATCCTGTGTGGGACACGAAGGGAAACTGGCGGCAGCTGCTTGGGGGCAAATGGCCGCTGATCCCTCCATTCAGATGCTCCTGATGCTGGGCGATAATCATTACGCAGACTCCACGGTTCCTGAAGTTCAGCGAGCAGCTTACTATGATCATCGCAGCGTGGCTGGATTTCGGGATTTGACGAAACGAACCGCTGTTTATGGGATTTGGGATGATCATGACTACGGCCCAAATGACAGTGACAGTACCGCCGAAGGAAGGAGTGTCTCCCTGGAAACTTTCAAGTCCATGTGGGCCAATCCCTCTTACGGTGAGGTTGATCACCCGGGGACTTACTACCGGTTTTCTTATGGAGACATCGAATTCTTCATGTTGGATGATCGCTATTATCGGTCGCCAAATTCAGCCAAAGATGATGGATCAAAGACAATGCTCGGTGAACGGCAATGGCAATGGTTGAAACAAGGCCTGAAACAATCCAAAGCAAAATTTAAATTCATCGCTTCTGGAAGTGAATGGCAGAAGAACGGTCACAAAGATTCCTGGACAAGTTTCAAACGGGAACAACTGGGATTCTTTGATTGGATTGATCAGGAAAATATTGAAGGTGTGATACTCCTCTCAGGAGATCGACACTTCACGGGGGGATACCAGATCAATCAACGGATTATCGAGATAACTTCCGGGCCCATTGGGTCTACCAACTTTCCCACTCGAAATCTACCGGAGATGTTCCTGAATCATGGAGAGGGGAAACTTTATTGTGTGTTTGATATTGATACTCGCAGCGAAACTCCCTCCGTGGTTCTGGAAGTACATCGTGCAGGAGAAGGGATGATCGATCGTCGGGATTTTACCATGGATGAGATCAACGGCAAAAGCAGGCTGGCAACCTTGCCTGTCCGGGCGGCCAGAGCCAAAGAAGTGGAAGACGCCACTGATTTACCCTTGGTTAAAAAAGAAACGTTCGAGTCTGGCGCGAAAGGATGGACACCCACCGACACCCATGCCTGGCGAGTTATTGAGCAGGACGGCAGTCAAGTTTACAGTCTGCATCGACAAAGCAAATACAAACCTACCCATCGAAGCCCATTCAATTATTCGCTCATGGACGATATCCTGGTGGGTGATTTTGATTTATTCGCACGAGTGATCACCACTCAAAGAGATTATGGTCACAGGAGCATGTGCTTGTTCTTTGGTTGGCAAGATCCCGAACATTTTTACTACGTCCATCTTGGTCAGAAAACAGACGACCATGCCAACCAGGTTTTCATTGTGAATGATGCACCTCGAATAAAAATATCCTCACGTACGACTCCTGGCACGCCATGGGATTCAGAATGGCATACCGTTAAGATCAAGCGTCGTGTTGCGAGTGGATTGATTGAAGTTTACTGGGACAATATGGATGAACCCATCATGGAGGCCGAGGACAAAACCTTTTCATGGGGAAAGGTTGGATTGGGATCCTTTGACGATACCGGCAATTGGGATGACATTCGGCTTTACGGGATCGAGGTAAAGAAACCCGAGTAGTTTCCAATTTTTGCGGAATCAGTGCGCCCTGGTTTGCGGATGCTTATTTGAATCACTCCGGCCAGTTTTCAAGCATATCAGCAAGATCGCTGACTGTAGGACTTTTACCTGAACGAACATAAAATCCGCTTGTTGTAACACCCGTAGCTAGTGATTCCTGATGGGTTAAATTCAGCAATCGACCGACACAGAACCCTGCATTGAAGTGATCGCCCGCACCGGTGGTTATCACTGGGTTTGGTATGAAAGGGCCGTCCATCACGACAACCTCGGAGCGGTGGGATGCGACGGCATATCTGACGGGATGAACCACCAAAGTGTCGGCTTTGATGTGTTGGTGAAGCTGCGCCACCAGGTCCATTAGTCCTTCTTTGGAATCACTCTCTGCTTTCAGGCCTAAAACTTCGCCAATCTCGTGCGCTTCCTTTTCATTGAGTCCCAGCGTCACCGAGAAAAAAGGCTGGAAACCCGCGATCAAGTTGAGTGCCTCCAGAATATCTTCATTGGGGCGTTTTTGGGGATCGCACAAATCAAAGAAAAGAGTTTTGCGTTCTGAAGGTTCGGGTTTTGGTTGATTGCTGAGGACTTCACTTTGAACCATACGCCAGATTTCACTCATGTAGGGCATCATGGTCCAGTTGACGAATGCGACGAGGCTGGACTGATTCAAATTCCTGGTAAATTCATCCTTCCCCATGCGCTCGACAATATTGTTCCAACGCATGTCATTCAAAGGAGTCAGTTTACCCATGAGTAGCTTGCCGTCCTGAAATTCATAGGCATCTGTGTGGCCCGGATTTGCAATTGAGAAGACTTTCGCAGCTTTGTCCAGCAAGGGTTTGAAAACGGGATGAGGATCCGGATATCCGAGGGCCCCCAGATAGGTCACTTGAATGCCAGCCTTGGCCAGGGCATTGGCCATGATGGGACCGTTGCCACCCAGTTTGATGCGTTGTGTGACCAACTCAAGATTAGTGCTGCGACCCGCTGCTTCTTCAATGCGGTCTGAAAATCCCTGAATGGTTGGAATGCGTTCAAAGCGTGCCACATCCAGTCGTTTGTCGACCACGTGGATAATTTCATCCACAAAACCGTCCAATCCTACAAAGGCGGTTGCATCTTGTACCTCGTCTTTCTTTTCGCGCAATTTGGCTGCGACACTCAAGCGGATTTCTTTTTGGGTATTCATCAATATTTAATCAGCGGAAACACCCAGGTTGGTCAGAATGCTTTCGAGTTCCTCGTCCGAGAAAAAGCGAATCTCCAATGCCCCTTTGCCTTCCTGGTATTTCAATCTGACTTTGGTGTTAAATTTTTCAACCAGACGTTGCTCCATGTGCGCCACATGAACGTCTTTTTCGTTATTTCGTGTGACCGGGTGGGTCACATTGAGTTGTTTATCCTTTTGTTTTTGATGCAGGTCACTGATCATGGACTCCGTCTGCCGAACGCTGAGGCCATCTTTGATGATTCTTCGACCAATTTGAGTCTTTTCTTCGTCCGTGCCCAATCCGAGTAGGACTTTTGCATGCCCCACACTAAGTTTGCCGTCCCTCAGGTCATTTTGAATTTCATCAGGAAGTTTCAGGAGTCTTAATGCATTGGCAACGGCAGCTCGACTTTTGCCGACCTTAATCGCTGCCTCCTCTTGTTTGAGCTGAAATTGCTGGATGAGTTGACGATACCCGAGAGCCTCTTCAATAGGATTCAGGTTTTCACGCTGGAGGTTCTCAATGAGAGCCAGTTCCAACACTTCCCGGTCATCCGCATCGCGAATGATGATCGGCACTTCCTTCAATCCAGCCTTTTGCGAAGCCCGCCAGCGCCGTTCTCCTGCAATGAGTTCCCAATGATCCGATTTTCTTCGCACCACCAGCGGCTGAATAAGTCCCTGCTCACGAATCGAATCTGCCAGTTCTTCCAACGGCGTTTCCTCAAAAGTCCGTCGCGGCTGAAAAGGGCAGGGTCTGATGTCGTCAATGGGCAAATGACTGGGTGACAAATTGCTGCCCTGAACCGCATCCTCCGGTTTTAATGGAGGATAGGAAATGGGTTCCTCAGTTGCTTTGGCCGACTGGGGTTTTGCGGAGGATGGCTGGGAGCCTCCTAAGAGTGCTCCGAGACCTCTGCCTAAAGGTGTTTTAGACATGGATGCAGATTGAGAGACCTCGGTCTGCTTGTCAAGAGATGTGCTGGTGATTGAGTTGCATTTCAATGGATTTGAGCTAAATATGGGTGCAATGAGCACCAAAAAGGAGCGCATGCGTTTGTTTGCAGAAACTTTCACCGATTGTGGTGAATGGGACCCAAGGTATTGGGGATATTTTCGAACGTTCAATGAAGGGAGATTCTATGAAGCGCACGATGTTCTTGAAGATCTATGGCTGGAGTGCAGGGGAAAGTCTTTGGACAACTTTTACAAATCCTTGATCCAACTTGCTGGAATTTTTGTCCACATCGAGAAGAAGCGTCATCGACCTGCCTTGGCACTTCTAGACATCTGTCAGGGATATCTGCGTCCCTATGGGGCAACCTGTGAAGGGGTGGACCTGTCTTACATTCATGAGATCATCAACCTGTGGAGACAACGCATACCCAATGCGAATCCCCCCCCAGAATCCATACTTACCAAATTCCCAGCTCCAATCTTACAGATGCCATCCCGCTAGGGGTCAGTCCCAACTATTGATACTTTTGTATCAATAGTTGGGACTGACCCCTCTTGTATTATGGCTTCCATTGGCTGCCGTTGCGAAATATCGCGTTCTTGGCAATGGACTTGGGTGGATCAAAGGTCAGTTGTCTTCGGCGTGCAGCCCAAGTGGATCCTCGTTGGATGAGGTTGGCGGCCTTTTGGATGGATTCATCAGAATGCCCCAGGACGGTTTGAAAGACACGACCTTTACCAACTGAGTAAACCCACGCTAAAGGTTCAGGTTTTTGTGTGATTTTTGAAACCGCGTAGGCCAATGCCTGAATGGGAGCGTCCCCAGCCTGGTTGAAATACAGTTCGTCCTTCGTTGAAAAATTAACCAATCCACGAGTGATAGGGTGATTTACGTCTGAAATGAAGACTTCGAAATCTCCGTATGGATCATGCCTGCTTCCTGCATTGTGATCCCACACTCTTCTGACTAAATCACGATATTCAGGCCAGTCCGAGTTCTCTGCGTCTGGCAGGGAATGGTGAAAAGCTCCATTTCCAAAATGGATAACTGCCAGTCCGCCTCCCATTCTAACAAAAGAATTTAATCGATTCCGGGCCTCTAAGTTCCAACCGGCACTTTTCCAGTTACAATAATTCATCACCAGTAGATCGTATTCGGATGGATCGTTCTCTATCAGCCATTCTTCGGGTGATTCTGTGACATGAACGAGATTTCTTGGATCAAGCTCAAGAGCGTGGATCAAAGATGAACTGGTCTTTTTCCAATCGTGCGCTGGATGATTGTTTCCGGTCAAAATCATCGTCTTGAAGCGCGTAGATAGTTCACTGTCGATGCCCTGTTCCGGAACTTTGAGGCCTGAAGTCCATGTGATGGCATTTAGAAGCAAACGGCGAAAGTCAGGAATCCACCAGCTGTCATGAAAATGACCTCCGGTAAAACCAAACCCACGTGCACCGTTAACTCGCTCGACGGCCCAGGCTACTGTGTCTGCTTCGCTCTCATTGGGAGGATGGACTTTCAAAATGGGGGAAAGTCTTGGGTCCGCTTGTCGGAACTTAATGTTGTAATAATATTCGTCTTTCAACTCAAAGGGACTGACGCCATTGAGAATGGGATGACTCGGAGTGGCCAACTGAACCGTGTCCGTCCAGGTTTGTATCTTTGAAAACCACTTACGCGGTCCTGTACCTGTCTCGTAATCAAAATAACCACCTATCCATTCGGTGATGTCGTCATGAAAGCGAGCTGGATGAAAAGTTGACCAATGCAGCAGCATGATCCCGCATCCCCGGTCCATCTGTTTTTTCAAGATCTCGAACCGGTCATCCCGGTAAAAGGGATGCATGGTTTCATCATGATCGCTTCCGTCAGAGACAAGGAGGATGACATCAGCACTTTCCAATATCTTCGGGTTTTTGGGCCACCCATCATAGTGGGCAGTTATGAACATATCCGGGGCATTGGCAGATGTTTCGAGGCAGTGTTTGATGAGAGTGACCGCTTTTTCATATTCATGCGCGTCTTTGGGATGACCGGTGATAGGACCCGCAATAAGTGCCACTTCCCGCCTTGGGGCTGCAAACAGGTTGTTAACCAGCAGGGTCAAGCCCAGGAACACCAGCAGACCAAGAGATTTGTTTCTCAACTCGGCTCCAAGTGTGCTTAGATGTAGAGAAATGGATTGCATGACTAAAAATTTGTCGAAAAGGGTGGAAGAAAGCCAGATGTTTGTTATTGGTTGTGCGCTCCGCTTTTGGCTTTTGTGATCAAGATGTGCCAAGTCAGCAGAGCGCGGGAAGGCGTTTAAACGTGTTTCCGTTCAGGTCGTAACCTTTTCTGACGTAACTTCTCGAGGTGTTTACACGCCTTTTCCAGGCTTGGGTACAGTGTTCTTTGTAATGCCCGCTTCGAGGAAGTTTTTGACAATCAAGAGCGATAATTTTATGGGACGTGATTCCAAACACAATTACGACGAAAGCAAGATCAAGACACTGTCTTCGTTAGAGCATATCCGGCTTCGCACCGGCATGTATATCGGCCGAATCGGAGATGGCTCTCATTATGACGACGGAGCATACATATTGCTCAAGGAAGTCATCGACAATGCCATTGATGAATACATCATGGGATTTGGTAAGGAGGTTATCATTGAAATCGAAGACAAGAAAATCAGTGTCCGTGATTTTGGGAGAGGGATTCCTTTAGGGAAGATGGTGGACTGCGTTTCCACCATCAACACCGGAGCGAAGTACAATGACGAAGTTTTTCAATTCAGTGTCGGATTGAATGGAGTTGGAACCAAAGCTGTCAATGCGCTTTCGCAATCGTTCCTGGTGCGCTCCTATCGCGATGGGGCCTATGCAGAAGCTTCCTTTTCAAAGGGTGACTTGAAGAATCGGAAAAAAGGCAAATGCAAAGATGAGGCCAACGGTACTTATGTTGAATTCATCCCTGATTCAGGAATCTTTAAAAAACTCCAGCTCAAGCCCGAACTCATCGAGAGGCGTTTAAAGCATTACAGTTATTTAAATTCAGGACTTAAGTTGATTTGCAATGGGGAAACCTTCTACTCACGCCATGGATTGCTGGACTTGATCCGAGAGGATGTGGATGACGAAGCCATATACCCTCCTTTTTATTATAGTTCCAAAACACTTGAATTTTGTTTCACCCACAGCACGGGGCGATCAGGAGAAACCTTTTTCTCCTTTGTCAACGGGCAGTATACTTCAGATGGGGGGACCCATTTAAGTGCCTTCCGAGAAGGGTTACTCAAAGCCGTCAATGAATACGCCAAAGGGAAGTTTGATGGTGATGATGTACGTGAATGCATGGTAGGTGCGGTGGCCATCCGGCTTCAGGATCCTCTGTTTGAATCCCAGACAAAAAACAAGCTGGGTAACAGCGAAATTCGATCAGACATTGTTTCCAAAGTCCGCGAGGAGGTGCTGCATTTATTGCACAAGGACAAGGAGGTTGCCGACAAGCTAGTAGCCAAAGTCGAAGACACCCGCAAACTTCGTAAAGAATTGATGGCGGTCAAAAAAATGGCCCGTGAACGTGCGAAGGCCGTGAGTTTGCGTATTCCTCAGCTCAAAGATTGCAAAAAGCATCTCAACAAGAAAAAGGGCAAAGGCGAGGGCACCATGGTTTTTATAACGGAAGGGGTTTCTGCAGCAGGTTCTATCGTCAGTTGCCGTGATGTGAACAATCAGGCAATCTTCACATTGAAAGGAAAACCTCTGAACGTATGGGATCTGAAACGTGACGTCGTTTATAAAAACGATGAGATGTATAACCTGATGTGTTGTTTGGGAATTGAAAATTCTCTGGACGATTTACGTTATGATAAAGTCGTGTTGGCGACAGATGCTGATGTGGATGGATTGCATATTCGAAACTTGATGATCACCTATTTCTTCAGATTTTTCGACCAACTCATCTACGAGGGACATCTCTACATTTTGGAGACACCTCTGTTTAGAGTCAGAAACAAGAAAAAGACCATCTATTGCTATTCTGAAGCGGAACGAGAGGCAGCAGTGCAGAAATTGGCCCGTGGGGTGGAAATTACACGATTCAAAGGGCTCGGAGAAATATCTCCTTCTGAATTTAAATATTTCATCGGGGATGACATGCGATTGAGTCAGGTGGAGTATGCGTCACACAGTGATGCAAATCATATCATATCATTCTACATGGGGCGTAATACACCTCAGCGCAAAGATTACATCATGGACAATTTGATTGTTCCAGTTGAGGACTAATTAAAAACTGAACTTTTTCCATCATGTCACCCAAGAAGAAGAAAAGCGTGCCACCACAGGACTCGGATTTGCCTTTGGATGAAAATGGAGATCAGGAAACACCTGATACACCGGCGCAGGACACGAACGACTCTCCGCCTTCAGATGTTCCTGAGGAAGAAAATTCTCAATACGGCAAACATGGAGAAGGAACGCGTCTCCAGCGTCGAATGGATGAGAATTTCTTAGAATACGCATCCTACGTCATACGTGATCGCGCCATTCCAAACCTGGTGGACGGATTAAAACCTGTTCAGCGACGCATCCTTTGGTCTCTTCATCAAAACGACGATGGTAAATTTATCAAAGTGGCCAACATCGTTGGGCATAGTATGCAGTACCATCCTCATGGGGATGCGTCCATTGGCGATGCCTTGGTGGTTCTGACCAACAAACGCTATTTGATCGAGGGGCAGGGGAATTTCGGGAATGTGTTTACCGGTGATCCGGCAGCGGCCTCCAGGTACATTGAATGTCGGTTGACTGAGTTGGCTCGGACTCAGATGTTCAACAATGAGTTGACCGAGTTTGTTCCCAGTTATGATGGCCGCAACAAGGAACCTGTCTGCCTGCCCAGCAAATTGCCGTTATTATTGATGCTGGGAGCGGAAGGGATTGCCGTCGGGTTGTCCGCCAAGATTTTACCCCATAACTTTTGTGAACTTTTGGAAGCCCAGATTGCCATTCTCCGCAAACAGCCGTTTCAGGTGCTTCCCGATTTTCCTGCCGGTGGATTGATGGATGCCTCAGGGTATGATGACGGCAAGGGAAGCATCAAGATACGAGCTAAGATTGAGGTGAAGGATCAATCGACTCTTCACATTACAGAAATTCCGCCAGCCACCACGACGGAATCCTTGATTTCATCCATTGAAGATGCAACCCGCAAGGGCAAGCTCAAGGTGCGAAGCATCAACGATTTCACTGCTGAACAAATAGAAATTGAAATCAAATCCCCCCCTGGAGTTCATGCAGAAAAACTAGTGCCTGCCCTCTACGCCTTTACAGGATGTGAGACCAGTATATCGAGTCGCCTGATTGTCATTAGAGACAATCGACCGGTTGAAATGACCGTCAGTGAGGTGTTGAAATTTAACACCCAACAGCTCGTGGACCTGTTGAGGCGCGAACTGGAACTTAAAGAGCAAAAGCTGCTTGAGGATCTGTTTTTCAAGACCTTGGTTCGTATTTTTATTGAAAATCGAATCTATAAAAAAATCGAAACCTGCAAGACCAACGAGGCAATCTACGCGGCGATTTACAAGGGATTTGAGCCATACCGCGATCAGTATTACCGGGACATTACGGATGACGACATCGAGATGTTGTTGGGAGTGCGCATCCGGCGTATTTCACTTTTCGACATCAATCGGCATAAGGAAGAAATGGAAAAAGTGCAGGCAGAGTTGACTGAGACTCGCAAGCACTTGAAATCGATCACCCGATATACCATTAATCACATCAAGGGACTGCTGAAGAAATACGGTGATGATTATCCACGGAGAACCCAGATCGCAGAATTCGTTGCGGTGACGGCCAAAGATGCCGCTTTCAAGTCTTTGAAATTTTCCTATGATCGATCCAAAGGATATCTTGGTCATAAAATCTCGGGAGATGAATTTCAAATCCCCTGTTCCAAATATGATAAAGTACTTTTGGTGTTCAAAGACGGAGCTTACAAAGTCATCGAGGTACCTGATAAACTGTTCGTAGGGAAAGATGTCATATACTGTGCACGCCCGGATCGAGATCGGGAAATGACAATGGCATATCAAAGCAAAGGAGTGACTTACCTCAAGAGATTCACATTCGGAGGTACCATCACCAACAAGGACTATCGCCTGGCTCCAGAAAAATCAAAGGTCCTGTTCTTCGAGGAAGATACGCCAGAGGATCTTTATATCAAATTCAAACCGGCACCCAGGCAGAAAGTGAATCAGCAAATCGCCAAACCCCGTGAGCTTGCAGTGAAATCCGCCAAAGCCAAAGGAAACCAAATTTCCATCAAGGAAGTTCAGTCCATCCGAACCAAGCCGCCTCGAAATTGGGAACCTGACGCAACTACAACTGAACTGAGGTTTGTTTGATTTTGTTGGTCCTGATGAAATTCGTTTTCAAAGGATTTAATGGCCATGATCTTTAAAGTCGTCCCGCCAAATAGTCCAAACGCCTTTTCACTTCATTTTGTCCCTCTGGATCTTTTAGCTTTGTGACATCGAAGGAGAAGCCGTTCTCTTTGTCGTGAAAAAGCACGGCTGAATTCAATGTGATCAATGATACCAGGTCGCCGTGATCACCGTTTAACACCTCATAGAAGGTGGGGCGGGGATCGATGTTTTTGGTTAATGCAAGAAACTCTGCAGCTCGAACTTTCACCAATGGATCCGGATCCATCATGAGTAATTCCGCGTTTCTTAAAAACAAACTGGCTTTTGCTCCAAAGGAGCTACATACGGTCAATGCCCAGTAGCGAACGAGTGGCGACTTGTGATTCAGAGCCTGTTCTATTTTATTTTCCACTTTTTCAAATGGCTGGAGTGCCAGATTGGCGGTTTGCAGAAGAAACTGGATTTCATCGGTATGTGAGTGGCCGTAAGCAATGCCATCCTTGAGAGCATGCTTCACCATGTAGCTTTCAGGATAAAAACTCAGATCGTTTATCTCACCTAATTTTTGATTCAGGCGATCGCGCATGGTGATCAGCAGAGCCTTGTGTCCTGGATCCTCTGCAAGATTCTGGGTTTCGTGTGGATCGATGCTCAGGTCGAAAAGTTGTTCTGCCTGTTTAGGCAGGAAAAAAGCTGATTGGATTTCGTTGAGCTTTCCTGCTCGAAAAAGAGATCTCCATTCTTCGTAGGCCAACATGATGTAACGGTAATTGTTTTGTAATCCGTCAGGATAAAAGGGCTGAAAACTGCGAATGTATTTGTAATTTCCTTTTCGGATAGATCGGCACATTTCATATTTCTCGTCAAAACGATCTGCATTACCAAATGCCTCATCTCTGTGATTCAACACGTTTTCCGAGATGGCAGGTCCCAGGAAGGGAGTTCCGTCCAGAACTTTTGGGATTTTGATGCCAGCCAGATGCAGAAGTGTGGGGCCAAAATCGATAAAACTGACGAATCCTTCGATGCGTGATCCTGTTTCAAGGGGGATTTCCGTTCTCCATTTTTCCGGAATTCGAACAACCAATGGAATGTGAAGTCCGCTTTCATGAAGGTAACCTTTGCCTCTTGGAAGCACTCCTCCATGATCTCCGAAATAAAAAATAAACGTGTTCTCCAACAGGCCGTCTTCCTTCAGGTTTTCAACCAATCCGTGCACCAGGGTGTCCATTTGCCTGATGCGATCAAAATAGCGGGCATAGGTGAAACGAAAGGTTTCTGTGTTCGGGTGATAAGGTGCAACTGTGACCTCGTCTGGATTCGTTTTGGTCGGATCACTCTCAAATGTTTTTTTTGGGAAATGTAGGGAGCTTTCATGTGACACTCCAAAAGTATGCATATGAAAGAAAGGAGTGTCTTGAGACGGTCGATTGCGCCATGTGGCTTTGCGGGAGGACTCGTCCCATACGTCATTACTTTCGACAACATTATAATCTTTTTTACTGTTGTTTGTAGTGTAGTAACCTGCACCGCGCAGGTATGCAGGCCACATTTTTACATTGTCAGGCAGGTGAGCGGGCGTGTGTTTTCGGTGATATTGAAATCCGGCTTTTGGTGCAAGAATACCAGTCATCAATGTTGTCCGTGCCACCGAACAGACAGGAGCATTGGAAAAGGCGTGATTAAAAACCAGGCCTTGTTCGGCAAGAGATTCAATAGCTGGAGTGGCTCCCTGCTCGGCACCGTATAATCGGAGGTAATGTTTTGAATTGTCTTCAGAAAGGATGAAAACAAAATTGGGTTTGTCCTTTGCTGACCCTTTGACCTCGGTGCCATTAAAAACATAGATGGTCGCAATGATAGCCATCAAAAATTTCCAAACGGACGCGTTTGTTGGGTGTTTTTGCATGGGGTGATTAGAAACAAATCTGGGCGATTTGGCAATGAAAGGGTGAATCCTGTCTTTTAAGATTCGCGTCAAGGCGCACTAAGAGTCTTCAGATTTGTACATAAAAATGCGGCAGAAAAATTCCTGCCGCAAAATTTGATTGAAGGTAATTGATTAAAGTTTGCCAGCGTTTTGGGCCAGGTATGTTGCGACTCCGTCAGCATCCGGCTTCATTCCAGAATCACCTTTGTTCCAGCCAGCAGGACAGACTTCGCCGTATTCCTCGAAGAATTGAAGGGCTTCCACCACACGAACATGTTCGTCGATGTTGCGACCCAGTGGCAGATTGTTCACTGTCTGTGATTGAACGATGCCGTTTTTATCGATGAGAAAAGTTCCGCGCATCGCCACATTGGCATCAGGATGTTCTATTCCGTAGGATTGGGTGATCTTGTGGTTCACATCGGCAATGATTGGGAATTTGACCGGGCCAATGCCACCTTTGTCGACAGGAGTGTTCCTCCAGGCATGATGGGTGAACTGAGAATCAATGGAAACACCAAGCACTTCTACACCCAGCTCTGCAAAAGTTGGTTGGCGGTGGTCCATTGCAATGATCTCGGTTGGACATACAAAGGTGAAATCTAATGGCCAGAAAAACAGGATCACATATTTGCCTCTGTAGTCCGACAATTTGATATCACTGATCGTTCCGTCCGGCATGGCTGCCGCGGCTGTAAAATCAGGCGCTTCTTTCGCAACTAGTACGCTCATAGATTTCTATATTCTGATGGATTCGTTCTTATTGTTTTGTTTGTTTTTTCCTGATGGGTCGGATGACCGAGACAGGCAACTCACTATGGCTCCAAATGACAGTGATGCCAAAGAAAAATGATGCGACTTCAAGAATTTGCCGAAGATCACAGTTTTCCCAACAACTTGTAATGATAAAATGCCACCACGACCAATGAGTGATGAACAACTCCTGTTTTTACGAGATGATCCATTTTATCCAACGGCAGCAGTTTGGTTTGGATGTCTTCCCCGGAGTCAAATTCGGTTGAATGCTTTAGTTCGCAATTCTCGATGAGAACGGTGCGGCAGTAATTGCTCATGATGGCAGGATTGGGGGCGATTTCACCAATGACCCTGGCATTGACACCTTCGTATCCTGTTTCCTCCCTTAATTCCCTGATACCTGTCACGACAGGAGAGTCATCCTCGGGATCCATGACTCCACCCGGGATTTCCAAATCCACTGTGTCTGTGCCATGACGAAACTGTTCGACCATGACCAGCTCTCTGTTGGGTGTCACCGCAATGATGTTCACCCAATCCGGGCAGTCCATGACATAAAACTCCTGATCCTCCTGGGTGCGCGGATTGGTGCGGATCGCCGATCGAACGGAGACAATCCTGTAATTTTCAAGTTGTCGTGTGGATTTTGTTTTCCAGGGTTCAATCATGGGGCAGAAATTCCTTGCTCCTTTGCAGCCCATCCCTGACGCATGAGACGCAATAAATGCATCAGGGCTTCCTGGTAAGATTTGTCTTTCTCCTCGGATAATTGGCGGGCTCGTTTGTCCAATTGCGAAGCTAGAACTTCGGTTTTCTCTCTTGGGCAGCCAAACTGCTCCAAAAGGGTTGCCAGTTGCCTCAACTCCTGGTCTCCCTTTGAAGGCGCCTCTGTTGGATTTTCCATTTGGCTCAGTTATGTTTTGGCGGGATAGCTAAATCAACTTTCAGCTGTCTCGATTTTGATCGACTTCACTCCCATGCGGGTTTCAGGCTTGCTCTTTTCACCGCTATTGCTAATCAGGGTTGGCGTGTTGCCTATGGCATCCAAAACATCATCGCCTTCAATCAGCTCGCCGAAAGCTGTGTATTGGCCATCCAGAAAATTCGCTTCTGCCAGGCAAATAAAAAACTGGCTACCGGCAGAGTCGGGATGTTGGGAACGTGCCATCGAGATAACACCTTTTACGTGCGGACGATCATTAAATTCAGCTTTGATCTTGTAACCTGGGCCACCGGTGCCAACGTGAGGGTGATCCTCCTTGCTCAGTGGGTCGCCACCCTGAATCATGAATCCTTTGACGATCCGATGGAAAGCGGTGCCATCATAGAATCCCTCATCGGCAAGTTTAATGAAATTTTCAACCGTCTTGGGTGCAACTTCCGGCCAAAACTTCAATTTCATGGTTCCGGCGTCTGTTTCAATGACTGCGATGGATGTATTTAGGTCTGCCATAAGAGAGCACTATAGGCATCCAATTTGCAATTTGCAAACTTGATGCTTGTTCCAAGCGGATTTGGACTCCAAAAGCATGACGCTCGAAGAAGGGGAACTTGGTAAGGGTTCCTAATTGGCTTTTTGAATTTTTATGCTCTTAACCTCAAGCCGACTGGTGGGTTTGCTTCGTTCCCCGTTCGCACTTGCCTTTACAGGTGTTTTTCCAATTTTTTTCAGCACATCCAAACCGGATTTGACTTTTCCAAAAGCGGAACATTTTCCGTTCAATTGCGGAGCATTGCCCAGACAGAGGATAAACTGACTTCCTGAGGTTCCAGGCTTTGGGCCCGGAGCCATGGAAATAACTCCCAATTGATGAGGGCGTGGATTGATTTCAGCGCTGATCGTGTAGCCCGGCCCTCCCGTTCCCCAGGAGCTTTCCTGTGAAGGATCCTTGGTCAACGGATCTCCACCTTGAGCCATGATTCCGGAAATGATTCGGTGGAAGGCCGTACCGTCATAGAATCCCTTTTTTGCCAGAGACTTGAAATTTTCAACAGATTTTGGGGCCACTTCAGGCCAAAATTCAACAATGATGGTGCCTGCTGAGGTTTCGATGGTCGCAACCTCTCCATCGGCTGCTTTGATATTTATGGAAAAATAAATACCGACCACACAAGCGAGGATCCATGTGAGAAAATGTTTCATGTACGATTGAATCTGAATTCGTTCTGGCATACATGGACGTTTTAGTCACGTTTAGAATTCGAAATAATTTTCAATTGTTCAAACCCCGCGCCTTGATTAGGCTGCTCGCCATGCCTCGCAAAAAGTCTGCGAAAAAAAGATCCAAGAAACCGCAGACAAGTCACCGCGATTGGGGAGATGTTCTGGGCCTGTTGATTATCAGTTTAGGATTACTCCTATTTGTTGCCCTCTTTTCCTACGATCCGGCAGACTTGTCCGTGAATAGTATGCCCCCTAATCCAGTTCCTGAGAATTGGATTGGTCGTTTTGGGGCCTGGATGGGGCATGCTTTGTTCTTTGTCTTCGGCGCGGCTGCCTTTTTGGTGCCCGTTTTCCTTCTTGGGTTTGGCTTGGCCCATTTTGTGCCATTCCTGATGTATCTGATGAATTCGTGGCGCGCCCGGGGAGCTGCCGCGGGTCTCATGCTTTCCTGCATGGGGGTGCTCGATCTCTATAAGGAATCTTTGATCAAATTGACTCAAAGCATTGGTTCCTATCCAGCGGGTGGGTTCATCGGTCATTTGCTCAACGACTACCTGATTGTTTATTTCTTCAATCACACTGGAGCCGTCATCATTTACCTGACCTTTTACCTGATCAGTTTGGTGGCCATCACTAATTTCGATATCGGTGCCTGGCTGCATGAAATGTGGGAGAGAATCCGTGATCGACGGGATAAGCTGGATGCGAATGCTTCCGATGAGGAGCGTCAGTTGCATCGCAAAGTGCGTGCTCTGGCCAAACAAGCCAAAGAAATACGGGAGGAGGCTGAACGATCGGGATTGGGGGTGGACGGATTGCCTGTCCCTGAACCCAAAATTCGCGATCTTTCTGTTTCTTCAGAGAATGAAAAACCGAAAAAGAAGAAAAAGAAATCCGATGCCAGCAAAGACCCCTCCTTGATGCACGTTGGTGATGTCATTCACGCTGGAGAGGTCAAGGGCGCATCCACCGAAGATATTCTGGGAAAATCCAGCACCGTTGAAGAGGAGGGGATAGGTGAGGAGCTGCCTTCCTCAGGAGAGGATGATTCAGCCAAAGCGGAGGAAGAATCCAAACCATTACCGGTTCCAAAGGCCGTCGCCCAGGCCTATAAACGTCCATCCAAGCAACGCAAACCCATCCGGGTGTCCACTCCTCCGGTCATTGGAAACTATGACCTTCCCACACTTCGTTTTCTCAATAAGCCGGACACCAATCAAAAACCTACAGATTCCAAGGAGGAGTTGATGGCCAATGCACGGTTAATGCAGAACACGCTGGGTCAGTTTGGGATTGAGATTACTTTGGGTGACATTACCAAGGGACCCACCATCACCCGGTATGAATTGCATCCTGCACCTGGTATCAAACTGGAAAAGATAGCAGGATTGAGTAACAACATTTCGGCTGCCCTCAAAGCCGAACGTATCAATATCCTGGCACCCATTCCGGGTAAAAGTTCCGTAGGTGTTGAAGTTCCGAACGCAGTAAAGACCAAGGTGATCATGCGGGATCTTCTGGAATCCGATGAATGGGAACGGTCCAAAGCCAGGATTCCCGTGGTTTTGGGGAAAGATGTTTACGGTAAACCAATTGTCGCCGACCTGGCAGATATGCCTCACCTGCTCATTGCCGGTTCGACCGGTTCTGGCAAGTCCGTTTGTATCAATGCCATCATTGCTTCCTTACTTTACCGCTTTTCACCAGAAGATCTTCGATTGGTGATGATTGATCCCAAGGTGGTAGAACTGCAGCAATACAATGCGCTGCCACACTTGGTGGTTCCCGTAGTGACGGATCCCAAGAAAGTGGTCATGGCCCTGCGATGGGTCGTGACCGAGATGGAAAAGCGGTACCAGATTTTTGCCAAAGTGGGTGTGCGAAATATTGCCAGCTTTAATGGTCGTCCCAAAGATGAGCCGGAGAAAGCTCAGCAAGAGCTTCCGTTGAACAAACCCGGTTCGGAAGATGGCAGCACCGAGGGTTTTGCTGTTGAAATTGATGAAGAAATCGCGGTGCCGCGAGAAGACGACATTGTCATCCCTGAAAAACTGAGCTACATCGTTGTTGTCATTGATGAGTTGGCAGATCTCATGCTCGTTGCTCCGGCCGACGTAGAAATGGCGATTGCCCGGATTACTCAGATGGCTCGTGCTGCTGGTATTCATTGTATCGTTGCCACACAACGCCCCAGTGTGGATGTCATTACCGGTGTCATCAAAGCGAATATCCCTGCTCGAATTGCATTCCAGGTGGCTTCCAAAATAGATTCACGAACCATTCTGGATTCCATGGGAGCCGACAAATTGCTCGGCAAGGGGGACATGCTCTACCTACCTCCAGGTTCGGCGAAGTTGATCCGTGCTCAAGGTGTATTGATCACCGATGAAGAAATTCAGTTCGTGGTAGATCACATCGCCAAGCAAGGCAAACCGAGCTATGAAATGGAAATTCACGAAAAGCTCAGTAAACCCACCAGCACGATTGAAGAGAGTGACTGTAATGAAGACGAGGAGTTGATCGAGAAATGTATCGAGGTGATTCGGTCGGAACAAAAGGCCAGCGTGTCCATGATGCAGCGTCGGCTTCGCCTCGGTTACACCCGTGCTGCACGTATCATGGATGAGCTTGAACGCCGTGGTATCGTGGGGCCGAGCAAAGGTGCCGAGCCGCGTGAGATTCTCATTGACCTCGATGGTGGCGGCGCCGACGGAGGCGGACAGGAGCTCGTTTGATGGGGGCCATTTGTTATTTCTTGGTTCCCTTAAACGGAACCTTTTCTCGATCGTCGATTTCGTTGTTTTAAATCGGATTGAAAACGATCCAGTTCCGTTCGGATATCTTCAAAAAACTGCTCACAGGACGACACGCTTCCTCCCATCGAGAAGATGGTGTTTTGTTCCGCATAATCATTGGTTACGACCAATACATTGCCATACTCCAGCAAACGGTGGGTGACTCGTTCGATAATATCATCTGCTGTGCGGTTTCCTTTGCTGTAAATGACTTCCAAATGCGGGTAAATCTCCTGGCTTTCCCTTGAAGCTTTGGAGCCCATTCCGTCAAACACAATGGTCACCGGCGTGTGGACGGCGTCCTGGTACAAGGTAAGTGTTCGAATCAGCCAATCCCTCGCCATGGGCGAATGGGGAGGAGCTTTCGGTCTTTCTTCTCGGCAGGCATGCAGCATGCTGTATCCATCCACCAAAATTCGAACAAAACTCACGCCTGGATTCTGCTTGGCTTGATTCTCCGATCAAGATCAAAAAGGAACCGTCAGTTTCGGCAGGTATTTCCTAAATCTGTAAGAGTGATTTTTTGAATGAAGAAAATGTACCTTGCAACATGCGGGTGTCCAGCGAGACAAGTTTCCCAGATCGCGAAGTCGCGAGGCCAAGCAGATAGAGGTCAGTCAGTTGCTTGTGTCCGATGTTTTTTAGATTTCCAAACAAATCCTTGTCCGAAATCGAAACGCTGTCCTTCCAAAACTGATGACCAGGAAGTGAAATCAATTGGTTCAATATATTTAAAGCCCCTTTAGGAGTCTGAGGACCATTGGGATATGCTTTTTGTCCAGTGATTCGTACAAAGCCATTTTCAGTTAAGGGGCATGTAGCCCAGCCATTTTTTGAATATCTTTCGAACCACAGCCTGGATTTTTTGTGGTGGTCGTGCATGGGATCGCAAATTGCAATCAACACATTGACGTCCAAAAGGTGCATTTATTCCTCTTCCAGAAGTTTGGCAACGAACTCAGAAGTGACTTGTTTTCTTCGACGTTTCATCAAAGGAATTCCAAGATCGTCCACTTCAAAATCGTCCTGGGCTTCTGATTCAGTACTGCCTATTTCACGTTTGATGGCATGTGTTAACAACTCCTTGAAACTAACACGCCTGGACAGTGCAATTTCCTTTGCTCTGAGGAACAGGTCGTCTGGCAGTTCAACAGTCGTTTTCATAAGGGTTATCCTATGGGAATATGGGGTGCAGTCAATTTTTGATATTTTCTGTCTGAACCCTATCCTTATCACTTTCACTCGATCATGGGCGCATCTCAATTCATTCCATAATTTGAAGTATCTACATGCGGGAAGAGTGTT
>CAYFHO010000026.1:0-57836 GCA_964342825.1 uncultured Verrucomicrobiota bacterium
TGATTTCCAATAACTTATCAATCCATATGTATTCCAGTTACGAAAGTCGGGCTAGTTTCATGCGAACACCTTAATCATTTGAGGTGACAAATTCAACAAGCACGCAATGCCAGGATGTCCAAAAGAAAACCCCGCCTGGCATCAAAGCTCGACGGGGTTGATTATAAACTGGATGGAATTTATTCCTCTGAAGATTCTTCTGGTTCTTGAGTTTCCTGACTGGAATCTTCTGAGGTTGGTGCTACCGGAGGTTCGCCATCGGTATCTTCACCGTCATTCTCCTCTGGATCTTCACCCTCATTTTCATCACTGATAACAGGGGCAATGGCTTGAAGTTTGTCTTTCTTACCAGTTTCAACCAGTTTAACACCCATGGTATTTCGGCCCGTTTCGCGAACGTCATCCACCTTGATTCGAACCATTTGTCCACCGACTGTGATCAACATGATTTCATCGTGGTCATGAACCGTGAGGGCTCCGACAATTCCTCCTGTTTTGTCGGTAGTACGCATGGTGATGATTCCTTTGCCGCCTCTTGATTGCTGACGGTATTCTTCAAAAGTGGTTCGCTTTCCAATACCGTTTTCACTGGCAACCAGCAAGGTGGCTCCATCCTCAATAATGGAAAGACCGACCACTTTGTCATCATCCACGAGAGAAATACCTCTGACCCCTGTGGTGACGCGTCCCATGGAACGGGCATCAGTTTCCTTAAATCGAATGCTCTTTCCGTTTCGAGTGATCAGGATGACTTCGTTATCACCGGTCGTGAGTTTGACTTCAATCAAGCGGTCTTCTTCCAGAATCTTGATGGCGCGGATGCCTCCTTTCCGGTGATTTTTGAAGGCTGAAAGCTCAGTTTTCTTGATCGTGCCGTTCTCAGTTGCAAAGAGCAAAAATCCAGGCTGTTCCCAGGTTGTGTCTTTCTTCTTTTCATCCGTTTGTGATTCCACGCGGATCAATGCGGCCACTTTTTCATTGGGTTGTAGCTCAAGAACGTTCGCGATACTTCGGCCTTGAGCGGTTCGGCTCATCTCAGGCACCTCATGCACACGTTCCACGAAGACACGTCCGGTGTTGGTGAAAAACATCAAGTAATCATGGGTGCTAGCCGTAAACAGATGCTCCACAAAATCCTTGTTCTTACCTTCCACCACGCTTTTGGTCTTGGTGGCCATTCCTATGACGCCCTTGCCACCGCGTCTTTGTGCCCGGTACTCAGTCAAATTGGTTCGCTTGATCAGACCGTTGTGAGTGAGGGTAATGATGACAGGTTCATTGGCGATCAAATCCTCGATCAGCATGTTACCATGGAAAGGAATCAATTCTGATCGACGCGGTGTGGCGTATTTTTCGCGTACACGTTCCAACTCTTCCTTAATGATCGCAAGAACACGAGCTTCCCTTGCCAGGATGTCCATCAAGTCTTTGATGGTCTCCAATAGTTCGCCATATTCCTTTTTGACCTTGTCCGTTTCCATGCCGGTCAATTGGTAGAGACGAAGTTCCAGGATGGAATTGACCTGGGCTTCACTGAATTCGTATCGACCGTTGTTCAACCGGGCTTCGCTGCGTATCAGAATGCCAAATTGTTCCACCGTTTCCCTTGAGAATTCATAAGCCAATAATTTTGTTTTGGCCTCTTCACGGTTGGCTGATTCGCGTATGATACGGATAAAATCATCCAGGTTGGCAAGCGCGATCAGATAGCCTTCGAGAATCTCGGCACGCGCTTCCGCTTTGTTGAGTTCGAAACGTGTACGTCGCAGAACCACTTCGCGACGGTGTTCGATGTAGCAATTGATGATTTCCTTAAGGTTCAGAATCTTGGGTTTCTGATGATCAATTGCCAGCATGTTGACACTGAAAGTCGTCTCGAGCTGGGTATGTTTGTAGAGATTATTGATGACTACCTTGGGAATGGCATCTCGTTTTAACTCGATGACCAGTCGTGTCTTTTCATCCGATTCATTTCGCAAAGCGGAAATTTCCGTGATGATTTTCTCATTCACCAGTTGAGCGATACGTTCCTCGAGGACTGCGCGATTCACGTTGAACGGAATCTCGGTGATGATGATTTGTTCCTTGCCCGTCTTGGTGGTTTCCACCTCGACGCGACCTCGAATACGGAGGCTTCCTCGTCCAGTGTTGAAGTATTGACGGATGGGATCCAGACCACAAATTTGGCAACCACTCGGGAAATCCGGTCCCTTGATGTGTTCCATCAAACCCTCGATGGTAATCGCCGGATTATCGATCTGGGCACGGATGCCATCAATGACTTCACCCAGATTGTGAGGGGGGATATTGGTGGCCATACCCACCGCGATACCGGTACCGCCATTGACGAGTAGATTTGGAAAGGAAGATGGGAAAACGGAAGGTTCAACGGTGGAGTCGTCGTAATTTGGAACAAAATCCACGGTGTCCTTTTCCATGTCATCCATCAGGATCGAACCCAGATGAGTCATCCTTGCTTCGGTATAACGCATGGAAGCAGGTGGATCTCCCTCCACTGAACCGAAATTGCCCTGACCTTCCACCAAGGTGTCACGCATTGCCCAGGGTTGAGCCATGTGGACCAGTGTTGGATAAATCGCCTGATCACCATGAGGGTGGTAATTACCCATGGTCTCACCCACAATTTTTGCGCACTTGATGTGTTTCTTCGATGGGCCAACCCCCAGGTCATTCATTGCATACAGGATGCGACGCTGGGATGGTTTCAGTCCATCTCGCACATCCGGTAGGGCGCGCGAAATGATGACCGACATCGAGTAGTCGAGGAACGAATTTTTGATTTCGTCGGCGACATTGATTTTTTCAATCCATCCGCCTTTGGGTGGTGTGTTCTGAGTGGAATCGGATTCCGCCATAGGTTGCTATGAATATCTTGGTACGGTCACAATGACCGAAAGGTGGTTAAAATTGGGTTTGAGATCTTTTGCATAGGGTAGGTTATATCAGCGATCAGACATCGAGATTTCTTACATTCAATGCATTGTCCTCAATAAATTGTCTTCGGGGTTCGACCTCATCGCCCATCAGCTTGGTGAACATTTCTTCTGCTTCGACCGCATCAGTGAGATCGACTTTCAAAAGTTTGCGGGTATTGGGATCCATGGTCGTTTCGAATAACTGTTTGGGATTCATTTCTCCCAGACCTTTGAATCGCTTGATTTCAAGACCACGCTGGCCAACTTCCTTAATACTGTCCAGAATCTCGGCAATGGAGAATAAAGGTTTGATCTGCTGTTTCTCTCCTTCGCCTTCAATCAATTCGTAGAGAGGTTTATCCTGTGCCGAGTAATGTTCTACATTGAGACCTTTCTCTGTCAGCTCGATCAGAAGCTTTTCAATGGCCTTACTTTCATGAAGTTCAATGTGGCGTGCACGCCTTGTCATACGATCTTTGGGCTTATCATTGTCCGAATCGTCTGATTCTTCCTCCCCAAACAATCCAAGGTCTGTGTTGTCTTTTCCAAACTGCGCCAGTTCTTCCTCCCCCTTGAAGTAGTGGGTAAACTCTTCATTTCCGGCTCGAATTTTAACCAGGTGTCGAGGCAGGTGCCCATCTTCGCTTCGGTGTTCAAGGTAATCAGCAAAATCACCACCGTGACGTCGAATCGCATTTGCAAATTTGTCCAGTGAAGACAGCAAGGCGAGTATCTCGGTGAGCTGTTGGGCCTCCAGCAGGGCATCGTCGTCCAGATTCTTCAGTTTAACCTCACTTGAACCCAGGCGGATCAAGATTTTACTCAGGGCCGCATCGTCTGGGACATACTCCATGTGTCTGCGTCGGCTGATTTGGTATAGCGGTGGTTGAGCGATATACACGTAGCCACGACTGATGAGGTCCGTCATGTGACGATAAAAGAAAGTCAGAAGCAAAGTCCGAATATGTGAACCGTCCACATCCGCATCCGTCATAATAATGACTTTATGGTAGCGCAATTTGTCAGGATTGAATGAACCCTCCCCGTCACCCGTACCGATTCCGGTGCCTACCGCGGTAATCATGGTGCGGATTTCGTTGTTCTGAAGGACCTTGTCGAGGCGGGCCTTTTCTACGTTGATCAATTTTCCACGTATGGGAAGAATGGCTTGGAATTTTCGGTCCCGACCCTGTTTAGCGGAGCCACCTGCAGAGTCACCTTCGACAATGTAAAGTTCGGTGTTTTCTGGATTGCGATCAGAACAATCGGCGAGTTTTCCGGGTAATCCCCCGCCGGTCATGGCGCTTTTGCGAACGGTTTCTCTAGCTTTCTTCGCCGCTTCACGAGCTCGGGCAGCCATCAATGATTTTTCAATCACTCTTTTGGCGACATTCGGGCTACCGTCAAACATTTCCATCAAACCTTCATAAACGATGGAGGAGACGACACCTTCAATTTCCGTGTTCACCAGTTTTACCTTGGTTTGGGATTCAAACCTCGGATTTGGTAATTTGACACTCAACACGCAAACCAAACCTTCCCGCACGTCATCGCCCGAGATATTCGGGTCCTTGTCCTTCAGGAGATTGTTCGCACGTGCGTATTGATTGATGGCACGTGTTAATGCCGTGCGAAAACCGGTCAGGTGTGTGCCGCCGTCGGCATTGGGAATGGAATTGGCGAAGCAAAGAATTTGTGAGTTGTAGGTGTCGTTATATTGAACGACACAATCCACGTAGGCTTCTTCATCCTTACCTTCCACCTGAATCATTCGGTGGCCAGACAGGCATATGGGATTGGGGTGGACCAGCTGTTTATTGCGTCCCAGCTGTCGGACAAATTCCTCAATACCATCCTTATAGAAGAATCGTTCGGATTTTTCATCCTCCCGTTCATCGACCAGCAAGATTTCCAGACCCGGATTCAGAAAAGCCAGTTCACGCAGACGGTTTGCCAGGATTTCGAACTTAAACTCCGTTGTGATCGTGAAGATGGTTGCGTCCGGTTTAAATGTGATCAGGGTTCCTGTGTTTTTACTTTTACCGATCACGGAAAGCTTCTGTGTGGTTTTTCCCCGGGCAAATTCCATGAAATAAACATTTTCATCTCTGGAAACCTCCACCTTGAACCAGTCTGAGAGGGCATTCACACATTTGGCACCGACTCCATGAAGTCCGCCCGAATACTTGTAGGCACCTTGTCCGAACTTTCCTCCGGCATGCAGGTTGGTCAGCACCAATTCGACAGCGGGAATTTTAAATTTAGGGTGTGTATCCACGGGGATTCCGCGACCATTGTCTCTGATGGAAGCTGAACCATCCACATGAATCGAGACCTCAATTCGGGAGCAGTATCCGGCCAAATGTTCATCGATTGAATTGTCCAGCACCTCAAATACGCAGTGATGCAGGCCCCGCTCATCTGGATCGCCTATATACATTCCTGGTCGTTTTCTGACGGCTTCCAATCCCTCTAATTTATCGATTTTTGAGGCATCATATTTTGCCGCGTCCTCTGAAGGAAGATGACCTGGATTCTGTTCGTTTTCTGGTTCCATAACTTGTTAGACTGCAAATAGTTTTATTGGCAGCAACTAATCGGATCATTGTAGGTGAAAGCGGGTTGCTAGACAAACGTTTATTTCGGGTTTAAGTGGTTTATTTTCATCTGGCATGTCCCATGCTTGGCATGCATCCACCGGTGCTGGTGTTTTTAACAGGAAAATACTGTTTCGCTCGGGGTGTTATGCGTTCAACATTAGTGTGTTGCGTGAAAATGTGTGTCGGTATTCCGGCATGGCTTTGGAAATATTTTTTGAAACACAGATCTTTCATAAGATGTCACTAATTTGAATTTCACGGCGTGTGCCTGAATTCCCATGTCCCAGGGAGCTTTCCAGTCATTCCATAACTTTTGGAATCGACAAAGCCTTTGGATTCTTTTTCAGTGGTTAGCTCTTTGCCCTGAATTCAAGAATTCAGGGCTGCACTTTGCTGGACACAGCTGGAAAAAATGCAATGAGTCAATCGTCAAAATCTAAAGCAACCTCAAAAGAGGAAACGAAACGGACCGAAAAATCCAGTCCTCCCGCTATTCCAACCAGTCAGTTTTCCGGTCGCTTCTTCCGCAAGGTGGATTGGCAGACCGCTGGTGTGACAGCCCTGATGGTATTCATCGGCTATTTATTTACCATTGCACCTGATGTTACGCTTGAGGATTCGGGCGAGTTGGCCGTTGGAGCCTATTACGCAGGAGTTCCGCATCCCCCCGGGTATCCTGTTTGGACCTTGTATTCATGGCTGTTTACCGTCCTGGTCCCTGTTTCGAACATTGCTTTTCGTGTGGCATTATCTTCCGCTGTGGCCGCCGCCGCTGCTTGCGGGATTTTGTCTCTGATGGTTTCCAGGGGGAGCAGCATGATCGTGGAGGGGATGGAGGAATTAAAGGGACTGGATCAAAAACTCGAAGATTGGATCTGCCGTGTTTCCGGATGGGTTGCCGGAATGCTGCTTGGTTTTAATGGATTCATGTGGAGTCAGGCTGTCATCGTTGAAGTTTATACTTTGAGTATCCTCTCCTTGATGGGGGTGCTTGCATGTCTTATGCATTGGGTTTATCTGCCCGAAAGAAGAAAATACCTCTACTGGGCATTCTTTCTGTTTGGAATTTGTTTTAATAATCATCAGACCTTGATTGTTGCTGCGATGGGAATCGAGGTCGCCATTGCCGCCACCAATATCAGGCTGGGCCGCGATTTATTCCTCATCAACAGTATCGTTTACATTATTGGCCTTTTGGCGAAATGGAATGGGATGATCACTGCCTTTGATGAGAACATTCCCTTGTTCGTGATTTATAACGCAGTCGGAATTTGTTCATTAGGTGCCTTCGCGTGGGCTTGGAACAAAACACAAGCGGTCATGACGGAATGGCGTCCTGTTGTCATTTTGGTCTTGGCGTGGTTATTGGGGGCATCTTTTTACTTTTACATGCCAATTGCCTCCTCCACCAACCCTCCGATGAACTGGGCCTATCCGAGGACATGGGACGGTTTCATGCATGCCTTCAGTCGTGGACAATATGAACGGGCCAACCCGACAACTTCTCCGGTCAGGTTCATTCAGCAGATGTATCTATATTTCAAAGGAGCCGCTTCTGAATTCTCTCCCGTTATGCTGCTTATCGGTTTGGTACCTTTCTATTTTTGGAAACGAATGGCCAAGAGGGAGCGTTCCTGGATGACTGGATTGGTAGGTGTATTCTTCTGTCTCGCTGTGTTGCTCATGATTCTTCTGAATCCGCCACCTGACAAACAAAGTCAGGATTTGAATCGCGTTTTCTTTACTTCCTCACACGTCTTGATCGCCATCTTCATGGGATATGGAGTTGCCTTGATCGCATTTGTTCTGGCACGAAACTATGAACAATATCGAATGCCTGCTCTGGTTGGAGGGGCGATAGCCGCAGGTTTGGCGTTGTATGGTAAAGTTGGTTTGGAACGAGTGCATCCATTGGATCATTTTACAGCCCTATACGGCATCGTCCTCGCCGTTACTTTTGTTGCGTTCTTCGGAGTTTCCAGGACACGAGCGCCGATGACCGCCATATTGGTCATTTTCTTTTTATCACCTTTTTACTCCGTCATGAGTCATTGGTGGGTGAATGAAAAGCGCGGCCACCTTTTTGGTTATTGGTTTGGTCACGACATGTTTAAGCCACCCTATGAAGTATATCCTGAGATGGACGAGGGGGCGATCCTCTTTGGAGGAACGGATCCGGGCAGATTCAATCCTACCTATATGATCTTTTGCGAAAGCTTCCTGCCCGCGAGCAAGAAGCCGCGAGATCCTGATTTTGATCGTCGGGATGTCTACATCATTACGCAGAATGCCCTGGCGGATAATACCTATCTGGACTATATCCGAGCCCACTATTTCCGCAGTGCCCAAAATGATTTGCCGTTTTTCCAAGAGATGCTTCGTTCATCGCAGGAAAAGGAACTCAATTTAAGCACGAACTGGCTCGCAAGTGCTTTCTCTCCTCTTGATAATGCCATGATGAGCTATGGTGCTTATGTGGAAAAGAAACGCAGGGCACGAGGGCTCTACCCGGCGAAGGAGATATACACTCCCTCGGTCAAGGATTCGGAGAATGCCTACCTGCAATACATGTCTGAGGCAGCCTTCCGCAAAGCCAATAACCAATTAAAACCCGGAGAGATCGTTGAAGAAACCCCCGATGGGCGCATCATGGTCCAGGGACAGGCAGCGGTCATGGCCATCAATGCCCTTCTGACCAAAGTGATCTTTGATAAAAATCCGGATCACGAGTTTTATATTGAAGAGAGCATGCCTCTTGAATGGATGTACCCCCATCTTTCGCCATTCGGGATCATCATGAAAATCAATCGTGAAGAAGTCCCCGCTATCACTGAAGAGATGCTGCAGAAGGATCACGAATTCTGGTCCAAGTATATGGACAGGCTGATCGGTAATTGGGTGGATGAAGATACGACGATCGAAGAACTAGTGAAATTTGCTGAAGATGTTTACCTCAGAGGCGATTTATCCAACTTTAAAGGAGATCCGAAGTTCGTCCGCGATGACTGGGGACAAAAGGCGTTTTCAAAACTTCGAAGCGGCATTGCCGGAATTTATGCATGGAGATTGGGACCGCAATGCCCTGAACACCTAAGACCCCAGACACCCGAAGAAGAACAGAGACTATTGGAAGAAGCTGACTTTGCATTTCGCCAGTCCTTGGCACTTTGTCCTTCCAGTCCGGAAGCTGTGTTTCGCTATTCAAACCTTCTTGCCATGACTCAGAGGGTAGATGACGCGATTTTGATCACTGAAACATGTTATAAGTTCGATTACGAAAATGAAGGGATTGGGCAATTATTGAGGCAACTCCACATGATGAAACAAGGGCAGGCCAAGTTGGGACAGATACAGGATACCATACAGCAGTTGGAACAAATGTATCTCTCGAACAAGACCAATCTGGATGTTGCCTATAAACTAATGTCCAACTACGTCCTGACCATGCGGACCAACGATGCTGTCCGAGTGATGGACGAATTGCTTGCCGACCAAAATGCTCCGGCGGAAACCATTCTCACCGTCGCTTCAGCTTACAACGACCTTAAACAATATGATCGACTCGAGTCAGCCCTGATCAGACTTGTGGAAGTTATTCCTGAAAACCCTGAGGCCTGGTTTGATTTGGCTGGAACGCAGGCATTGATGGGGAAACAGGATCTGGCTTTGCAAACCCTCGCAAAAACCATGGAACTCAATCGGGCTCGACGTGAGAAGAATCCTTCAGCGGTCGACCTTGCGAGAAAGGCGAGAGGTGATCATCGATTCAATGCTCTCAGAGTATTACCGGAATTCCAGCGCATATTGACTGGTCCTTGATTCAGGAATTTTTGCCGCCAGAATTTTTGGGGCCCGACCGACAGGGTAGGGGGAGTGGTTTTGAAATGGCTGCAATGATTGTATTTGCCCTTTTGGATTCATTCAGGTCATGAGTTCTGCGAATTAATGAATTATCTGGAGAAGCTGCTGCTGCCTTCAACTCCTGGCTTTAATAATCATAAAGCCCAGGATCCTGGCTGTATCCGCCGCCGCCCATTCCTCCACCCTCGCCTTCCATATCGCCAAGGGCATCTCCCAGAACGTCACCCATATCCTCTTCGATCTTATCGGGATCTTCTCCGGCTTCGAGGCGTTTGATCGCCACATCCATTTCTTTTGGTAATAATCCCGGAGGCATGGCTTCCTGCATCTTACGCATCATGGCAGCCATATGTTTGGGGTTATTCTCGTCCATGTGCCCCATGTCGCGTTCGATTTCGCCCATCGCACGCATCATTTTAGCTTCATCCACTCCGGACAAATCAGGACCCTCAGAGTCAGGTCCGTCGCCTGTTTCCGATTTCTTTCCTCCGCTGATCATGGCGAAGGAACTCACCTGCTTGGTGAGCTTTTTACTTTTACATTTTGGGCAGGTCGGCGTTCCCTCAGGATTGAGGCGCTTGGATAAAAAATTGAAAATCATCCTGCATTTCGGGCAGGCGAACTCATAGATTGGCATATGCCAGTATTATTTGACGCGATCAAAAGTTTTCTGGAGAATCTCCCAATCCTGTAGACCATGGACTTTTTCTTTGGCTGCAGTTATGAGAGAAGCTTCATTGGCATTTTTGGTAGGCTCATTTACGTCGTAAAACACACCGAAATAACCAGGGAATGGGTCATCGGCCAGCTTGTAAGCTTCCATCTCACTCGTGACGTCGTGGTCTTCGGGGATTTCCTTGAATTCTCCACCTTTCCTTGGATTGGATTTGTCAAAAGCACCAGGATAGAATTCAACACATTCGCTCAAACATTCGATCACACTGAATCCATCGTGATCCATTGCCTTGTCCATCATGGCAAGAAGATGCTTCGGGTTGGTGGCGGTAGTGCGTGCGATGAATGTGGCGCCCGCAGCAACAAGTTGCTTCATCGGATTGATGGGTTTGTCTTTGGATCCACCCAGATCAGTCTTGCTCTTGAAGCCAAGCGGTGAGGTAGGTGAGGTTTGCTTCTTGGTCAATCCATAAACAAAATTATCCATGATCACGTAGGTCAAATTCACATTTTTCCTAGCCGTGTGATTGAGATGATTTCCACCAATCGAAAATGCATCACCATCACCGCCAAAAACAAAGGTGTGAAGATCCGGTCGTGACAAAGAAACACCTGTCGCAAAGGGCAAGGCGCGCCCGTGAATGAAGTGAACACCATTGGCCTGCACGAAGTAAGGGAATCGACTTGAGCATCCGATACCCGCTACTGTGGTGATTTTTTCATGATGCAATCCCCTTTGCTGGATCAGCCTGAAATACAAGGCAAGGATGGAAAAATCCCCGCATCCAGGACACCACGTAGGGTGGTCGGCGGAGATTTCTTTCTTGGTTAGCGGGGTGCGTTCGCTTGTTTCGACTACTGCGGTTGATTGCTCAGCGTCCTCCGATTTTGGGGCCTCTTGTTCAACAGTCTTGCTTGCGCTCATGGTAATTAAATTTGAAATTCTATTTAAAGATGAGGGTAGTGATCATCAACATCAACTGATTGCCACACTGACACGTTGAATGATTTCCTTAACTTTATAAGTCAATCCGTCACTCTTATTGATACCTCTGATCTTTGGATCGCAATACCTGGCCCTCAGCAGGGCAGCCAATTGACCGTATCCGTAGAGGCCTTCATCGTTCATTTCGACAACCAACACGTGCTTGAAGCCGGCAAACGCTTTTTCCAAGCCTTCAGGTAATGGGTTGATGTGACGAACGTGCAGGGAGGACCATTTTTCGCCCGCCTTTCTGACGCGGTCCACTGCCTCGTGAATGGGACCCTGAGTGGAACCCCAGCCAACGAGCAGGACGTCGCCCTCATCCCCACCATATATTTCGGGAGCAGGAAGATCTTTCGCCAGGGCTTTGAGTTTATTACGACGTTTATTGGTCATCTCCTGATGTAATTTGCTGGAGCCGGTGGGATGACCTAACTCATCGTGTTCCAATCCTGTAATGACTGGGTATTTCCCGCTCTTAATCGGGGTGCCTGGAATCACGCGTGGGCTGATCCCGTTTTCATTTTCCAGACTGTAAGGTTTGTGCTCTTCAACAGGAGTTAAGTCCGGAGTGATGTCCCTGCATAATTCTTTCAGGTTAGGCTCATCGAAAGCTTCAATACGTGTTGCGATTGCCTGGTCAGTGAGCAAGACGACAGGAACTCTGTATTCCTGTGCAATCCGAACAGCTTCCATGGCTGAGTAAAAGCAGTCCTCCACATTCGCCGGTGCCAACACAACTCGTGGAGAATCTCCATGGCCACCAAAGCAGGCAATGTTCAGATCAGATTGCTCCACATTGGTAGGCATTCCAGTGGAAGGTCCGCCACGTTGAACATCAACCACCACCAGCGGAATTTCAGCCATAATCCCCCAGCCCAAAGCCTCCGTTTTCAGGGAGATCCCCGGACCGCTTGAGCCCGTGACTGCAACCCGACCCGCGTAGCTGGCTCCCAGTGCCATGGAAATCGAGGCTATTTCATCTTCGCACTGAATGAAAGTGCCCCCGTATTTGGGTAACTCTCTTCTGAGTAACTCCATGATGTCCGACCAGGGAGTGATAGGGTAACCTGCTCCAAAACGCACACCTGCAGCAATCAGTCCGTAAGCCAGAGCTTCGTTGCCGTTCATGACAACCTGACTGGAATCGCGTTTGGCGCTTTCGGTGAAATTAAAAGTTTTTACCAGATCCCCGACCTCATAGAGGTTTCCTGCGTTGAAAGCATTGAGGGCGGTCTCGGTGATGGCGGGGTTTTTGCCTTTGAACTTCTCGGTGATCAACCTTTTCAGTTTTTCAGAATCGAGGTTGAAAATTCGGCAGATCAGGCCGAGAGCGAAAATATTTTTGCCTTTATCACGCGCTGTCCCCCCGATGGCTTCAATGGTTAAATTGGAAATAGGAATGCCAACGTGATTGTATTCCTTCAGCCATTCCTCCTTAGGTGTCACATGATCGGAATCGTAGAGCACAATTCCGTTGTCCTTCAGGGAGTCGATATGATTCTCGTAGGAATGCTGGTAAAATGCGAGTAATACATCGGCTTCATCCCCAGCGCTCAGTACCTCACCGGTTCCGATGCGCACTTGGAAGATGGAGGGGCCTCCCGAAATGGTGGAAGGAATCGTCATGAAGGTCATGACGTCTTGCTCGCTGCGACCCGCAAGCCTGGCGAGGAACCCGCCTATTGATTGAATGCCATCCTGTGAATTGCCCGCAATGCGGATGACTGCTTCCGAAATGTTTGCGTTATCTAGGTGTCCGCCATCGGTTGAAGCGGTTAAAGTGGAATCATTCATTCAGTATCTATTCCCATTAACGATTCTGATAAAACTGGTTAGGGACATGGATTCATACGCAGGATCAAAGCGACCTTTGCGTCGATCCAAAGTAGGGCTGTGTGGGTTTACTGTCAACCGATTTAAGGGGTAAAATCCATAAAATTTTACCTCAAGCGCTGAATCACGATTTCAAGTCTTTCCACTTAGAATTAAACAAACTCATCGTAAGGTTTGTTGAATAAAATCAAGGGAGTTGAGGTGAGTTGAGTATCCTCTTCAACCCATCCAACACTCCTTCGCCTGTTTCATAGGCGCTAATGTAGCCGCCATGGTTTTCGAGGTGTTTTCGAACATCAGGTATGGCGTTGGAAGGAGCGAGCAAATGCTCTGCAAATTCCCTGTTCAGCATGGGAATGTCGTTAAAGTGGTCTCCAATCGCAACAATTCCAGCTTTTGGTATGTGGTGTAATTTGGCGACTTCCTGAAGAATGGTCCCTTTGTGGATGTCGGAGTGGCTGAATCTGGCGTAAATATCATTGCGCACCCAAGCCAGTTCGTTGTGGTTTGCCAATTTCGAATCCACGAATGAGTGGATCTGATCTGCGTCCTCGTTGTTCCTGGCGATCAAGCACACCGGGGAATACAGATCTTCGTACACCTGCGCCTCGAATCTGTTGTTGATCCATTCGGAAACTTCAAGCATCAGCGAAGTGTGCCTCTCAAAAAGAGAATCATGAATCGCTCTGGAATGTTGATTCCAGTGTTCCAGTGGATGGAAAGAGCCCGATTGATGGGTGAAAACTTCTCTTTCCACAACGCCTACAAAATCAGGAAGCACATTCTGCGAGTGTGGTAGCAGGCTCTCAAGAAGGTATTCCAGCTCTCTACCCGTGTTCACCATCCAGATAGTGCCATTGCTTTTTAGCTCCGCGATCAACTGGATGAGGCCCTTTGGGATCCGTGGTTCATCGGATTCAGAGTACAGGGTGCCATCGAAGTCTGTGCATAACAACTGTATGGAGTTCTTATTCATGTCATTTTCGAAGATCTCAGGATTCCAGTGCCCTTAAGCCCGTTGAGTCACGAAGTTATTGATTTCAGGCACTGGTTATCAATCTGATAACCTGATTTCCTTCTGATTTTTCCTTTTTGGCCAGTTTCAGCAGGTCTGTGGTGGATGCAGTCCCGGTTGTTCCAAGTTGGTGAATGACACAAGACGCAGCGAGCATGGATAGCTGGAGTGATTCCTCCATGGTTGCCCCGGCTGCCAGCGCAGCACATAGGTTGGCTGTTACTGAATCACCAGCACCAACAATATCAATGGGGCCACGAATTGGCAGGGAAGGGGCGTGTGCATGGCTTCCATCGCTGTCCATACCAATGATTCCCTGGTCAGCCATGGAGACAAAAATTTTATGGCCTGTTTGTTGGGTGATTTTGAGAGCCTCTTGACGAATATGGTCAGGCGTCGCCTCCTCCAGGCCTTTCCAAGTCGACAGCTCGTTTAGATTCATTTTGTAGGTTAAATGAGGGTAGCTTTTGAGACCTCGTCGGCTGTCCGCTATCATGAGTTTCTCCGGGAATGCCTTTTGCATTGAACCCAGCTGGCTCAGCACTTCTTTTGTAATCACTCCCGTGTCCTCGATATCCACTTGATCCATGATGATCAGTGCATCGACGCTCGGGATCAGCTCTTCAAGGCTCTTGCAAATTTGCTTGGATACTTCGGTAGGAGTAGGGGTCCAGTTTTTTTGATCAAGTCGATTCTTTTCGACAGGTGGCTGGTTTGGTTTGCAAACCAGGGGTTTGGAATAAGTGAAGGTTGCACGCTGTTGGGTCTTGATAAAATGATTTGTTTGAACTCCCTCCAAAGTCCCCAGTGCTTTTTGAAGTAACCAACCTTCAGCGTCCTCTCCACAAAAACCAATAGCATGTATCTCAGGTATTCCCAGCGTCACAAGATTGTTCAGGATCGTTCCTGCCGCCCCTGCTTGTGTCCTGACCCGCGTGACATTGTAAACTTCCAGTCCGGTTTCAATGGAAATTTCCGATCGCGCAGGATCAATTTCAAAATACCGATCCAGACAAAAGTCTCCTACAATCGCGATTTTCAATCGATCATAACCTTTCAGGATTTCCTCAGCGCGATCGAGATTCATGCTTTTTTTAATCGATAATAAAGTTGGTGAATGAAAGTCGCATTGTCGCATTGCACGTAATGCATTTTTCCACCCATGCGGGAATAACTTTTGCAGAATCTCAGGTAATAGGCAGCATTTGTTTTCGGCGGTTCACCCTGCGACCAATCCCAGTTTCCGCCATCTTGCAGGTCGACGACATGGATGGAGTGTCCTTCAACATTTGGGCGACTTTCCTGCTTTCTCAGGTTGTGCACGCAACTCAAACTTTTTTCAAACACTTGCGGTCCCATGATAGCTGAGCCAATGGACAAAACCGTTCCCTGATCCAGTCCTTCGACCGCCTTGCAAAATAGTTCAAAATCTGTTTCCGCCGCTCGTCCCACAACACTCCCTCTAAACATGGGGTGGTTGGTGATGATATCATATCCTATTCCAGGGTGAACTGAAACCGGAACCCCTCGAGCATAGGCATTCGCCAGAATGGATGCTTTCTTATACGGATGCTGAACAGAATGGAATCCCTCCTCCATCCTGAATTGCCCCATCAATCTCAGGCAGTCCGCCTGGGCGGAAGCGAGCGGTCCGTCGGGGTTGCTGGATATGGACTTCCCTAGTTCATCAGGGGAGGGGAGTGCGCAACCGTCCTGGGTAACGAATTGTCCCAAAGATTCTCCGTACCCTTTTTTGTTCAATGCTCCAACCATGAGGGCCATCATGATGCATCGTCCCGTCTCATCCCAGGCACCGAAGGTGCCGTTTTTTACATTCTCTTGAACGGATTCGGTGGAGCGTCCCAGATATGCGTACTCAAAATCGTGGATGGTTCCTGCTCCATTGGTGGCAAGGTGTGTCAACCAGTTGTCGCCCATCATTTGATCTAGGATCAATGATGCACCATTCCGTAACAAATGGGCTCCATATATGAGCATGACAGAGGCTCCGTGGTCGCGGGCGGTTAAGATGGAATCGGCACAATGGTCTATTTGCCTGGATAGTTGTGAACTGACCTCTTCAGGCGGGGAATCTGGATCGATCAAGATGTCGTCCACTGTTGTCAGACTATCTCTCTCCTTGAGCGGGAAAACACTCAGCTTTGATCGATCAAAAACAGTTTGAGCATCTTTGTTCATAAACCCTTGCTAATGATTTAAAAAACAGGGGAGTCTGTCAGCTGTGGCATCAGAGCATCGATATCGCGGTAATCTGGAATCACCACATCAGCTCCGACTCCAGTCAGTCGCTTTCTCTTCCATTCGTCAATGCGACCGCTTCCATTATTCGCTTCATCGCTTGCAACTGCAATGGCCAGTCCCCCGACTTCCTTTGTGTTTTCAATTTCAACATACCCATCTCCAAAAGACATCAGGCTTTCTCCCGGTATATTGTTTTCACGCAGAATACGTTCGATCACCATTTTCTTTGAAAAGGATTTGTAGTCGTCCAATGCCCCGTAAATGTGTCCCTTGAAATAGTGGTCCAGACCAAGAATTTTAGCCTCCTCTTTAACAAAGGGCTCATCGGTGCCGCTTGCCAAATAAACGGGTAGTCCTTTACTGGTTAACAAATCGAGCATGTGGCGAGCACCATGGACGATATGTTCATCTGGTTTGATCTCACCAGATAATATCTTCTGTTTTCGGTCCTGAATTCGCTGGTCCAGTCGTCTAAGATATTCATGCTTATACCACAAAGGATCTTTTGGCGTTCCACCCCGCTCCTTGATACGTTCAGCCAGCTGAATCATCTGGTAGATGGTTTGCTTCCCGTTCAGTTTCATAATGTCATCCATCAACATTTTTCGAACGGACGCTTCAGTATCTTCTGCCTGTTTCGGAAGCATCTCCACAAACATCGGCAACATGACCTCGGGCCACCCCTCTCTCACGAGTGACAAGGTTCCATCGAAATCAAACACGACGTATTGGATGGATTTCCTTTTTTTAAAAGCGGGTGAAAATTCAACAAAACCCGAATATTGACTGGATTGCGATGCCATGGCCGCGCATCTTGCCAAACACCCTCCCTGCATGCAATGCCGCAACTATCAGTGCGTCAATTTAATCAAGAATTAGGTTCAGGTTTTTCTCGTCAATCCCGGTTGGCTCTTGGATACTTTGGTTGAACCATGAAAACATTTATCTATTCACTGACCGGATTAGTGCTCGTACTCTGTACGGGTTTGAACGCAGATCATCACAAGGCTAAGGTGAATCTTGCTGGGAAATGGGATGCTTCCGCATCCTTTAACGAAACAGAATCTCGTGACTCCGTTTTCACCATTCGTAAAAAGGAAGGAAAATGGACGGCAAGCATGGTGAACGAGGATGGTGTGAAAGTGGACATGGATCGAGCCAAGTTGGATGGCAAAACATTGGTGATGGAGTTTGACTACGAACGTGATGGATCCAAAGGAACCATTGGGGCCAAGGCGGATGTGCAAAAGGACGGCAGCCTCAAAGGTAAATGGTACGTCCTTTCCGCAGACGGCACCGAGCAGATGTCCAATGATTGGAAAGCGGTCCGATCTCTTTCATCCATATTTGCTGGCAATTGGGATGTCGTGGCTGAAACCGATGAAAATGATATTCGGCATGATTTGATTGTTGCTAAGGCCGGTTCTGGATTTTCGGCCATGGCTTCCTCGGAGGCGGGAGAAATCAACTATTCCATCGTCAAAGTGGATAAGAATCACCTGAAACTCGAGTTGCCCTACGGTAGCGGCAAGGTGAAAGTTGATGCAAAACTCACCGAAGCCAGGAAATTGACCGGCGAATGGAAATATTACGATGACTTCAACGAGGAAGCCGCCAAGGGTAATTGGACAGCCAGCAAAGTGAAGGCAAAGAAATAACCTTCACATCACACCAGAAACATGATCAACGGCCTGGGCAATCCTATCTGCCCGGGCTTTTTTAATGCTTTCAATATGTCGGGTGGTCCTAGGATTTGGAACTGGAAGGCATCGTCCAGGACTCAAAGTGCATTGGAACCCTCAAAATCGGTGTTACCTTCAATTTCTGCGGGAGGTTCCTCATTCAACTCCAGAACGAGTTTGCCTTCGCGTACTTCCAATTTTTTCAACCTTCTCATGAGTTTTTGGGCTTCCGGGTCCAGCTGGGCGTTTTCGAACAGATTTTTTCCCTGAATGACGGCGCGAATACTTTCGGGAAGCTTCTTACCTTTCAGTTCAATCGATTGAATCACAACGGACAGCTTTCCCTCTTGGACACTGATTTTGAAAGTTCCAGAACCATTGATATACCGAGGTTCGTCCGAATCTATCTTCAAGTCACTCAGAGGGATACTGATTTGCCCCTTCAGTGCATTCTCCTCGAATTCAAGAAAAGCTTTTCCTTTCAGTTTTTGTAGCTGGGCGTCATGAAAAATGAGTGCATTGATTTCTTCACTGGTCAATTCAAGCGGGAGGCTGCTCTCATTGTTTTTGATCGCTTCCCTGAAAGTCTCCACCCGTTCCCTGAGCATTGTCAGGTCTGCTTCCGCCATCTCAACCGTTGGCAGGTCGATTGGCTCGAGATCCGTGTAGTTTTCAACGAACTTACCAAGGGCGGCATTGACGCCAAAATAAATAGCCAGTGGCACACCGACCATTACGATGAGGCCAAGTATGATAGATATCAGGCATCCGTAAAACAGACATCCTTTCCTCTTTTTTTCAGCTACAGTCATGTTCTATGTTCATCGTAAGGTTTACAGACTTTATCCTGTTTACATTTTGGCCAACCATAGAGCCATCAATCATATTCTCCTCTTAAAACCGGGTGATGCCAATCAAATTGATGAAAGTGCTTTGTCTTGCCCATGTTTTGGCAGGTATTCTGCTGGAATAATCACAGAAACGAGCATTGACATGCCCTTGAAGCGAAATTACTTTGAGGCCAACCTTATTTAAAGCTTATGGCAGACGATCAACAGACCCCGCAAGATGGAGCCGCACCAGCGGACAGCGGTAAAGTGCAGCCCAAAAAAGAAACGGTAAGAATCAATCTTCCCCCCAAACCCACTGCAGCACCGACAGTTAAGATTCCGGCACCTTCTGCGGTAGCCGGTGCAAAACCTGCAGGTGCAGGTGCCCCAGCAGCTGCTGCCGGCGGCGCGGCTGGTTCTACACAAAAACTGCCATCTGCAGCGCCCAAAGCCGCTCCTGCAGCACCTCCGGTCGCAGGGAAATCTCCTGCCAGGCCATCCCCTGCGATGGCTCCGAGAGCATCTGCAGCAGCCGCGACGGTCAGTGGGACTGACAAAGGTTTGGCCATTGCTGCCATTGTCGTGACTCTGTTGGTAGTCGCACGTGTATTTTTCCTCTGATTCCAATTACTTACTGAACTTTAGATCAATTCATGGAAAGTCTTAACGAAGCAACATTTGACGAAAAAGTAGTTCAATCCTCTTCACCCGCCCTGGTTGATTTTTGGGCTGAATGGTGTGGTCCTTGCAAGATGTTGACACCTGTTCTCGAGGAGTTATCCAAAGAGAACGAATCCAAGATCAATATCTACAAGGTTAATGTGGATGAGAATCAGCAGTTGGCCGTGAAATTTGGAATCAAATCCATTCCTACCATGCTCTTTTTCAAGGGCGGTGAGATTCAGGAACAGGTCGTCGGCCTCAAAAGCAAATCAGATTTACAAGCCAGCATAGACCGTGTTGCTGGCTGAATAGTGTCCCGGAACGACCCTTGGTTGTCCGTGGATTCACGCGGAGACAAAACTTATGGCGTTCCTACTCAATGCGGGTCATTCGGCCCAACAATCTGAATTTTATCACCAGCTTGGCAGTATGTGCGAAGCTGGTCTTTCTTTGCCCCAGAGTCTCGAGACTTTGGACCGTTCTCGAGGATTCCGGTCTTACCAGCGCAGACTCAAATCATGGCGAGATGCCATCGGCCGCGGGGAAACTTTTGGAGAGGCAGTGGCGCATTCCAAAGGGGATGTGCCGGATTTCGACCTGGCACTCTTGTACGCAGGGGAAAATTCAGGTCGATTGGATGAATGTTTCCGACTTCTCTCGGAGTATTATCGAAAAAGATCCGAGAACATTCGTGAATCGCGCGGCATCCTGGCTTACCCTGCATTTGTCTTTCATTTCGCCGTTTTCATCATCCCTTTTCCAACACTCTTTCAAACTGGAAACGTAGCGGCGTATCTTTCCTCCACTCTAGGGATTCTTATTCCAGTATATCTGGTATTACTTGCTTTATCCTGGGCTTTCAATGGAACCAGAGCACTTTCGTGGCGACGCATGATCGAGGCGCTGATCAGGTTTGTGCCTTTTCTTGGAGCGGCTCTCAAATCATTGGCTTTGTCAAGATTCTGCCTGGCCCTCGAAGCTTTACTGAATGCCGGTGTTTCCGTTTCCAGTGCCTGGACCACCGCTGCCCAGGCGAGCGGGTCTCCGGCTCTGCTTGCCGAGGTCAAATCATTCCCCGAAGCCATGGAAAGAGGGATCACCCCTTCTGAATGGTTGGCATCCGCCTCCTTTTTCCCGGAATTGTTCAAGATGTCTTACAGTAACGGAGAGGCATCCGGGCGTCTTGATGAAAACCTGACTCGACTCAGGAAAGTTTATGACGAAGAAGGAAACCGGAAGCTACGTACCTTTTCCCAGTGGTTGCCAAGGTTGGTTTACCTGGGAATTGTGGTGATGCTTGCCTACTATATTATTTCGTTCTGGACAGGGTATTATGATCGGGTGCTTGACTCGGTGGATATCTAGCTTCTTCATAGCGGTCGTATGTGGACGATTGAAGAAATACAATCCGACGAGGCACTTCGCCAAAAAGAATTTCCTATCTGCAAAAATCAGATCTTTTTGGCACACGCAGCCGTTTGTCCAATCCCTTCAGGTGTTTCCAAGGCAATACAGTCCTATGCTCGCGCTTGTGAATTGGGCGATCAGGAAGATCAGGCCGGGCTTTTGGCTGCTGAAACTCGAGCACTGGCTGGCCAGTTTCTTGGGGTGGGAGCAAATGAAGTGGCTCTGGTCGGTCCCACCAGTCTTGCATTGAGTTTCATTGCCACCGGTTTTGGTTGGAATAAGAACGATCATGTCCTTGTCTATTTTGATGATTACCCATCGAATGTTTACCCGTGGATGGCTTTGTCAGAATGGGGCGTCGAGGTTCGGTTTCTAAATGTCGTTCAGCCGGGTGTGATTCGCCCTAAAGACATCCTGGGACAAATCGATGAAAACACACGCATGGTTGCGCTTGCTTCCTGCCATTTCTTGAGTGGATTTCGAATTGAAGTCGATGCCATCGGGAAAATCCTTAAAGACCGTGGGATCGCTTTTTGTCTCGATGCCATTCAAACTGTGGGCGCTTTTCCAACACCTCTCGATCATGTGGATTTCATGGCAGCCGACGCGCATAAATGGTTGTTGGGGCCCTGTGCTGCCGGACTCATGATGGTGAAAAAGTCAGCGCAGGATTTGTTACAACCGACCACATTCGGATGGCACAACGTAGCCTGTCCTGATTTCGTGGCTGCAGAGGAATTTGAACTGAGAAATGACGCCCGCCGTTATGAAGCCGGGAGTCATAATTTGATGGGATTGGCAGGTCTCAAGGCATCCTTGAAAATGCTTAGTCATTTAGGAGTCGATCTTATTGCTTCTGACTTGTTGGAAAAACGAAAGTTTTTATCCGGTGCTCTCGTCGAAAAAGGTTTTCAGGTGATGCATGCCGATGCCGCTGACGTGAATTCCAGCGGTATCGTGACTTTCTATCGCGAGGGGATGGACATGTCACTTCTGCATCAAGAGTTGAAAGAAAAAAATTGCCAGACTTCTCTCCGAACGGACCGTGAAGGGAATCGGTATATTCGCTTGTCTCCTCATTTTTACACCACCCCATCCGAGTTGGAGCGGTTTGTGGAAATGCTTTGAGGTGCAGGTGTCGAACTCAAGTGGATTCGTTGGAAGAACCACGGAAAGCCTATCACCAGCAAGAAAGTAGAGAGGACACTCAAGCCCACCAGTAAAAGGTAATACTTTGCATCTATGCTGGGGATGGATTTTTTGTTGGCCTGATAGATTAAATAGGCAGAAACCCCCAGAAAAATCCCGATACTGACACGCCCCAACCTTTGCTTGAAGTTCCCTTCCAGTTTTAACGTGGGCATGTGACTTGTGCGAATCCACTGCCAGGACACCAAACCCGTAAAAAGCGAAAGGTAGATCAAACAGCTTTTTACGGTGGGAAGGCGGATGTTCGATGCACCTAAGCTTTTCTCTTCAAGTTCCCTTATCCATGTTTCAGGCGGCTTCCATGCTTGATTGTAACGGTAAATGAAAAAGGCTCCCATGGATAAGATGGCAATTAAAACTAGGTTACGCCGTAAATCCTGAGTGTGTGCTGGGAGGGTGGATTTGGGATTGAAAAATTTAAACACTATTTCACCAAACACCATGACACCGATAGCCCATCCTGCCAGGACTTGTAATGGACTGTGAACTCCTAGAGTGATGCGCGACAGCCCGGTGAGAAGTATGATACTCCAACCCAGACACTTGATCGTTCTGTTTTTTGTGTGTGCAAGAACCACCAGCCAGACGCAGGACATCATGGCGTGGCCCGACGGCATCCCAAATCCACCAGCCTTCCCCAGGGACATGATTTCCGGATGAATCCAGAAAGGGCGAGGGGCCAAAATAAGGTCTTTGGACAGGCTCATCACGACTCCACTCAAGGTCAGGAATTTGGCCATTTGAATCCCTGCCTCTTCCTTCCATCCCCAATATGTAAAAAGTATGAGTGAAAGCATAAAAGGTGGATGCCCCAATTCACTGACCCAACGCATGGCAGTGATAAATTCATCCGGCATGCTTTGCAGCCAAAGTATTAATTCTGCTTCCCATGGCCTTAGAGGGTGTAACCATTTCGTCCCATTCATGTTGATCCAGCTTTTGGTGATCCAGCGAAAACAAGACCCTGCCTTTTTTCAGGACTCGCCTCATGTCGAACTTGGTGTATTATTCACGGAGATGAACAAGGCTCAATCATCGAATGCGCCAAACGAGAAGAACGCAAATCCACCGAAGCATTCCTCAAGAAGGTCTGTGGGATGCGATCAGGTGCTGCGTCAATGGCGTCGAGCCAATTGTGAGGACCAGGAAAAACTTCAGCAGTTCCAACCCAAAGCGTCTGCGAGCCTGGTGGATGAGGCCTTAAAAACCTTACGCCTGGATCAACGCACATCGGAATCGCAAATCCTCAAAGCCTGGAATCATCTGATCGATCCTACCCTGACCGCCCATGCTCAACCCGTCGGCATCCGAAAAGGCACTTTGTTCGTCAACGTGGACAACAGCGTATGGTTGAGTGAAATCGTTCGCTACCGCCGGGAAGAAATTCTGGAGCGATTGCAGACCTGTTTCGGCAAGGAGATGATCCAAAAAATTTCCTTCCGCATCGGTTGAAATTCTCTCACCAGGCCCACTTAAAGAATCCTGCTGCAAAACCCGTTGGAGTTCAGCCTTAAGGCTGTTTGATCATGGGAAACTATTCTCCGATAGCTCTTGGAATCTTTTCGATAGAGTAGACCCACGGATTTTGTATTCAGCACTCTTCGAGAGCTGATGCAGCCTCAAGGCTGGAGTCCTGCTTAAGGTTGCGTGTAGGAATCCTTATTGCTTTTCAATTGACTCACATTCCGCAGACTCGGGATACGAAGAAATCACTGCGATAGGAGCAATCCGCGACGCTGCGCTTGCGGGAAACAGCCTCAAGGCTGGACTCCAACTCAGTTCCTTGATGTCTTCGGGTAGTATAACGAATGGATTTGTGAAATTGGAATGGACGGATGGCATATTGTTCGGCCATGCTTTTGATCAACATGAAACTTATGAGGAACAATTTTCGGCACCTGAGTGCTTTCACCCTGATTGAGTTGTTGGTGGTGATTGCGATCATTGCCATCCTGGCTGGAATGCTCTTGCCTGCGTTATCGAAGGCCAAAGAAAAAGTTCGCCGTATCAGTTGCCTGAACAACCTCAAGCAAATGGGGTTGGGTTCCATGATGTATGGCCAGGACAATGAAAAGGGCTGGCTTTCAGGTACACCTGACGATAACAGTGACGACCTGACTTGGTTGCATCCTACCTATATCCCCAGTGCCAACGCCCAATCAGTCTTCGTTTGTCCCTCGACTCAGAATTTTATTGGAACGAACACGGTCAATGTGCGGGGAAGAAGGGTATTGGATGATTTGCGACGTCAGGCTCCATATAAACGCATGCGCAGCACTCGCACACGGGAATCAGATTTACGCGGAGTGAGCTACGAAATCAACGCATTCATGAATTACACCACTCGAAAAACGGAACGATCCGTTCTTAATTGGGTGCACAAGAGTTCTGCTCTTGGATTGAGAGGTCGTGTTGTAGGGCCATCTGACATTTATCTGATCTTTGATGGTGATGGCCAAGGAGATGGTGCCCGCAACAATTTCCCAGATCCAAACGACAATCACGGCGAAGCTGGCACTAATTTCCAGATGTGTGATGGAAGTGCCAAATGGGTCAACCAGGACAAATACCTCTACACCTACGAACTATCCCAGGACGAAAACCGGGCGCGACCTTAGTGGGAATTGATTTTGTAAGTTTCATCTGAATCTCACCTGAAGACACAGTGACACCATATTTAGGTCGATTCAGAGCTTTGTGCCTTGATTACAACGCGTGCAGGGTGTGAGAAAAAATTGTTGTCAAAAACTCAGCCAATAAATTCATATCCCCAACCTCTGCGCATAGTTCTGGTTTGCCAGTGATTGGCGTCTTCGTCTTGAATGAATCGCTCAGTTTGAGGGTTCCAGTTGAGTTTACGGCCCAGGCGCATGGCGATGACTCCCAAATGGCAAACGGAAGCGGATCGATGGCCCACTTCGACATTGCAAATGGGTTGTTTTCGGGTGGCGATGCACTCGAAAAAATTACCCATATGATGATCACTGTGATATAACCTCTCAGCATTGGAGGGCAGGGGAGTGTCCAGTAATTCTTGTTTGCTGGCTTTGATGTCACCACGTGTAACCCAAATCCAACCCTCGGTTCCTTCAAAAAGGATACCGTGTCGTTTTCCCTGTTCACGGACCTTGCCTCCTGACGGATTATCGTCGGCAGTGCTTTCGGTAATATGCTTCACCCCGTTGGCATAGGTATAGTGAATTTCATACTCACTGGCAGCGGTGAAACCACCTTGGACCATTTCGACTTTGGGTTTGCCCTCGATTGAAACCGGACCACTATGATCCAAGCCCAATCCCCACAAAACAATGTCATGGTGATGAGCGCCCCAATCCGTCATGGTGCCTCCAGAGTAATCATACCAGTAACGGAAAGATCCATGGGTGCGCTCCTTCACATAGGACCGATCGGGGGTTTGACCTTTCCAGAATTCCCAGTCCAGTTGCTTGGGAACATCCGTCGATTCAAAAGGACCTCCATGCCTTCCGGCAGGTAAATAAACGTGAACCTTTTCGACCTTTCCTATCCTGCCGTTTCTGACCAGTTCGCAGGCCAGACGGAATCGAGCGTCACTTCTTTGCTGGCTCCCAGTTTGGAGAATTTTTTCAGTAGCTTTTGAAGTGCTGACCAGGCGTTTGCCTTCATCGATGGTCAGCGTCAGAGGTTTTTCACAATAGACATCCTTGCCGGCACGCATGGCTGCCATGGATACCATCGTGTGCCAATGGTCCACCGTTCCACAAATCACCGCGTCAATCGAATCCTGTTCCACCACTTTGCGGAAGTCGTGGTATAATTTGGCTTTTGGAAAATCCTTGTTCTTAGTATCCGCAAGTCGATCTTCATCCACGTCACAAAGTGCGACGATATTTCCAAACTTTGAAGCCAATCGTGCGTCGTATCTTCCCATGCCACCGCAACCTACCAATGCCACATTGGGTCTGCTGTTCGGGCTTGTGGCCGCGGGTGCCTGAGGTGAGGCCAGCAACTCTTCTCGATACCAATGTGGGAGTGCCGCCGTGGTGACTGCGGTCATTGTGGTTTTTTTCAGGAAACTACGGCGTGAAATATTGATAGTCGCATTCATGTTCATTTTGCTCAGGTAGATTGTTCTGGGAGGATGGACCAGCTTGCAGATTTCTGGTGTCCCACCGCGAGTAGTTGGTTTTGATTGGTATTGAATTGAAATTGATGAACGTGCATGGGCGCTTCGGGTTCCTGAACCGCCTTTCTGGTTTCAAGGTTCAGGGAGATCAGAAATCCCTTGTTGTTTCCTCCTGCTGCAAGGAGATGTTTGCCGTCCATATAATAGTGAATGTCTTCGATCAGCCCCTTGTGGGTGTCGCTTTCAAAAAGACCTGTTTGTTCTCCTGTCTCTGGATTAAACCATTCGATCCGAGCCTTACCTCCCAGCCCGTCCACATTGCGCACATGGCCCATTCCTCCGACTGCCAATTCCTGTTGATCTGGCGAAAAACACAAGGATCGGATTCCGCCAATCGATCTCAAGCGTTGGACCTCATCAAAGGTGTACATCACCGGGGCCTGCAGTTGTCTGCGAACTTTCCCGCTCCGAGTATCCCAAAGTATGGTTTCTCCAATGCGATCCGCTGTTGCCAAGGTTTCACCATCCGGAGAATAAGCACAGGTGTAGAGCATGGTTGCGAATCCCTGAGGGGTTTGGGGAGCGTGCCCCTTCAGCTCGTGAATCAATGTGCCCTTTTCGGTATCCCAAATTCTGGCCACCATGTCGTCACCGACAGTTGCCAACTGAGAACCGTCGGGAGAGGCCTGCACATTTCGGATCCATTTCTGGTGGGCGGATCGACTGGAAATGAGTCGTCCACTTTCCACATCCCATTCGTTTAATAATCGATCGTATCCTACGGACCATAACCTGCCTGATGCAGTAGTCAGCGACGTCACATAACTTTGGTGTCCCTGAAAAGGGGGCATGTTTTCTGGTGCACCTGCGAAAGTCAAATTGTGGATGGATGCGTCCGAACTTCCGGCAAACCAGTTGTCTTGCTCTGGAATTCCATGAAGGCAAAACAAGATATCCTCGCGCTTCTCTTGATCGACCAGTTTCAGTTCCATGATCCCTTTGCTCGTGTGGTTTTGTCCGGTGTAAAGTGAATTTCAGTCGATCAGGTCAGGATTTGGTGGATGGGGTCGATGCCATAGTTTACCAGGGGCACAGGTCTTGGACCTGCATAATAATTTTTGTCATGAGGAATTCCGACAGCATTCAGCATCGTCGCAAAAAGTTCTCCCGCACCTACCTCACCCTCAATGACCTCCTGACCGTCCTTGTCGGTTGCTCCAAAAACAGCTCCGTCCTTGACTCCGCATCCAGCCATCAAGGCACTCCAAGCTCTTGAGAAATGATCTCTTCCAAGGCTCGGATTGATTTCGGGAGTACGTCCAAATTCTCCCATGACCACCACCAGTGTGTGGTCGAGCATTCCTCGTTGACGCAAATCATCCAGTAAGGCGGACAGAACGTGATCGAGTTCGGGCACCATTTCCTGATGGGTTTCAAAATTTTGACCATGACTGTCCCACCAGGCACGTCCGACCCGGACAAAAGGAACACCGGATTCCGTAAGCCTGCGCGCCATCAGCATCTGTTTTCCAAACAGGGTGGGCCCGTACCTTTCCCGGATTGCTTTGGGTTCTTTTTCAATATCAAACAGAGTTTCGCTGCTCATGAGACCCTGGGCACGCGCAAAAGCTGAGGCATGACTCTTCACCAGAGGTGAACTGTGGCTTTTGGCGAACTGTTGACTCAGGAGTTGATGCAGGTCAGCACGTGACACATGTTCCACTTCCGAGAGATCCTTCAGTCGCTTCAAGTTGGGTGGAGTCATGTGATCTGACAGTTCCATAGGTGCATACCTGGCTCCCAGAAAACTGGGGGTCAGTTTGGAGAAATGCCTGCCTTCTGTCTGAGAATAAAAGGATACATAATCCGGAACTTTGCTGTCGGCACGAGCCAGCTCTTTGGCCAGGATGGCTCCGATATCCGGATACTTCATCGCAGGCTCATCCTTTCGGCCGCGCATCATTAATGCCGAAGCGGAATCATGTCCACTGTCCTTGGTGTTGAGTGATCGGATCAGACATGTCTGGTGCATGCGTTTTGCCATCTTGGGCATGAGTTCCGAAATGTGAAGTCCGGGAATACTGGTGGGTATGGTTGAAAATGGACCTCCCTTTGAGCTGCCTGGTTTGGGATCCCAGGTTTCAAACTGACTGGATCCTCCTGCGAGCCAAACCAGAATGACACTGCGACCTTTTGCCTTGAGAGCCTTGTTCAAAGGTTCCTGATCGAACAGGTGAGCGGACCCGGTGTTTCCGATCAAACCACTTGCTCCGGCCATGCTCACGGCCAAACTGTTCATGAACAATCGACGGCTCAAATGGTGATCAGTGTGTGTGCAGGTTCCTGGTGGATTTGAATTGGGTTTCATTTGAATGAATTAGTGATTCAGTCGGCTTTCCGGACTTGTTAACAATGCCCAGACCATGGATTTAAATTGTTTGGCTAACAGATCTTTTTCCGTGTTCAGGAAGGACTCTAAAGTTTCCAGTTCTTGCGTACTTGGAGGTCGATGGTAGAGGTGTTGATAGGTAGCTCGTATGCTTTGTTGGACATCCGATTGTTTGCTGAGCTCGGTTATGATTCCGGAGTTTTCAGAGTTGAACAAAAGCTTTTGAACTTCCTCATCGTTGCTTAATTGCAATGCCTCATCGACACTGAAATAAAAATCTTCGGCAGGTCGGTCAAACCACTTCTTTATTTTGTCCAATTTTCCAAGGGCCTTCTTTAATTTCTCAGCATGCAGCGTTGAGTCGGGCTCAACCATATTCCATTCCTCAGTCGAAGTAGCCCCGATAAGCAAAGTGGCAGCGTACTGACGTGGAGTCATTACCCGGATATTCGCGACTGCGTAAAGGTTTTCGGCAGGTCGCTCCCCGCCTTCCCAGGCACTGGAACGCTGGTAAGCTTGACTCAAAACGATCCCGCGTATCAGACCATTGAGGTCATAATCGTTTTTGATGAACCAGCGGGAAAGCCATTGAAGCAATTCCGGGTGAGATGGATCGTTGTCTCCATGCAGCTGGTCGAGAGGCTCCACCAGTCCCGCGCCCATGAGTCGGTACCAGATACGGTTGACGATGGCTCTGGCGAAGTAATCCACCTGCCCTTCGGAAAGACCTGACTCAACCAGGCGTGCCCGACGGCTGTTGGATGGTGGTGGAACAGGTTTCTTTTCCTTTTTCAATGCCTCCAATCTCGCTTTTTCATCCTTACGTTTTTCATCGGTCCAGGTGGTGACTTTTTCGGTGAGCACATCACCCTCCAGAAATTGAAGGGACGCCTTTAGCGTATCTCCATCGGTATTTTTGTAACTGACCTGACCGTACTCTCTCTCTGCGATAAAGCCTCCGTTCTCAAATGTTCTGCTGAAGAAAGATTTCATGCCGTAATACCTGGCCTGTGTCCAATCCGCTACGTTGGGATGATCATGACATTGAGCGCAACTGATGTTCACTCCGAAGAATCGCACGCTGACATCGTTGGTTAATCTGTCGATGTCTCTGACACGTTCCTTGATAAATGCAGGTGCTCCCTTTGCTGACTCATTGGCGTAGTCGGCCAAGATGATTTCTTTGAAAATTTCATCCCAGCGTTTGGATTCGGTGAATGCTGTCTCAAGGTAGGATTTGAAATCGCTGCCTTTTCCGTCCATGAGCAACCAATTGAATTCTTCTATCTGTTGTTCCTTGTAGCAATCCGTCTGTTTCAGGTAGTCCACATATCCTTCTTTTCGGTCTGTGAACGGATTGAAGAGGAAATGATTTCTCTCTGCCGGCGTGGGGGGGCGTCCTGCCAGATCCAGGGTAATGCGACGCAACCAGGCTGACTCTGTCGCTGAAGGTGCTGGCAGGATGTTTTTGATTCGAAGAGCATCCAATATGTATTTATCGATGGCTGCCTGTGGGGAGATCTCCAGAGGTAAAAGCGACTCGGGGGGGATCCTGTCCCACCAAGGCTTCTTGTTGCTTGAACTTGGCAAAGCACCCTCTGGAAAATGGGCTCCTTCATTGATCCAGATTTCAAAATCTTTTATCTGCTCCGGTGTCAACGGATCATCAGGGGGCATCTGAAGGTTCTCGTCCCCATATTGGATTGCGGTGAACAATAGGCTGGCGGCGGCATTTCCTGGTTCAATGGCTGGACCGTTTTCTCCTCCATTTAGAAGGGCATTTCTACTATCCACAAGCAGGCCGCCTTTTGACTTATTCTTTTCCTTTGAATGGCATTTGAAACAAGCATCGACGAGTACAGGTCGGATCTTGGTTTCGAAAAATTGAATTTTCTTTGATCCGATCTCAGCTTCGTCTGAAAGGAGGCAAAGGATTGAAAAACACGACGATAAAACAGCCAATCTCCGAAACCATAGAGATAAAGCAAATTGTAGTTTTGCAACGTGCGTGATGTTCATAGGAATCGGCCTTGTATTCTATCTTTGAGTGTCGGAAGCTCAAGTGAATAAAGGTTGTTTTTCGTGAACCGACAGAGATAAAACCAAAGGCGTCTGTGAGTGATTATTCTCCTCGAAGGTAGGACAATAAATCAGCTACTTGCTGATGCGTTAATGCATCCAAAATACCCTCGGGCATGAGTGAAATTTGAAGGTTTCTGAGCGTCCCGCCCTCGTTGCGAGGGAAGCTTAGTTCGATTCCCGTGGGCATTTTCAAACCAATCTGATTTTCGTTTTCGAAAGAGAGTAGCCCAATAAATCCCTCGTCGGTTCCGGTGGTCCATTCGACTCCTTCAAAACCTGAGACAATTTCGCGGTTCGGGTCCACGATGTGCAGGAGAATACTCTCCTTTGCCTGGTTGCGTATGCCATACAAATCCGGTCCCAAGGCATAACCTTCCTGGTCAAGCCGATGACAGGAACTGCACAGATTCAAGAACAGCACCTTTCCTTCACCAGGAATCCCCCTTAATTCTGTGGCACTCTTAAGTCGGTTAAATGAAGCAGCCGCATCTTCGGAAACATGTTTACCCAGCAAGCTCTCCAGTCTTTTTCTTTGTTCACCGGACAAGATCCGTTTCCATTGGTTTTTCAAGCTGATGTTCAACATTCCTGACGGTACAATCCCTTCATCCAGTGCATCGAAAAGGAGATCTGCGTGGGATCTGCTGGAACAGGCGATTTGAAGAAACTGATTTCGTGCTTTATGGGAAAGTCGGCTCCAATTTGCAGGATCAAAGATCTCCGGCAGGATAGCATGCGCCTCCCTGGTTCGGGCGGCATCAATGATCAGTTCAAGAAGGGCAGGGTCTTGATGATCCAGTGCCTCCTGAATTTTCCAGTTCCAATCCTCCAAACCTGATAAAACTTTGAATCGGTGAATCACCGATTTTTCTTCATCGGTTAAGCCCTCCGTTGAGCGAGTGGCTATATTTTTTTTGACCGAACGCCATGCTTGAGCTTCAGTGGTCTCACCCCATCCCAGCCAGGGTTTGTTGGGGTCGGGGGCAGAGAGTTTGCCCGATTCATGCATGCCGAGAAGCATGGCGGCAAAAACGAGTGCGTTTTTGCCTGGATTCCGGTGGTTTTCGACTATCTTCTTTTCATGGTCCACTTGTGGGCCTCCAGAGCTAATGATCAATCCTTTGGGACCTTTACGTTTGAGCATTAAATCCACCATCTGAAATGAGGAGGAATCTTCCAGAATCGCTATCCGCGATAGTTCCTCAATGGTAAGTAAAGCTCCTTCGCCAAGAAAGCTATGCAAATGGGCTGCTGCGTCATGGTATGATAGATAACTCAAAATCTCACCCAGCAGTTCAAAACATTGACCATGGGCAGCATTGATCACTGCCGCTCTTATCCATTCGTGTTCTTTATCTTGTTGCAGAATTCTGGCCAGGTTTTTATGCCTGTTTGGATGATCCCAGTGGGTTAAAGCTTGGGCTGTTCGGAATCGCGTGATGACGTTTGTTGAAGAAGTGTTCCATTGTAACTTATTTGTCCATGGTGAGATCTCTGATCGAGAGGAGTGGATTAAGTCAGGATAACTTCCACTGAGTATATATCGATTGGCGATGAAAGTACTTCTTGGAGTTTTCATGTTTAGGAGTAATTTTACTATTTCGCGATCTATTCCTGGTGCAAGCCCAGGATGTCCTAGTTGATCAATAATACCCTTACTCCACACTATTGCGTTCAGGTCATCCTTCAGTGCTTTATGTTGGGTCAATTGTGGAAGAGAATTTTCCCCAATACCGTGGGTATAAGATTTTCGATTTAGTACCGTAATTTCCTCCTTGGCCTTTGGTGAAAGTTGATTGTAGATCCATCTATCGATGGGACGTGCTTTTTCTTTTAATCTGTCCGCTATGAAATAGAGACTTTGTGTGGGGCCAATGTGGCTGGAAAATGCGAGTCGATCTTTCAACATTTCTAGAGGAATTTGTGTCAAAAGATAATTCCTGACTCCCGAAATATTCCCGTCAGAGATTCCCCAAACTCGATTTGATTCAGCAAAACGCTCTTTGTCCCATAATTGTAAATACACGGGAAGTAGGGTTTCATCATTACTTGGCATTAGACGGAATATCTCTTTGAGCCCTTCAGTATCCAATGTGGAAGCATCAACACTTTCGGCTAATTTCCTTATAGCAATTTCGCGCAACCATTCATTTTCAGAAACAAGACACTTGCTGAAATAGGATGTAATTCCCCAATATTGGATCGAGGCTTCAGAGAATTCGTTTGTAACCACAGGCTTACCCTTGGCTCTGATTCGATAAATCCTGCCCATATCGTTTCCGGATTCGAAATCGGTTCGTTTGCGGATCTCCTCGGGCAGGTAGTCGGGATGTTCGATCGTTTTGCGACGCATGTCGCATACGTACAATGCGCCCTCTGGTCCGGTCGTCAGGAAGACAGGGCGGAACCATGAATTTTTTGAAGCTACGAATTCTGTTTCATTTTCTTCTCTTGTTGCTGCGAATCCAGGGCCTTTGGCTTTGAGGTAGTCGAAGTGGATTAGATTTCCTGTAGGATCGCAGGAAAAAATATGGCTGTGATACCTTTGAGGTAATCCATTGCTTTCATATCGAGTCACCGCACAGGCAGCCGTAAAAGTGCCGGCATGTGAATCGGCTGTTGTTTGATGTTGGGTCAATGGGTAAATACGGGCGCCCGCGTTGTATCCTTTCAATAAATCATCCACCCGTTCTTCTGGCAGATTCTCCACTGTCTTGTTGAAATGAAAATGTGGATTATGTCCCCAGTCGGATTCTTCCGCCATCACATGTTGAACCTGCACACGGTTCATACATATGAATCGATTGCCAAAACGATCGATCTCCATTCCGTATTGCGATTTACCTGTGGTGAGTTTTAGGTCCCATGAATAGGGGTGAAATCGCATGTCATGACGTCTCAAATCGACTCTGGTATCTTCTGATTGCCAGGGTGCTTTGACACGCCCCCCGCTCAGGCCTCCAGCCAGATAAATCCATCCATCAGGTCCCTGCGTGGGGTCATTGACTCTGAGTTGGGTGGAACGTTTTGTATCAAAACCCGTCAGTAAAACTTGCTTCACATCGCACTGACCATCGCCGTCGGTATCTTTCAAGAACAGCACATCAGGAGCGTCGGTAACAATGACTCCGCTCTCCCAGGGAAGCACGCCGTTGGGGTAGCCAAGACCCTTGGCAAAGGTGGTTCGCTTTTCATAAAAACCATCTTGATCCAAATCCTCAAGTAACGCGATTTGCCCCATTAAAACATCCGGATCAACCTTTGGGTAAGCTCTGTTTTCAGCGACCCACATTCGGCGATGTTCATCAAAAGCCATGGCCACGGGATCAATGACCAGGGGTTCGCTTGCAACACATTCGATGACCACATCCTCATGAGTGACGAACTCGGATAAACCGTTTGCACCTTGGCCCGATAACGTCGTCACCAAAAGCAATGCCATCGAGAACCCAACGGAGCTCCAGCTAAAAGAGCGCTTCGACAGATGAAAAGAATTTATCATGTTTTCCGAATTCAGATTAGATCTGGTTGCCAGTTAATAAGATCGAATCGAATGAGCCATTTCCAGTAGGAGCTGAGTGATTTTCTCGGAGGCATTTGTCTCAAGATAGCTGCTTCGGGCGCGCCAGGTTTCATAGCCTCCCCATTCATGTTGTTGCGGAGTTGGGAGGTACCCATTGTATCCGTTCGCCAATTCCACAATCATGGTTTGCTTGAATGGGGATGCCTTTTTCAGTTCGAGGCCGATTTCAACAAATGTTTCTGTCGGCAATGTCATGATTCCCAAATCACCGATTTCAATCACCTGAAATTTTGCAGCGACCTGGTCAGGGTAATCTTGAAGCAACAATGATTCCCTTGCATAGATCTCAGCTTGACTCCAGCGACTCAGGTCTTTCTCTTGCGCTTCTTTAAGAATGCGATTGATACGGTCCATTTCGTGAGGCTCGGGTTTACGGACACCAAGCCGGATTTCCTGCTCGGTGGAATTCAATGGCAGGGCTCTATGCCACTGAATGTCTTGTATCGCCATCATGACCGAGTCGCCCACATCGTTGGCGACATATTTGATTTGTTCGTAAGGTTTCTTTCTTGGAGGAACTTTGGGTAATGCGTAGTTCAGGTTGTTGATGTCACCGCTTGCCCCATTGGACAGAATGCCAACGCATGGTTCGGTATGGCCTTTTGCTTTCAATTTCTGCGAAAGAATATTTGCAAAGGCTCCAAAGTAGTCCGCCGATAAACCTTGAACTCCTCCTACATAATGCAAACTGTAGTTGGCGTAGATGCAAAGTAGCGATCCACTCTCGCGTTTTACTGCAAGTATTGAAATTTCAGGATCAACTGGGCCTGCCTTTCCAGCGAGGTCCGGGTTCCCGTATCCGGGGTTCATTCGGACCGTATCATCGAAGGAGCCGAAAGGGTTTTCGTAGGAAGCATCCGGTTTGAGATGCCACCGTCGATTGAACACATGGCGTGGGTTTTTGATTTTGGTCCAACCTACCCTAGCGGGTTCCAATTGACGATACGTTTTGACAATCCCCTCCGCTATTAGATCAATCAGCTTTATGACATATTCGTTTTCACCATCATTCAGGAAAAGTCCAGTCAGCGGCGGTGCCGAGTGTGTGTGTGTTGCTGATAGTGTCATGTGAGATGTCGGAATGCCCGTTGCTTCGGAAGCCTTGAGCTTTGCCTGATCAAAGACAGTTCGAGGAATAACGCAATTATCCACCGTTCCCAAAACCAAAGTGGTCTTTCCATTGTCCAGAATGAGAATCCTGGCCTTCAACGGGTCATGAATGGTTTTAGCTTGGTTGGGTCTCATGGAACCTGCCATTCGAATCGGGAGGTGGGCAGGTGTGATGTCGGTTTCAGTAGCAGCGGCTCTAAGGTTTAATTCTGCACATTGTCCGCTTTGGATTTGGAGTAAACAAAGAACCATGGCGAATAAGTAAACGATCCATTTGGCTCCGATAGCTTTGATTTTACTTAAACTTTTCATGAATCTATTTGAGCACTTCATCAGCTTGATAATCTATTTTTCTTTTTCTGTTTTTGGCAAAACGGTCAGCCACAGATCCTCGATCTTGCGGTGAACCAGATCGAGATAACCAGAAGGAACCCCATTGTTTACGGTTGTTGTCACAGTGGGTTTGCCAGCCTTGAATCTGTGATTCCATTGGTCCTTTTCCTTGCCCAGGATTTTCAGTTTCCCTTGAAAGGCTTGTGTGGAGGGGGTTGCATGCAGAACCAAAGTGATTTCTTTGGTGTCTTTTTCCGCTGAAACTGCTGAGCACGAAACTCCGGCGGGCAGAGTTTGGGGCTCGATTATCAGTGGTGTAGTGTGATCAAATCGACGTTGAATTTTGACTTTGATTTCTGTTGATTCACCGGGTTTCACTGTGATTTCACTTTGCTCGGTTGTCAGTTCACAATGGGGTGCTTTTAATTCATGAATCAGGCGATAAACCTGATCACTCCCTCCCTGGTGCGTCAATGATGAGATCCTGACGAAGAATTTTCCACTCTCAGGAGATTTCCAGTCTATTCGCGCATCACTCATCGTCGCCGAATCGTCATCGGAGGTGATTTCCTTTTCACTTTCATCATATAATTTCAATACCAGGTCAGTGGGGTAACCGAGGCGGCCTGATTGAATTTCAAATCGATGCCATTGTCCTTTGCTTGTTTCGAAAGAGTAATAATCGGTATCCTCAGGCGATTGGATAACGCCTCGACGGTTCGGTGGTATGGGGTTGGCATCTTTAAAGGAATCATTTGGTTCAAATTCAGGTTCTACATTTCGTGCTGTGATCAAACTTCGTTGGAAATGAGTTGCAAGTTCTTGAGCAAATCCGGTGCTTGTGTCCATTGGCAAAGTTGGGGCTGCGGTATTAAGATTCCAGCCCGCCAAGGTTAAATATTCAGTCGATGAGAAATTCCGCTCTCGGATATAGGAAGCATTGCTGATGTATAATCGGTAAATATAACCATCTCCTCCTGCCAACTGCTCACTTGCATTGGCTGGGTAGGGGAAACCCATGACCTGAATCCAATAATAACCTGTTGCTGGTGCTTGAAATTGGAGGCATGGGTCCAGATAATATTGGTCGTGGTTCCAGGTCAGAATTCTATTTTCAGAATCCTGGATTCGCAGCAGCGCGTCGGTAGTAGATCCCAGCACATACGCATCCAATCTTGTCACCAAGGTTACACCTTTCTCCAGGTGGACACGAAACATGTCCGTATCATGCCTTCGCCCCAGTTTCCCATGAACCATTGAGGGTAGGGACAGGATTTGATTCGCCTGGGGCGTCGTCCCGTTAGGTTCGGATTCCTCAATATCATTGGTATGACTCACAATAAAATATCCAGGAGAACTGGCACCTTCTTCATTGAAGAACCTCACACGTCGTGGTCCTAACGGGGCGTTGGCATTGATCGTAACCTTCCAGGTGCCATTTTTTTCTTCAGGTTCAAATGTCACGCCTGTTCCAGATATCCACACTTTTGGCGGCCACGGATCCAGTTTGCCCGTTGATTGAACGGATCGAACACTTCCTTGTGATGCCCCGGCTGGGTAGAGGTGTTCCAGAGTTGGAACGCCTCCGAGGGTCAACCATGTGCTGATTAGAAATCCGGAAAACGACAGCAATCCCAACAAAGACTGACAAAACTGATTGTGTTGTTTTTTTTGAGAAAGCATGGTTTGGATTGCCAATCAATCTACTTGAAATGAATCGACCCGATCAAGGGTGCAATCTGGAGATTGTGACTTGTTTCACTCACAAGGCGATTCTATGTTTGGACTATGTCGTTCATTATCACATTGCTGGTGGTTGGAAGTCTCTTGTTATTGGCAGAGATTTTCATCCCTGGGATGATCGCCGGAATCATTGGCGCCATATGCTTTATCCTGGCCATCACAGTTGGGTATCAGAAATTCGATGCTCCCCAGAGCCATTATTTGGCCATTGGGATCATTGTGCTGGCGGCTGTCGAATTTTTCGCCTGGCTTCGATTTTTTCCAAACAGCAAGCTGGCTGATAAATTTGTTTCCAAAGGAACGATCGGAAATTTGGGCAATGAACGCCCCGATCTCATCGGCCAAAAAGGAATCACCTTGACTGAGCTTCGTCCGAGTGGTGCTGTGCGTTTGGAATCAGGCACCAAGGTGGACGTGGTGACAGAGGGGAACATGATTGAACGTGACGTTCGAGTCAGCGTAGTCGATGTGGAAGGGTTGCGTATTGTGGTGAGACGTGAAGATTAACCACGGTTTTTTTGGACTAAGCTTTGCAGTGAGCGCGTTTAACTGCTAAACATTGATTTAGGAATCAGTAACAATTCGATTATTTTACCGTATGAATCCATTAGATATCTTCTTGATCGGGCTGGGGATTGTGGTCGTGCTAGTTGGCGGACTGCTCATGATCAACTTTTTCACCATTTGGTTGAGGGCACTCTTTTCTGGTGCCCGAGTTTCCATCACAGAGTTGGTTGCCCTGCGATTGAGAAATGTGCCGGTCGGCCTTGTTGTCAATGTGCGTATTACGGCGATCAAATCAGGGATCCCCCTTACCATTGACGATTTATCCACTCATTTTTTGGCGGGTGGTAGCATCGAAATGGTGGTGCAATCCTTGATCGCTGCGCGCAAGGCAAACATCAGACTCGAATTTGACCGTGCCTGTGCCATTGACCTGGCAACTAAAGGAACCGGCAAAACGGTGATTGAAGCAGTAAAAACTTCTGTAAATCCACGTGTGATCGATTGTCCTAATCCTAATGCAGGTAAAGGTACAATTGATGCAGTGGCAAAAGATGGAATCGTGATCAAGGCCCGAGCTCGTGTGACGGTTCGAACCAACCTTGATCGTTTCGTGGGTGGAGCCACCGAAGAAACGATTGTTGCGAGGGTGGGGGAAGGTATCGTTTCCACCATTGGTTCTTCTGATTCTTACAAAGATGTTTTGGAGAACCCCGACCGCATTTCCAAAACGGTGCTAGGGAAATCTTTGGACAGCAACACTGCGTTCGAAATCTTATCCATTGATATTGCAGATGTCGATGTGGGTGAGAACGTAGGAGCCAAGCTTCAGGCTGAACAGGCCGATGCCAACAAGCTCATCGCTCAAGCACAAGCCGAAGTGCGTCGTGCAGCGGCCGTGGCAACCGAGCAGGAAATGGTGGCCCGAGTGGAAGAGATGCGAGCCCGTGTGGTGGAAGCGGAAGCACAAGTGCCTCTTGCGATTTCAGAAGCCTTCCGCAGTGGGAATTTGGGAGTGATGGATTATTATCGGTTAAAGAATATTCAAGCCGACACCACCATGCGCGATGCCATCGGCAAGGACGATGATCGTCCCGATTCCTCCATCGATAGCTGATCGCTCACGACCGACCAGTCACTTATGACAGACTCCATCGCGATGCTTGCATTTCTGGATAACGGATTCTTTATCTTTTTGATCATCGCGCTTTTGTCTGCCGTGTCGGATTGGATCAGCAAACGAAGGCAAGCCAATGAAGAGGATGACAGTCTTCCAGCTCCACCTGCGGGCGGGAGACGCGAATCCAGAGTTCCTGATCAAAGAGGTGGCCCTCGACGCAAAGTTCCCAGATTGTTCGAACACTTGGAGCAGGAATTAAAACGTCTTGCTGAGGATTCTCCGATTGTGGAAGTTCTGGAAACTCCATCCAATCGTAAGGCTCCAGCCCAGGAAACCTTCAGAGAAAACGATCAGGCCGCTTTCGGTATTTCCGATCCGCTTGCTGAACAGAAAAAGAAATTGGCTGAAGCAGAGCGCCTTAAAAAGGAAGCAGCCTCCAAACTCGCCAACGCAAAAAGACTGGCTAAAAGTAAAAAGGTTTCCAGGGATACAACCTCAGTGCATGGAATACCGCAGATTGGAGTGAATCCACGGAAATTAAGGCATTGGGTTCGAAACTCTGCTCAGCTGAGAACGGTCATCGCGTTGAATACCATTCTCGAAACTCCCAAGGGATTACAGAATGCTTCCAGCGGTCAAGCCGATCGTGGATTTTAGATAATCCATTCAGTCTGATTTTTCCAATCGAATGTTGATTTCGGAATGGGTAAGTATCACCAAACCGAGTTTTGCCACTTCAATTTTTGCTACTTTGTGACCGGCTTTCTTAATTCCTGGGCGACGGTCAAATAGTAATTCCTTCCAGTTGCGGTAATCAGATTCTCAGCCAATACCTCCAGCGCTTTTGCTTTCAGATCTCGAATTTCTTGATGGTTTGGGGCCAATGCCAGCAGGTGATCGCACAGTTCCGCACACCACTGGGCATTTCCCTCCTCAATGGATTGGTGTGCCGCAGCTCGTAATGCTGATTCGCCACCTGCAAGCTTTGCCATTTGCTCTGCTTTCACTTTTGGAGGAAGGGTAAACAGATGGGTTGGATTGCCATCAAACCAACCCAGGTATCCTGTGAATATCGCTCGCACACTCCATTCGATGTTGCCGTAATACTCACGTAAATAATCAAGTTCTCTCAAATGCTCTGGCAACTGAACAAAGGTTACCAGCTTATTGGGCGTCATTCCTCGATTGATTCCTTCAATGGTCTTTTCAAAGATGTGGTTGATGCCATCCCTGTAATTAGTCAGGACCTCGATCGTATTCTTTTCACCAAGTATAGGTTGCGTGTGACCGGGAACAGCATGCATCGGTTTTTCCTGGATCATCATATCCAGACTTTGAATCCAATGTTTCACATCGCGATATCCGGTACCTCGAATGGCATACAGATTAGGCCAGGATTGGTAGAAATTATCTCCAGTAAAAACGACTCTTTCCTTGGGGAACCAGACGTAAAGTTGATCTTCCGTTTCCCCCGGAGCGGCTACCAGCTCAACCTCCAATCCGGCGATTGAGAGTTCATATCGCCCCTCATGAAAGGTGTTTGTCGGGTCTGCTTTAGTATTTTCATTAAATGGATTACTGTTTTTAGGAGGATAAATCGCCGGAGCTATACCGTTATTGATTCTTTTTTCTGGTGGTAATCGAAATCCACCCTGCCTGGCTCCCCTGAGTCTGTTGATTGAGACTCCTCCGCGTTTAAAATGTTCCCCTTCTGAATTGAATGGCGTTCGCGCGTAGATCGGTGGAGTTTCAATTCCATCCTCCAGAAAAACGGAAGTGCCGCCAGTATGGTCTCCGTGTCCATGAGTTAGTATGATACCCTTGATTGGCAGATTTGAAATTTGGCGGAATTCCTTGAGAACTTTTTTGGAATGATCCGGAAACATCCCCGCATCGATAATGATCAAGCCCTCCGGTCCAATAATCATGGAGATATTGGCCGGACTATAGCCAGAAGCACAGTAAACTGATGGAGAAACTTTGGTGACGAGGGGTTTTAGGTGTTCATTGCGTGCTTTCAGAAGGATAGTCGCTTGGGATTCCTGGGACCATGCAGTGCTGAAATGAGAAATTAAAATGACTGCTGAAAGGAGATACTTTTTCATCACCCATCCAGTAGTACATCTTCTCCTGCGTGGTCAAGTAAGAAGCAAGGAAGTCGGGTCCAGTTAAAGGACTTATTTTGATTGGGATGCCTCTTATTCCAATCAATCAAAGAGATTACCGTGTTCCTGAGTGGGGACGGTCAGGCAGAGGTCATTTGAAGTCAAACAGCAAGCGCTCTCATGGATTGCTTTAGTTCATCAAGGCCCTCGTCAAAGGCTGCTGCCAGTTTGAGTAACTTAACATCCTTCACTTTTCTTTTGAATTCCTTGTAAAATTCTACGGCCTCGGGCATGTCCATTTTGTTGGCGGCAACAATGAAGGGCTTCTCAAGCATGCTTGGATCGTAAAGTTCCAGTTCTTTCCTTAACTGATTGTAATCATCCCAGGGTTTGCGGGCATCGGTGCCTGCCATATCAATCAGTAAAACAAGAGCCTTGCACCTTTGTATGTGGCGAAGAAAAGCGTGGCCAAGTCCTACATTTTGATGCGCCCCATCGATGAGTCCCGGGATGTCGCAGACGGTCATTCGATGGTAATCCTCAAATTCCATCACGCCGATCTGGGGGTGAAGTGTGGTGAAAGGATAAGCTGCGACTTTGGGTCGGGCTTTTGAGATAGCGGTCAGAAGTGTGGATTTTCCGGCATTCGGATAACCAACGAGCCCGATTTCTGCCAGTATTCTCAGCTCCAGCAAGAACTCTCCCTCTTCGCCCAATTTCCCCGGTTGCGCAAACCGGGGTGTCTGATTTCGTGAGTTGGCAAAGTGCTGGTTCCCTAATCCACCCTTGCCCCCTCGGCACAACAAAAACTGCTGCCCATCTTCTACCAGATCCACGACCATTTCCTTAACGGGTTCAGCATCGCCATCCATCGAATCATCTAAGTCTTCCGACAAATCCAATTCCAGAGCTTTCTCTGTACCTTTCTGGCGGATTTTGGCAAATTTCAATGAATCATCCTCAAGGGCTTCCTTGTCTTCCTCGTCCCATTCACCCTCTTGGCCAGAACTCTTTTGTTGGTCTACAGAATCCTGGTAGGCTTGATCAATGGCTGAGGTGTTTGGATCCACCATTCGCCAAACGGTGGTGCCACATGGTACCTTAATGATCACGGGAGGGCCGCTTTTTCCGGTCTTGTTTTTACCCTGTCCGGGCAAGCCGTTTTTCGCTATAGTCCTCGGAGAATAATATTGCGCCACCAAGTTGTTGATGTCGTGACTGGCTTCCAGAATGATGTCACCTCCCTTACCTCCGTCACCACCCGCAGGTCCTCCTTTCGGCCTAAAGGCTTCACGTAAAAACGCAACGCAACCTTTGCCGCCGTTACCAGCTTTGGCATAGATCTTGACCGAATCAATAAACATGGTTTCCAGGAGACTAGTGAGGAGGGGCACCGAAACTTATCAGTGACCTGTTGTTTGCCAGAAGATAGGTAAAAAAAAGGCGAGGCCAAGCCTCGCCTTTTGAAAGTTTTATTTGAGGGCTTCCTTTGTTGATCTTAACCGAGGAACCTTAAGCCACCGCTTCCACGTTGACTCGTCGGCTGTCCTTGTCGAAGAACACCTTGCCGTCGGCGAGAGCAAACAAAGTCCAGTCACGTCCCTGACCAACATTAACTCCAGGAACGAACTTGCTGCCGCGTTGACGGATCAGAATGTTGCCTGCGCGCACAGTTTGCCCACCAAATTTTTTCACGCCGAGACGTTTGCTGTTACTGTCGCGACCGTTACGTGAACTACCTTGTCCTTTTTTATGTGCCATACTTGAGTCCTTGTCTTATGCGTTGATTTCTTTGACCTGAACGACGGTGAGCTCCTGGCGATGACCGATGGTCTTTCGGTAAGCCTTGCGGCGCCGCATCTTGTAAGTCAGGACCTTCGGGCCGCGCTTGTGAGCAAGCACATCCGCCACCACAGTTGCAGAATCGACCGTGGGGGTGCCGACTTTCAAATTGCCATCGTTGTTGACCATCAATACTTTATCAAAGGTCACAGGCTTTCCAGCCTCAACATCCAATCGCTCTACCTCCAGCTTGTCGCCGGATTTCACTCGGTATTGTTTGCCACCTGTTTCTAAAACCGCGTACATAATCCAAATATCTTCCTTAAATAGGAACGGGCAGGAAACCAAAGAAACCAATGGGTGTCAATATTTGAACTGAAATATTTTTAGTTATTTTCAGTATGGAAATTCACACTGAAGATCGATTCCACCAGTCTTTCTTGATCCAGTGGTTCACCTTCGTATATTTGCCGGACGGATCAAGCAAGATTTGATGGTTTTTTCAACTGCATCCCCATGACCCAATCCCGATTCATAGCCCTGTTCATCGGGGGTGCATTGCTGTGCTGGCTATTGCAGCACATTGGTTTGCAGACAATTCTGCCTCTGCTACAACATATCGGGTGGGAATTTCTTTGGATTGGTTTTTATTTTTTGATTCCCATTGCATTGGCGGGGCAAGCTTGGAGGACGCTTTTCTCAAAAAAACTCGATCGTGGTTTCTGGCCAGTCTTCTATGCATCCTGGATTGGACTCGCCTGCAACTGGCTTTTGCCCGTAGCTCAAATAGGCGGCGAATTGGCAAAAGCCCGTTTGCTGGCCAAACCTGAGGAAGATATCGAACCATGGGCCACCATGGTGATCGATAAAACGTTTCAGGTGCTCACTCAGTTGTGTTTCGCTTTTCTCGGGCTTGCCCTGCTAATGTTTCATCGTCTGGACAAGGCCATTTTAATGGGGGGAGCTTTGGCCATGATAGTCCTCCTGGTTATGGCGACTTTGCTTCTTCGTTTACAAAAACGGGGCTTGTTTGCGATGTCTTCACGCCTTTTGCAGAAAGTACTGGACCAGGATAAGTCTGCCTCATTAGGACGTGTTTCAGAAAAAATGGATGCGAGGGTCAGGGAAATTTACCGGACACCGCTTGCCCTGCTACGTGCATTTTTTTGGAGAATGGCTTTCAGGTTTGGGATGGCTGGGGAAATATTTTTAATCATGTTTTTGATGGGCAACCCGATTGATTATCACGAAGCAGTGATCCTCGAAAGTCTTTCACAGACCATACGAATGGCAGCTTTTCTGGTTCCCGGAGGGCTTGGGGCACAGGAAGGAACGATCACGCTGATCGGCTCAGCTCTGGGTATCCCTTCCAGCATGGGGTTGGCTCTCTCTTTGGCAAGGCGCGGCAGGGAGCTTTTGATTGGCCTGCCAGCATTGTTTTTGTGGACTTTGAATCTGTCTCCTCGCAAGTCAAATTAAATGAGCAGGCTCTCATTCATCTAGCTGCGAGAAACTCTTTGAGTTTTTCCGCTGTTTTGCCTCCAAAACCAGGGACCATAGAAATTTCTTCGAGGGTCGCCGTTTTGAGGCGTTGAACGGATCCAAATTTTTTGAGTAACGCAGCCTTCCTGGCTTGGCCGATCCCGGGGAATTCATCCAGTAAACTTTCGGATATTTTCTTCAGTCTTAGTTGAGCGTTAAACGTATTGGCGAAACGATGGGATTCGTCCCGGACGCGCTGCAACAATTTGAGAGCACCGGATCGATGATCGAGCCGAATGGGTTTTGATTCTCCTGGTTGATAAATTTCCTCAAACTCTTTGGCCAATCCAATGATGGGGATGCTGCTGAGCCCCAATTTTGCCAGCTCTTCACACGCAACCCCCAATTGACCTTTGCCGCCATCAATGAGGATGAGTTCAGGGAAGGGTGAATCACTTGAATCAAGATCTGCGTTGAGGTCTGCTGCTTCTTTCTTGAGTCGGCTGTATCGGCGTCTGACGGTTTCCGCCATGCAGGCAAAGTCGTCCTGACCTTGAACTGTTTTCATTTTGTAGCGACGATAATTGGACCTGTCGGGGCGACCGTTTCTGAATCGGACCATGGAGGCCACTTTAAATGTGCCGCTGATATTGGAAATATCGAAACCTTCAATCCGGATTGGAAGTTTCTCCATCTCCAGGACTTTTCTTAATTCTGTCAGATCCGCAATGGGGTCAATGGCCAGTGGTAATTTATAGGGTAATCTGGAAAACTTACCTGTTTTCTGGGTTGCCTTTTTCAGGTCTTGCAACATATCGCGCAATTCTGCTGCTTTCTCGAAGTCGAGCGCTTCCGCCGCTTTTTGCATCAAGCCCTGCAACTCCTCTTCCATTTCTTCGGATTGTCCGGTCAGAAAATCGCAGGCCGCCTCCACCTGCCTGAGATAATCTTCCTGGGAAATATTTCCGATGCATGGAGCCGTGCAGTGTTTCAGGTGGCCATAGAGACAGTGCTTGTAATCATTTTCATTGGGATTCAACGGGCGACAACCACGCAGGTTGAATTTTTGCCGTACCATGGTCATGGTGCGACGAATGGCTCCCGAGTTGGCGAATGGACCAAAGTAACGAGCACCATCGTCTTGTCTTAACCGAGTCAATGTGAATCGAGGGATGGGATCCTTCAGGTTGACCTTCAACAGAAGAAATCTTTTGTCATCTTTGAAACTGATATTGTAGCGAGGTTTGAATTCCTTGATCAGTTTCCCCTCGAGCAACACGGCGTCGGGTTCGCTTTTTACCTGATGGACGTCGAGGTCATGAATGGCCTCAATGAGCGCATTCAGTTTCATATCCCAACGTTGTCGCCTTGATGGGTGAAAGTATTGGCTGACCCGTTTTCTCAAACTGCGTGCTTTTCCGATATAGATCACAGTACCAAACCGATCTTTCATCAAGTAAACACCCGGCTTATGAGGTAGACGGGACAGTTTCTTGCGAATCGTTTCGTTGGCTGGCATGTGCTCGGATACCCTGACTCGGGCCGCCTTTTTGTGAGGTATTTAATTTTTCAGGGATTCCAACTCCATGAAGGCGTAGCAGAGCATGTGGCAGATGCCCATATGGCAATCCTCGACGCGGCCGTAATGCTCAGAGTCGATGACGATCAAATGGTCTGCCAGAGGTGCCAAACCTCCACGCTTTGCCCCTACAAACGCAAGTATCGTTAATCCCTTTTGCTTGGCCCACTCCACCGCTTTCACCAGATTGGGTGAGTTACCACTGACACTCATCGTGATGACGACGTCTCCGGGATTGGCGTAGTTTTCCAATTGACGTTTGAAGATGTCTTCGTACGCGTAATCGTTTCCTATCGCAGTCATCCAACTCACGTTGTCATTGATGGAAAGCACCTTGAATCGTTTGCTCATCACATCCGAGGAGCCTTTGCCCAGGTCCGTGGAAAAGTGAGAAGCGTTGGCTGCGCTGCCTCCGTTTCCGAACACAAAAATCTGACGGTCCTCCTTCCATGCTTCTTGAAGGATACGAATGCAATCTGCGACTTTTTCAGTTGGGATGGAGTCGAGGGCCGCCTTTTGAGCTTGAATGTATGAATGGATCCAATCGTTCATGGATCAGAAATCTTTCATGTGTCTTCTAAAATGTCACGTATAAATGCCTGCTTGTATCGGTTGATGACAGGCTGTAATGGTTTTTATCATGAACTCAAACAGCAGAGGGAGGCGTATAGGAATCAGGATTTTGGGCGCCGTACTTTGTTCGATATTCTTGCTTCCGAGCTTACAGTCTCAACCAGATCGCGTTTCAGGGCGAAGGAATCAAAACCGGTCCGGGGTCGACAGGGATCCGTACTTTGAACAGTTTGCACTTTATCGGAACAATGCGCCCAGGGCTGAAACGGCTTCACAACCTGCCGTCACCATGCTTCCACTTGAGTTGAGTAAAGGTAGTCATATTGCTTTTATTGGGAACACTCTTTTTGAACGGGCAGGTTTATTCGGTTTCTTTGAAACCATGCTCCATACTCAATTTCCGGAGCATTCTCTCACCGTTCGTAATTTGTCATGGTCCGCAGACACTCCGGACCTGCAACCACGACCTTCCAATTTCGCCGACATTGAGCAACACCTGTTCCGGGAAATGGCGGACGTGATCTTTGCTGCTTTTGGATTCAATGAATCCTTTGACGGGGAAGATGGCATAGATGATTTTCGGACTTCTTTGACCCAGTTCCTGACGCGTATTCAATCGCTGGCTTTCAACGGACAAACGGGGCCGCAAATAGTTTTGGTTTCCCCGATAGCATGTGAAAACATCAAAGGTGTCCCAGCCGATGATTTGAATCACCAGCGTCTGGTTGCTTACACACAAGTCATGGCAGAGGTCGCCAGCGAATTAAAAATAGGATTCGCAAATGTCCTTTCAGGTTCACGCAAATGGCTCTCTGAGCAGGATACCGATTTGACGATTAATGGTGTCCACTTGACCGAACAAGGCTATGCATATTTTGCATCCGATTTGTTTCTCGCAGTCTTTGGTCGGGAGGCCCCTTCGATCGATGAAAAGTTGCGCCGTGCTGTGGTTGAAAAAAATCGACAATACTTTCGTCGTTATCGCCCCCTGAATACATACTATTACACGGGTGCCAGGAATAAATCCTATGGTTACCTCGATTTCCTGCCGGCCATGCGCAACTTTGACATCATGGTTGGTAATCGTGATGAATGGATATGGGAATTGGCTCGCGGAAATGACCAAGCTATACTGGACGATTCCAATATCCCCTTGATGCCACAAACCCCTCAAAGCCGGGGTGCCAATCGCTGGCTCAGTGCCGAGGATGAATGGTCAGCGTTCAAAATTGATCCCAGATTTGATGTGAATCTCTTTGCTTCCGAAGAGCAATTTCCTGATTTGGCTTGTCCGATTCAGATGCGTTGGGATGCGCAAGGTCGTCTTTGGGTGAGTTGTTCAACGACCTACCCTCACGTTTATCCCGGTAACGAACCCAATGATAAAATCATCATACTTGAAGATATTGACAAGGATGGGAAAGCAGATAAGTCCACCGTGTTCGCGGATGACTTGCATATTCCACTTTCTTTTGAATTGGGGGACGGAGGGGTCTATGTGTCGGAAGAACCTTACATGAGTTGGATTGGGGACACGGATGGTGATGGGAAAGCCGATAAAAGAGTTCGATTACTTGCAGGGTTTGGCAGTGAAGATTCTCACCACGCCTTGCATGATTTTGTTTGGACACCAGAAGGTGATTTATTGTTCCGTGAATCCATCTTTCATCACAGTCAGGTTGAAACACCCTATGGACCTGTCCGGGCGGATAACAGTGCGTGGTTTTTGTTCCGACCGGAAAATCATCGACTGATCTCCTTTGGGAGCTATCCTAATACCAATCCATGGGGCGTGACCTTCGATGACTGGGGGTATCATGTTGCAAGTCATCCGATCTTTGCTTCCGCATTCCACGCCATGAATCCTCCCTATCCCCAACAACACCCCAAAGCTTCTGGATTGCCTGCCTACAGTGGGGTTTGTGGGCATGAATTTGTGGATTTTGATTTCTGGCCTGAAGAAATGCACGGTGGGTTTGTGAAGGTCAGATACAAACCGTCCAATCGCGTGGAGATTCACAAGTGGATTGAGAAGGAGGATCATTTTGAAGAAGATTATCAGGGAGACATCACATATTCCTCGAACTTGAGTTTTATTCCTGTGGATCTTCGTTTCGGACCTCGTGGAGCCATGTATGTATGTGATTGGTACAATCCAGTCAAAGGACACGCACAATATTCATTGCGAGACGAGCGACGGGACCGGAAAGCTGGACGTATTTGGAGGATCGTTCCCAAGGGAGCAACGCTTCAAGACCCCCCGCCAATCCATAACCAACCCATCCATCACTTGCTTCAAATCCTCAAACGCCCTGAATATCGGTATCGTTACTGGACAAGAAATGAACTTCGTTCGCGTTCGGCTGATGATGTGCTCAAGGCTTTAAACCGCTGGATAAGCGATTTGGATTCATCTGACGATCGATACAGGCATCATCAAGTGGAAGCCTTGTGGTTATACCGGAATATTGGTGCAACCAATTTCGATTTGCTGAGAGAACTCCTTCAATGCGAGCAATATCATGCTCGGGCGGCTGCAGTGCGTGTTCTGCGAAGTTGGCATGAAGAATTGACGGATGCGATCCAGCTTTTGTCAGCAGCTGCAAGTGATGAAAGCCAGTTCGTTCGTCTCGAAGCTGCCATTGCCGCTTCATGGTTCGGATCGGCAGAGGCTCTGGAGGTATTGATGCAGGTCGCCGACAAACCCATGGGTGATCATCTTCGATATGCTTTTGTTTGTTCTCTTGGATCGGAAGCCATGCGTCGTCATTGGGAAGGAAACACTTCTTATGCCCTGGTGCCTGTCATGTTAGAAGATGCCAGGAAAGTGGAATCGTTTCTCGAACCTCCCGGTAGTGCCAGAGATGCTGAATTTGATTTGCAACCTGATTTGGCAACCGTTCGTATTGCATGCATCCCCGAGCAAATGCGTTTTACCGTCGAGAAGGTTTCGGTTAAAGCAGGGCAGCCCGTCAAATTGACTTTCACCAATCCAGATGCAACGGATCATAACTGGGTTTTGGTGAAACCTGATGCCATGGACCAGGTGGGGATGGCCGCGAATGAAATGGTCAAAGACCCGGAAAATGCTCGATCCGATTTCATTCCTTCAGATCAAGATGGGAATATTATTCAATACACCCCGTTAATTGGGCCAAGTCGCAAAGAAAAGGTTCACGTTCTCCGGTTTCGGGCCCCAAAAGAACCGGGGATCTATCCCTACCTATGCACTTTTCCTGGCCATTGGGTGGTCATGAACGGAGCTTTGTGGGTGACGAACGATGAAGTGAAGGAGGCGGATTTGGCGAATGAAGTTGAGAAGCCCAGCTTTGTCAAAGACTGGCAGATCTCAGATTTTTCCGACATAAATGTATCGACGGATGAGCATGCCATCATGCGTGGAATGAAATCGTTCCTGGATGCTCAGTGTCATCAATGTCATCAGATGGACGGTCGAGGTGTCGAGTTAGGGCCAGACCTTTCCAAGGTGCACGAGCGTTTTCGAGGTCGGGATTTGTTGCAGCAGATTCTGGAACCTTCCGCTCAAATTGACGCTTCATACCAATTGATGAGAATCCGGACAAAGGACCAAGAGGAGTGGAGCGGTCATTTGGTTCGTGAGGATGATGGCATGGTTTTGCTGCGACCAAGTCTGCTTGCACCTGATCAGGTCGTTAAGATTCCTAAAAATAAGATTCAATCAAAATCAATTTCCGCAATCTCGCCAATGCCTGAAGGGATGCTTTCTACTCTGAACAAACAAGCCATTCTTGATCTGCTAGCCTATCTGGAAGCAGGAGGGCATGCCGGGCATCAGGATCACTAAGAAGACCTTTTTTGCAATGCTTCATACTTTTGGTCAACAACCCATAAAACAGTTTGTGAAATCCAACTTGTTAGTTTTCCATGCGATTGTTTTTTTCAAAATGCTTCCGTTTCTGGTGGCTGCCGAACATTCAAATGATGCGGATTTAATCAAATCCATGCTGAGTCCGCTGGAAATACCCAAGGACTATCGTATCTCCCTTTTCGCATCAGAGCCGCATGCTCTGAATCCCATTGCCATTAGTGTGGATGAAGGAGGGCGTGTGTATTTGGCCGAAACAGATCGGTATCGAGACGCAGTATTCGATGTGGTGACTCAAAAACCTGAATGGCTGTCGGAAGATCTGTCGTTTCGGTCTGTTCAAGATCGAACTGAATTTCTAAAGCGGGAATTCCGTGACAACCTTACCCCTCTAACTCGGGGGTTGGAGCGGGTTCGTTTGCTGGAGGATCAGAATGGGGATGGAATAGCTGAGACATTTCAAGTGTTGGCGGAGGGATTCAATTCCATTCCGGCAGGTCCAGCCGCAGGGATTCTGGCTCATCGTGGACGTGTCTGGTTTCAATGCGTGCCAACATTATGGCGAATTGATTGGGATCCTAAATCTCATGATGTTCACTCGATGCGCGCCCTTCATCAAGGGTTCGGAGTTCACGTCGGGGTGTCAGGGCATGATTTACATGGCATCACCTGGGGCCCGGAAGGGCGACTTTATTTTTCCATGGGTGATCGAGGTTTTCACGTTCGAACCGAGACTGGATTCCTGAGTTACCCTGATACAGGTGCTGTTCTCAGGTGTGAGCCGGATGGTTCCAATCTTGAGGTGGTTGCTTATGGACTGCGGAATCCTCAGGAAATTGTCTTCGATGAGTTTGGGAACTTATTCGCAGGGGACAATGATACCTCAGGAAAAGATAAATCCCGTGTCCTGCACATTATTTCTCATGGCGATTATGGGTGGCGTTGTTCCTATCAACATATGAAGGAATTTGGTCCCTGGGTTCTGGACGAGTTCTGGAAAGGGGATATCGATGACCTACTTCCTTCATCCGGTTATGTCTCCCAAGGCCCGTCCGGGTTTGCCTTTCACCCAGAATCCGGAGCCAACACTCAAGTTCCCGGTCCATTTTTTATATGCGATTTTCCAGGAGGCATCCGCTCTTTCAATGTCCAACCTCAGGGAGCCAGTTTTATCACTTCCGAAAATCAAAAGTGGCTCTGGAATGTATGGCCAACAGACCTTGCCTTCGGGCCGGATGGAGCACTTTACGTCTCGGATTGGGTCGAAGGGTGGTCGCAACCGGAAAAAGGTCGGGTGTATCGCATTACTCCATCAGATCCTTCGTCCGCCCTGTTAGGTGCAGACGTCAGGCCGTTGATCGCAAGTCTGGACTCAATGGATTCTCCTGAAGAGATTGCTACTTTTCTGGCGCATTCAAACCGCATGGTAAGAAGGGAAGCGCAATTTCGTTTGGTAGATATCGGTGTTCATTCTGCTCCGGTTATGCTGGATGTTCTTGAAACCCAGAAATCGCCATTGGCTCGGCTCCATGCCATTTGGGGGCTGGATCAGCTAGGTAGAAGGTATGGGACATCGAGTTCCACCGTTAAAACCAGAGCAGCCCAAGCAGGGCTGACCGATTCTCATCATGCGGTTCGTCTTGCCACCTTGAAATGGCTCGCCGACGCCAGTGACTTCAATCATATCGGTGCAGTGATCGCATTACTCGAGGGTTCCAACCCGAGTGTCATTGTGCATGCCCTGATCACGCTTGGTGAGTGGATGAGTGAACCTGGATTCTTTGAACTCGCACCAGTGAAATCGGACTTGTTGTCAAAGGTTCAACACAAGCTTGAGAGAGTAAACCTTCAAGGAGACGCGCACCTCAGGCATGGTTTTCATTTCTTCTTTAGCCAATGTATCCAGTATGGACGCCCCGAACTCTCTGTCTTGAATGATTGGATTCACCATCCATCCGTCAGTGTGAGAATGGCCATACTTCAGGCTTTCAGGCGTACAGGACGAGCGGAGGTTGCAGCGTTTCTTCACGATGATGATCTCAAAGTTCAGGAGTCAGCGGTAAGGGCCATTTATGATGCACGCATAGACGAATCTTTAGCAAAACTGGTTGCCTGGAAACCTATAGGCAAAGTCAGTGAAGGAACATTACGCCGTTGGCTCTGGGCCCATGAAGCGGTTGGCGGACAATCGAACTTGAAACGATTGTTTCGTTTCGTCATTGAGACTCAACCTGAAGTCAACGACTTATCCGCTTCGGCGCTCACGATCGCACTTGATGTCATTAAAGGATGGGGGGAAGCCAGGTCGCTTGACCCAGTGACAGGCCTGTGGAGACCTGCTCCATCAAGGGAGAGTCATCTTGTTAATGAACTGGCGGTTCAACAGCAAGCGGCATTGTTGAAGGTTCCATCCAAAAGTTTTTTACTGGATTTGATTCCATGGTTTATCGATCGAAATCAAATGGAATCCATCGAGCCTTTGGCAGCATTGGTTGCCGATGTTGAACGTGATGAAGAAGTCAGAGCGGTTGCTCTGGATGCCTTGATGCGTCTTGATTCAGCGCAACGTTCCAGTTGGTTTCAATTCGGTCTAAACAGTCCATTGGATTCACTGCGAACTGTGGCTTTGTCTTCCATTGAAGATGTCAAAGACGAAAGTCTTCTCCCACGTTTACTTGAATGGGTAAAACCAAACTATGATTTACGACTGCGACAATCAGTCGTCCTGGCAATAGGACGATTGGATTCCGATCTTGCGCGACAAACTGTTTCCGAGTGGTGGCTTGCCATGCTCAGGGAAGATTTCCCGAATGCTCTGAAGCTTGAACTTTTTGAAGTAGTGCAACGAAGCTCTGATCCGGTTTTGTTGTCACTGTGGCAGGACTACCGCGCAAAATTTGAAGAAAAACCTGATCCTGTGCACTTACCTGAGGTGCTCTATGGAGGTGATGTCGTCCGGGGAAGGGATTTGTTTCGAAATCGAGCCGAAATTGCCTGTTTGCGATGTCACATCGCAGAGGGGCAGGGTGGGATTGTTGGGCCAGCCTTGGATGGGCTTTCTCAACGATTGAACCGGAAGCAGATTCTAGAAGCGGTATTGGATCCTAACGCAAGCATTGCGCCGGGTTATGCCGCCGAACGTTTTGTGATGCACGACGAAGAGGAATACTCAGGCATAGTCGTTCAAGAAAATGCCTCGGAGATCATCATTCGGCAGGGTGATGGTACCGAAAGAACCATCACCCGAAAAGATATACAGGAACGATTGACCACTCTTTCTGCCATGCCGGAAGGAGTCGCAGCCGCGCTCAAGCACCGGGAACTACGAGACTTGATGGCCTACCTTGGTTCGCTCTAGCGTACTACGAGCACTGAACAAGGAGCGTGCTGAACGACGCGCTCAGCGGTGCTACCTAGAAGCACATGTTTCAATCCTGTGTTGCCGTGTGTTGAAAGAATAATCAAATCAGATTTCTTCTTCTTGGCCCATTCAGTGATTTGAAAATGCGATGATCCTGTCTTAACGCTGCTGGTGTTTACCAGGTCCATATCTACTTTTTCCGATTCGATAAAATCTGCCAACTGCTCTTTTGCAGCTTTAAGAACAGCACGCTCCTTGACTGCAAGATGGGCATAACCAAATTCAGGATAAACCGGTGGTTCAACCACGTGAATAATATCAAGAGTTGCACCAAAGTCCTTAGCGAAGCATTGAGCGTAAGCCAGGGTTTCCTTACTGGTATTCGAAAAATCCACTGGAACCATGATTTTTTTAAACCGACACACGGAACTTTTGGTTTTCGTTGGCTTGGGTCTATGGACGAGCACCGGAGTTTTGGCATGGCGAATGATTCGTTCCGCAGTGCTACCCATCAGGACGTGTTTGAGTCCTGTGTTGCCATGTGTGGTGATCAGGATCAGATCGTGAGAAGATCTTGAAGCTACTCTTGCAATTTCATGTGATGGCGTGCCTGTCGCTATTTTGGTCTGAATACGCTCTTTCAGATCACTCGCAGATAGGCGCTGCTGTTCCAGATATTCTTCACCATAATTTTCCAGTTTTTCTCCATCCACCAGAGCCAGGGCTGTCGAGGGGCAGACGTAGAGCAAGGTCATTTTGGCATCCATGCTCTTGATGAACTGCTGGGAAAATCGAAATAGCTCCTGAGCGGATTCTGAAAAATCAATGGGTACCAAAACGTTGGTGAAGCCTTTGCCAGGGTATTTGATTCCTTGACCCTTGCCTGATTTCACTGCCGTCTTTTTAGAGGGGGATTTCTTTTTCATATCATCTGGTTCCTAGTAAAACTTACAACCAATTTGTAATGCTTTCCATGACAAATTTTCATTTAAAGGAACCATTCAAGTTGTGAAGGATCGTAGGTTGGATTGCACAATGGGGGCCAATCATCAAATTGAACCTAGTAGCCACTCTTACAACTCCGATCCGTAAAGCCTCTTTGGATTTGAGCGTGACCTGTTCACCGGAGCATGGCATGGTTTGCTGCTGTGACATCTGAAGAAGCGAGCCAACTGTTGGATCAATTTCAAGCGGGCGAAATTTCCAAGGAATCCCTCCTTAGAAACTTTCAGCAAGCTCCCTTTGTGGACTTGGGTTTTGCCAAGGTTGATACCCATCGAGCCTTGAGGAAAGGCTTTCCTGAAGTCATATTTGGAGAAGGGAAAACGAATACCCAGATCCTCTCCATTCTCAGGAAATTATCAGAATCCTCCAAGGTAGTTCTGGTTACCCGAGTTTCTGAATCCACCGCCTCTTTCCTTAAAAATGAAATGGAAAATATCATATGGCATGAATTGGCTCATTGTGTGGTTTGGCAAAGCGAGCCAGTGGAGGCGACACTTGGAAAAGTTTGTGTTGTATCCGCCGGGACCAGCGACCTTCCCGTCGCTGAGGAAGCAGCGGTGACTGCCGAGGTGATGGGGAACCAAGTGGATCGAGTTTATGATGTGGGAGTCGCTGGACTCCATCGTATCCTGGGGCAATTGGAGCGACTTCAATCGGCCAATGTAATTATTGTCGCCGCAGGCATGGAGGGTGCATTGCCGAGTGTGGTTGCCGGATTGGTTTCTCAACCCGTGATCGCAGTTCCGACAAGTGTCGGGTATGGTGCGAGTTTTAAGGGAGTGGCTGCTTTACTGGGGATGCTGAACAGTTGTGGAAGTGGTGTCACCGTGGTGAACATCGATAATGGTTTTGGGGCAGCATACGCCGCCAGTCAATTTAACATGATCGTTGCCAAACAAATTTCAACCGCCCTGAATCAAACACAATGAAACCATGAAGACCCTGTATCTTGACATATTTAGCGGCATCAGCGGAGACATGTTTCTTGGAGCCCTCTTGGACCTTGGATTGGATGAAGAACATTTAAGACAACAGCTGGATTTGCTTGGTGTGGAAAATTATCGACTACACGTTCATCGCGATGTCCGATCCAGTGTTGAGGGGGTTAAATTTGATGTCATCCTAAAAAATCCGGGGCATTCACATTCTCATGATCATCACGGGCACTCCCATACCCATTCACATTCCCACGGAGGAATTGAAGATCATGGGCATGACGATGAGCATTCGAGGAACTACGCACAGATTCGTGAATTAATTCAGACTAGTCCATATTCCGATTGGGTGAAGGAAAGATCCATTTCCATGTTTCACCGCATTGCAGTGGCGGAAGGCCAAGTGCATGGTCAAGCACCCGAAGATGTTCACTTTCACGAGGTGGGAGCTGTAGATTCTATTGTGGACATCATCGGAGCGTGTATCGCTCTTGAAGCTATGGGGAAACCGCAGGTGTTGGCGGCACCGGTTGTTGAGGGAACCGGATTCGTCCATTGTGCCCATGGAAAATTTCCCGTTCCGACCATGGCCACACTTTCTATTTTGGGGGAAGCTGGCGTTTCATTGACTCAATGTGATTTGCCTTATGAGTTAGTGACCCCTACAGGGGCGGCATTGCTCGCGGAGTTGGTGACCTCCTTTGGTCCAATGAAAGATTTGGTGGCACAGAAGGTAGGCTACGGACTGGGGGGACGGGATATTCCAGGACGTCCAAATGTTCTCCGTGCGATCCTAGGGGAAGTAAAATCGCATCCGGATTCGGTCAACGATTGGGAGACTGATACTGTGATGCTCATCGAAACCAATTTGGACGACTGTCATCCCGAAATATTGGGTCATCTGGTAGATCAGGTGCTCACCAATGGGGCATTGGATGTTTTTCACACCCCCATTCAAATGAAGAAGAATCGTCCTGGAGTTCTGTTCAGTGTGTTGTGCCAGCCCGAAGATGCGGACAAATTCCGAGCCATGATGCTGAAGGAAACCACCGCTTTCGGTGTTCGAAGTGTCAGTATGGATCGGCGTAAACTAAAGCGTGAGATAGAGAGTGTCGAAACCGAATTTGGAACCATTGAAATTAAAAAAGGTTTCTGGTCAGGGAAAACGATTCACTTGGTTCCAGAATACGAATCCTGTCGATTGGCCGCGCAAAAATCGAATGTTTCGCTCAAAGTGGTTTACGAAGCGGCACAGCAGGCTGCTATTCGACTGAAGGACAATGACTGAAAGTCGAATTCCGTTCCAATCTAGTTTTAAGCCAGTATTGAAACTCGGGATCGATAAGAACTTAGAATTGACACTATCGTTAAAGCATGAGATTTAATCTCCAGTCCGTTCAACCAAAGATTTCATGAATACCAGACCGTTCCACAAGCTGCGTCGCCGATCCTCTTTCGGTTTTACACTGATCGAATTATTGGTCGTGATTGCGATCATTGCCATTTTGGCAGGGATGCTTTTACCTGCGCTGTCCAAGGCCAAGGAAAAAGGCAAGCGCACCAAGTGCCTTAACAATCTGAGGCAGTTGGGGATCGCCATGACCATTTATGCTGACGACAACAATGATGTCATGTTGAAAGCACGACATAATTCGGTCCAGATTTCCTTGAATCCTCCCGAACAATCTGCAGCTGCGACAGTTGGATTAACCATCAGCACCAACAACGCCGTTTCAAAAATTTGGACTTGTCCCAATCGCCCCAGCTTTCCCACCTTTGAACCAGCGTTCCCACAGTGGAATATTGGTTATCAATACTTTGGAGGTATCGAAGAATGGACCAATCCTCTGGGAAGGTTCAAATCTCGTAGCCCCGTCAAATCTTCAAGTTCGCGTCCGGGATGGGCGCTGGCAGCCGATGCCGTCATGAAGATCGATAATGAATGGGGTGGTGGTCGTGCCGAAGCTTTCAAAAACATGCCTCCTCATCGCAACTCTCAAGGCTTACCTGAAGGTGGCAATGAGTTGTTCATGGACGGTTCAGCCAGGTGGATTAATTTTGATAAAATGCTATTTATTCACAGCTGGAGTACCGGTGGCGCGCGCGATGCTTATTTCTGGCAGGATGACCTTGGCGAAGAGTTGGCCCCTCGGGCCGATGGCATACGTGCGGAGTATTAACAGGACCTTTTCCAGCGAAGCTTTCCTGATCCCCAGGTAGTTTTACGCATCCAAAGC
>CAYFHO010000027.1:0-57295 GCA_964342825.1 uncultured Verrucomicrobiota bacterium
CGGAAAATTCTCTCTTAACTACTGGCACCTTTTTTGGGGGGCACTTCAATCAGCAATTAGCCGTTGAACAATAAAAAAATTATCACCCTACGTGAATTTCATGCGAGAGTTTGCGTCAAATGTTTGTTCATGCATGGTTATGTCAGGCGTGATGAGGGTAATTCAAAGTTCACTCAATAGAAATTGCCCTTCTTTGGGGTAGAGGTCACCTTCGGGTGGCCTCTTTTTCCAATTCTGTTTGCTGGACTGATTCATTAAGGTTCCAATCCAAAACAAGAACACACTCTTAACCTACTCACATGTTGTGAACCGATTCCTCTGGGTAGAGAGACATTACATTTTGCAAACCATTCACACATGCTCTAGGATGCAGGATGCTTATAAATCGTTTGATTCACCTCACTTCAAAGCTTGGAAAACACCTTGAACCCCTGACTTGCCTCACGGCCATTATATGGATAAGCCTTTCAGTCACAGGATGTGGTAGCTCTGAAGATATTTTCGAGGTGGGGGCTGGGCAAAGCATGCTACTCACAGGAAAAGGGCCTGGTCAGGACGCAGCAATCAATCCATTTGCGGGAAATCCATGTGTAGCAATCATTGAGAATCTTTCGAATGCTGACTTCAAAGCCCGTGTGGTCCACCTGGAGGAAACAAAAATTTTTCCAGTAAAAGAAGGGCAGACGGTAAAAGTTCCACTGGAAGCAAAATCTCAACTCCTCCTAGATGCACTAGATACATCAAAAGCAAGAGTTAAGTTTGAAAAGAGCGCTGTGGTAACTGAGTAAGTCCGCATCAGGAGTGTTGGACATAATCATCATCGTTGATTGATGAGATCTGTAACCGACAGTTTCTTTCTGGTTCAAAAGACGCCCAAGCTTTCGTATGGCATAAAAGAAGAGTTGTTTTCAGATGAATGGGGTGCATCTCACCGATTCACAGGCCTTTGTCTGGGAAAATCAATAGTTCAAAATCGATAAATGAAATTTCTATTTGTATTAACCACAATTTTAATCTCTATCCATCTACTTGCAGACTCTTCCGCGCCTAAAGAGGAGTCTCGTACATCAGAGTATAAATCTGTGGTTATTTTCGCACTCAGACACGCAGAGAAAGCAAGTGGCGGTGTTGATCCTGAATTAACAGAAGCAGGCAAAGAACGAGCTGAAGCGTTGGCAACAATGCTTCGAGATGCTGGCATTGAATTTGTGCATTCCTCTCCATATACCCGCACTCAAAATACGGTATTGCCCTACTCTAAAAAAAGTGGCGTAGGTATCGAAGAATACGATCCGCGAAAACTTTCCAGTTTGGTGGAAAAGATTCGAAAAACAGGAGGGCGTCACTTGGTGGTTGGACATAGTAACACTACACCAGCCTTGATCAAATTACTGACTGGTAAAGGAGTCGATCCGATCAATGAAAAGAAAGAATTTGATAGACTTTACCTGGTGACTGTCGACAAGGAAGGGAAATCAAATTGTATTCTCATTCGTTATGGAAAACCATTCACCCCCATGCCCCACAAGTAATACGAATTAACTCCTATCTGACCTGACAGGTTTCCCTGGTTGGAGAAACATTAGAGGCAATTCTCGAGGGTGTCTTGCCGGAAGCAACCTCCCAAGGAGTCGACATTGTACTCCCAAAAGGGCTCCATTGGAACTCTGTTGTCATGACTCACATCTCTCTCCATTGAAATTTCAATGGAGTCATCTCAGTCGCTGTATAAAAAAACAATCGGTGTAGATTTTTGATCAGAATCAGTCCGTCTGGAAGTGATTAAAATTTTACAGAGATATTTTTAACCACTGTATACGTGCATGTTACGGGTTCCATATCGCAGCAAAAAACAACTTGGCATCCCGCGTGCTAATGGGGGATTCATCCTGAATTGGATACATTATCATCACGAATACGAAACTATGAAAAAAATAGAAGCCATCATCAAACCTTTCAAATTGGAAGAGGTTAAAGAGTCTCTGAATGAGGTGGGCGTGGACGGCATGACAGTCACCGAAGTCAAGGGCTTTGGCAGACAAAAAGGTCATACTGAAATCTATCGAGGAAGTGAATACACGGTTGATTTTCTTCCCAAAATCCTCATCCAGGTTGTGGTCAGCGACGACAAATGTGATGCAGCTGCCTCAGCAATAGTCAAGTCTGCTAAAACTGGAAAAATCGGGGATGGTAAGGTGTTTGTTTACCCGGTTGAACAAGCCGTTCGCATCCGAACCGAAGAAAATGGAGACGAAGCCCTCTGATTATTCCCAGCTAAAGCAATTTAACCCTCAGATAGTCTAAACCTAAAAACTATTGCTATGACCAAAAAAATTACACTCATCACATTTTTGCTCACTTTAATGAGCTTTATTTCATTGGATATACACGCGGCAGAGGAAGCTGCCGCAGTTGTTGAAGCGGTGGCCGAAGCCGAAGAAGAAGCACCTGCCTTTACCACGGTGGAGGAATTTCAGGCAATGCCCGTTGCTTACCCCAAATTCATGGTGGATAATTTGTGGATTCTGATTTCCGCAGCACTGGTGTTCATCATGCATCTCGGATTCGCAACACTTGAGAGCGGGCTGACCCGACAGAAAAACACGGTGAATATTCTATTCAAAAACGTGTTTATCATTTCAATGGGCGTGCTCACTTACGCATTGTGGGGATTTATTTCCATGTATCCGGGAGATGCATGGACCATTACTGGATTCCTGGCGATGGGAAGTCCCATTCCCAGTGGATTTGCTGAAGGTGCCGACTCGGTTGCCAATCTGACAAATCAATATGCAGATTACACCTACTGGTCTGATTTCATCTTCCAGGCCATGTTTGCTGCCACCGCAGCTACGATCGTTTCAGGTGCAGTCGCTGAGCGTATCAAACTTGGAAGCTTTATGATCGGTGCCACCGTATTGGTGATGATCGGTTATCCTATTACGGGTTCATGGCACTGGGGTGGTGGATGGTTGTCGGAGATGGGATTCGCCGACTTTGCAGGTTCAACCCTGGTGCATGCATTTGGCGGATTTGCAGCTCTGGCAGCAGTTCTCTTACTTGGTGCACGACGTGGAAAATATGTCGATGGCCAAATCAAACCTATCCTCGGTCACAGCATGCCATTGGCAACCATTGGTGTATTCTTGCTCTTCCTGGGATGGTTCGGATTTAACGGTGGTTCCGTATTGAGCGCAGATCCAATTGGGGTATCTCTGGTGTTTGTGACCACGGCCATGGCTGGTTGTGCCGGCGGTTTGGCCGCAGCCTTATTCTCCTGGGTCGTGCTGAAAAAGCCTGACTTGTCCATGGCCTTGAACGGATTGCTCGCCGGTTTGGTTGGCATCACCGCAGGTGCAGACGTTATCCCACCCTGGGCTGCCGTGATTACTGGTGCCGTAGCAGGTGTGTTGGTTGTTCTTGCCGTGATCTTCTTTGATCGCATCAAAATTGACGATCCTGTGGGTGCCATTTCCGTTCATGGTGTTTGCGGTATCTGGGGAACATTGGCTGTGGGTATCTTCGGAGGAGCCAGCTTTGTCACCCAATTGATCGGCACCTTGGCCATCTCGGCCTTCGCCTTTGTTTTCTCACTGATCGTTTTCGGTATTCTGAAGATGGTTCTTGGGTTGCGAGTAACTGAGCAAGAGGAAGAGGAAGGTTTGGACATTGGAGAACACGGAATTTCCGGATATCCAAACTTCCAGCCTGCAGTGGATTATTAATCCGCTTTCCGATTCCCTGTTAAATAGAAAATGGCAAACCACCCAGTCCGCGAGGACTGGGTGGTGTTTCTTTGAAAGACCCAACGTTTTTACATTGCGTTTTTGAAGATTTGGTCAAGAGTCTTCAGTGATATGCAACTTCGAATCGTTAATACTTTTGTTAGGATCCTCAGCCTATTTACTGTGGTCACCACCTCGACGATGGCACTCCCTTCGCTGTTGGAAGCAGGTGAAAAAAATACCCCCGTCAAAGTCATGAGCTTCAACATTCGGTTCGGAGCTGCCAATGACGGTGAAAACAGCTGGAAACACAGGGAATACCTGGTATTGGAAACCATCAAGAATTACGATCCGGATCTCATTGGATATCAAGAAGCATTAAAGTTCCAGGTAGACATCCTGAAAGCCAATCTTGATGGGTATGGTTTCCATGGGATTGGGCGCGATGCCGGAACTGAAAAAGGTGAGTATGTTCCATTGATGTGGAAAACGGACCGATTTGAAATGGTCGATTCAGGTCACTTCTGGTTGAGCGAAACTCCTGAAGTCCCAGGAAGCATCAGTTGGGATTCTTCCCTGACACGCATGCTCTCCTGGGTCGTGCTTCGGGATCTGAAATCTGTTGATCAAAAGGAATTCGTTTTTGCCAACACACATTTTGATCACCGAGGAAAACAAGCTCGTCTGGAATCCGCCAAGCTGATTCGTCGCCGCGCCGAGGAGATCATGGATGATTACCCCATTATCCTTACAGGAGATTTCAACACCACGGAAGAATTGGCCCCTTACGCTGCCCTTTGTAAAGGAGAAGGATTCAGCGGGGAACCGTTGGTTGATGCCTATCGAGTGATCCACCCGACGCCCAATGATCAGGAAGCCTCGTTTTCAAGATGGAACGGACATCGCAAAGGTAAAAGAATTGACTGGATCCTGCATACGGACGATTTCGTCACTTTGAATGCCGCCATCAATTATACCCAGGAAAACGGAAGATTCCCCTCCGATCATTATCCGGTGGAAGCCACGGTACGCTTGAAGTAAGTAAGCAGTTTTTTCAAAAATAATTTTGGGACTCGATGAGTGTGGAGAGGGAAATCAGCAAAAAAGCACTGGAGATCTACGATCGCGACCTGAGACCATTGGCGGAAAAATTAGCCTTTGAGTTGCCAGTACGTGCCAAGGAACCTCCCGGTTTACCCAATGTGTTGTTCCTGGGAAACCACTCATCAGGCAAATCCTCGTTTATCAATCATCTGTTGGAAACCGATGTCCAAAAAACAGGCCTGGCTCCAACAGATGACGGATTTACCATTTTATGTCACGGGGACAAAAAAGATACCTTTGATGGTCAGACGGTGACATCTCACCCCTCCCTGCCCCTCAGGAATCTGAATCATCTGGGGCCGGCATTTTTATCGAGGTTGAAACTGAAAACGCTTCCAAACCCATTGCTGAAATCATTCGCATTGGTGGACAGCCCCGGAATGATTGATGCCATTGGAGCCGCCAACACTCGCGAATATGACTTTGCATCAGGCGTCAGGTTTTTTGCTGAAAAAGCGGATCTGATCCTCTTTTTCTTTGATCCAGACAAACCGGGAACGACGGCGGAAACCATCAGTATCCTCACCCAAACCCTCGCAGGTCTGGAATACAAACTACTCATTATTCTGAACAAAGTGGATTTGTTTCAGAACATCAGGGATTTTGCCCGCACCTATGGAACCTTGAGTTGGAACCTGTCCAAAGCCATTCGAACCAAGGATATTCCGCATATATTCAATATTTACCTCCCGGAACACCGTAAGTCGGTCAGTGAACATGGAATGCCTGGCATCCCGTTGCATGATTTTGATGTGTCGCGGACTGAAGTCATCGAGGAAGTCAGGCGAACCCCAACGCGCCGTGCGGACAATGTGGTCAGCGACCTGATTCATGCCGGACGCAGGCTGGCCATGCACGCCCGCCTTTGCAATACGATCAGTCTGGATTACCGCAAACTTCAAATGAAGTGGATGGCAATTTCAGGCGGGATCTTGTTGTTGGCAGGAGTTTCCGCCTGGGGCGCGTTTCAAATCTGGCCTGGTTGGGAAGTTGCAACAGGAGTGGGATTTTCTTTAGCAGCCATTGCGGCGGGCACGTGGTTTTGGGGCCGAAGATTGCTCAAACAATTTTCGGAAAGCCTCAAGGAATACGGAACCCTTGATCAATTGTTTGCGGACACCTTCAGGAATGAACTGGCACTTCAAGATCGAACCGACTTGAATGCCATGTGGTCCGGACTCAAGGAAACCGCACGCAAGACCTTCACGGTTTTGAAACCTAAAGACATCCCCAATTATTTTTCCATGTCGAGATCCATCCGGAAATTGGAAGGACTTCTGGACTCAGACATCCCAAAACTCCGCAGGGCGATCACCGATTCTTCATCCAAGACTCCTGACAAATCATAACATCATGATCGTTATTGGTAAAACGGCCATAGTCATGTTTCATCTGTCAAAAAATTGAGGGAACTTTTTCATCAAAGAACCGGCCATTGCCACCAATAAAAGCAGGGCCAATATCCACATCAACATCCAAGCCCAAAAACCTGCAGGCAGGCTGACCGGGGCACCATAGTGCCCGACTTCCTTGTGCTTGTAGAGCCGATGCCCCATTTTCAAGATGGTCAGTGAACTAAATACGAGCATGGGAAAACTGAAGTACCCGTTCACCTCATGCCACCACCATTCTTCAGCAACCACACCCAAATAAAGAATACCCAGGGAAATAACCAGACTCCAGAACCACGAGGTGAACAAAATGAAACGACGGCGCACGACACTAGAAACCACGAATGAAATACAAAACACATTCACTGGCAGTGCCATCACCAGTCCGTAAAGAAGTCCCGGCTTTAATTCTGGCGAAGGCTCCATCAGTCCTGCATCCAGGAAAAACCTTTTCAAGGTCGATTGCCAATCCATTCCTAGCACCAAGAAATCAAGGCCAACGAACATCATCAGCGTCATTCCCGAAACGGTAAGTCGGGCCAGGAATCGATCGGACCTTGTAGCAGGAAGGGAAAAGGTAAATTCCTCACAATCATCCACGGCATCAGATCCTCCATACGAAGGACCTGCCACCAGAGCGTATAGAAATGAAATAATCATGATCCAACCCGGGTGTGCAAACAAAGGCACCACCCAGGCGGCACACAACCACAACAGTAAAAAGGAAAGGAGCAATCGGCTATGAGCAAACCACTCAGCCCAAAGCAATCCGCTTATCCAGGACCATTGTCGCTTCAATGTCATGTGCGAATCATTCAGGGTTGATTCAATGGTTCATCCATGAACAAAGCCCATGGAAATTCCGGTGTAAATTGAACCCGATTACCGGCTCCTTCAGGTGGTGCAGGAGCCATGAGATCACCCTCAGGGATATCCGTCCCGGCAGTTTCAAAGGATGCGTCCAATCCGCCCCCCCAATAGACTTCGCGACGCACAACGGCACCATCCAATTGTGCTCTCAAAACCAAACCTTCGTAATCCAACATCGAAGGCATCTCGGGGTCGGGTCGCCCCACTCCGTGGAGTTGACAAGCGGCCAAACCGGCATGTGGACCCGATTTAACAATGCGATTCCAGGCCCAATCATCCCATGGCAAAGGGTATAGGTAAGAGTATTGATTGGTGGCCACGTTTCCGGTCATGTCCGGTTGAACCACATTTCCCCAATTACCTTTTTTATCTTCCAGGCATTTCAAGACCCGTGGACTGCCAAGATAGCCTGAACTGAGCAACAAATCCCAGGTCAATGGGCGACGACGATGATCGTCACGGTACATGGTAAATGCGATGGATATCTGACGCAGATTGGAAATTGATGCCGTGATTCTTGATTTTTTTCTGGCTGTCGATAAGGCACTCATCAACAACGTGGCAAGGATGCCTATGATAGCCAGGACCGTTAGCAGCTCGACCAGTGTAAAAGCGGCATTGGACACACCCAACCGCCCCTTCGGGTGAGTAGCATTCCCGAAAGAGCGGTCAGGTGATGAGGTGCGTCTTGGTTGGTTGATTGAAATCAAAGTAAGAATCCTATTACTCTGGAACTCCTTCAGGTTCGGTTGGCAATGCATGCATCCACCCACGCAGAATGTCTACCAGTTCGGCCATGGATTCGGGTGGATTTCCATATTCAAAGGTAACCTTATGACTGTCCTCACCTCTCCAGATCCTAATCCATTCCGAACCGCCGTCCGCACAATCAGGGCAACCAATAACTTCCTCGAAACTCTCGATTTCGGAAGCCTCGGCAAGCTGCAATAAATGCTCCCACTCTTCACCACCGATTTCCATCACCTCTTCAATGGGCGGTTTATCTTCCTGTCGACTGGTTGCGGACAAATGTATGATTCCTTTTTCTGCGTGCAGGTGGCGCGTACAATACCCGAAACAGAAACCAAAGTTACTACCGTATTCGATGCGGGTGATCTCACCGGGTTCTGGTTCGACCTTGTATCGGTCGAGGATGGACCGCAGTGCACCCTTCAAATCTGATACCTCTTCAAACCATGCAGGAATGAGGTAAGTTTGGTTCAAACCCCTGATCTCAATCCATTCGGTTCCAGGACATGAATAGCAAATGGCCAACTCTCTTGCAGATAATTCCTGGATGACGCGCCAATCGATCAATGTATTAAGCTGATCCCAATCTTTACGACTGGTGCGTTCGGAATGGCTACGGGAACGAACCTGCCCCTTTGGATCCGAAAGAGTCCATCGAATGTTGGATGGATTCATGAAAACCTGGCGTCGGCACAATCCTTCACAATCCGATTCAATCCGCACGTAATTGATGGAATCGATTCTTGGTTCCGGGACCTTGAAGTCAGCTCTCAGCAAACGCATCCATTCTATCAAAGGTTGAATGGCATCAATGGTTGCTGCGTTTTCAAAAGTGACTCGATGTGATTCTCCCGCCACGTTGATTTCGATCCATTCCCCTCCTCCATCCGCACAGTCGGGACAACCGATGACTTCAGGAAGATCAGAGAAAGTATCCCAATCCACGAGTGACAATAATGTGGACCATTGATCCCTACCCCATGAGTATTGACGGTAGGTCGGTAAAGATTGATCCCAGGTACTGGCAACAAAAGTCGTTCTCGTGGGTTCGACATGAACGGAAGTTTTGCAATATCCCTCGCATTCTCCAAAGAAAGTTCCGCTCGAGACACGAACCAATGGGCGTTCAGGCAACATGGGGCCAAGCCTGTCCGCACCATAATCAAATGCCGGAACCCATAGATGACCTCCCTGATCAATGACCGTTCCAGAGAGATTGAACCAGTAGCAACCGAATGGCTCGTAAACGGATTGAAGATCGAGCACACCATTATCCTGAAGGACGAATCTCCACACATCCTGCCCTTGCCTCAGCAATACATTTTGACCTGATAATTTCAATCCTGAGGCACCAAATGGTAAGTTCCATAAGGGATCTCGTCGTTCGAACTTTCCGTCACTGTTGACGAACCATGTACTAAGTGAGTAAAGCCCCGGTGCCTGATCCGTAACGGGATCGTCTTCCATGTTTGAATCTTCACGAATTTGACCGGCGATCACATATCCATCAGGAGTGATTTCAGCGAGGTGAGGCCATTGCTCTGAGTAGGCGATGGAATCCATCAAGTGCGCGGCGACTCCATCGTAAGCAAGCGCATCGAGCCATTCGCGATTATTGGTCACCAGGGTTTCCTCATCATAGTGCATTCCCTTTGTATAAAGAATATTTCCACCATGCGAGATACCCTCAAGTGCGCCGGGGATGTTCACCGGAGGCCGCTGGGTCGGGTGAACGGGATCGACATAATCGATGACTGAAAGAAAGTTCCTCTGTATCCACCGGCCTCTGAGAGTAATCTGTTCGGGGGGTCCAGGAAGATGTTCTTCAAATTCATTCTTCTGGTAACTCAGATAAATTTTTCCATCTGCAACATACCCGTCTGAAAAATTCCAAACATTTTCCACATCCAAATCAAATTCGGAAAGAAACTGGAGACCATCATTCAGGTCAGTATCGAAAGCAAGGAAACGTGAACCCGACGAACCTCCGCCCGGCCATATGGCAATATCAGCCACCCCGCGGGCCGGTCCATCAATGGCTGGACCTCCCCACCACCACCATGACCAATATTCCTGAGAAGACTGCCAAACAAGCGTATCGTCTGAGATCCACAATGCTTGTAGGTCGGATCCAAATACCGGTTCATCCAGCACCACTTTCTGCGAATCAAGAAGTCTGACCTCTGGCAATTGCCCCAGGTCCACCGCAGTCATCACAAAATCATAAGCAGGGATTACTGGCTCTTCCCCTTCAATAATAGGTGGCAGTTCGTTTCTGCTGGTCGACTGTGCCAGATACAACACGTCATCCTTGATCGCAGTCCCAACAATGGGTAAGTCACCAAATTCCAATTCAGAAAGGATTCGGAAATCGCTGTGAACCTCGCCAATACGCAAGCCTGCAGTCTCGTTGTTCCAATCAGATCCCTTGGCCAGTTGCAAAATATAGTCTCCCACTGAAAACACTTCATCCACGCGCCAGGACAAGTTGAGTTCTGACAGTAATTCCGGCTGATCGCGGTCACTGGCATCCACCGCCATGAGACTTCGCCCGGATAATGAAAGAATGACATCCTCCTTCAAAGTGGACCGCCTCGGAGCCACGGTATGCGAAATGACACCACGTTTTTTCAAAGTATCACCCTCAAGGTCTATCAGCTGAACACCTGTGGAATGGCTGTTTTCTTCATAAGATTGGAATGGAACGAGAATCAGGCCAGCCTCTTCAATCCATCCAAATGCTTTCTCGTCATGATTCGCTTCACTCCAACTGTGATTGGTTCCAATGGGAACTCGACTCAGCAAATCAGGTTTGGCAGGATCGGCCACATCAAACAAGGAGACAGAGACGCGCCAGCCTTCCACATTGTCAATGCCAATGCTTAATAAGCGATCACCCAGGGGTTGAATATAAGTGGACCAACCAGGCACTTCCAGTTCTCCCGAGATGGTCGGATTTGCAGGATCCGAAAGATCGACCACCCACAATGGATCAATCCTGAAGAAAGTCACAATGTAGGCCTTATCACCGTCAAATCGGGTCGCATGGAGACTTTCGTTTTTCCCCAATGTCACAGATCCCAATTTTACGGGGCGTTCAGGATTTGATAGATCGAAAGTTTCCAGTTCGGTTTCAAGAGGGCGCACCTGCAATTCACTGATCAGGCGCAGAACATCACCGTGCATGTCGATTTTGAATTTATCCAGGATGCGACCCGAAGGTCGTATCTCACTGAGTTCTTTCATGCTTCCATCAGGCTGGCTGATATCAATGACTTTCAGAGTTGATCGCCATCGGTTTTGTCCACCAAATCCTTGAGTGGATACAAACAGGAACTTGGAAGTTGCCTGTATGACATTTTGATATCCGGGCACCCAAATACTGTCCTTTTCAACAGGGAAGGCTGGATTGCTCAGATCATAGGAGACAATCTGAGAACCCCATTCCCAAATCTCCTCATCAGTTCCTTCCATCGTATCGATTCGGTTCCGATATACCTGAGAAGTGACATAAAGTGCGGTCCCTACCAGGCGGCTTTCCTGAATGTGCCCTTTGACTGGTACACTCGCCACTTCTGTGGGGTTGGAGTCGGAAACATCCACAACAACGAGTCGACTCTCCGCATCGCCGCTCCAGTAGGAGCAGCTGTTTCGCGCCAGCAGGACGGCATGGGCGGCATCCACCAAATACATCTGTTCACCCGCTGCAGGAAGTTCCATTTCCCCCAGCAATTGAGGTTGATTCACATCCGTCAGATCGATGATTTGAAGTCCTCGATACTGATTGAAGAAATACATTCGATCACCTTCCAGTCGCCATATATCGGACTCAACCACTTCTCGGCCGCCACCTTCTCCCCCGTTCAAATCTTCCCCCCCCCGATCTGGCCCCGCGACAGGTGCGCCATCAAAGAAAGCATCACCCGAACTGGCTTCTGGCCCGGCAAAGTCTGATTCACCCAAGAAAGAATGAACAGGCAAGGGAGCTTCCAGTTCGGCCCGAATTCTTAACAGTTCTATCTTTTCCGAAACATTGAGTCGGAATTCATATTCCCCTTCCTCACCCTCGGTATAAATCACTGCACGCGGCACCCATGCTCCTTCGCCAAATTTGGGTTTGCCTTCGACAAACACTTGTTTGTAACCCTCGGGCACAAACGCTCGCACCAACACTTCGTCTTGAGTGATCTGGATGTCGATAATCTGTGGCCGATCCAAGACCCCGCTTTGCCCTCTCAAATCTCCCATCGAGAGGAGACACAACCAGACCAACACAAAAAACGTGGCCTTGATCTGAGATTTAAATAAATCAATATCATTCATTCGATTGACCTTTTTCTTCATAGATACCTCCAAAAAATTGTTCATTGTGGACGGAAGCGTGTTCTGTTTGCGTGCGCCCTTGCGTGTTTTCAAATAGTTCTAAAAAAATTTCCTCCAGGCTAAGCGGGAATGTCTGCACCCGGAGTTGAGATTGTTGTTTCCACTCTTCGAGTAATGACTCCGAGTCCAACTCACAGACTGCCGTCACAACGGGGCCTACCGACTCTTTTCGAATCATGCCCGGCAGTTTGAATCCTTCAGGAGGGGCATTTCCAGGGAATACTACTTGGACTTTTTTCATGCGCTCCTGAAGTTCATCCAGCTGGGCGGTTCTCAACAAACGCCCCCGATCCATCATTCCAACTTCCTGGGCTATACGCGCCAGGTCACCAATGTGATGAGTACTGATCAAAAGTGTCGTTTCAGGGCGAAGCTGGATCATTTCTATTAATAAATCCAAAAGTTCCCTGCGCGCCACAGAATCAAGACCGGTGGCCGGTTCATCGAGGATGAGAATTTGAGGCATGGAGTGGATTGCCAGCAGCAACGCGGCCTTTCGTTGTTCTCCTCCAGACATCCTGCCGACGGGCACTTTCAAATCCATTCCCCAACGCTGCACCAGAGCGTGCCATTTCAGGTGATCCCAGTCTTCATAAAACCGTCCAACGTAACGCCCCAGATCCTCCAGACTCATTCTTCCAGGCAGGGACTGATTTTGAGCCACATAACCAATCCGCGAACGTAAGGTACGATCTGCCTGCCAAAGGTCATGCCCTAAAATTCTTGCAACACCTTTGTCTGGTTTCAACAAGCCCATCAACAGCCTGAGCGCGGTAGATTTGCCTGCTCCATTTCGACCGACCAACCCATAAACGGTTCCAGGAGCAATACACAGATCAAGTCCGCTCACCGCCACCTGGTCGGAGGAAAAAGATTTGGTCAAATTGACCACTTCAATGGAAACAAGATGACTCATGCTCCTTTAACAGATCCCACCGGAGAAGATTTCTTCTTGGCAGGAGATACTTTCTCTTTTCCCAAAGCAATCCACTCATCTTCCACCAAGCCCAGCGTTTCATCCAGGGGCATTCCCAACTGCTGTGACTCCACCACCAGCTGACGCGCAATCCGTCCAACCTGAAGTCGACGGCCTGGAATTTCCTTATCGGGCAATCCTCCCGAAACAAAGGCCCCCTTGCCTTGTTTGATCTCCATCACGCCTTCGTTCTGAAGTTCGTTGTAGGCTTTAACGATGGTTGCGGGGTTTACGGACAAGCGCGTCGCAAGTTCTCGAATGGACGGAAGCTGATCTCCGGCAAGTAATGCACCGGAAGCGATGTAATGCTTGGTTTGATCCATCACTTGACGATAAACAGGCAATCCTGAATGTGGATCAATTTGGTAATATAAAGGTTTCATCTGCTTCACTTCCCTGCTGAATTTTGGTGTACCGTAACACCCATACAGTGATCTGTAAAGTCCTGATTTTGGAAATTTGAACTACCGCCTTGCTTGTTCAGAGGTTACCAATAAAAGAAAAGCGTCTCGCAGAATTATTCCACCAGACGCTTTAATCTCTACGTTGTTTTACGCTTTGCTCTAATCAGAGTCTTTCCCCTGTTCCAGCAATTTTCTTCGCTGTTGTTCGTATTCATCCGGATTAATGGCTCCAGCGTCATAAGCTGTCTTAAGATCCATTAATTCCTGCCCCAGGGTATGTTTTTCAGATGAATGTGGATTCCCTCTATTTCCCACCCCAACAATACACCCGGTTGTGGCGGTGATGTAAACAGTCAATAGAAGCAAAGCACTTAACTTAACAATCGCAGTATTTTTTCTCATGATGACATTTTGAATTCCACTTAACTACACAATGAACTTCTGGCTTGTTACAGAAGAAACGATGTGATTAGAAAGTTTGGACTCCATTTACATAACATCTATTCAATGGAGCAACGGTGGAGGTGTCGGATGTCTCGACTTCAGGGATCATTACCTTTCCTTGAACACCTAACTGCTCTTCGCTTGCCAGTAGGATTTTGAATGGTTCATAATCAAGCCATGCGAATCCATCATATGAAAACTGACGCTGGGTTGATGCTTAGGGTGATCAGTTTGCTTGCTTTGACGAATGCCTTGATTGCAGGAAACTGGCCTCAGTTTCTAGGCCCTCAGCGAGACGGTGTCGCATCCGATGAGTCAGACATTCCAGACTGGCAAAACAACTCACAGAAGAGAGTTTGGAATCTGGACGTTGGAAGCGGATTCAGCGGCCCGGTCATTCATGAAGAAAAACTGTTTCTCTATCACCGCAAAAACAACAAGAGCATTTTTGAGTGTTTCAATGTAAAATCTGGAAAGACCATCTGGAAATACCAACACGCAACCTCCTACCGTGATGATTTTGGTTTTGATAACGGTCCGCGTGCGACGCCTTGTATCCATGAGGACACTGCATACTTGATGAGTGCCGACGGCATACTTTCATCTATCCGAACCAGTGACGGCAAACTTCGATGGGAAATCAACGCCCGAGAAAAATGGAATACCGAAAAAGGATTCTTTGGCAGAGCATCCTCACCTGTTGTTTTTGGGGATTTGGTCTTTTTCATCATTGGAGGAAAACCAAATGCGGGAGTCATCGCTCTCGAGCGTTCATCGGGAAAATTGAAATGGTCAGCCACTTCCGACCCTGCCGGATATTCGTCGCCTGTCATTGAGCAAAATAACAGGCAAAACATCTTATGGGCCTGGACTCGTGAAAGCATTCACGGCCTGGAAGCAATCACTGGAGACCTTCTCTATACATACCCCTTTCGCTCCCGAATGAATGCATCCGTAAACGCCGCCACCCCTCTCATCCTTCCAGAAGGATTGTTCCTTTCCGCCAGTTATGGGGTTGGTGGGATTCTTCTGAATAAAGAATCTGAGACATTGAAAACTGTTTGGTCAGGGGATCAACAGATCTCAAATCATTACGCCACTTCTGTCTACCACGAAGGTCATCTATATGGATATCACGGCCGACAAGAATTTGGCCCCGAGTTTAGATGTGTGGAGGCTTCGAGTGGTAAAGTTCGTTGGAAAAGTGAAGGATTGGGGGCAGGTTCGGTCCTTCGTGTCAACGAACGGCTTCTTCTGATGCTTGAATCTGGTGAACTCATCCTGGCCTCTGCCAATCCAGATAAATTCCAAATATTCGGCCGCAAACAGATTTTACCTTCCGGTGTCCGGGCTTTTCCCGCTTATTCACGCGGTCTGTTTGTTGCCAGAAGCCCTGATCAGATGGTTTGCTGGAAATTGGCGCCAACTCCATGACCCTTGTCTATCACAGGGAACTCAATTCCAAATGCCATCGGTAAAAGTCAAAACACCAGTTCAGATACTGCTCGGTCCTGCCGGAAGTGGAAAGACCCATCATTGCCTGGAAGCCATACGGACCGAATTGAAAGCACGACCGCAGGGCCCACCTTTACTCCTACTAGCTCCTAAACAGGCTACTTTTCAAATGGAGCATTCGCTCTTGCAGGATCCAAAACTTCACGGTTATACGCGACTCCAAATCCTGTCCTTCGAACGCTTGGCTGAGTTTGTATTATCAGAATTCAATACCGGAACTCAGAGTATCCTTTCGGAGGAAGGTCGTGTCATGGTTCTAAGGTCGATCTTAAACCAAGTCAAAGATCGACTCAGAATCTTTCGTGCGTCGACGAAACTACCGGGTTTGGCTCGAGAACTGAGCGGAGTCATTCGGGAGTTTCAACAAAGCGGAATTCCACCGGAAAGTTTGCTGGACTTATCTGATTCAAAAAAACTTCCAGTGCGAGTCTCCCAAAAGCTACATGACATCGGCCTGGTCTTTGGCGAATACAAAAATTGGATTCAACAAAGAGAATTGTTCGACCCAGATCATTTATTGGATCTTGCTGCAGACACTTTGCAAAAATTCGGGAACATGGGTCAGAACAAACCATCCATTCAGCTTGGAGGTATTTGGATGGATGGCTTTGCTGCACTGACCACTCAGGAAAGACACCTGCTGCTGCTCCTCGCTCCTCTGAGCCAACAGACAACTCTGGCCTTCTGCGCGGATTCGTTCCCCGAAGGAGAAAAGGAAATCTTTTCCATATGGCTTCCCGTGCATCAAACCATTCGTCAATGCATCCATGAATTCAATGCATTGGAATCTGTTGACTTGAAAAGAAAAATTCTCAATCGATCGACTCAAAATGGCAGATTCAAGAAAAGCCCCATGCTCGCGTGGTTGGAATCAAAATGGACTCGTCCTGAAGCCATGCTTGCTGCCCCCGATTCAGGCTCAGGTGCGGATCAGAGTTCACAAATGGAATTGTCCTTGAGTCAAATTCAATCCTCTGATGAAAAAATCAATTCCATAGAGATTTCCGCTTGCCGCTCTCCTGAAGCTGAATCGGTCTATGTGGCACGCAAAATCTTAAAGCGTGTCCGAGAAGGAGGAATTCGATTTAATGAAATCGCAGTCCTTGTTCGCTCGCTGCCTCATTACCAGGAAATTGTTCGGCACACTTTTGAGCGATATCAAATCCCCTGCTTCATTGATCGAAGAGAATCGGTCTCACATCATCCCTTGGTAGAATTGAGCCGCTGCGCCTTGCGATTGCCAGGCCATGGCTGGGCTCATGAGGAATGGTTCACTTACCTGAAGACCGGACTCACTGATATATCCGACAGCATTATTGATGATCTTGAAAATGCAGCCATTGAAAATGGATGGCGAGGGGTTCGCTGGTGGAAACCGCTCCGCGGTCCAGAGGATTTGACTCATCGATTTGAACCTATTCGTAAAAAATTAATCAAACCATTCAAAAAATTTTTACAAGTTGATCGACGCAACAAAGCTTTTGAAATGCCCCCTCCCTGGAACGGTATTCAACTTGCCAATGCTTATCGCACCTTATGGGATGCCTTGAACGTGGAGGAACGATTAGAGCAGTGGGATAAAAGTGCGCCGCAATCATCAACGTCCAATTTCCAGGAAGGATTTCATGTCCGCGTTCTAAACATGATGGAGGAATGGTTGTCGAACATAGAATTGGCTTTTGCCGAAATCCCGCTTCCTATTCGCGAATGGATCCCAATCGTTGATACCGGACTGGCCAATCTGACCATCGGAGTCATTCCCCCAGCCATCGACCAGGTTCTCGTTGGTGCCATTGATCGATCCAGGAATCCCGATTTGAAAGCAACTTTCCTCATGGGGCTCAACGAAACCATCTTCCCCGCCAAACCAGCCAATCCTTCGGTCTTCGATGAGCAGGAACGATTGAAACTGGAAGACCAAGGTGTTCATATTGGTTCCAGATACCGCACGCAATTGGCAACGGAACGGTTCCTGGGTTACATCGGGTGCACACGGTCAACAGACTATTTGTCTCTGAGCTATTCATTGAACAATAGCGAAGGAAAAATCCAGACTCCTTCAGTTTTTATTCAACACATCAAACGCCTTTTCCCCCAATTAGAAGTTGAATCCTTTGATGAAAACATTCTCCTGAACCAGGCTCTGCACGAAAGAGAGCTTCTTGTAAACCCTGACTTCTGGTATTGGCAAAAAAGCCAATCCAAAGCGAATCTAAGCCGAATTCTACCAGCCTTGAGTGCAAGGGAATTATTTGACGGTGACGCTTACAAGAACACGGATCATAGTCACACCCGATTGGACGAGATCATTGCCAAACACCTTTATTCAGACTCAACATCTACCCCCGCACTTTATACTTCAGTCAGTCGAATCGAAGCATTCGCAGAATGTCCATTTCGATTTTTTGTTCAATCCGGATTGAAAGCTGAAGAGCGCATGGCCTTCGAACTGGACCCGCGTCGACTTGGAAGTTTTCAACATGCAGCTCTGGAATCCTTTCATATGGCACTTGAGGATGAAGGTCTAAAATGGCACGATTTGACTCCCATCCAGGCCCGGGAATACATGGAGCAAATCACGCAGCGTGCGATGAAGGAATTCCATGATGGTCTCATGGAAGACAGGCCGGTGAATCGTATCACTGCCATGGCACTGGGACAGGCACTGGGAACTTTCATCGAAGTTGTTGTTGAATGGATGGCTCACTATGCCTTTGAGCCCTTCGGTGTTGAGATTGCATTCGGAGGAAAACAGCCGCGTGTTCCCGCATGGGAAATCGAACTCCCCCAAAAGGCTAAGATGGTTTTCAGTGGAATCATCGACCGAGTGGATCTGTATGAAAGGAAAGATCAACCCGCCTTGGCCATCGTCATTGATTATAAATCGGGTCAAAAGAAACCGGATGCCATCCTCAGCTGGAATGGGATTCAACTTCAGCTGCCAGTTTATTTAAATGTGCTCAATCAGTCTGAAATTCACGAACTCGTACATGATGGTTCCATTCAGGCGGTTGGCGCGTTCTTCACCACATTGAGATCGAAATACGAAGGAAAAAGCTCAAGGCTCGAAGCTCTTCATCCGCAAACAGCAAGGGAATCTGTTCGCAAAGCTTACCAACACACCGGTTGTTTTGATCTGAGTGCCCTCCCTTGGATGGATCAAAGAGAAGGCGCTACTAGAGGTGAGCAGTTTCAATATCAACTCAACAAAGACGGCTTACCCTACAAATCGAACTGGCATGCCATGTCACCATCAAATTTCCAACTATTCCTAAATCATACCACTCAACTCCTGAAATCCTTCGGGATACGTATCTTTGAGGGCGAAAAAAGCATTTCACCTTACAGGCAGGGACAAAAAACTCCGTGCATGAAATGTGATTATGCCTCGGTATGTCGAATCGATCCGTGGACACAGGAATGGCGACAACTCGAGCCTTCCGGCTATGGAATAAAACAACCCAGCCCAGAATCATGAAGCATACTCCCGCACAAGAAGAAGCCATTCAAGCCAGAGGGAATGTCCTGGTGGTTGCGGGTGCCGGCACTGGTAAAACCCGCACTCTGATCGACCGCTGTATGGCACAGTTGCTGGACCGGGGACAGCAAATTGATCTTCTGGAAATCTTGATGGTAACCTTTACCGAGGCCGCGGCGACGGAAATGAGAGAACGGATTGCTCATCGATTGGAGCAATCCCTGGAAACCGACCCACAAAATCCAGATCTACAGGAAAAGCTGGCACAAATCGATGCAGCATCCATTGGTACCCTTCATTCGTTTTGCTTGAACCTGATCCTTCAACATTTCCATCTTCTTGAATTGGATCCTCAAGCACGTGTTCTGGAACCAGAGGAGATTTCAAACTTGGAGCAACAAACTCTCGATGAACTTTTGGATCAACACTACGAAGGCCAGGATGATTTTTCAGAATCTGTCCGCAGATATGTCACTGAGTTTGAAAATGGATGGGACAAAGGTCTTCGAGAATGGATCATTAAGATTCATCGTTTCAGTCAATCACTGGTGGATCCGGATGGATGGTTTGATCGGCAAATTTACACATTGATTCAAGATCAACCGACGCTTTGGAAAGGTTGGATGGTCGAGGAAATCAAATCCTGGTCCGAAGAATGGACACCAACTCTTGAGAGCTTACCTGAAGAAAATACCAATGGGAAATCTTGCCTTGAAATCCTGCAAGTTTTCAAAAGAAGCGATCAATCATTTGAGGATCTCGCCATTTGTGTGAACGCACTGAAAGAACGGGATCAAAAGGAATGTTGGCCACCAAGGTGCAAAACCCGACACCGTCAACCGATAGAAAAATTGCTCGACGATGCCGCTTTCCTATCCACACTTTGCCCGACTTCCCATGAAACAATCGATCCGCTCACCGAGGATTGGACCTGGTACCGAGAGCGCGCTAGAACGTTGCTGGAGTTATCACGGTCCTTTTCTTCACAATTTAAATTGAGAAAAATGGAACGTGGTGGATTGGATTTTTCGGATCTTGAGCAATATACGCTGTCTCTCCTCTGGGATCGAAAGAATCATCAGGAGACCCAACTTGCTCAAACCATCCAGGAACAGTTCAAGTATGTTTATGTCGACGAATATCAGGATATCAACGCAGCCCAGGACTGTATCCTAAGCTCCATTTCAAGAAAAGGGAGTGAAGCAAATCGTTTCCTGGTTGGTGATGTCAAACAAAGCATCTATGGTTTTCGGTTGGCCAATCCAAAATTTTTCACCCAATACGAAAAGGTCTGGCAAGCTTCAATAAAGCAGGAAACCAGACAGGTCATACATTTGCGGGAAAACTTCCGGAGCAGACCGGGGATTTTAAACTTCGTTAATCAATGCTTCAGTCAACTCATGAAGCCGGGTCAATACTCGCAGGGATATCATGAAGCATCTCACCTGCTATTTGGAGCCCCAGAGAATCGAGAAAATTTATTCCAGTTGGAAAATCATTCGGTAGAGTGTCGCTTCATCAAAAACTCTTCCTCAAGAAAGAGATCGCTGGATTTCGATTCGGAATCCAGCGATCTCTCAGACGTCGAGAAGGAAGCCTTGGCAATCGCTTTGAGGCTCCGGGATCTCAAAGAGTCAAAGCACCAGATTTTGGATCCCTCAACCAATGAATTTCGTCCAGTCACTTGGGACGATATGGCCATTTTAATGCGTTCGGTCAAATCCAAAGCGGAAGTTTATGCCAAGGTGTTCAGTCAACTTGATATCCCTTTGGAGGTACCTCGAAGCGGAATGCTGGACCGTACCGAGATCACCGATCTTGTGTCACTCTTGATGCTCCTTGATAACCCAAGGCAGGATATCGCCTTGTTAGCGGTACTCCGTTCCCCGTTGGTGGGGTTAACCGATAATGAACTCTCTCTGATACGTATCGGATCGAAAAAGACGCATTTCTGGAAGGCATTGAACAATTTTACCGAACTGGATTTTTCTTCAATACTGCCAGACGACCTGATTCATCATCCCATGGCAAAATCAGCGAAAGACAAATCGCTACAATTTCTGAATCAATTTCGTACATGGCGTCAGGCCGGACGTCACCTCAATCTTAGCCGTAGGCTGGAGTCTATTCTAAACGACACCCTTTATATTGAAAAACTTTCTGCCAACGAAACCGGCGGAGCACAGGAAATTCTTCATGTTCAACAACTGATTCAACTCACCAGGAAATTTGATCATTATCAGCAGCAAGGCTTGAATCGGTTTCTCCAATTTATACAAAACAAAAGAGAACTGGAGGCAGAATTCGAGCAAGGCACATTGCAGGATGGTCAGGCAGTTCGCCTGATGAGCATTCATAAGAGCAAGGGCCTCGAGTTTCCAGTGGTCGCCGTGACAGGCCTCGGCAATGCATTCAACTTGCAAGACGTTCAGCAAACTTGGCTGCTGGATGAATCCATGGGGCTATCAGGCATGATCCAACCACCCGGTCCGAGGTCCCGATACCCGAGCCTGCCACTATGGATCAGTCGCCGACGGCGCAAATCGGAAAGTATGCAGGAAGAATTGAGACTGTTGTATGTCGCTTTTACACGGGCAAGGGACCATCTCATCTTGATGGGATCAGCTTCGGAAAAACGAATGAAGGATTGGTCAGAGCAATCAACAAAAACCGGGACAGATGCAATACCCAGACAAGCCCATTCGGCTATGGATTGGTTGTTCCCGTGGTTATGCGAATATTTACCGGACCAGGATTGGTGGCAACAATCCACAGGGGCAGATCAAGGAATCGATTGGCACATACTTGAATCCATTTCAGCCAAAAAACTCAAGGAAGCACCTGATGAAGTCAGCGATCCAAATAAAAAGGATATATCCCATACCTGGCTCAACAGTTGGATTCAGAGAGCGGAATGGAGTTATCCATATCAGGAAGCATCACTTCACCCGGCAAAAGCCACTGTGACATCCCTTCGAAAAAGGTTTCTTGCCGATCACTCTGACACCGAGTCAGTGGCCTGGTTCTATGAACGAACTACATCAGCAAAGTCCTTTGACAAACCAAATACCCCGAACATCGCTGCCAATGAGCGAGGTACCCTGCATCATCATTTTTTACAGTGGCTGGATCTGAGCCAACCCATGACGCAGGAAAAATTGAAAAATCAACTGGACCAAATGATCGAATCTGGGCAGTTGGATCCAGAAGCACGACAGGCATTGGACCTTAGCTCCATCGCCGACTTTTGGGGTTCAAGAGTCGGTCGAAACATCTTAGAAAACCAAAATCAGGTTCATCGAGAACTTCCCTTCACCGCTCGCTTCAGTCTGGAGGAACTCATGGAACTACAGTTGGCTAACTTTTCGAAAAAAATAACAAACGAAGATTTTGTGGTCATCCAGGGAGTTGTCGATGTCGCTGTGCTGGGGAAAGATTCAATATTCATTTTGGACTATAAAACCGACAGAATGGATGATTCGTCCCTTCCCTCCAAATTACAGCAATACCGCCCTCAACTAGAGCTATACGCAAAAGCACTCCAACGTATTTACCAACGCCCGGTTACACACAAATGGCTCCATTTTCTTTCAATCCATCAAACAATTGAAGTAACGTGAAATTTTTACTCAGGATTCATTTCCTCGTCTGTGGCTTGATTCAATGAGATTGAAAGTCAAACGATTGGAACTTCATGGGAACACAGGTTTCTGACCGGGTTCGATGATAATGGGTTCCGCTCCAGGCATGAATAATTCGCCGGTGGCTTAATGAAAAGTATTCAAGTTATCATGGCCAACAGCACCCCAGAGGAATGCTCGTTTTTGTTCAAATTCTTTGTCCCTTCCAACCCCCTACTTTCGCTAGGATTCAAAGAAATATGCGTACAAAATGTATCCATGCGGTCTTAAAAAACCGATTCACTCAGGTTTTGGATAATTTAAATGCCGAAGTTCAACTTTCCCAGAACCGTCAGTGCAAAGCTTATTCCATGAATGAAACAATTTGGAATTAATTATGGCCACAGAAATTAACATTCGCTTTATTAACAGACATAGGAGGTCTATGAGACGAATCATCAAGATGGGGCTTTTGTGCATTCTATTGACCAGCGCTTGTAAAAGTCCTCATTCAAATTCTTACAAGAAAGGCCGTGGCGATGCGGGGATCTTCATAGCCACCACTGTCTTCGAGATTGGCGGAAGTCGTCCAGCAAGTGTTACTAAAGCCATTCCAACAATCACAACTTCCTGGCGATATATTGACGGGAAAACAGAATCTGGATCAGATTTCGTTCAAATAATAATGCCACGATCGGCATTTTTTGAATTGCAAGACTGGTTACTTGTGGTGTTCGGAGAACCTGCACACAAGGTGGTTTGGTCTTCCCGCGGAACAGGGTATGGGGCATATGACAGTCAACAGATAGGTGCCAGAATACAATTCTACATCAACAATGAAAAGACTGTTTGCCAAATTTTCCGTATTTCAAAAGACCAATCCGATTACACCCAATAAAATTGATCTCGTTGAGTGATGGAATTCAGATTAGATGGAAGAAGGCACTCTTCTTAAAGATCAATAATATTCTGGATTCCTCATTATTTTGAGGCGAGAACAATTGAAAGATAGGGGTCATTAGAGTATTGTCGAATGTGCAGCCTCATGTCATATTTGGATTCGATTTCCAAATGATGACGGTTCACAAGAGTTTTGCATGTTCACTGGTGATTTTATGGAGCATGGTTGGCCATGCAGCCATTGCTTTCGCCGCTTCGCAAGATCCTGCTGACTTAGAGTTCTTCGAGAACCGAATTCGCCCGGTGTTGGCGCAGGATTGTTATGAATGCCACCAATCCAAAGGTCCCAAAAAAGGTGGTCTCGTACTGGATCACAGAGAAGCTTTGCTCCAGGGTGGTGATTCAGGACCAGCCATTGTTCCACGAGATCCAGATGCCAGTCTTTTGATCCGGGCCATCCGACACACATCAGCTGATTTGCAAATGCCCAAATCGAGAGCGCCACTGGAGTCTCATGTCATTCAAGACTTTGAACTCTGGATTGAGAATGGTGCCACTGATCCGAGAGATCAACCTCCCAGCGAAGAGGAAATCACTGAGGACACCAACTGGAATGCTATCATGGAACGCCGCAAAAATTGGTGGAGTTTCCAACCCGTCATTCAACCTAGCATCCCCTATCTAGACACGCGTACTCGTCCTCAACCAGCACATCCTGTGGATGCCTTTATCCAGAAGAGTCTTGAGATCAATGGACTCCAACCGTCGGAACAAGCCAATAAGCAAACCTTACTCCGAAGGCTGAGTTTTACTTTGAAGGGATTGCCTCCGTCTCCGATAGAACTGGAAAACTTTTTAGCTGATAATAGTGCCACCGCCTTCGAGCGAAAGGTTGATGAGTATCTCAATTCACCCCATTTTGGCGAGCGGTGGGCACGGCACTGGATGGATTGGATACGTTATGCCGAATCCCATGGCAGTGAAGGAGACCCCACCATTCCCAATGCATGGTATTATCGGGACTATCTGATTCGTGCACTCAACCAGGATATTCCCTATGATCAACTGATACTCGAGCAACTTGCCGGTGACTTAATCCCCTCTCCTCGCATCAACACATTTCTGGGATTGAACGAATCCGCGATCGGCACTTCTCAATTACGCATGGTTTTTCATGGCTTTGCACCGACGGACGCACTTGAGGAGCAAGTTCGTTTTACGGACGATCAAATCAATGTCGTTTCCAAGGCTTTTCAAGGCATTACAGTTTCCTGTGCCAGATGTCATGACCATAAATTTGACCCTATTAGCCAAAAGGATTTCTATGCATGGTATGGCATCATGGCCTCGGGCAGACCTGCCATGATTGAGGCAAGTTTACCCGTCCCCAATGAATCGCAAATTCGATTGCAGATGCGTCAACTCAAGAAACGCATCCAATCAGGTTTACTTGACGTTTGGATGGAAGATACAGCAAACCTTCACAAACTTCTGACTGAACCTAAAGATTCCCTGAATAAAAACATTCAATCCTCACAAAAAGGCAATTTCCTCTGGCCGCTCAAACTGATCAATCAATCTTCCGAAATAGCAGATAAGGCCTGGGAGGAATTTCGATCTGAAAAGAAGATTCGAGCAAATCATCCCTCTGGATCCATTACGGCGGAGTGGGATTTTACAGATCCCAAACAAGCTTCAAGCTGGTATGCGGATGGGCCCGGTTTGTTAAATTCGTCGCCTAATGGATCGTGGACGTTGGAATCCACTGACGACCAAATTGTGCAGGATATTTTACCTGGCGGAATGTATTCTCATGAAGAAAGCACCAAGGATCGTGGACTCCTCCATTCACCCATGATCAATCTGGATAAACCTTACGACCTTTGGTTGTTGATCAGTGGTGACGGGCAATCGATGGCGCGTTATGCGGTGCAAAATTATCCGCGCAACGGAACGGTTTACCCAGTTGAAACACTGAATGGCTCGAAATGGCGTTGGAAAAAGTTTCCTCTGAAATATTGGCAAGGGGACAATATACACATCGAATTGAGCACAGCCGCAGATCAACCCGTATTGGCAAAGTTGAACCAAACCCGCTCCTGGTTCGGGATTCGTCGGGCGGTCATGACCTTGAGCGATAGTCCTGCTCCAGAATTACCTGGTGAAACATTATTGAAACCTCTGTTGAAGGTTTTGGAAAATATATCAACAAAACAGGATCTGATTGAGGCTTACCAGAAAGCCTTGGTCAAGTCACTCAAGGCATGGGGTCAGAGTACAATCACAGGTGAACAATCCCTATTTCTGAATGCTGCTTTAAAAGCTGGCTGGCTGTCCAATTCAATGGAAACCATCCCCGATGAGCTGTCGATGTTGGTGAAGGAATGGAGAAAGCTCGAGAGTCGGTTAAAACCACCGGTCAGGGTTCCCGGACAGTATGAAACGGCAGGATTCGATCAGGTTTTGTTCGAAAGAGGCAATCACAAAAAACCACTGAATCCAGTGCCAAGACGTTTCCTGGAATTCCTGGACGACACACCTTACGCATCCAAACTCAGCGGACGTCTGGAATTGGCTCAGGATATGATTCGACCTGACAATCCCCTCACGACAAGAGTCATTGTGAACCGTATTTGGCACCACCTTTTTGGCAAAGGTATCGTGGTGACACCTGATAATTTTGGCCGACTCGGACAGAAACCTACCCATCCTGAATTGCTGGATTTTCTTGCCCATCGATTCAGGGAGAATGGATGGTCCATTAAAAAGATGATTCGATATCTGGTCACTTCAGAAACCTGGCGTCAATCAAGCGAAGTCTCGCAGTTGAGTGCGGAGAAAGATCCCGACAACAAACTCTGGTCCCATTATTCAATTAGGCGTCTGGAGGCCGAGAGCATCAGGGATACACTGTTGTTTGTTTCAAACAAACTCGACCTGGATTCCATGTATGGAAGCCCTGTCAACGGAGGTACCCCCCGACGCAGTGTTTACGTCCAAGTGAAACGCAACAACCTGGATCCGTTCCTCACTCTTTTCGATGCCCCCGTACCGGCCAGCACCAGAGGAAACCGAGATGCGACCAATGTGCCAGGCCAATCACTCAGTTTGTTGAATGATCCTTTCGTCATGAATTGTTCCGAGGCATGGGCGGATTCAATATTAAAAGATCAGGCAACCCACCGAATGGACTCTCGCCGCATGATACAGTCCTTGTTCGTCAGTGCTTTGGGGCGACCGCCAACCTTGAGCGAGAAAATCCAGTCTGAACATTTTCTGAAACAGATGGATCAACTTTCGGCAGATAAACAAGCCAGACTCAAATCATTAAGCGAGGAGCTGGATTCCCTAAAAAGCCAACAGGAAGAGCTGGAAAAAATAGGTCGTGACCGAGCCTTATCTGGTAAAGAGCCCCGTGAAACTCAAACTTCATCTCTTGTTTTGAAACCAGTCGCAAGTTGGGATTTTTCGACGGGACTGCAAGATGAAGTCGGAAATCTCAATCTGGAATTACTAGGTGAAGCCAAATTACATGAGGGCACACTGGTTCTCAATGGAAGGCAAAGCTTCGCCAAGACCCCCCCCATAAATATGAAAATACAGGAAAAAACTTTGGAAGCCTGGGTGCAGCTTGACGACCTGAACCAAAGAGGAGGTGGCGTGATGAGCATTCAAGATCTCTCAGGCAATGTATTTGATGCGATTGTTTACGGCGAACAGGAGTCCCGAAAATGGCTGGCCGGCAGTAACAATTTCCAACGAACCCAAAGTTATGGTGGTCTATCCGAACAAGATGCGGATCAGGGTTTTGTTCACATTGCACTGACGTATCAAACTGACGGAACCATCCACGGATACCGAAATGGGAAAGCTTATGGAAAACCTTATCAAAGTAGTGGAACCATTCAGTTTAATGCGGGCAACTCCCAGATTCTTTTCGGCAACAGGCATGGTTCGCCTGGAGGGAACCGATTACTCAAAGGTAAAATTGCCAAGGCCAGACTATATGACCGAGCACTGACTGCGGACGAGGTCATGGCATCATTCACCGAATCTCCAAATTACATTTCCAGAAAGGATATGATCGCTGAATTAGATCCTAAGGAAAAAGATCGTTACCATTTCCTGATCGGTGAAATCCAGGAAATCGAAAAGCAAATCAAAGATGGGAGAAGCAAAAAAGGACTCTCATCAGCCTGGGCAGATTTGGCACATGCCATATTCAATTTAAAGGAATTCATTTATGTTCAGTAAAAATCCACCACAAAACCTGATCTCCCCCATGCTTTCACGCCGCCGAATGCTGGCAAGGTGCTCCTCCGGTTTTGGCCTGATGGCATTTGCTGGATTAAAGACTCTGGAATCAACAGCCTCACAGCCGACAAAGACGCCACACCATATTGGCAAAGCTAAAAACGTCATCCTATGCTACATGTCAGGAGGCTTTTCGCACATCGACACCTTTGACCCCAAACAAAGGCTCAAGGCTTTGGCTGGAAAGCCCATGCCTGTCAATGTGGAAAGAACCCAGTTCAACAATAACGGGAATGTATTCCCAAGTCCTTTTGATTTTAAAAGGTGCGGACAAAGCGGCCTGGAGATCAGCTCGATGTTTCCTAAACTACAGGAATGGTGTGCAGATGATCTTACGGTGATCCGGTCCATGACCACCAAATTGAACGAACATGCTCAAGGCAATTTTGCCTTTCACACAGGGTTCCCATTCATCGGACACCCAAGCGCTGGCGCATGGATCAATTATGGTCTCGGAAATTTAGACCAGAACATGCCCGGGTATGTCGTTTTGCAAAGCGGAGGCGCGGTTCCACCGCATGGGGGGGTGGGATTATTCAGCAACGGTTTTTTACCGGCTCATCACCAGGCTTCCATCATTAAAGCGGATGCTAAAGAAGCCGTCGCAAACATCACCCCCAGGGAACAGGATAACCGACAAAAGACAAGACTCAGCTTCATTCGTTCCCTGGATCAAAATTTTCTTCAGAAAGCAAGTCGAGAAACACAGATCGAGGCTGCCATTCGTAATTACGAAACCGCCTACCGAATGCAGGCGGCTGTTCCTGAATTGACGGATCTGCGTGGAGAATCAGAGGCTACCAAAAAGTTATACGGTATTAATGACCCGCACCCACAGAAAGCCGCCTACGCACTTCAGTGCCTGATGGCACGCAGATTGGTGGAACGAGGAGTTCGTTTTATTGAACTCAGCTGCTTAACAGAAAACATAGGAGCAGGAGGAGCAGCCAATCCATGGGATCAACATGGTGATCTGGAAAAAGGACATGGAGCCATGGGTTACCAGGTTGATCAACCCATTGCAGCCATGTTGGTCGACCTCAAACAACGAGGGCTATTGGACGAAACCATCGTCATTTTCGCCGGAGAGTTCGGCCGCACCCCCTTCTCCCAGGGAAGCAACGGTCGAGATCATAATCCGTTTGGTTTTTCCTTGTGGCTGGCAGGGGGAGGTTTCAAAGGCGGAACCGTGTATGGGGCTACCGATGATTTGGGATATCATGTGGCAGATAAAGCTTGTGACGTTTACGATCTCTGGGCGACGGTTCTTCATCAAATGGGTATTAACCATGAGGAACACACTTATTTGTATGCCGGAAGGCATGTCCGACTCACCGACGTCCATGGTTCGGTGCTGAAGGAAATCATCACTTAAATCCTCCAATCAAAAAATATTGTATTTCACGCGACTGGGGAAATTCGGGAATTTCCCACTTTGATACCTCTTTTGCATCAGTACTGTGGAATGTCAGGATATGAATCATATTATCCGGTGAATAAAACATCTCAGCCGGAATCATGGGACCAGACAATTCGTTAATTATATATCTTGCCTCTTCCTCAGGAATATCAGAGCCGGAATAATTAATAAGCATCAATTCAGAAGGATCTTCCCTCAATGAATCAAACAGTAATTTAGATCTTCCTGAAAAGGTGTCCAGGCGCATACATCCATAATCTCTACTGTCAGTGGTGCAATTATAGTATTCAGCAAAGAGACCAATTTCTTTCGCTTTGATCATGGTTAAATAGGCATCCGTGTCTTTGACAAAAGAACAACGCATGATCTGTTCCGAGACAGAAAATATGAGCGAATACCAATTCATGTTCAAAACCGATATAGGATTATCCACGGGTAATCCTAAAAGACCTTAACATGGCACAACAAACACAATTCCAAAATCAAAGAAACTCCTTGCGAGACTTTTCAACTGTGTTCAAATCCTTGGACAGATTTGTGCATTTGACCTTCAAAACATGAAACATCGATTTAGCAAATTTCTCACTATGGGCTTGTTGGCTTTCAGCGGCTTACAATTCTCGGCCTATGCGGCTTCGTGGATCTGGAATCCAGATGACACCGACCCTGGGGCATCGAATGATCCGAGGTATTTCCGCTACGAATTCACGCTTGCTGGCGGCTGGGAAAGTGCCGAGTTTGAGATGTCGGTTGACAATGCCGGGATTGCCTATCTGAACGGTGAAAGAATTGCTGGAAGTCGAGACTGGCAAAGGCCTGCATTTCAGGACCTGAGTTCCAAGCTACGCCAGGGACCCAACGTGATCGCCATCAGAGCCAATAACCAGGGCGGGGTGGCAGGATTGGTGGCGCGTCTCAAAATTAAAAGACGCGAAGGTCCCAGCCCCACCATCGAATCCAATGACAATTGGTTGACAAGCCTGACCACTGAAGAAGGCTGGATGAATTTGGGCTTTGATGATTCCAAATGGTCGAAATCATCCATCATTGCCGAACTCGGTGATCAACCCTGGGGAAATGTTTTTGAACCGGCAAAAGCCACCAAGGCAGAAACCCTGGAAGTCCCCAAAGGCTTTGAAGTCGATCTGGTGTTGTCTTCCCAACGCGGCCAGGGATCGTGGATTGCAATGACTTTTGATGATCAGGGACGAACCATCATTTCACCACAGTCGGACAACGATCCCCTGCTTCGCATTTCCAACATTGATTCCGATGAACCAATGATTGAATCCCTAAACAGCACTAAAGTTCGACATGCGATGGGACTTTTGTATGCCCACGACAGTCTCTACATCAACGGTCACGGACCCAATGGAACGGGTTTATACCGCTGGATTGATTCAAATAAGGATGATCAATGGACCGACGATGAAACACATTTTTTGAAAACCATTCGCGGTGAAGGTGAGCACGGTTACCACGGCCTTCGCCTCGGACCCGACGGAATGATCTACATGATGAATGGAAATCATACACGTGTTCCGGAAGGCATCATTGAGCATTCAGCTCACCAAAATTATGAAGAAGATCACCTCCTGCCACGCCAATGGGACGGGAATGGTCACGCTACCGGAGTGATGGCTCCGGGTGGCTATATCGTGAGGACGGATCCTGAAGGTAAAACATGGGAACTTCTGCTGGCAGGATACCGAAATGCCTATGATTTTGATTTCAACGCCGATGGCGAGATGTTTGCCTTCGACAGCGACATGGAATGGGATTGGGGAACTCCATGGTATCGTCCGACTCGCGTGATCCATTCCGTCATTGGAGGAGAATATGGTTGGAGATCAGGCACCAGCAAATGGCCTGACTACTATGAAGACAGCTTGCCGGCCACCATCGATATAGGAATTGGATCTCCAACAGGTGTTTGTTTTGGATACGGTGCCAAATTTCCGGCCAAATACCAAAAAGCCTTATACATCATGGACTGGTCCTATGGTCGTATCCTCGCAGTCCACTTGATGCCGGATGGTGCCAGTTACTTTGCCTCCAAGGAGACCTTTGTGAAAGGAAAACCCCTGAATGTTTCGGACATGGAAATCGGACCCGATGGAGCTCTTTATTTTGTAGTTGGAGGACGTGGCACGCAGTCAGGTTTATATCGAGTATCGTACGTAGGCGAAGAGCCTACCGCAAAAGTTACCTATGTATCACAGAAAGAGGCAGACGCCAGATTACTTCGTCAAAAACTGGAATCCTTCCATGGCAAATCAAATCCTGAAGCCATTGACTTCGCATGGCCGCACCTTCGAAGCCCGGATCGTTGGATTCGATATGCGGCGCGTGTCGCCATCGAAAGTCAACCCATTCAACTGTGGGCAGAAAGAGTGATGGATGAATACAGCGTCCAGGGAACTTTGACAGGGCTCATGGCACTCGCAAGGAAGGGAGCCCCAGAATGGCAGGACCTTCTCCTGATGAAATTGCAGGAAATTGTCAGTCCTGATCTGCCAGTGGAACAAAAATTACAAGCCGCAAGAATTCTGCAACTTTGTTTCATCAGGATGGGTGAACCATCAGAATCGACTGGTAAATTGGTGGCTGCTGGAATTGGACGGTTTTACCCATCTGAAAATCAGGATCTCAACAAAGAAATATGCCAGCTTGCCGTTTATCTGAAGCTTCCGGAAGTGATCAGTAAAACACTGGACCTCATCTCTGATTCAAAACATATCGAGACCCAATTACATTACATTTTTGCACTTAGAAACGTGACTGAAGGATGGACCCTGGAACAAAGGAGAAGGTATTTCAGTTGGTTCAATCAGGATATTAACGGCGCACAACATCCAACCGATGTGCTCATCTGGTTTTCAGAAGTTGATCGCACTTTTTCGTATGGAGCCAGTTTCAATAAATTCCTGGCTAACATAAAAAAAGATGCCGTCTCCACATTGACGGATGCTGAAAGAACGGCATTGAGTGACATCTTGGAAGGAGGACAGTTGGTGGCAAAAAATCAACCTCCAAATCCGATCTTGACCCGAAGTGAATTTAAAGAATGGACTATGGAGGAACTGGAACCTGCACTCTCAGAGGTCAAAAAGGGGCGTAATTATGAGCAAGGACGTTTGGCCTACGAGGCAGCTCAATGTGGGGCATGCCATCGGTTCGGTAATGAAGGAGGTTCCGTGGGGCCGGATTTGACAGCTATCAGCAGTCGTTTCTCAAGCAAAGATATCCTGGACTCGATCATTCACCCTTCAAGGGTCCTCTCGGAACAATATGTTTACGAAAAAATCATCACCAAGGATAACGATCAATATGTGGGACGAATTGTTGGAGAAACAGAAAATGCCATTGAATTGCAGGAAAACCCATATTCGGAAATCAGGACGACCATCAAGCTTTCCGTGATCCAATCCAGGGAGAATTCAAAACTGTCCCCCATGCCGGAAGGTTTGATTCAGGTTTTGAAAAAAGACGAAATCCTCGATCTCCTTGCCTACCTGGAGTCAGGCGGAAACCCAAACCATCAAAATTTCAAATAAGACTTAGTCATGAGCCAAATCAAAAACGTCTTTGAAGCTAACTTCAACGACCACCGAAGCCAGTTCAGGGCTATCGTCATGGGACTCACTGCAGTCCTCGTGGTGATTGCGTTACTTACCATGTTTTACACCGTACAGGCAGAATCGCAGGGCGTCGTTCTGAGGTTTGGCAGGTACATCAAAACAGTAGATCCCGGATTGCGCTTCAAGTTACCTTTCGGAATCGATACCGTTCAAATCGTTCCTGTTCGCCGTCAATTGAAGCAGGAATTCGGCGACAGTACCCGGGGAGCCACCAACCCCTTTGAACACACTTCATCATCCGAACAGCAAAAGGAAAAAAACATGGTAACGGGTGATTTGAATGCTGCTACGGTGGAGTGGATCGTACAGTTCCGAGTCAATGACCCCAGGCAATTTCTCTTTCAGGTCAAAGAGCCTGAGAGCACGTTGCGAGCGGTTTCTGAGTCGGTGATGCGTGAAGTTGTTGGGGATCGTACTGTGGATGAAGTCATCACGGTCGGTCGTCAGGAAATAGAAGTCGTCGCGTTGAGTCGTATGCAGGAGTTGGTGGATAATTACAAAATGGGACTCAGCATTGACCAGGTTCAACTCAAAGACGTCGACCCTCCTCTTCCAGTTCAACCCTCTTTCAATGAAGTCAACCAGGCACAACAAGAAAGAGAAAAACTGATCAATCAGGCCAACGGTGAATACAACAAAGTGGTTCCCCGTGCACGTGGTGAAGCCGATCAGAAAATCAGTGCTGCAGAGGGTTACGCGCTGAAACGGGTAAACGAAGCCGAAGGTGATGCTGCCAAATTCACAGCTTTGTTCACCGAATTTGAGAAAGCCCCCGAAGTTACCAAACGGCGAATGCATTTGGAAACCATGCGTTCGATTATTCCCAAAATGGGCAAAAAAATCATTATGGATTCGGATGCACAACAGGTCCTCCCCCTGCTCCAGCTCACTCCTGAAAACAAATAAAGAAAGATTTTATCATGCAAAAAGCAGCAGGTTCATTCATCTCATTGCTCGTCATTGCCGGAATATTTGTCGTTTACAATGCGGCTTATACCATCCATGAAACGGAGCAGGTACTCATCACCCAGTTCGGTAAACCCGTTGGAGATCCTATCACCGAAGCCGGACTTCATTTCAAAATCCCATTTATTCAGGAAGTCAATCAGATCGACAAACGTTTCCTGGCCTGGGATGGTCAACCCAACGAAATGCCCACCAAAGATAAAACCTACATCGTGGTGGATACGTTTGCGCGTTGGAGAATTGAGGATGCCAAACAATATTTCTTAAGATTGCGCGACGAACGCAGTGCGCAATCCCGACTAAATGACATTCTGGGAAGTGAAACCAGAAACGCCATCGCCAAACACGAACTCATCGAGATCGTCCGAACAACCAAGGATCGGGAACCTGTTGTTGATGAAGTCCTGGCGGATGCTCCTGGCAACGTTGGTACCTTGTATGAAATCACCAAGGGACGGGCCTTGATTGAACAGGAGATTTTCCAATTGGCCGCAGAAAAGCTCAAGGACTTTGGAATCGAGCTTCTGGACATTCGATTCAAGCGCATCAACTACAACGAAACGGTTCGCGAACGGATCTACGAGCGCATGATCAGTGAACGTCAACAAATTGCCGAACGATTTCGTTCCGAGGGAGCGGGTGAGGCGGCAAGAATCCTGGGTAATAAGGAACGTGATCTTCAAAAGATTGAATCGGAAGCTTACAAGCAAATCCAAAAGATCCAGGGGGACGCTGATGCGAAGGCAACCGAAATTTACGCCGAGGCTTACAACCAGTCGAAACAATCCGTTGATTTCTATGAGTTCATAAAAACATTGGAAACCTACGAAGAAGTCATTGAATCTGATACTACCATGATTCTATCGACCGATAGCGATCTGTACCGCTATTTAAAAAACTCGGAGGGAGATACTCGCTAAGCAAGCAAATCCACATTCTGATCAAAGGCGCTTTGTAATTCTCGAGTTATCGGACCTGTCTTGCCGTCCCCCACAGTAAGACCGTCCAATTCGACCACCGGCCATATTTCAACCGTCGTGCCAGTGAGAAAGATCTCACTGGCATTTTTTAATTGTGCCAGTTCAATGGGAACTTCTTTAAATTCCATTCCCGCCCGCCGAGCCAATTCAAGCACCACTCTGCGAGTAATACCGTTAAGTACCAAATGATTCGCGGGATGCGTCCACAGGATATTATCCATCACGGCGAAAACATTGGTGTGGGAACCCTCTGTAACAATACCATCTCGATGCAAAACAGCTTCAGAAGCTTGATTCTGCTTGGCTTTTTCTGCAGCCAAGACACTGCCTAATAAAGAGATCGATTTGATGTGGCATTCAAGCCACCGTCGATCAGGCAAACTCACCGCTTTCGCTCCTGGACGCAACTCCAGATCTGGCACAGGAAGCACCTGAACGTAGGCATAATGATTGGGTTGAACGGTGGGTTCCGGAAAGAAATGCTTCCTGGGTGCGGTGCCACGGGTTACCTGATAATACAGCACCCCATTTCCATCAGGTAAGGATTGCCTGGAGAGCAATTTTTTCATAACCGGCTCCATCCCCTCAAATCCTTCAAGTTCAATTCCAATACTCGCAGCACTTTCCAACAAACGACGCTCGTGAGCCGCCATTTCAAAACATCGGCCTCCATAAATGCGCACTACCTCGTAAACCCCATCTCCGAATAAAAATCCGCGATCATTAGGGTGGATACATATGCGATCGATCGAGTCATACTGCCCATTCCAAAAAACTTCCATACGAAATAAAAAGCCTGTCTTAGCCAAAAAGTAAATATTCTTTCAGAAACTTGGTTAAGGGATACCAAAACTCACGGGATTTAATCTTGAAAAAGCTTAAGATTTAAATATTTTACCATCATTCAAAGTGCCCCTTGTCGCAGTGAAGCGTCGGCCATTTGTAAATTTATTATGAAAAATCTGATTATTATTCTCACTACCTTGTGCATGAGCGTCAGCTTGGTTAGCGCAGAAGATGGACCTAAAGGTGAAGGCCACAAGAAGAAAACTGCTGTGGAACAACACAAAGTGGTCAAGAAAAATGTTGAGAAATCAAAGAGTGACAGTTCCAAGGGTAAGGAAAAATCCAAAAGCTCAAGCGGCTCCGAAAGTAAGAGCACCAGTCAATCCAAGAGTTCATCAGACAGCAAATCAAAGAGCAACAGCAAATCCAGCAGTGCAAGTCAATCGAAGAGCCAGAGTTCCAGCGGCTCGAAAAGTGGAAGCATGAGCAAATCTGGAAGCGATAGCTCATCCAGTAAATCCAAAAGCTCAAGTGCAAGCAGCAGCAGCAGCTCGAGCAGTCAAAGCAAATCCAGCGTTGCCAAAAAAGACAAAAAGGGAAAGAAAAACAAAAAATCGAACTCCTCCAAAAAGAGCGGTAAAGGTAAAAAAGGAAAACCTTCTAAAAAGCCCAAGCGCAAATAAGGTTATCCAAAAAGCCAGTTTTAAAACAAAGAAGGATCAGACACTGAAGTCTGATCCTTTTTTTCTTCCATTTTATTCAGGCAGGAAAACTTATTTTTCAGACTCGAATGGCATCGATCCCCCGGTAATCACGATCATTAGGCCCCATTCGCTGGGTAACCCCCATTCCATCAAGTATGGTATTGTAAACATCCAGACCTTCGGTCTTGAGATCCATGATTTGCCCCGTCTTAAAGCGGCCGTTGGCTCCGGTCATCGCATGGAACACTCCAGAGAGTTCGCGTTTCACATCGTTATGACGTCCATCACCAGATTCGGTGGAGATAGTGATCAAGGCATTTTCGAGGATGGTTTTACCATTGGCTTCAATCGTTTCCTGTTCATCCAGCCGTCCCAGGAAATAGGCGAGTTCTCTCATTTTCATGTGAGCGTGGGCACGCAATGCTTCATTCGATTTATTCTCGTTGAACTGATGCCACCATTCATGACTGCACCCCTGGGAGCCCCCTGCCTTCAATCGCCTGGAATCGTCAAAAGTATAACGCTTTTCACCATTGTAAATGTAATCTCCCGTCAATCGAATTCGTTCACCTGCTGCGAGGAAAGTCAGCGCCCCGAAACGCACCTTGTCCATTTGAATCGCGCTGGCATACAAATCAGCCATCAGGCGCCATTCAGTTGTCAATTCTTCCAGAGTGATGTCAATCCCCTCTCCTCCTGGATCAGCCAGACCTCCGTGAAGGATTTCAGAGGGCGTAGGACGTTTGGGACCTTTTCCATTTTCTGTATCCAAAGTGAAGGCACGTTGCTCAAACTCACGGATTCGGTCCAGATGATCCGCAATTTTCGACCGAGAAGTTTTGCCAAGCGGAGAACGGCCGCCTGTGTAATATTTGTATTGCTCCACCACTGAATCCAGGACGCTGCGTTTTAAATGCATCTGCCGAGCATCGCTCGAATCTCCAAACTCAATAGTACCGAACAATCGATCAAACAAATCCCTTGGACGTTCTTGCATGGTCGCTGCCACCGTTCCGTCTTCATTGTAGCTATGAACGTAGCGGCTGACCCGACTGCGTCTGAAGAAAGTTCCCGCAACAACCGTTGGAGCCACTCCTGAAGGTTGTCCGTTGGGGTAATGATGTTTTCGAATCAACTGGTCGATGGATGGGCCGCCTGCCTTGGCCTCTCCTTGCGGAGGTTCGGCGGTGAATGCTCCAGAAGCACCATCAAAATGCGCGTTGATACCAGATTGATCACAGCGAACCTGATCCACTTGGCGCATGATGAGCAGTTTATCACTCAGCGGCTTGAGTGGTTCCAGCACTCCGTCAAAACCTTCTTTCTGCAAAGGCGCAGGAATTCCCAGGCCAAAGAATAAATTGAAAGCACGAACCGGAACCGGATTTTCGACTGCTGCCAATGCTTTCGACAATCCCATTTCTTCAAGAAACGGAAGCCCGATACTGATAGTGCCGAGTCCTTTCAGCGCCGATCGACGGCTGATCATTTTATCATTCATTTACTTTCTCCGTTTTGATGTTTCTGACTAAATCACTCAAAACAATCGCCTTGATCAATGAACTCCAGGTGCCCCCGTTTTGCTGCGATTGTTCATGAATTCTTTGCACTTCATTGGCATCACGAGCGGTCAACGGACGACCCAGCGCAAATTGCACCACTTTCCAGGTCAAGGTCTCTTGAACACGTTTATTGCCCGCCAGAAAATCGATCAATTGTAAGCTGGTTTCGTAATCCAGAACCTCGGGTTGCCCCGGAATGCGAATACGGCCATCCTCACGCAATTCATTTCCATGTTCGTCTTTGTTGTGAAAGGAACCCAAACCGTCGAATTTTTCCAATCCAAAAGCCAATGGTTCAAACTTCTTGTGGCAGCCTCCACACAGCACGTTGTCGATTCGCTGGATGGAAATACCCCTTTGAGTTAATCCAGCTTCCGTTGGGATCGGAACCACGTTCACGCAAGGGGGAGGATCTTTAACAACGCCACGCAAAACTTCATGAAGCATGAACAATCCCCGAGCCACCATGGATGCCTCATCTCCGCCCACGGTCAGGACACTTCCCTGAGTGAGGATTCCCCCACGCCTGGTTTCCGGGGTGAGCTTGACTTTTTGGATACCTTGCTCGGATGGATCCACCAGATCGGATGGCAATCCATAATGCGAAGCGAGACGTGGTGTGGTGAAGGTAAACCGAGCATTGAATAGATCATTCAGTGGCCGCTGTTGAACCCAAACCACTTCCTTGAAGAATGCCAGGGTTTCCTGACGCATATCTTCTGCCAAGACAGAATCCCACTCGGGAAACTTCTCCGCATTGGGCTGCATGTTGGCGAGTCGGTTGAGATTCAACCATTCACTGGCAAATTCAAGAGATCGTTGAAGGGCACGATCATCGGCGAGCATGCGTTCCATCTGTTTTTCCAACAAATCATCCCGATAAAGTTCGCCTTTTTCTGCAGATTTCAATAAGTGATCATCGGGCCCGGATCCCCAAAGAATGTAGCTGACTCTAGTCGCAAGCTCGTAATCACCTAGTGGCCAAACCGTGCCGTCTCCCACATGATTCTCGACTCGATAGATAAACCTCGGCGACTGGAGCATGGCTTCAATCACTAATGAAACTGCTTCCTCATAATTACCACCTGCAGCAGCCACTGATGTGGTGATGCCTCGGTAGGCAAACAATTCATGTTCGTTGACCGGACCTCTCAATATCCATTTACCCATGGATTGGATCAAGGCCCCCATATCCTTGTCAGTGAACTTGATGTTTTTGGCAAACTTGCGGGCAAAACTGCTGACATCCATTCGCTGAACAATGGCCTCCGCCAACTGGGCATAAGCATTCACATGCTTGAGATCCACATTCAGATTATAGGCTGTGTTGCTGAAACCATCCGCACGCAGATCTCGAGGCAACAATTTCCGCGCTTCTTCTGCAATATCAACATCGACGGCTTGCTTTACCGTTCGGATGTATTCGGAAACAGTCAATCGACGCACCCAGTTGGAGTCTGATTCCGTCTTGTGCGCATAAAGAACCGGGTCAATGGGATCAATCGACCAGACGGCACCATCTTGAATCCACTGCTTGAGCAACGATTTTTCTTGGTCATTCAACAAAGTGCGGTCATCAGGCATTTCATCATGGTACACCGACAACCAAAGTTCACTCTCTTCCGGATGACCCGGAATAATCACTTTCCCGTTCTTGCCTCCCTTGAAGGCAGCCTCCTTCCAGGAAAGATCCAAGTCCCCTTTCTGGTTATGAGTATCATGACATTCAAGGCAGTGCTCGGATATCATGGGAGCGATATGTTCCTCAAAAAAGGCTGCTTTGGGTGACTGCTCTGCCAATGGGGCCACCAAAGTATCTTCTGCGTCGCTACCAGCTTTATAGTGAGTGGTAATTTCCTGCGGTGATAGATCGCGATTGTATAGAGCAACCATATGAAAGGTCCCCTTCCATTGCCGGTCATCTTTAACCTCGTTACCCAATGCGAATTGTACATTGGTTTTCCAGGCCTTTAAATCTCCATCCACTTTCCCCTCATTGTTCAATTTTCCATTCAAGTAGATCCGGGATACATGGTCTTTGCTTAATGTGAAAACGACATGGGTGAGGTCTGTGGAGAGTGACTTAGAGGTGGAAGACAGAGAGGGCAAACCGTTCTTGTCTGTCTTAGTGCTCCGACAACGCACGTCGAATTTGGAGCCGTCTTGACCCAGGGTAAAATTTCGTTCACTACCGTTGCGAGATAAAGTCACGATCCTCGCGGGCCCCTTGAGAGTTGTATTACCAGGGGTAATCCAGGCTTCAATCGTGAAGGCACCGGTTTCTTGAATGGATTTGATCATCCCGACGGGTGACTGATCGGCAATTAATCGCGATTTGCCCGTTATCTTCAGGGCATTTCCTGATCGTTGGACACCTCGCATGGAATCAATGCGCAAATGCATCGGTTTATCGCTACCTGATTGGTCTCTCACCAAAGGACCTCCTGGCTCACAAAAATTATAAAGCACAAGGAGACCCTCTCGACTGCGTCCAGCGGAAGCATCACCCTCTGCTTCCTGGGAACGGATCTCAAAAAATGCAGACAGGACTCCTACCGACAACAATGTAACTAAAAAATGGCGTATGACGTGGCTCACAGTTTCATATGGATATTCACATGAATTTGAATGAAATTGGTGCAATAAACAAACTTTTTTTGGGAAACTCGAATAAGAGAATGTCATCAAAATAAGTATCCCTCCCCCAATCCCCAGAGTATCGTTCAATCCTCCCACCCCAAAAAAAGGGCACGAATTGTTTTAAGGGTCGATTCCTTGTCTGGAAGCGCTAGCTTGGAACGAACCTCGTGTATGATTTTGAGGGATTCAATTTTTGATCTCCTTCCAGCCTTAAAATCTTTCAGCAACAAACATTCAAAACTTTGACAGCACTGGGGGCGAAAATCATAAACCTTGCATGCAGCCCCGCTTAAGGCTCGACATGGCTGAAGCAATTGAAACGAACCTTCATCCACTTCAACCTCCAGACCAAGACATTCAACCGTCAATGCCTCACTCTCATCCTTGAGTTCTACATCTGCAAAAAGAGCACCACTGCAACAAAGACCACATGCCTTACAAAGGGACTGTGATTCCGTGTCAACTCCTGCATCTGGATGAAACTCTTTCATCTTGAAAAGGGCCAAATGGACAACCCGGAGAACACGACTGACATCAGTCGAGATTTGCATCCTCAAGAAACTGATCTGCCATCTCAATCCAGCGTTTCGCCATGGACTTCACTCTATCGGGGTAGGCATGAGCCAGATTCTGCTGTTCGCCTCGATCGTCTTTTAAATGGTATAAGGACCAGTCCGCATTTTCTTTGGACTCTGTCGCTGCCGCCTCTGAGCGTCCCCAGGGAAAGGGGCGTTTGACATTGGAGTGAATTATTTTCCAGTCCCCCTGACGTAAAGCACGATTGCCTTCATGATAAAACCAGAGTTCTTCATGCAACTTGATTTCCTGATTCGTAAAGGTCGGCTTGAGACTTCGCCCACTGAAATCCGGTTTTTCTGGATCATCAATGCTCACTCCGGCCAAATCCAACACCGTAGGTGCGATGTCAATGACATGGGCTATCGAGGAGCGCCATTCGTTTCTGCCTTTGATACCCTGCGGCCAATGAGCAATGAAAGGAGTAGAGATTCCTCCTTCATGGACCCAGGTCTTATGTCGACGGAAAGGAGTGTTTGCAGCACTCGAAAAACCCGGTCCAAGGCATAAATAAGTTTCTGCTGACCCGGGGGGGGCTTGTGGATCGTGACCATCGCCTCTGACCATGATTTCGGCACTGGCACCGTTGTCCGAAAGAAAGCAAATAAAGGTATTTTCGAAAGCATTCATGGCTCGCAATTGATCCAATACCCGCCCAATTTCTCGATCCATTCTATCAATCATGGCGGCATGAATGGCCATTTTGGTTGCCTGGAATTCTTTTTGCTCCTGACTGAGTTCATCCCAAGGAAATGGATGAGTCACCTCCCCTGGCCCCAGAATTTCGATTTGTTCGGGAAAAGCATAAGGTGGCCCCACCTCCACTTCCAAAGGAGATAGAGCTGCCAGGTTCAATCCCATTTTTTTTTGGTGTGTATGGCGCTCTTTTCTCAAGGCATCCCAGCCTTGAATGTAGCGATTACGGTAACGCTCTATATCTTCAGGTAATGCATGAAGTGGAAAATGGGGGGCATTAAAAGCGAGGTAATGAAAGAAAGGCCGCTGTGGATATTCCTGTGCATGCTCCTTCAAGCAATCAATCGCATGTTGGGCAGTTCCGACGGTTAAATAATAGTTTGGGTCACGATCCTCTTTTTTGATCGTTTCAAAGAATCCCGGACCACGACTCATGGAAGCAGATAGATCGAACCCATGGTCAGTTGGTTTTCCGTCGATGTGCCATTTGCCGGAGTGATAGGTTCGATATCCTGCCGGACGCAATATCTCCGCTATGGTGACCGCCCAGCCAGGCCGTCTGCCGCCTGTCCCAAAATTCCTGGGAGCACCCGGCATTCCGTCTCTACGAATTTGCTGTGGATAATAGCCCGTCATCAAAGCCGCTCGTGTGGGCCAACATCGAGCGGTATTATAAAATTGTGAGTATCGCAATCCACCTTCCGCCAATCCATCCAGATGGGGAGTTTCAATTTCTCCACCGTAACATCCCAGATCTGAAAACCCCAAATCATCCGCAATGATGACTAAAAAATTGGGGCGATTCTCTGCCGCGAGCGGGAACGCTATCAGAACACCTATGAGCAGGATGATTTTTCTGAAATGATCAGAACTTGTAAGAGGTACTTTCATGCGGTTTTGCTTTGAGATTATCACGGAATTACTTATTAAACTGGGTATCCAGACGCTGTTTTAATGTAGAGACGGTTTCTTGAAATTTCGGATTCTTCGCCAGATTCACATATTCTTTTGGATCAACCAAATGATCGTATAACTCGGCGCCTTGTCTGCCTTGATCCCATTCGATGTATCCCCAACGTGAGGTGCGAATCGAACGACCAACGAGTTCCTTTCTTCCAACCTGAGTGAACGCCGCATCCGACCAATTTCCATCTGGTTCTTCGAGTAATGGAGTCAGGCTTTTCCCCTCGAGATTCCTGGGGGTTTCTATCCCGCACAATTCCGCAATCGTCGGATATAGATCGACCAGTTCGACCAAGCGGTTGGATTCGGATCCATTTCCCATTACATTGGGAGCGCGGATGATCAAAGGAACACGCGCACTTTCCTCAAAAAGAACCCGTTTCTCCCATTGTCGATGTTCGCCGAGCATCCAACCATGATCGCTCCAGAGGACGACGATGGTATTATCCCTGAGGCCCAAATCATCGACAGCTTTTAGTAATCTTCCAATCTGAGCGTCCACGAAAGTAACAGTCGCATAATAGGCACGTTTAAACTTTCTCAAATCTTCGGAATCGGCATGGATTTGCATTTTGTCCTCAAAAACCACTTCAGGAATATTCGAGAAATGCTCCTCTGGTTCCTTGGGCAAATGGATCTGATCCATGGGGTAGTGTTCAAAAAATTCTGGTGGAGCGGTGCTCGGAACATGAGGGCGGTAGTATCCCACCGCAAGGAAGAAAGGTTCTTCCTGAAGATCCTTCATGACCCGGATCGCTTCCGTGGTCACTTTTCCATCGGTGTGTTCCTGAGAGTCGTATTTGGATTCTTGCCAGGAAAGGGCCCATCCGGCACTGCGATGTGGGGTGTAACTGATCAGTTGATCTTCTTCATTCTTCTCTTCACCTCTTGGATAAATCGAGAATTGCCAGGACTGCCGGTCATCGAGAGCACTTTCAAATCCAATTTCCCGCGGAACTCCATAGTGATAAAGTTTTCCTATTCGCCCCACGTGATAACCTTTCCTTTGAAATAACTGGGGCAGGGTTGGGTGATTAGGGATTTTAGACCGAAAATAATAAGTGTTGTTAATTTCCGTACGATTGCATCCTGTGGAATCTGGCCTCAATCCGGTCAGGACGCTTGCACGGCTGGGATTACAAAGCGGGTACTGACAGTAAGCACGATTAAATTGAACCCCCTGAGAAGCCAGTCGGTCAATGTGTGGAGATTGAACAAGTGGAACTCCATAACAACCCAAATCGTTCCGCAAATCATCGACCGCAATAAAGAGAACATTCCTTTTCTTTTCAGTGCGAGCGGCACTTGAATCTTCGTGAATCGAGATTTTAACATCATCGTAACGTGTCCCACGCTCGTAGCGCTGTCGAATCCCGAAATATCCTCCTGGGTTCAGGGAATCGGCCGTGCCGCTCAGAAGTAACTTACCATTCTGATACCAGCTGATTTCTTTTCCTTGGACTTCAATGCGGTGAGATTTCCATTGTTTCATACCTGCCTCACCCTTGATGATCCCCTCCCCCAAGACTCCTTTGTAATAGATATCTTTGACGGTTGTATCGGTTCCCGGAAGCTGGCGTTGGTAACTGAATTCAACCCCATCGTGATCCATCAATGGCTGAGATGCCCCGAGGATAAAACCAATCGTATCGTTGTCGTTTAACCACTGCTTGAATTCAATGGTGTAGGATCTGGCATGATCGGGAACCATAGTTCGTGCATAACAAATCGAATTGTGAGACCGCGCCGATTGCTGCATATACGGCATCACTTCTCCATTTTTCCTTTCGGGAATGCACCAAAAAGCGCGACGTTGCTTGTCAGGTTCTTCGTCGGCTATCAACCACTTTTTCAATCGGTAGCCGTATGGAGTGTCGGTTGTATAGCCCATTCCCTCCGGTTCGGGATCCACCACACGATTACGTTCGCGAACTCCTCGGGAGCTTTCGTCAAAGGAATCCTCAAATAGAATTTTGACCTTGGATTCGGCCATGGAAGCCTGAACGGTGAAAAGGCACAGCAATAGTAAGATCGGATGTCGCACAAAATGGTTCACGGGAGAAACCCTAGTAAAACGCAATCAACCATTCCATGACTTTTTTCCAACCCGCAAACAAGCTGAAATGGAAACAAATTCATAAAAGCCAACGCCTCCCATCTTAAACGGATATAGCCATCACATTCTTATCTGGTTCACCCAATGCAAGGATACGATGATCGCCCCAAAAAGACATTCAGACAGATCTTGGTAAAGTGTTTTCCATGGCTGACAACTTGACGTAATATGCTGTGGATCGCATGTTAATTACATCATGGATCCGGAAACGATTCGCAGTCTAGCATCACCTGTTTTAAATTCTCTAGGGATTGGGGATGACCCTTTAATTTCGCCCTTACCAGGCAGCTCGTTAAAGCGGACCTTCAAACTCCATCATGAAGGTCTCGATTATGCATTGAAGTGGTATCCACCGGTATCCCTTCAGGAATCTGATCCTTTGCAAACTGAACACAATTTCTACCAATTTCTAAAGCAGGCAGAAATCCATGAAAACCCATTTGCCCTGAGTTGGGATCCAGAACAACGACTTGCTGTTCTCAGCCTACTGCACGGACGCGCCATTCGACCTGAGGAAGTCAATTTACCAAGAACGGTTGCCGCCGGGGAATTTCTTGCAAAAATAAACCAGAACCGTGCCTTGCCTGAGGCAGGACAACTACCAGGGATTCCCCCACGTGAAACCTCGCTCTCAAGCTTGCTGGATGCGATCAACACCATCCTTCTTCAAGGTGTTCCTGAATCACTTGAAGAGGTTCAACCTTTGGTATCCTTTTGGGAAGATGAATTGGCTCCGGGTTGGCAGGCAATCATACAAAACTGCCTGTCAGCATGTGAAACCGGCGGACTGGATCCAAATTCTGCACTGGATGAAAGTTTCGCATGGATCACCCCTGGGGAGTTTACGTTTCACAACGCCATCCTGACTCCAGAACACAATATATGTTTTTGTGATTTCGATCAGGCGAGATGGGGCGACCCGGCCTGCATCATTTCCAGGTTCTTTGCGCAAGCAGATTTTCATGCCAAAGAAGAGTATATCGAACCTTTCCTCAACACTTTGGACGGTGTACCTGCAACAGACCCGATGTTAGCGGTTCGATTAAGACTGCTCACCCCCCTCATCCGGGTTGAATTGGTGTTGAACACTTTGTTTCCTGAAATGATTTGGGAACTTGCAGACCTCAACATCGATTCGCAAGCCGAAGGTAAGATCTTATTGGTCCAGAATATCTGGCAAGCAAGACAACACCTAAAAGCGGCATTACGCGGGATCGATGCCGAATGATGAAAAAGGCATCCGTGACAGAAAACCGTCCAACCTTCACCACGTGTCCACATGATATTCAAATTGAGATGGGTAGGTCGTTAGACAATTTCATTGATTTCCAACCTCAATTCAGCATCAATGGAATTCATGAACCCACGACATTATCTGATGACATTGGCGGTTGCTTGCTCAATCGCATGTTCAAATCAAGTTTCAGCCGGTATCAAGGGCGTAGTCGCAGACATGAAATCGACGGCAGATATTTTTCTGAACGCGTTGACCCAAGAGGAACGAGCAACGGCTACGTTCGATTTCAAAGATGAACAACGTATCGACTGGCATTTCATTCCCAAGGACAGGAAAGGGCTCGCCTTAAATCAAATCAGCGGTGAAAAAAAGACTCTGGCCTATGCACTTCTCTCCTCTGGACTAAGCACTCGTGGATTTATCCAATCCACGACGATCATGACCCTGGAAAAAATCTTACAGGACCTTGAGGGACCTGATCGCCGTTTCCCTCGTGATCCCGAACTCTACCACGTGAGCATTTTCGGAACACCTTCAACGACCGGCACCTGGGGATGGAGTTTTGAAGGACATCATTTGTCGGTCAATTTCACCATCGTTAAAGGCGAATCCATTTCCGCCACTCCGCATTTCATGGGAACAAACCCTGCTCTGGTGAAAGACGGACCTCGAAAAGGGATTCAAGTTTTGGGTGATGAAGAAAATATGGCCAGAGCCCTTCTAAAATCGCTCAAACCAAACCAACGCAAGAAAGCGATCATAGGTGATAAAGCTCCGGCAGACATATTTACTGCAGCCGATAAAAAGGTGTCACCGCTGGAAAATAAAGGAATTGCTTCCACCGACTTAAACTGGAGCCAGAAAGAATCATTACTTGAAATTATTGAGACCTACCTCTTTCACGTCAGGCCCCAAGTCGCCGAAATTGAATTGGAAAAAATCGAGGATGCCGGCATCGAAAACATTAAATTTGCTTGGATGGGCGGCACTGAGGTGGGTGACCCTCATTACTACCGTATTCAAGGTCCCACTTTCCTCTTGGAATATGACAACATCCAGAATGGAGCCAACCACGTCCACGCAGTTTGGCGAGATTTCACCAATGATTTTGGTCGTGATCTACTGAAACATCATTATCAGAACTTTCCCCACTAATGTGGACTTGAATTAAGATTCGAACATCATTAATTTCAACCGATACCGCGGTGCGTCCTGGTGACTCACCGCGGATTTGTTTCTCCACAGACAACTCGATCACATGGCCAAAAGACGAAGACGCAAGCCAGCCCCACCAACCCTGGATTCGCATTTCGAATCCACGAGCAACTTTCCAAAGCAGGTTGGAGATATTGTTGAACTGGAGATAACAGATGTGGCTTTCGGAGGTGAAGGGGTTGGTCGCTACGATGGATTTGTTGTTTTTGTTGCCTATGTCATTACAGGGGAAACAGTCGAAGTGGAAATCACGGAGATCCACAAACAATTTGCCCGAGCTAAACTGTTGAAGGTCATCGATGCTTCTGAAGAAAGAACGTCCCCGGTTTGCAGCTATTACGGAGAGTGTGGAGGTTGTCAGTATCAGCACATCACTTACGAGCAACAACTGAAAATCAAACACAAGCAAGTCAGCGACTTGTTTGAACGTATTGGCGGTCAATCCAAGGACGTCGTTGTCCCTGTAGCTCCCTGCCCTTCACCTTATCATTACCGAAACCGCATCATGGTTCGAACTCAATACAATCGTGATACAAAAGCCATGAATGTTGGTTTCTTGAAACATCAGAGTCGATTGGTTGTGGATGTTCCGGAATGTGCCATCGCTGAACCAGAATTAAACGTAGCATTACAGGAAGTTCGAACTGATCCCCCCAGAAAAAACGGTATTAAATTCAATCTTCGTATTTTTCCTGAAAAATGGGAACTGCCTCGCGATTCTTTTTTTCAGGTAAATTTTCACCAGTTGCCAACCATGGTCAATGCAGTCGCAGACCTCTTGAGGGATGCTGGAACAAAATATTTGATCGATGCCTATTGTGGTGTCGGTTTTTTCAGCCTGTCTTTAGCTGACAAAGTAGAAAGTTATGTGGGAGTTGAAGTGGATCATCGAGCAATTTTATCCGCTCGAAAAAACGCGGAAACCATGGGGAGGGATAACGGTACTTTCATCCAGGCACCGACAGAGGACGTCATCGACGAACTGGTAGAAAAATTCCAACCATCGCAAACAACCATCATTCTGGATCCCCCCCGAAAAGGTTGTCATGCTTCCATACTCGATGTGCTGAAACGCAACAGACCCAAACAGATCATTTATGTTTCCTGCCATCCGGCAACGTTGTCGAGAGATGTGAAAGCCCTATGCAGCAACGATTTATTCAGGGTCAACAAAGTAGCACCTCTGGATATGTTCCCCCAAACCCAGCATGTAGAATGTGTCACGGATATCCGGTTGGTGGATTAGAGATAAAAACTTTCTTAATTTTAATGTTGCAAACCACTTAACTATGAATTAAGTAAACCAAAGCTCCTGACCATCCTGCGGGCTTGCTTGTATTTCTGTTTGATATTTCTGTTGTTTCTTTAAACCGAAAATGTCGAACGTATTTCCAAGGACGTTTCAGTATTTTGAATTCAATTCACTGTAAAACGTCAATTCAAACACAAACAAAGTTCAATCAAAAATGAACAAAAAGAGTGCCAAAAAGGGCGCCAAAGGCGCAAAGAAAGTAGAACTGGAAAACGGTGAAGGTTATCTGGAAATCGCTGACAAGGGTTTCGGATTTCTCCGATCCAAAGAACAGCATTTCTCGCCTAAACCCACCGATATTTTCGTCACACCGGATACGATCAAACGTAATTATCTGCGTGAAGGATCTTTCATCAAAGCCATCACGCAGCCCCCACATCGCGGGAACAATCCACAACTGAAGGAGATTTTAGAAATCAATGGCATGACTCCCAAAGAGTATGGGAATACCATGCGCATAGAAAATCTCACAACGATCGATCCAATTGAGAAATTTAAACTGGAGACGACTCCAGACCAGATAGAAACCCGGATCATCGACCTGGTGACCCCTATAGGTAAAGGAACCCGTGGTTTGATCGTTGCCCCACCCAGAACGGGAAAAACCACCGTACTAAAGCAGATTGCAAACGCCATCACAACTAACCATCCGGATGTTGAGGTCATCGTTCTGCTGATTGACGAGCGTCCTGAAGAAGTGACAGACTTCACTAGATCGGTAGATGCGGAAGTGATCGCATCCTCAAACGATCAGGAATTGGAAACTCATGTTCGACTATCACGCTTTGTGATTGAAAGATGCCGGAGACGCGTCGAATCCGGAAAAGATGTTTTCGTTCTCATGGATTCGATCACTCGTGTTGCCCGAGCCTACAACAGTGTGCACGGAGGAAGTGGCAGAACCATGACGGGTGGTGTGGATGCGCGTGCCCTGGAAGTTCCCAGAAAAATGTTCGCTTCGGCCCGTAAGATCGAAGAAGGAGGTTCTTTGACTATTCTGGCGACCGCGCTGGTTGATACGGGCTCCCGAATGGATGAATTGATCTTTCAAGAGTTCAAAGGAACTGGAAATATGGAATTGATTCTGGACCGCAAGTTATCAGACCGCCGATTATATCCAGCTTTGGATATCCCTAAAAGTGGAACCCGAAAGGAAGAGAAACTTTATGGGCAAAAATGGATTCAGGCGATTCACAAACTGCGCAGAGAAATGATCGACATCAATCCCATCGAAGCATTGGAGACTCTGACGTCGGCCTTGAAAAAATACAAAACCAACGAAGAATTCCTCAAACGTTTGCTTTAAGCAATTTCTCAATGCGGGCATCCATTCGATGTCCGCATTTTTTTTGTGAGGAAGACCATGCATTAGGTCAATTCAAAGTCTCCCATACCGAAGACCTAGCTGAACAAAATCCATCATGTCACGCTCCAAGATCCATTCTCGCCCCCCCATGGAGCGCATGTTGAGAATCCATCAGGCAATACAGCAAGGCAAATTCCCCAATGCAACCCTGTTGGCCGAACAACTGGAGGTCAGCAAAAAATCCATTCATCGTGACATAGAATTCATGCGCGACCGACTGGATTTGCCCGTTGAATATGATCCGGTCAGATATGGCTATTTTTACACGGAGGAGGTCAGTGGATTCCCCACCTTCACCGTCACTGAAGGGGAAATGGTGGCGCTGCTGGTTGCAGAAAAGGCTCTCCAACAATACCGTGGCACGACATTTGAAAAGCCATTGATCAGTGCCTTTCAAAAGATTGAAGAAGCTCTCCCGGACACCATTTCGCTCAATCTTTCAGAATGGGACGAATCCATCTCATTTCGAACCAGCGCCATTCCACAATTGGATCTGGATGTTTTCGACCGGCTTGCGAAAGCAGTTTCCAAGCACAAACAATTGATTCTCCAATACCGCAAACCCGGACAAAAAACGGCTGAACCTCGAAAGGTTGACCCATACCACCTGGCCAATATCAATGGAGAATGGTTTTTGTTTGCTCAATGTCACTTGAGAAACGATTTAAGAACATTCGTTCCCTCAAGAATCCAGGGAATTGATGAAACTGGGGAGACCTTTGTTCGACCCAAGAAATTTTCGATTGAAGATCGATTGCAGGGCAGTTTTGGAGTTCATTCCGGGAAAGAAAATTTCAAAGTTGTGATTCATTTCTCTCACATGGTTTCTGATTACATCCGCGAAAAAACCTGGCACCCGTCACAAAAACTTGAACCCCTCCCTGACGACGGAGTGGAATTGACGTTGAGTTTGAGCAGCCTGGTCGAAATACATCGATGGGTCTTGGGTTGGGGGGAACAAGCCACGGTGATCGAACCTGCATCCTTGAAAAATCGAATCCTGAAAAGTGCCCAGGATATATTGACCAAATACCAGGACTCAGATGAACAGCTTCATCGTGAGTAATTCCAAAAAAGTAGGGTTTGGGTTCGAGCAGTCACTTTAAATGCATCCATCATACGCATTCCCTCAATCCAAAAAACCCCCCGCTCCTCCGATTCCGCAACAATCAATTCTCTTCTGAATTTAACATCAACTTTTTCGTTCACGAACCAATCTTGCAGCTTGATGGAACCAGAGAAACCGATGGGTTGAACCCGATCACCAGCCTTCCAGTGCCGCAACAAGACTCTTTCCCCCACAATGTCCGCATCAAAAATTTCAACTCCTGCTTTACGTTTGAACTTAGTGTAGCGACTTACATCGCCTTGAGCTCGCTCCCATCGAATGTTGCATCCGGAAAAAGAAACATTCCCAGTAGCGTCATGGATGACCAAGTCGAGTGATGAGTCATTGAATTTCATGGGAGCTGACTGTTCACGTGGCTCCAACAACGGATAATGGGCAATAAATTGCACCTTGAGTCCTGAAGGCAATTCCCAAAAGGAACCGTACGGCTCGTTTCTAATTCTTTCGATCCATTCGAACTCAGGTTTGACTCCGAGCCGTATGAGTGCACGACGAACCAATTCTCGCTGTAAACCTGTTGGAAGTTCCTTAAAACCATGATCAAAATCTACATTCTCTTCCCACGATAAAGCAGCTTGAATGATATAAGAATGCTCTTCTTTGATGAGATCAGATGAACGCAAAATGCCCCCTTTCACTGCGGGGCCAAAATCTTCCAACATTTTTGGAATCAGCTCATGCCTAACTCGGTTCCTAAGATGTGAAATTTCACTGTTTGAAGAATCCTCTCTCCATTCGAGCTGATGATGTTTCGCGTAACATAAAATTTCTTCACGATTCAGGCGCAAAAAGGGGCGCCACAAATATAGATCTTTACCAAATGGTGAACGATGAATTGGAGACATGCCCGCCAGTCCATCCGGACCACTTCCGCGCATCAGGCGCATCAACACGAGCTCCAGTTGATCATCCAGGTGATGGGCAAGGATCAATACCGGACAAGATATCAATCGTGCCTGTTCGACAAAAAATGTATGTCGCATCGATCGGGCAGCCATTTCAATCGATTCTCCGGTTTCATCGGATTTCAGGCTTACATTGCCTTTTCCAACGATGCACTCAACATCCCAATCACGACATTTTTTAACCAACCAACTCGAATCATCGTCGGATTCGGTTCCGCGTAATTGATGATTGAAATGAAGCACAATGATCCTTTTTTGGTGAATCTTTTGTGCATCAACAACCGCATGTAGCAACACCATGGAATCCACACCACCGGAGACTGCGATCATCCAGCATGAAGCATTTCCCAACACCTCATGCGCTTTGAGAGAATCTGACAGAGATTGACTGATTTTCTGTTGAACTGGGCGTATTTCGTCCATTCGGGATCCCATGCTAGTTCAGGATTGAGGGTCGAATCAAATTTTCTTCAAAAGGTATTGAAATCCAATGAAAGGCACAATTAAGATACGCGCCTGTTTCGAATAGAAGCAGGGGTCGGGGCGTAGCGTAGTCTGGCTAGCGCGCCTGAATGGGGTTCAGGAGGTCGGGAGTTCGAATCTCCCCGCCCCGACCATTTTTCAACAAAATAACTTACTTGAATAAAAACGACGCATTGCCAATGACACAGTTGGCGATTTCCCCCATAAACCGGAATGGCACCCAACGTCAAAACAACCGGGACTTTTCACACTCCATCCACCGATCCCAACTGAAGTGTATGTTTTTCAACTCATTTGATTGAAGCCATGCAAAAAGCTCCATTAATCAAAATTGGATGGCGCGAGTTGATCGCGTTGCCTGAGCTGAATGTGACCCGTCTCCATGCGAAAATAGATACAGGGGCGAGGAGCTCAGCCATTCACGCGGAAAAGATTTCCCCATTCTCGAAAGACGGTAATCCCTGGATTTCTTTTGAAGTGAACACTGATGATGACACTGATTTGCTGCAGCAATGCGAAATGCCAGTGTCTGATCAAAGGTATGTCATGAATTCCGGTGGAAAACGAGAACTCAGGTATTTTGTGAGAACCATTCTTTGCATTGCCAACCATTCTTGGCCCATCGACCTCAGCCTCACCACTCGAAACAAATTGAAATACTCGATGCTGATTGGACGTGAAGCTCTGGGAAAAAGAGTCATTATTGCACCTGGACATCGTTACCTCACCGGTGAGCCCAAACCAGAATCCAACAAAAAAGCGTCAATTTGAAATCAAAGCCAGCATCAATCATCCAACGGGATCCCTTTATTTTGGGAGGGGAACAGGTATTACCCGGCACCCGTAAAACGATCAATCTCCCCATCACCCAACTTTACACACAAACCAAGTTGCACATGCCAGTGCATGTCATTCATGGCCGCAAACCGGGCCCGAGGTTGTTTATCTCCGCCGCCATCCATGGGGATGAACTCAACGGTGTTGAAATCATTCGCAGATTGATCCGCATGAAAGCTCTTTCGAGTTTGAGGGGAATATTAATCGTGATTCCGATTGTCAATGTCCTCGGATTTTTGTCTCAAAGCAGATACCTGGCCGACGGACGTGACCTGAACCGGTTTTTTCCTGGCTCGAGTACGGGATCCTTTGCCAATACATTGGCATCGTTGTTCATGAAGGAGATTGTTGGTAATTGCACTCACGGAATCGACTTGCACACGGGTTCCCGACATCGCTCCAATTTCCCACAAATCCGAATTACGGAAGAAGACCACGAAGCCTACGACCTGGGTCGAGCATTTGGAGCTCCCATCATGATGCCCTCCTCCAATCGAGATGGCTCTCTGAGGAGTGCCGTGCAGGAAAAGAAAATCCCCATGTTGCTTTATGAAGCGGGAGAAGCTCTGAGATTTGACGAGGTCAGCATCAAAATCGGGGTCAGAGGAATCATGAATGTCATCCGGTATCTCGGCATGTTGAAACCTCAAACAAAACCTTCCAAGCTACCCCATCAATCTATTTTCTGCAGCGATAGCCACTGGTTGCGGGCACCAGCCGGAGGCATCTTCAGAACCAAAGTCAAACTGGGTTCCAGCGTAAAACCTGGCCAGATTCTGGGGACGGTATCAGATCCTTTCGGTCACAATGAAATGGAGATCGTCAACGTCAAAGACGGCCATGTGATAGGGGCCTTGGAGAAACCATTGGTCAACGAAGGTGACGCACTCTTCCACGTCGCATCTGCAGATGAAAAGAAGCACCGCTCTGTTAATCTCATACAATCAGTGGAATCCATGGAGCCGTCTATAGATGAACCAAATCATCCTCCATCGGAACCAGAAACGGCTCCGACCAATGTGAGTGATGAACCAACGAAGATGCGATGATAGCCGTCAAATTTTCAGCACCTAAAGAACTCATTGGACATTGTTCACAAATCAGCTTGAATCCCTGACAAGGAATATGACAGACAAACATACGGAAACACAGGAAACCAAATCTCCAGCGGTGGTTACCAGAAAACCGCTAAAAATAGGAATCCTGTCCAGAAACAAGAACCTCTACTCTACTCGCAGTTTGTACGAAGCCGCAGAGAAACGAGGTCATGATGTACGGGTCATCGATTATTTGAAGTGCCACATGAATATCACTTCTCATCGCCCCAAAATTTTTCTTGGAGATGAGGAATTGCATTTTGACGCTGTCATACCTCGCATCGGAGCTTCCCGCACTTTTTTCGGAACCGCTGTTCTGCGTCAATTCGAAGTCATGGGGACTTACACGGTCAATGAATCCGTAGCCATCAGCCGTAGCCGCGATAAGTTGCGCAGTCTTCAATTACTGGCAAGAAAGGGGCTTGGTCTTCCCGTAACAGCCTTTGCCCACGAATCAGACGCTACCGGAAGTATTTTAAAAATATGCGGTGGTGCTCCAGTGGTTGTTAAGCTTCTGGAAGGGACACAAGGGGTGGGTGTGGTTCTGGCCGAAACGGTGAAAGCAGCAGAAAGTGTCATCGAGGCTTTCCGTGGATTGGATGCCAACATCCTGGTTCAGGAATTTATCAAAGAAGCAGGTGGATCCGATATTCGCTGCCTGATTGTTGGGGACAAGGTGGTTGCCACCATGAAACGTACAGGCAAGGAAGGTGAGTTCAGAAGCAATCTTCACCGGGGCGGATCTGCCGAAATCGTAAAAATCACACCCGAAGAAAGATCCACTGCCGTACGTGCTGCCAAAGTCATGGGACTGAATGTGGCCGGAGTGGACATGCTCAGATCAAATCATGGCCCGGTCATCATGGAGGTCAATTCATCACCCGGCCTGGAGGGCATTGAAAAATCAACCGGTAAGGATGTCGGGGGATCCATCATTCAATTCATCGAGAAACATTTTAAAGACAGCATTAGAACCCGTGGAAAAGGGTAATTCCGACTGTTCGGCGAAAGAATGAAATGAGCCGCGAGCACTACACAGGCACCTGCGACAAATGCGGCGAAGCATTTCAATATTATCTCATTCACAACGGATTTAACGAGAGCGCCTTCGCATACTCGGATTCGGACTCCTACGTGGCCCTGTTGGACGGGTGGAAGGTGCCAATTGGAATCTCCCTCAGGCCACACGACCAGATTGAACAGACGATCGAGAACTATCTATCTCCCTCTCCATTAGGTGGGCTGTTTCGATCTGGCGCCTCGCCACGGTGTCCAAGCTGCAATCAACCCATGGATCCAGAGAAGGCAGCAGACTACATCGAGCGAGATGCTCCGGGAACGGCGAAGGGATGGCGTTGGCAGCGATCCTGGAATGGCGTGTATTGCATCGTCATCAACGATATGGTCGTGCACGACAACTGGAAAACGCCGAACAAAGAAGGGTGCAGACAACTCCGTGACCCTGGCGGGTCACGGAGTTGTCTGACCTCTGACGTTCACAAAAATATTTGACACAACCTTAGCAGTGTGTAGAGATTTACACATGGCTACAAATCTTGCAATTGACGACGCATTGCTCCGAAAAGCGCTCAAAATAGGAGGAAAAAAGACCAAAAAGGACACCGTAAATGAAGCTTTAAAAGAGTTTATCGTTCGGCGTGAGCAAAAGAAGATCTTAGATCTATTCGGAACAGTAGACTATTTCGACGATTATGAACCTAAAAGCGCTCGTCGAAAGTAATGGTTCTGGTAGATTCTGATGTTTGGTCTGAGGCGCTTCGTCGCAAAGGGCCAGAAAGCCGGAGCGTTTTAGCACTTCGCAACCTCGTGAATGAGGGAGAGATTGTTATGCTAGGGCCGATTCGGCAGGAAGTGCTTTCTGGTATTCGAGAAATTGTGCGCTTTGAGAAAATCAGAGATGCTTTAAGGGCGTTTCCGAGCCAGCGCATAGATGAGCCTGTATATGAAATGGCGGCTTCTTTTTACAATCTTTGCCGAAGCAAGGGAGTCCAGGGCTCGCATACAGATTTTCTGATCTGCGCCTGTTCGGTTTCATGGAAGTGCTCAATACTTACTAAAGACAAAGATTATAATTTTTACTCTAAATATATCCCTATTGAGCTATACGGGGCTTAGTAGGTGAACCAGTCGGAGCAAGGAACGACTAAAGTTGCAGGCAGCGGGGAGTTTTAGCCGCAACAAGGATTTTGGTGTTCGAGGGTTTTTAGCTTCGATTCGTCGTCCCTGTCCTCTACGTTAGCCGAAGAAAAATTCCGTGAGTGAGTATCGAACAAGCCTCGTCCGGCGTGGAATCGGATTACTCGTCCTGATTATTCCGTTCGCGATCGTAGCATCGTCGATTTTCCTTCAGCCGATGACTCCTTTCGCGACGATTTCGACGGGAACTGCGTGCATAGCGCTTTTGATAAGCATCCTGAATTTCTGTCTATCGTTCCTCCGACCATTACTCTGGGAACGAAAGCATGGTGGAATGAAGGATTACAGATACGTCTCGGGACTGCCAGCGATCGGAACCATCCTCGCCATCGCGGCCGTTTTGATAGGCTTCGGGCATCCTCTGCCCGCTTTCATCGCCCTGGCCGTGCTTTTGATCGACTCGGGCGGATTGCCTTGGTTCATCATCTGGACTTGGAGGGATCGCTCACTGTGGGACATCGAAACCCAACCAACGGCTAACAAAGAAGGGTGTATTGATGCGTAGCCATCAGATACGTCCCTGGTTGAACAAGCCCGGCGAAGATGAATGAAAATTCAGCCACTCTATGGCGC
>CAYFHO010000028.1:0-57041 GCA_964342825.1 uncultured Verrucomicrobiota bacterium
ACACTCTTCCCGCATGTAGATACTTCAAATTATGGAATGAATTGAGATGCGCCCTCAGGTTCTTGTTGGTATGGGGGCACCATCAATGAGGAGTGCCTATTACGACTTTTCAGTCTCCTCTGTTTCAGAAGTCTTTTGTTCGAAGCATTTTTTGGCGACTTTGATGAGGCGCGAGCCGGAGATGCGTAGATTGAATCGGCGGCGGATGCCGCTGAGTTCCCGCAAGTAGGTGGTAAAATAAACACCGTTTACCATCCCTTCGATGTCTTCCAGACTGGGGGATTGTCCCAAAGTCATCAGGAGATCGAGTTCGTTGGAGATGTCTGAGTTTCCCAGCTTCAGCCAAAGGCCGTACAAGGAGCGGGCTCTTGGGTAGCAGGCTTCTAAGAGCAGGTGCTCGGCGAAATGATCTATCGGTATCTGGTTGAGTACGCAGTACCTCTCACAAAAATTTGGGGCGCTCATTCAATCTAACGTCCCTCCTCTAATTTTTATCAGGCTATAAAGTTGCTCAGCTGTTGGTTGGCAGTTCCAAGATATTAACTCGGGATCGTTTTACAACCAGAATTCTGTTAAAACGCTGTAAATTTTCTGCGATCTGGGATGGTCATTTTCTCAGTGTTGGTCAGCTTCTTGACCTAAGGTGCTAACAAATTGCTCAGCTCCCGGGTGTAGGTTTTAGATGATTCGGGATTAAGGTGTGTTTTGTTGGCAAATTGTTCGTCTTTCATCGCAAGGGGGAGGGATGTCAGGGCACGATCTGCCTTGAGCGTTGATTTCCAATCTTCAAGTATGGTCTCCAATTTTGGGGTCAAATTTTCATCAGCAAAGCTTTCGGGAGTCGGCGATAGTGCGATACTTAGTTTCACGTTTTCCGGGATAACATTGGTGAATGCTTCCGCACTTCTCAGAGTGGCACTTGAAATTCGATACTCCTTGCTTCCTTTTAGATCGGCATCTTTCAGATTTCGAGGATCTACTGCGGAGCCCTGATGTTCCCGCATGTATTGCTCCAGATCGCTTGTAAACCCAAAGTAGGTGCCGAATGCCGCAGACAGGGGACGGGGTAACCAAGACAACAGTCGCCCTCGAATGATGTGGACACCCAGCAGATATTCCATCGATGCCCAGGATCGACCGTTGGTGGCATGGTCCCTTCCATCCATATAGTCATGGATCCAGGCTACATGGGATTTTGAAGGGGTGGAACGCCTTAAAAATTCAGGGTGAACGATTAACAGAATTTCTTCAGGCGGCTTGGATTGTGATTGGAGGTATCGTTGCAGCAGGGTGGAAAAGACTTTCATGTCGAGAAAGCTCACTGTTCCAAGGTTGACCACTTTTTTACCAGTGAGTTCAGAAAGCTGAGAGGCATCGATATTCATCAAACAAGAGGAATCACCTATCAAGACCATGTCTGCACTTGAATCCCTCAAGGTCAAATCAGCTTTGGTGGCCATGATGGTTCGGTCCATATCCCAGGTGGCCCTTGGTTTCGGAAGGAGGCCCGCCCCGAGATGAAGGGTGCCTGCAATGATCGCGACGCATAATAATGGCAATCCCATATGGTGGACTATCCATTTCAGATCAAAATCATAGTGATGACTCTTCATAGCGGCGGTTCAGGTCAAAATTGAAAGTATATGAAAGGTGTGCCTTCGGCATTCCAGAAGACGGCGGTCAAACAAATACAGACGGCGATCAATACTGCTTTGACCAAGGGGTGATGAGGAAGCATTGGGAAAATAGTGTTCGTCCTATATTGCCACACTTGCATCCCCATCAGCGGAATCATGAATAGTACAAGGCAAAAGACATAGTTTTTTACCCAAACCGGGAATGACCATATGAACAGGCTGGAGGTCAGGTGCATGATTTGATCCATCGATTGTGCTCGGAACAGCAGCCATCCGTAAAAAACGATGAGCATGGTCAAAAACCACCCCAGCACGGGCTGTGTTCTTTTGGGTAATGAGATAAGAGAAAACAGGCAAAGCATGGCGCCGTGCCAAAATCCCCAAAGGACAAAATTCCATCCCGCCCCATGCCAGAGACCCGCGACCAGCATCGTGATCAGTAGATTGCGCATCATGGCTTGTGTTCCCCCCCGATTTCCTCCCAGTGGAATGTATAGGTAATCTCTAAACCACGTCGACAAACTGATATGCCAGCGTCGCCAAAAGTCGCTGGGTGAAGTTGCGAAGTAGGGGAGGTTGAAATTGACCATGAGGTTAAATCCCATCATGTAGGCCAGTCCGCGGGCAATGTCTGAATATCCAGAGAAATCACAGTATATTTGGAAACCAAATGCGATGGTGGCGAAATAAACAATCGCACCTTCCACCTCCTGGTCCCCGTAAACCATGTCCGAAAGGGCTCCGAAGTTATCCGCCAGCACTACTTTCTTGAACATGCCCCACACAACCAGCCACAGGCCCATCTCCATATTCTGTCTGGTGACCTTTCTTTCGTTAAGGAACTGAGGGAGCAGGTTGCTGGCACGTTCGATTGGCCCGGCGACGAGTTGAGGGAAAAAAGACACATAGGCCAAGAAAGCAGTCAGATCCTTTGTCGGTTCCAGTTTTTTTCGATAAACATCGAGTGTGTAACTCAGACTCTGAAAGGTGTAAAAGGATATTCCGACCGGCAGAATCACGTTCAACATGGGCATGCTCACCTCCATTCCCAGGCTGTTTAGCATCGATTGAAATGATTCCGAGAAGAAATCGAAATACTTGAAAACTCCCAATGCTCCCAGATTGGCGGCCAGACTGATGGCGACAAGGCGTTTTTGAGTTCTGGTTTCGCTAGTTTTTTGGATGGAGAGACCTACGTAAAAGTCGATCAGGCTGGATCCAAGCAGTAGGAACAGGAACCGCCAATCCCAGCATCCATAGAAAAAATAGCTGGCCGCCAGGATCAGCCAATTCCTGCGAGTCAGGTTGTCTCGCACCATGAAATACAGGAGCGTGAACGCCAGCAGGAACCATAGGAATGTGTCGGAATTGAACAGCATTGAGCCAAAGGACGTATCTTAGTTTGACCTCATTCGTCAAGAAAGTGATTTGCTGGATTTGGCTATTTTGGCTTGATTTATGCTCAGAATGTTAGGTTGTCGACCTTACAAGTTCGACCTATTTTAGCGTTGGTTGAACCAAAAACAATATTGACAGTCAAATAGAGACAATTCATGTTTCCCAGCCCAATTATGTTTGAATCATCCACCATAAGAAGCACTCGCAATTCTCGGTTAGCCACGCGAAAGCCGGGTTTCACCTTGATTGAACTGCTGGTGGTAATTGCGATCATAGCCATCCTTGCCGGAATGCTCCTGCCTGCGCTCTCCAAAGCCAAGGAAAAGGCCAAATCCATCAAATGCATCAACAACCTGAGGCAGTTGGGGCTGGCGACCATCATGTATGCGGAAGATTTCGATGGTAAATTTCAGCTCCACGATCCTTTGGATCCCTCCTATGCCTGGGGCGCCGTCCTGTTTACCAATCAGAACCTGGGCACCGAGGAATTGTTTTTATGCCCATCCTACGATCCCAAGTTCTTCACCAATTGGTTTAGAATCTATGGAATCCGTATCGATCCGCCCGAAGAATTCACCACCGGTGAGTTCAATCATATTCTCAAAGTGGATAATGTTCGTCAGCCTGCCGATTATGTTCACATTGCCGATACCACCAGTCAGGGACGTATGGGCGTAGGGTCTGAACAGTTTCATACATTCCGGTTGAGCGTCGAAAAAGAAATCCACGCCCGTCATAACAATGCTGCCAACGGGTGGTTTTTTGACGGTCACACCGAAGGCATGCGGCAGGGCAGACTCGAGCAGCTGGGCTTTGATGCCGAGTATGGTGAAGACGTTCGCGAGCCTTACTTCCCATGAAGTTAAAGCAGAATCAGGCTATCGCAGGTCTCGTCGGTCTGCTGGTGGTCGTTGTGTTGTATCTCTTCTTGCGAACTCCCAGTGAGTACGCCCAGCATCTGGATTCCAAGCAAGATGGTTTGCGCATGTTGGCAGAATTCTTGTCCAAGGAATTACCAGGTGAAAATGTGCTGGTGATCTCCAACCCATTCGTTCTTCGACCTGACGCTTCCGATAAAATCAAAGATCACGACACGGCCGGCTTTGAGGGGTTAAAATCTGGATTTCCCCAGGGAATCCAACTGGAAAAAGTTTATCCTGAAATCAGCGAAGCTTATCAACGCAATCCCGCTGCAGTTTACATTCCGCCTAATAGTTCCACTCCCTTGAGTTTTCTGGTGGAAGGCCCATCATTCGACGCCCTGGCCGACGCCCACCCGAATCACAAAATCATGGTCAGTTTGATTGGTTTGCCTGCAGGAGTTAAGAAATTAAAGGTTTGGAAAAACGATCATCCGGCCAGATTTGCTTTTCTCAGACCTGATTTTCGTATCTTGGGGAGTCGATCCGAGCTGATTGGCCAGTTCGAATCAGGCAAGATTCTAGCTGCATTGATAGATGACAAAACTACGGGATCACCGCTGGTAGTCACCAAATCAAACATTCAGGATGTGCTGAAAGAACAACCCAAATCCCTGGGCTTCTGAGCGTCGGTGATCTTTTCTACTCTGCAATGAAGAAATTCGCCTGCTGATTCGGTGTTACGGTATAAGGCGAGTCAGCCGATTCTATCGTTTCGAACGGTCCCATCACAGAAGGGGAAGATTTGAGTTCACCCTTAAACTCGATCACTATTTCTTCTGCATCATTCCTCTGGATGGAAATGATCCCATTGGGCAACTCCTTGGACAGTCGATAGGCGTAGATCTGGGCGTCTGCAAAATCACTGATCCATAGATGCTCCCCATCGGACCACATCCCGGACGGACTCAAATTTCCGGCCTGTCGCAAACTGTCAAAATCTCGCTCAGGTATGCGCTCTTTGGATTGAAGATCGTAGGCATAGACCTTGTCGTCTTCCCAGTCGGCCACCCAAATAATCGAACCGTCACACCAGATTGATGATGGATCTTCATTTCCCGCATCTTTAAGGGATTCGATATCTTTGGAAGGAGAGTGTTGGCCGGTGGCCAGATCATATGCGTAAAGTTTGTCGTCCTCCCAATCAGCCACCCACAGGGTATTGCCATCCGAACAGAGTCCCCTTGGCCAGGTGTTCCCGGCTTCTTTCAAAGCGTTAATTTCTTTGGCAGGGACGTTGACCTGCACATTCATGTCATATGCGTAAACTTTGTCATCCACATCATCGGCTACGTAAAGCGTAAAGCCATTGGACCACATTCCAGATGGGCTTTCGTTGCCGGCTCCCTGCAAGGTCTGAGCTTCGAAATCCAGATTCTCAACACGAAGCCCAGTCTCGGTATCATAGGCATAAATCATGTCATCGGAGATGTCAGCAATCCACAGGGTATGACCATCAGACCACAGTCCTGAAGGGTGTACATTGCCTTGTTCGGCCATTGCCTTAAAGTCGAGATCGGGGTGCCTCGAGAAATCATCAGGACCGGATTCCAGCGGTTCTGCTTTGCCAACTGGGGTTGAAAACATTTTATGATTTCTCCAGTCCGAAACATACAGGGTAGAGCCATTGGACCATAATCCTGCCGGACTTGTGGCACCTGCTTCACGCAGGGATTGGAAATCAAAATCCTTGGCAGCATCGCGTTGTCGGGTGGCCATGTCGTAAGCATAGACCTTTCCGTGAACCCATCCACCCCAGGCGGACCAATCACCCGTATCGGCCACCCATAAGGTTGTTCCATTGGACCAGAGATCGCGAGGATTGTGATTGCCTGCTACGGACAGTGTATCAAAATCCAGCTCAGGCTTGCGGGCTGTGGTCATCAAGTCGTAGGCATAGATTTTTTCATCCTTGTCGTCCGTAATCCACATGGTACTGCCGTCAGACCAAAGACCAACAGGAGTATCATTTCCGGCATCAGCCAGTGTATCAAATTCTCGATCCTCCTGGCGTTCTCCGCTACCCAGTTTGTAGGCGAAAACCCGATCCTCAAAATCATCGCAAACCCAGATAATGGTTCCATCTGACCAAACGCCCCGTGTGGTTCGGTTGCCTGCAGCTGCTAAAGTGTTCACATCGTTGGCGTGATCTCTAGGACCTGCGATATTGTAAGCAAAAAGCTTGCTGAATAGCCAATCCGTCACATACAAGGTCGTTCCATCCGACCATAAACCAATAGGCCGGCCGTTCCATCCAGCGGCATCCATGTAGTAACGAAGCTGGAACTGTACCTCGGTTCCACTTACCTGGCTTGGTGTCCAGGCACCGGGTTGCAAAGTCAGCGAATCCTGAGCTTGGCTGGTCCATGTGGAAAGCATCCATACCGCTCCTGTTGCCAGAAAGCGATGCAAGCTTTTCAAATTAGGTAACTCCATCTTGGTCAATTGTTTTTGCTTTATTGATTTGAATTGTGTTCGTGTCTTTAGCAGCATGTTTGTTGCCAAAGAATGACGGCAACCCAACCTGAATCAAGGCAATGGGATGGTGCCTTCAGGGAACAACCATTCCCAGATTTGGTTATCCTCAAACCCCGTTAACTCTACAAAAGGAGTGCTCAGACTGCTGAATCGCCGGTCGTTCTCGAAGGCTGCCTCGATGGTTGGGATCAAATCGTTCAGCGGGATGCGGAAGGTTTGCAATATGGCTGGTAATTTTTCAGCCACCAGTGCTGCAATCACATAACTACCTGTCAGAGAAAAATGAGAACGATCATCACACTCATTCCCACAAACACTCATAAAAGTGCTGGCTCTGTCTCCCAGTCGGTCATAAAGCTCTGAACTGTCCTGATTCAGATCCACTACTTGAGTGTTTTTCATTGCAGCCACCCTCAGCAGGCTCTCCCGCTTATCGGAAAGGTCGTTGATGTGATTGTCCGAGGGATCGAATATCCGAATTGCAACCGGTGTGACGAGGATGGGGATGGCATTGATTCCACGAATTTCATCGACGATTTTTGCCAAATTCTCTTCAAAAAGATCGGTCGGAGTGCCCTCCTTTTCTTCAATGTGGCCAAACTGAAGGATGACAATATCGGGTTTGATTAGATTGATGGCGTCTGTTTTTTGACGGGCGAAATACTGGATGGTGCCCATCCCCGGTTCTGCTAGATTTACGATCCTTGCACGATCATCAAACATGTTTTGAAAGTGCTGTCCCCAACCATGGAACTGGATGGAAAGGAACGACAGATCCGCCATGGTGGAATCACCTAACAGAACGATTCTTGGTTCAAAACCATCCATCGACATATCTGGGATCAATTCAACGAATCCCTGATCGCCTTCTGGAAACTTGAGAGGAATGGTTTCCGAGGGAAGGAATAAATCACCCGGATCACTCCAGTTATTCAGGTCAGTCGAAAAACGAGCCCTGTAGGTTCGGTCCTGTTCTACGGGGCGATTAAAAAAAGTGTCTTCACCTACCTGGAATTTAACAACCTGCGCCTCATTTTTGACGGAAACCCCCACCAAAATCGCGCAAAGACCTAGCAACCACCATCGATTGGTTTTTTGATTCGACATGTTCTATTATGATTTTTTCCTAATTTGAAAGGAAGCTTTAGAGGCATTCGAGTCCGATCCTTTGGCAGAAACCTTTGGAGACGGAATGCGGCCTTTAAACCTTTGGAAACTAAGTTACGCCATGCCCATTTGCAATCTCAAAAGGATTGCTACTCCATCTGTAAAATCAGTTTTGAACTGAATCGAATGGGCTCAATTCAACTTGTTACCCGGAAATCAAGGCAGTCTTGCTTATTGAATGCTGCTATTCAAAAGGAACAGGTCACCTTCACTTCCCGTGTATGTAATCAGAATCAATTGAATCTTTTTTATTCCACAATTATTCGCGTTGACTGAGCTTACCCTGTTCATGCCGCTCTGCAGAGTAAGACCATCCTTTTTTCAAAAAAAGAATGCGTTTGCCATAATCTCGTCACTTTTGCAGATTGTCCTCCGTATCTTGGTCTCTTTTTTGCTTTTGTAAGTCACATGGAATCTGGTTTTAACATCGCCAAAAAAAATGCCTGCCTGCGGCTTCTGCGTTGGATGCTGTTGGTTGTCATTCTGGGTGTTTTCGAACATACACATGCCCAGTTGACTGGTTTGCGCATCACTGAAGTGATGTCTCGAAATGGTTCCGCCTTGTTTGATGACTTTGGTGAAACACCCGATTGGGTTGAATTGACCAATTATACCGATGCTTCTGTTGACTTAAGGAACTACAGTTTGTCCATCGACTCTGCTCAAGCTGTTCCCTATCGGTTTCCACATTACATTCTCGAATCAGGAGAAAGGGTCATTGTATTTTGTTCAGGTAAACAACTGCGTCATGCACCCAAAAAACTCCAACTGGATTTACAAAAACCGGTTATAGAAGGCGAATTGTTGCACTTGGATGCCGGTAATCCTGGTTCAATCATTTATCACGAGAATCGAACCATTCAAGAATGGCAGGATCAAAGCAGTCAGGCGAATCATGCGGTCCAGACCGACCCGGAATTGGCTCCGAAGTTTTCACTCATTGCCCCCCAGCAGGTGCCTGCCATTTTCTTTGACGGTGAAGATGATTTTCTGAAATTAAAAGACGTCAGGAATGCTCGGACGATCCTTTCGGTGGTAGCGGAGCACCCGTTTGCCACGGACCATGCTCGTGCCATGTTCGGTCATTCTTTTGCCATTCCGATGATTCGAGGTGCCAATCACTTCTTGTTGCATCCTTTATACAGTGCCCATTTGCTGCGATATGGATCTGCCCAGGATGGGCGCGTTATTGATGCCGCGATTCAACCTGCACCGGAATTTTTATCGCTGATTCGCTTTCAAACTGAACAACCCAGGTTCATTAATTTTATTGCCTCTGACCGCCAGATTGCCAACCAGTATTGGCACGGTTGGTTTTCCGAAATTCTGCTCTATGATCATATTCTGACACCTGATGAAAGAGTGGAGGCGGAACATTATCTCATGGAACGCTGGGGATTGCCCAGAAAGCATTTGCATGCGCCATTTAAGATTCCGAACGAGAGTGGGGTTCTGCATTTGACGACAACAGGTGGTGAGCGAGTGGATTCCTTCGTGGTGACTGAAACGCGAATGGACACTTCATTGTCGAGGAATGAGACCAGTGGCCTGATTGGGATCACTGAGATTTCAACACCGGGCTTGAGGAATGAAGGCCCTTTCCTTAAAGGCGTATTGACTGAAGTGGACGTGTCTTTGGAAGCCGGAGCCTACGCAAATCCTGTTGAGGTCGTCCTTTCACATCAGGACCCAGATGCTGAAATCCGCTATACTCTGGACGGAAATCCCCCAGGTCTTGAATCCCCAATTTACGAAGGGCCGATTACCATCAATGAAACGACTGTGTTACGCGCAGCTGCTATTCGTTCGGGGTATCTTCCTGGGCCCATCTGTTCAAATACATACTTGATCCAATTCGCGACCTCTATTCCGGTCCTTTCATTGAGCGGTGCACCTGATGATTGGTGGAGTGATGAAAGCGGGATTTACGTGAAAGGACCTGATGCCAAAACGGAAATCCCGCATTTTGGTGCAAATTTTTGGCGCGAATGGGAAAGACCGACTGATGTGGAGTGGATTGATACGAACGGTATCCGTCGTTTTGTTCAAAGTGCAGGTGCAAAAATTCATGGAGGATGGTCACGGGCTGCGCATCAGAAATCGATCGCCCTGATTGCTCGTTCAAGGTATGGAGAAAATCGATTTCGAGGATCGTTTTTCGAGGATCGCGAAAATATGGAATTTAAGCAACTCCTCCTTCGTAACACCGGCAACGATTTTACAAGTGCCATGCTGCGAGATGTGGTTTCACAGTCATTGATGGCGGACTTTGGATTGGAAACGCAGGCTTATCGTCCAGTGCAAGTGTTGTTGAATGGCGAGTACTTGGGCCTGTTCCATCTTCGCGAGCGAGCCAACGAACATTTCATTTCAAACAACACTGGCATTCCAACGGAAAACATCGATCTGGTTGACAACACCTTTGAGAGCCTCTCCGGAGATCACAGGGATCTCTATGTGTTTTCAAGGTGGTTGCTGGACGCAGATACCAGCGGCCAATCCTTCGTTGAAGATCTGGAAGGTTTCATGGATGTGGATGCCTTCATGGATTATGTGATCACGCAAATTGCCATCGATAATCAGGACTGGCCTGACAACAATGTCAGGGTCTGGAAAGAACGAAGTGAAAATGGTAGGTGGCGATGGCTTCCTTTTGATCTGGACGCGAGTTTCGATCCATTGAAAGTAACCATCGGTAACAATACCCTGGGAAAATTACTCAGCCTGGATACCCGTCTGACGAGTCGCGTGCTCAATGCAATGATCCAGAATCCAACCTTCAAAGATCGCTTCATTAAACGATATCAGCATCGTCTGAATACGACTTTTACCTCCGCAAACATGCTCGCGCATATTGACTTGATGGCAGATGGCGTCCGGGAGGAGATGCCACGTCAAATCCAGAAATATGGAGGGCTTCCACTTGGAACGCACGTGACACCTGCGACCATGGATGAATGGGAAGCAAACGTGAATCATATGCGTGAATTCGCGAACCAACGTCCCTTCTTCCTGTGGCAACATTTTGCGGAGACTTTTGAACTGCGAACCCCCCTCACACTTTCTATCAATGTTCCATCCGTGGAAAAAGGGCATCTAATAGTCAATGGATTCGAGGTCAGGCACGAGTTTGGTGAATTATGGGAAGCCCGGTTTTTCACTGAACTTCCTATGGAACTGACGGCCATTCCCGCTCCAGGCTTCCAATTCAAAGGGTGGGCTGAACTTGGAGAGGTTTCCGAGACGGTGATCGTTCAACCGGATAAAGTACGATCAATCACTCCGGTTTTTAAGCAAATTGAAACAGTCACATCGCTTGATCTGGATCCCTTCCCCATTGCCACTTTGGATTACCAATTCACTGCCTGGCCTTCGACCACAGCCCCGGGAACAAGACCTGCCTCCATGGCCTTCCTTGCCAGTTCCGAGCCAGATCCTGGGTTGACCACTGAATCCTTGTTTGCTTGGGGGGAAGATTATAACTCATCCAATCGTAGTCGCATCATTGGTCTGGGGGATGCCGGAGTTGCTTTTAAAAACACCGACAATCCTTATCCAGGGGCAAAGGGTGGTTATGCCGCCGGGGCAGTTCTCGCGTTGAATACTCAAGGTACGACAAACTTGTTCGTTCAATGGACAGCAGGGCAAATGTCAGATTTTGATCAACCGTATGCCATCAGGATGCAGTATCGCATCGGACGATCAAATCCTTTTGTATCAGTGGTCGACTCAACGGGCCGACCTGTGGAATTTATCAGTCATGCGGGCGATGGTCCCCGAATTCAAGTGATGGGGCCTGTTGAATTACCTGCCAGATTGACGGGGCAACCTTATGTTGAATTACGCTGGAAGTATTATGCTTTGGAAGAGAATCGTGATGATGGGCGCCCTACATTGCGATTGGATGATATCACAGTCAGCACTCAACCCATCACAACGAATCAAATCAGTCAAACCGGGCAGGTGCGTATCAGTGAGATAATGTATCATCCTTCAACTCACCGGCCCAATGAGGAATTCATTGAAATTGTGAATGTGGACGATCATCCCATTCAGTTGGCAGGTTGGAATTTGGACCGTGGAGTTCGCTTCGAGTTTCCATCTTATATTTTGCAGCCGGGAGCTTATGCTGTGATATCAGCAGATCGGGAAGCCTTCGCAGAAGCGTATCCGACAGCCCCTTTTCCCTTGGGGCCATGGAATGGGAAATTGGGAAACTCCGGAGAAAAAATACGGTTGAAGGATGTTGTGGGGGATGTTGTTGATGAGGTCCGATATGCTGATGAAGGGGAATGGAGTCAACGTGTACGAGGTCCGCTGATGAATGGTCATCGTGGGTGGACCTGGTCCAATGCCCACGATGGGGATGGTTACTCTCTCGAACGAATTCTACTGAGTGGTTGGAGTGATGTTGGACAAAACTGGTCTGCTTCTCAGTCCGTTCAAGGTACTCCCGGCGCAATCAACTCGGTTCATTCGGAATCCGCGGCACCATTCATCTCAAATGTCCAACATGTTCCCGTCGTTCCGAAGTCCTCAGACCATGTCAGTATTTCCGCCAACATTGATTTCCAGGGGCAATTGAAATCGTTGGTAGAGCTGCATTATCGAAAAGACGGGACCCCTGATTTTTCTATCGAGATCATGCGCGAAGCCGGTGAGGGATTGTTTACGGCGCACATACCTCCCATGCCTGATGGGACGGTGGTAGAATTTTTTGTTCGCGCTTCCAATCAAGATACCCAAACCAGGAATTGGCCCAACGCGACCTCAGAGGGTCAGATAGCCAACGCACTGTATCAAGTCGATGATCAGGTTCATACAACGAATCAGCCCCTGGCCAGGGTGATCACAACCGAAGCTGAGCGAAAGGAACTGGAAAGCATTGGTCAGTTGCCCTGGAATGCCAGCAGCGATGCTCAAATGAACGCCACCTTCATTATGGAGGAAAATGGTTCATTCGAAGTGAGATATCTGACCGGATTCAGAATTCGTGGAACTACATCAAGAGTTCTGAATCCCAAAAATCGCCGCGTCAATTTTGCCAGCGATGCAGACTGGCGTGGTCGTTTATCCATTATTTTCAATGCGGTTAATGTGCCTTCGCAGGTTTTGGGTTCGGCTTTGTTCAGATTCGGAGGTGTACTCGCCCCAGCTTGTCGACCTGTCACTTTCCTGGAAAATAATTTGAACCACGCCAATTCAGGATTTCCTCAATTCGGATCTTACGCTCAATTGGAAGTACTGGACGATCGATTTACCGAACGGCAATTCAAGGGGGATGGTGCTGGAAATCTATATCGAGCCTTTGGGTTTGGCAGCCTGGATTATCTTGGTCCTGATCCTTTAGAATACCAGAAATTTGGATTTTATACAAAATCCACCAACGTTGAAGAAAATGATTGGTCCGACCTGATCCGATTCACTCGACTGCTTCAAGAAACTCCGCAAGAAGATTACCAAACCGTTGCCGAATCTTTGCTGCAAGTTGAGTCGTGGTTGCGGTATTTCGCGGTGGATACACTCGTGGCCAACATGGAGACCAGTCTGGCCAATGGCGGTGTCGGGGATTATGCGTTCTATTTGGGAGAGGATGATTCGCGGGTCACCTTGCTTCCTTATGATTTGGATTCAATTTTGGGAATGACGGTCAGCGGTTTGGAGACTTCCATTTTTCGTGCAACGGCCAATCCAGCCCCGGAGAAATTTTTGAAAAGCCCGGGTTTTGCCCGTCGGTATTATTCGCTGTTGGTGGAGTTGGCCAATGGTCTTTTTGAGCCTTCCTCTATGGACAGAGTAGTAGGAACCATACTGGGTGAATGGACGGGTCCAGAATTCGTGGATCGCATTCAGGATTTTGCTCGTCAACGTCGAGCATCAGTAATTTCCCAGATTCCGCGGACCTTGAGTGTGCAGGTTGACCTACCATTGGCAGAGCCTGATTACTTGAGATATTACCGTGCAGATGCCGATGAAATGGAACTTCAGGGAAGAGCAGATGTACTGAAAACAGATCGTATTCTGGTACAGGGAATGGAAGCGGACTGGACCGTTTGGAGTGGTCAATGGTTCATCGGAAATGTTCCATTGCATGAAGGTGTGAATGAAATCTTAATCGAAGCGTTCGATGAACAGGGAAGGTCTCTCGAACAACTAAGGATTCGAGTTTTTAAAGAAGGTGAACCGGATATTCTTTATTCAGGAGTTTTGGCAGAAGATACCGTTTGGAGCCCCGCAACAAGTCCAATACGAGTAGAGAACGATTTGATCATTCCCCAGGGAGTGACATTGACCATTTTACCCGGAACATCCGTCGAATTCATGCAGGGAGCAGGATTAATTGTTCGTGGACAATTGAAAGCCCTGGGCACTGAAAGCAATCGCATTTATTTCGCCGCTCAACGCTTCGCCGCCCAACGTTGGGGAGGACTCCGGTTTGAGAGCACGATGGAGCACAACGAACTCAATTATGTCACCATCGAATGGACCCTGGCCAAAGCTGGAATTCATCTGGAACAATCACGTCTGGACATTATGGGAGGGAGATGGATTGGTGCTTATAACAGTTTTCTAGTCAGCTTTCATAGCTCGCTTCACTTGAAAGATTGCATCTTTCCGGATGTAACCAACGGGGAACCGATTGCAGGTATCGGAATTCCGGATGGCGGTTACTGGATTGTTGAAGGTTGCGAGTTGGGGCGTACGACAGGTTACGCCGATATCATCGACTTTACTGGAGGCAAACTCCCCGGGCCCGTTCCGCAATTTTTAAACAACCGCTTTTTTGGAGGATCAGATGATGGATTGGATCTGGATGGAGGGGATGGTTACGTGGAAGGAAATCTTTTCATGAACTTCCAAAAGGCCAACGCAAGCTCCAGCGAGGCACATGCCATTGCGACCGGTTTGTATGAAGGAGCCACATCAAATGTCACCATCGTCAGGAACGTATTTTTTAACAATGACCACGACATCCTTTTAAAGGAAGGAGCCCAGGCTCATGTGGCCCATAATACATTTGTGGATTCACGCATCGGCTCAATCAGCTTGAGGGAACTGGAACGTCGCACTCAACCGCCAGGTTCCTTGTTTATGGAAGGAAATATTTTTGATGCCACGAATGTTTTGCATGCCCTGGAGAGTGTTTTGAAATCCAAACCCGATTTTTCTGTGGTGATCCAAGACAGTATTCTTCCAGAGGCCTGGGCACATTTTGGTGAACGTAACCACGATCTGGATCCCGTTTTTGTTGATAAGGAAGCCTTGGATTTTCGTTTGTCCGATCGCTCGCCGGTTCTGGGGCTGGGGCCGCTTGGACTGGATCCGGGTGCATTTGTATTGCCTGGCCTGGCGGTAAAGGGTTTGCCATGGACATCATTACCATCAACAGACTTGAATCTGGATCTAGGAGGGCCTGGTGTGATTGCTTACCGATACCGTCTGGATGGTGGGGAATGGAGTGAAACCTTCCCTGTATCAGAATCCTTGGAATTGAATGGACTTCAAGAGGGTGTTCATCAGCTGGAATGGTTGGACCAAAACACCGCAGGTCAATGGAGATCCGAAGAAAATCCCATCAGATCACCTGAATGGGAAGTGGCATCGTCCGCTTCACCGATTCGTTTGTCCGAAGTGTATGCCGCTAAGGTTCCGTGGGATGCCAACGAAAGTCGGAAATGGGAATTCATTGAAATCGTGAATTTGGGAAATCGTGTTCATTTGCTGAAGGATTATTCACTGTCGGATGATTTGAATGATCCTTTCAAATATCAGTTTGCTCCCATTGCACTTGCCGAACCCGGGCAAAGAGTGGTTGTAGGTGAGAATGGGCAATCATCCATTCATGGGTGGATTCTGCCTTTCAAACTCAACCGTGCTGGAGAGTCTATTTACTTGTTCAGGCAGGTAAACGGGCAGGCGATTCTGGTGGATCAGATTCAATTCGGGTGGCAGGCGAATGGATGGTCCGTTGGTAGAGATCAGACTGGTCATTGGCAGGCAGGGTTACCCAGCCCGGAAAAGGCAAATCAAAAAGCGAAATTGGGATCCCCTGGTGATGTGCAGATAACAGAATGGTTTCCGCTTGAGTGGGATTCTTACTCGATGGGATTTGTTGAAATTGCCAATTTAGGCAGCGCACCTGTATCGGTTGGGCAATGGAGCCTGTCCCAAGAACCGGATTGGCTTGCTGATGCATTTTCATTCCCTCGATTAAGTTTTCTAGCCCCCGGAGAATTTCGAATCCTCGAGCCTGGAAATGGAGCAAATGATTTAAGAGACGACCTGAACACTGAACATGATTTGTGGGCATTAAATGACGAGCATGGGAAAAATATCGACCGTATTTGGTATGCCAATCCATTAGCTGGTTTGAGTTGGCGTCGAGATCTGGATCAACCTGATCAAATCATTTCAGGAAAACCAACGCCTGGCGCGGGTGATGCTCTTGCGCCTGAGGATGCCTTGATCGTCATCAATGAAATCGCCGCGGACAACCGAAACCTACTAAGCCCATGGTCCACATTCGCAGATTGGATTGAGTTATGGAATCCAACAGCGACAGCCTTTCCTCTGGAGGGTTTGACATTGACAGATAATTTGGATCTTCCAGCCAAATGGTCTTTTCCTGACGGAGCTTTTCTGGAACCTTTTGGTTTCCTCCAAATTTGGTTCGACGGCTCGATGCCACCCAATGATCGCAATACCGGGTTTGGATTGAAGGCAGGAGGTGATCAGGTCTGGTTGTTCGATGCTGCTAATCGCGGAGGTTTGGTATTGGATACCGTGGAATTTGGAACTCAAATTCCTGGCCACACCCTGGGGAGACATCCCGAGCATTTTGAATGGGTTCTCACTGAGGCCAGCCCTGGACAGGTCAATGTTCCCGCTATCCTTGGTGAATCAGATTTTATTCGCATCAATGAATGGATGGCAGATCCTTCCACTGGATCAGACTGGTTTGAGCTTTTTAATTCTGGAGAATCGCCCGTCGCACTCAGTCATCTGCAATTGAGCGATGATCCGCTTGATCCTTCCAAACATGTGTTTCCTCCTCATTCCTTTCTTGGAACCGATGTGGCTGCCTATTTGAAAATGGATGCGGACGGTAATGGAGGGAATCCACGTGATGTAAATTTCAAATTATCTGCGGGAGGGGAGTCCATTCTTTTATCCAATGAACAAGGTGTAATGATAGATCGTATCGATTTCGATCGTCAAACCGAGGGAGTCTCTCAAGGCCGTTGGCCGGATGGTGGTGGTGATGTCTTCGATTTTGTTTTGACCGAGAGCCCTGGAAGACTGAATGAGTATGATGGCGATCAGGATGGATTGCCGGACCTTTGGGAATTGGAAAATGGGTTCAATCCTTTGGCTATTGGTGAAGCATTCCAAGATCTGGATGGGGACGGACATGACAATTTTCAAGAATTTCTGGCCAACACAGACCCTGAAGACGCAAATCAAGTTTTGGTTATCGAGCAAGCGAACTTTTCAGAGGGTAGCCTGTCCTTGGTCTTCAGTGCCAAGAAGGGTAGGGGGTACGAGATCCAACGAAGTCATCAGTTGGAAAGTGGTCAATGGGAAACCATTTGGGAAGTCAATCCTTTGCTTGAGGATCGTGAACTCAATTTGAATCTTCCAGCGGAACTTATTGACCAACCGCCAAATTATTTCCGCCTCAGGGCCCAGAGATGAGGTGGTTTCAAGGTTTGGTTTTGTGGTCTGGAATCGCGGCCACTCGGATGGAATACACCCATCACGCCAGCATTTTTTTCAGCACATAACCATGGACATCTGTCAGGCGTCGTTCAACGCCGTTGTGTCGGTAAGTCAGGGATTCGTGGTCGAGCCCCAGTAGGTGAAGGATGGTTGCATTGAGGTCGTGGATCGAACTGACATCTTCGACCGCCTCATACCCAAGATCGTCCGTGGCCCCGTAACTGACGCCAGGTTGAACTCCGGCACCAGTCATCCAGGCGGTGAATCCGTTTGGATTATGATCGCGGCCCTGGGCTCCTTTTTGAAACATGGGCATTCTACCAAATTCTGTGCACCAAACCACCAAGGTATCCTGAAGAAGTCCACGTTGTTTGAGGTCCTCCAATAAAGCGGCTGCGGGTTGATCAAAAATTTCAGCATGGACATCATATTGCGATTTGAGTTTGTTGTGACCATCCCAATTCAATGCTCCACCGGATGCATAAGCACCATTAAACAACTGAACAAATCGAACTCCTTTTTCGATTAATCGTCTGGCCAGGATGCAGTTTTTGGCAAAGTCGGCCTTGACCTTGTTTCCTGAATCATCGGCACCATACGCTTTCAATAAATGAGTGGGTTCCGATGACAGATCAGTGATCTCGGGCACACTTAATTGCATGCGCGCCGCCAGTTCATAGCTGGCAATCCGCGCCGACAACTGGCTGTCACCTGGATTTTTTGATAGATGTTCTTCCTGGAGTTGCTTTAAAAACCGTCGTGCGGCTTGATCTGTGGACGGCGCAAGTTTTGAAGCCTTCAGGTTGCGAATAGGATTTCTGGTATTGAAGGAGGTACCCTGAAATTCGGCTGGCAGAAACCCAGGTCCCCAGTTGTTGATGCTTGCCTGCGGGATGCCACGTGGATCCGGAATGGCCACAAAAGCAGGCAAGTTTTCGTTTTCCGTTCCCAACGCATAAGTCACCCAGGCTCCGATACTCGGAAATCCATCCAGCACAAAACCGGTCGATAAAAAATTCTCCGCCGGACCATGGGTATTGCTTTTGCTGGTCAAGCTGTGAACGAAGGCAAGTTCGTCGGTCCATTCTGCCAGGCGAGGCAACATGTCAGAGACCATCTTTCCAGTTTGCCCTCTTGGTCTGAAGTCATATTGCGGTTTTGCCAGGTTTCCACTGGGGCCCTGGAAAGTCACGGCAGGACCCCCTGGCATTGGAGTTCCGTCGAGTCGGGTCAGTTCCGGTTTGTAATCCCAGGTTTCCAGTTGACTGCACGCACCTGCGCAAAACAATACCAAGACATTCTTTGCTTTTGACGGAAAGTGTGGAGGACGGGCTTTGTGTGGTCGGGTCGGATCAATGCGAATGGATGAATCCGCCAGGAGACCATCTCCGGAAAGGAGTTGTGTGAGAGACACTGCCCCTAATCCGGTAGCCGTAGATCCCAGGAAATTTCGACGGTTCATCAGTGGGTTAGGGGTAATGGGAGAATGGTTCATGGAATAAAAATAAACTCACTACTGTTGAACAACACTCGGCAAAGGCTTGCCAAGCCTTCTTGATGGACCAGAATCAATGCACCCTTTAGCTCGGATTGACTGGGATTTCGCCCCAAAGTGATCTGAAAGGCGGATTCCACTTTTTGAACTGAAGTCTGATACGGGGTGCCCTGGTTTTCTATGCGCTTGGCCAGTCGCTTTGATTGGTTGAGGACAAATGGACTGTTGAAAAGGTTCAATGCCTGAATGGCAGTGGTGGACTGGTTTCTTTTGGGCATGGGCTGTCCGGCATCCGGACAATCAAAGGCACCGAATACGGGAACACGTTCCATTCTGACTTTGTGGGCATAGATCATTCTTCGCATTCCTTCCGCCCCAAACTCATTGACCGGTGGATACCCATCAAGACCTCCACGTTTTTTAAAAAAATCAAAACCTGGTCCACCCATATCGAAGTTCAGTGTTCCGCTGGTATGCAGAATGGAATCTCGTATGGCTTCGCCCTCGAGTCTTCTGGAAGGAAACCTCCAGAGGTATCGAACACCTGCGTCTTGCTCGACTCCTTCATGGTTAATTTGACCCGATTGACGATAGGTTTTCGATTGAAGGATGAGTCGATGAACATGCTTGATCGACCAGCCACTTTCGATGAATTCTGCCGCCAACCAGTCGAGAAGTTCGGGATGAGTAGGGGGTGATCCGTTCAACCCAAAATCGTTTGGTGTATCAACTAAACCCTTACCAAAATGGAATTGCCAAATACGATTGACCATCACACGGGCTGTCAAGGGATGGTTTGGATTAGCGATCCAATGAGCCAGCGTTACTCGCCGCTCTGATTCTGTTGCATGTTGCTCAAGTCCCAACTGTCCTAAAATGCCTGGAATTGATGGATGGATAGCATCGCCTGGTTGTTCGGGATCACCACGATGAAGAACATAAGTGGTATCTGGTTTACGAAATTTACCCCCATAAATCATGGGTGTTTCCATAAGTACCTTTTTTCTCGCGATCAGTTTGTTGCGTTCATCGAGTAGGTGTTTTCTTTTTAGGGCTATCTCAGGATCATCAGCAATAGGACTTTTAGAATCCAAACTTTGAAATGAAACCCGATCCCATGATCCTGCTATCGGGGTCCATTTCTCTTTGTCGACCGTCACTTCTATTCGATACCTAATAGCCAGTCGATCTTTGAATTGTCCTGTACGATCACGTGACCATATGATTCGATTTATTTCAGTAGGTTCTGGTAACTCAAATTGCACCCATCCTTCGCCCTTTTTATTCGATATCCAACTATGATCGTTCCCATAAAGTCCCTCGTTGACATGCTTCAGTTGGTGGATGCCTGTCTCTGAATAATTGCCGGACGATGATGTCCTAACACCTCGCTTGGAGAGGGCTACGTTGGTGTTTGGCGATCCGGGCCCATAAATCTCCACCTCATCTAAACAAGGTTCATGGCGATTATTGTCTTGAGTTTCAAGAATGGTGAATCGGATCGAACGTGCCTGGATAGGTCTGAAACGCTCGATATTCCTGGTGTGGTTCACTGGATTTCGACGAGGCGGGGCTTTAAGGTCCCGCGTTGCGGCGATGGGTTCTAATAAGTCCAATTGTTGGTCGATAGATTTCAGACGTTGTGTGATTTTGGTTAAATTCTTCGTTCGACGTTGTCTCTCAACTGCATCCTCAACCGGACGATCCCCATATTCCACCCCGGCAAAGAAAGCCTGAAAAGCATAGTAGTCCTTTGCTGTGACAGGATCGAATTTGTGGTCATGGCATCGCGCGCAACCAATACTGATTCCCAGAAAAGTTTCTCCTGTGCTGACGATAATCTCATCCAATGCATCCTGTCTCGCCAGACGCTTGGAAGCTTCATCCTTGCCAATTTGCCCCGGCAGTAATGCCGGCGCAGCGACCAAAAATCCGGTTGCCCTGTTCTCTCCAACCGTGTCGCCAGCTAATTGTTCAAAGACAAATTGATCATAGGGCTTATCTTCATTAAATGCCTGAATCACGTAATCCCTGTATGGCCAGGCGTTTTTTCGCTCAGTATTGACCTCGTATCCGTGGGTATCGGCATAACGAACAAGGTCCAACCAATGTTGTGCCCACCTTTCACCATACCTTGGGCTTGCAAGGACTTTTTCAATCGCCTCCTTGTAAGCCAAGTCCCGATCCTCGGCTTTTGAAAACGCATGGATGTCCTCAAAACTTGGGGGTAAACCCGTCATGTCAAAGTATAACCGCCTCAATAAAGTGCGCGGGTTGCTCTCTTCCTGTATTTGCAACCCCTTGTCGTGCAGTTTGGTTTGGATGAATCCGTCGATGCCTGACAGATGCTTGAGAGGTGGTGAAGGTTTTTCCAGAGATCTAAAAGACCAATGTTTGTTTTCCTCCTCAGAGGCGATATGCCAAGAAAGACACAGCCAAAAGAGTAAAATCAGATGTCTGGAAAGCACCATGAACCTTCATCTAAGCTAAAAGTGACTCTAAAATCAATTCTTTGGAATAAATCTGATGTTGGCTACTCAAGAAGCATCGGAGTGGTGTGCTTTTGAGGAGGATTCAGGTCCATAAGTTCCATGCTATCCAAATTAAACTTTTTGGGGTTGGTCTTATGTATCAGCGAATGCCTTTTTAATCTGGTTGGATTTGATGGATTGCCAGTCCGTTTTTCGCACCATAGGCTCAACTGAGCTCAAGGCATGATTGGAAACCTAAAGATGAACAATTTGCATTAGAATCGATGGGATATGAATAAACCGTTTGTCAGTAAAATTTTTTGGGGCTTGGGATGTTTATTTGTGTGCCTGTTTTGGACGGGGTGCAAAGCCATTCCGGTGAATCAACAGGGCTTGGTTTCCAAACCTAATATGACCTTTTCGGACTCACCTGTATTCGCTTACCAGTCGAATGTGTTGACCCAGGTTGAACCGGGAACAGCGGGGTCTGGAGGCGCACAGGCTGCAGGTTGTACTGCATGTCAGTAAATGAACCTTATGCATCGAGTCATAAAGTTTCGACAGTTGCTTGGGGGAATGGTCCTGCTGGGGGGCTTGATGTTCAGCCTTCGAGCCAGTTCCGGTGATATTTCTTCCTTAAGTTTGCCATTTCGCGGAGATAACGCAGAAGCATTTTCACTGAATCAATACCAAGATCGTATCCTTGTATTGGATTTCTTTGCGTATTGGTGTGCTCCTTGTCTCAGGGCATCACCCTTGATTGAGGAAGGTATTGCAGATTATTACCATGCTCAGAATGGAAATAAATACGGGATTCCAGTTGAGGTGATCGCGGTCAACATCGAAGCATCCAACCCCAGGCGAACGGATCTGTTCATACGGCGCACGGGACTCAAGAAAGTCATCGATGATTTTGATGGGAAGCTTCTTGAGGAATTTCAGGCTGAGAGTATTCCGTTGATCGTTGTCTTGGACGGAACCGGTTCAGATTCAGGATTCAGAGTAGTTTATAAGAATTCAGGGTTTGAAGGGGTTCCTCAGCTGCGTGCGGTGATTGATTCCGTTGGTGCCAAGAAGTCGGATAACCAAGATCAATCGGATGCCGCAGTCAATGATCAGGAATTGCGGGTTGAGGCACCTTCGGTAATGATCGAGCGCAAGTTTGAAACAGCAGGTGAGGCCTTGCTCAGTGATGACTATCAACTGACGACCTGGAATTTAACCTACGGCCATTCCTATGAAAAAACCCAATTGGATCTCGGACTTGGGCTTCAGACCTACGCTATTGAAATGAGATCGCCCGATCCGTTTTTCACTCCGGTTCAAGCCCATGAGGACCAGATCAGGGCTCAGTTTCGTGTTTCCAGAGAGGTCAGTGATGAAATCACCTTGCGAGGTCAGTTTGGATATTATGACGGTAATCAAAGTCATCGAACTTTTTGGCTTCAGGAATATTACAAGCAGATTGGCAGTTTACCATTCTTTGGGGGATACCCTGATGTTGATCCTCGAGGCTATCAGCTTGGTTCCCAGATTCGATGGGAGTACCTGCCTGCCTCAGGGTTTCTGGAGGCGGGCTATGGCTATTTCAGGGATCACATTGCTCCCAGTGCGGAATTCGAACGGGTGACAATTCTTGGGTTGGATCGAATCGATACTCATATGCTGCGTCTTGCTTCGGAAAATGTTCTTAATTCAAGAACGAGATCCTTGTTCGAAGTGCGTCTCACCGATACCTCGGCCCGTCAACTTCGGTGGAGTACTCAAAGTTCATTAAATGTGGCCATAACCGATCAAACTGTGCTCCGAACTCAGTTTGGCTGGACCAAGGAGAACCCGAGTTTTGATGCTGGGTTTGCTGGAATCACTCTGGAACAAGACTTGGGACCATCCTGGATGTTGAGTCTTTTTGCTCGTTATTATCAGGATACGGGAGAGATTCAAAATTCACTGACATCCTCCAATGCACCTCCAGGTTTGAAGACTTACCATGTCGGAACCGGCTTCCGGTGGATTGGAGAACGTTCAAGCCTTCGTGTCAGTGCCGGACCTTATTGGACTCGTTATGACGATGCTGATGTCGAAGCTCCTTTTTTTGAAGACCTCTATCAAAGTCGAAATTGGGGCTTGTTTCAGGCTGCTTTTGATATGAGATTCTAATCGGTTCGAGGAGGCGAAAAATTTTTCAAATAACGATCTATGAAAATAATTAAATTCTTCTGCATGTTGTTGCTGGCAGTTTCCTTCGTTGGAGCCTCTGCCAATGTTGAAGCCCAATCAACAATTAAAAGGGTGGGCGATGTTGCTGAAAATTTCGTGCTCACTGACGCTATTACAGGCGAGTCGGTCGAGTTAGAAGATTACAGTGGATCTATTGTTCTACTGGATTTCTTTTTTTATTGGTGAGGCATTTGTCGATTTAACTCAGCGGTCGTTGAGGAAGATATTCAGCAATATTTTGATGAACGCGGCGGTAATCGTCATGGGATTCCGGTGCATGTGATCGGCCTTGAAAAAGATGATCGAGGTGTTTCCAGTGGCGGCACACTTGCCTTCGCGTCTTCCACAGGGCTTGAGGTTGTTTTGGATGATTCAGCCCACGAAGCTTTACATCAATTTTTTCCATCCAATCGTGGAGAAGGCACGAATAATTCTGATTTTGTTTTGCTTAATGGCGTCGAGGGTTCGCCCTCACATGAAGCTTGGGAGATTCTTCATGTGGAATCGCGTCGAGTAAGCATTCAGTCCATCAGAGATAAAATCGATTCGATAGAACCGGCTTCTGTTCCAGCCGTACCTCCCTCTCTTTCCAATCCAAGACTGGTCGATGGTCAGTTTGTTTTTGAAGTGGATGGAACACCAGGTCGAAGTGTCATTGTTCAAATCTCAAATGATGGAGTCCAATGGGACAATCTAAGAGAGGTTACTCTGGAAGAAATGCCCGTCACATTTTCAGAACCACTATCTTCCAATTCATCACTACTACTGTTCAGGGTCGTGATTCCATGATTTATAGTCTTAAAGAGGCATTTAAATGGTAAAGGATTAAATCCGATTCAACATACTTTAAGCGCGGAGTTATTTAGTAGATTGAAATTTTGTTTAGGTATGAACCTGCAAATTGGGAGGCAATCGCTCAGTCAGTCAAATGCATGCCATCATTGATCGCTGCATTCTTTGAAGATTATTCGAGGATCCGTTTCGTTCCAGTCAGATAGAGATTTTTTTTGGCAATTCGTTTGTGATTCACAAAAACGCTTCTTTGTTCAAAAGAAGAGTGAAAAGAGATGGTTACTCCGCAATTCTGAGTACTAACCGATAGAAATTGTTTTGCCTATTTTCTGACTGCGTCCATTGGTAGTGATCCAAATGGTCCACGGGCTTTGGGGTTATGACAGGAAGAGGGATCCACCTCAAAAGATCTGGAGAAGTTTCAATAGTCCATTCTATTCCTGGCAGGTCTCTGACTTTGGCGAAGCTGATTTGCCAGTCGCTGTTTGTTACCTCTGTTTCAATGTTTAACCAGTGCAGCGACACTTCGTTTTTAGCCGGATTGGATCCATGGAAGAACTCGAGCAGGTTGTTTTTTTCGTCTCCATCAGGGTCGGCGGTCCACCCTGAAAAGAGCGGATCATTCAATTCTACTGCGGTATAGAACTCAGCCAGCCAATTTTGGAAAAGCTCAGCTACTCCTGTGGTTGGTTGTATTCCTGATTCTGGCATTGCTCTCCAGGACGCAGGCAGGTTTGGGTTTTGCATGCCCTGAGGTTGAACCTGAGATAGATACGAACCCAACCCGTCCGCTTCTGCAGGCCAGGGTGATTCGTCGGAATAGGTTACATTCAGCACGGTTTGACCCGATGCATTGATGGCTGCAATTCGCTCCCCTCCATTATTCAAGTTTGTGCCGTTCTGGAAGGTGCCAGCGATTTTCCATTCCGTTCCGTAGCGGGATTCAAACGCATTTGGGTTGGATACCAGAACCAGCGTTTCGCCGGGGGCAAGTTCATTAAGTGGATTGGATGCTACAAATTCGAAATCAATCCCTGCGGTAAAACGCAGACCTCTGAGATCCAAAGTCTGCGATGAGATATTTTCCAATGCGAGGAATTCAAAATCTCTTCGGTTTTGAAAACCAGCAGTGGTTTCTGAATCTGAAGGAGCACTTGGGTGATAATGGATGGCCGACAAGACAAGGTTGTCGGAGGTTACAGGGATGGTATCAACAATAAAATGCGCGCTCAGGAGTGGAGACCATGTGGAGCCATTTCGGGTTCTGGCTTTTATGGTGGTCGAATCGCTCAATTGAATAGGGCCTGTGTAAGGAATGGCCTGTTGATTTGTCGGGGCATCCGGATCTTCCTCGATGGACACTGCGGTCAGTGTTGGCCAGATCAAAAAATCACTGCTGGTGGCATTCACATTCAATCCATGGACGGCCAATACATTCTTGCCGGTTCTGAGGTGTTCTACTGCTGAGGAAACGTCAAAAGCCTGAAAAATCACTGCTTCATTATCCGAATGACTGGATGATGCAGACGCGTTCCATGCCACGAGTGAACCGGCACTTCCGGGAGCGTTGGCGCGTACAATCTCCGTTCCGTTAAGGTAAGCGACGAATCCATCATCATAGCGCATTCCCAGTTCCAATCGGTCAAACGAAGATAGATTCTCGATTTCAAATTCAACGCGCATGTAAATGGATTCCGTGTCGTTTCGGTTGACACTGTTTTGAAAGTCCAGGTCGCTTGAGATCAAATCTTCATAAGTTGAATTGTTATCATATCCAGCACCCAAGTTTCCTTTTGGCCATGCTTGATCGTTGAAATCAGATTGCATCCAGGATGCGGCAAGGCTGTTATTGGTGGGCATGAAGGCTCGTTTTTCATGGGATTCCGGCACCAAGTGTGTGACTGTCTGGTTGCCTGTTTGAATCACTGGCATGGGATCACTCCCATCCAGGGTGTAAAGGATGTCACCCCGTTCGTTGGATTCGATTTGTATGCCGAAATCACCTGTAATGTGTCCCCCGTGTTGATTGAATACCGGAGGTTCCATTGAAGGTAACCAGTTACGTGCATTGAATTGATTGATCACGATTTCACTCCTGCGGTTGAAGAAATCATGAGTAGGCAGTTGACGGTTTTGAGCCAAGCCGAAGAGCGAATCACGGTTTTCAACCCAGTCGAGACGCGTATAAGGTTGGGAACGTTGGTTGTCTCCCCACCTGGCCGATTCCAAACGAATCGGAAGATCGATTGGATCAGATATCTCACGATAAAGCCGGGCTGCTGTTACCGGGCTTAAAACTCCATACCGGAGCTGGTCGTAGGCACGATCCGCAAATTGATAACGATAAGATTCATTGCGGATCAATTGATGATGAAGAAAGGTGGGGCCCCCGCGGTCATTTCGGCCGGTGACATTATTGTTGACTCCGTGCAATCCTTTTTCTGCATCCCAACTGTGGAATCTCCATTTACCATCAGGTGAAACACGATTGAAGGAGGCATACCAATTGTGATGAGCCCAATCACCATTGCCGATGTAATAATTCATCAGCATGTAATCAATGAAATCGTCGATATCCAGAATTGCCCGTACGGCATCGTAGTTTTCTTGAATCGAAAGATCCCTTCCTGCCATAGAATGTAATTCGTTGTAGTTTCTTGAACTGCCTTGAAGAACGTCATTCGGTCGGTGTTTGATGGAATCGTAATCCTCATTTGCACCCCCCAAATAGCTTGCGGCAAAATTATCATCCGGTCGTTCATGAATTGTATGAATACCCCAATAAATGCCATTTAACATGACGTGTGCATGTTTGCCGTGAGGTGAGGTGCCTCCCATGGCATTGTGGAGATTGGCAGCATATTGATCACGGACGTACTGGGCACGGTTCCGTTGACCAACCGGCTCAACGCCGCCTCCGTAATGCCAAACATTGTTTAAGCGCGCATCAATCACTAAGGTATCAAATCGATCCGTAGCTTCCTCTCCAAATACGGGGTAATTGAGGTCCTGATCAAATTTGAGTCTCATGGACAATTTGTCAGACTTCCAACGTTGTGGACTGCTACCACCGACGATTTGAATAGTGCCGTCCGTTTGAAATCCATTGACTTCATTGGGTGCGTGAGGAGCTGCTTCGGGATTGATCCACTCGGCGGATACTCTTTTTTCAACACTTTGCCCGGCTATATAAATGCCTCCCTGGCCAAACATTTCCTCAAAATTCATGGCTATTGAAAGCGTGGGTAATCTTAGAAAATCCTCCTTGACCGGCCGAATGTCAGAATCTCTGTGATTCAAGATCACCGGATCCATTTCCCAATCCTGTCCGGCATGTCCCCATCTGACCGATTGATTGAACGGTGATCCCTGGCCGTTTTGATTCAGGAGAGAGGCCGGGAAAAAATAGGATTGAGTGTCCACATTCGTCGGGAGGAAACCTGGTTTGAAGGCCATGACCCGAATCAGTGTGGAATCAGTGATTCTCAACTGGAAAGTGGTTGGCCCCTCAGGGCTGTTTGGTTGTATCAGAGTCCCGTGTGATTCCGTCGGGAGACTTCCATCCAACGTATATGAAAATGTGGCTTCTGGTGTTTCGGTAGAGATCACGAGATCAAAAGGATCTTCATAATATCCTCGATCCACGCTGAAACGTGTGTCCCTGACAAAACCCTCCACAGATTCGCCTCGATTTCGTTCACCCGGAGTCGGGGTTAAGAAGAAGGCCTTGGCGTTGGATGTTTCATTTCCCAACACTCCGTAGGAAACATTGCGGCGTTGACTGGGGTATGGGGAAATCTCACTGATAATTTCCCATCTTGCGAGGTTAAATCTACGCAAAGAAAGGTTTTCTCCATTTCGGTCGAGTTCAAAGTTGCAATGTAATTCTCCACCTGCATCTCGACGATCCTTACCGGATGCAAATAGAATCAAGTAGGCATTTGCCTCTAAATGAATGGCGGGAAAAGCCCAGAGATCGGGAGTCTCTGGATCATCCGTGAGGGTCCATCCTTGCAGGGAAACCCGTCGGTCGCCGTAGTTCCAGATTTCAATCCAGTCCGATGAATCACCATCCTCATCCAGGAGTCCGTCTCCATTGGATGCCATGAATTCATTGATACGTAGCGTCTTGGCTTCTGTGTTGGAAATTTGGCTGAAAAGAGCCATACAAATCAGTAATATTTGTATGAATTTCTTTGGTGCGGACTGGGTCTTCATATTGATTCTGGAAAGGAAGCAAGCACACACAGTGCCAAATTAGGGCTTGTTATGATTCCCCTTCAAGCTGGATTAATGACCCCCTAGAACCCAATCCACATTGAACTTGGCATATTTGATAGATTTGCCTTCTTTTCCATCGAGGCCCTTCGGGTCAAAGAAACTGTAGGTACAATGCAGATCTCCGTCTTTTGACTGAATAATGGATGGGTAATGAAAGGATCCTTGACCGGGATCCCTTTTTTCTAGATGGCGCGTGTACTTGTAAGTTTTTCCTTCGTCTTCTGAAATCGATACGGCCAGTTGGTGACGACCATCCTCTGTATCATTGTAAATGGCAAGAAACCGACCACCCCTCAGTTGCATCAATTCCAATCCCGCTCCGGGGTTCGCAAGTTGTGGGTGGTCGTAAACCATTGACCAGGTCACTCCATTATCCTTTGATTCAGAAACCAGCACTCGATTTGGTGGCGGACCATTATCCCTCATGTATGTGACCAGTGTTCCGTCTTGTTTTCGTGCAAAACTGGGTTGGATATTTCCACCACCTACTATGGGTTCACTGAAATTCCAGGAATCCCCCCAGTCATCGGTATAGCCCACCAATGAAAATGAAAACCCATCTGAATAAAGCCCGACAAGCATTCTTGAATCTTCAAGAATGTATGGATGTGCCCGGGTGAACCAACCGAGACGTCGAGTGAGTTTATCTTCCGCCTGCCGAAAATTGTCATGTGCCCATTCGATCATGCCGGGAGTGAGTGTCAGGCTGTCCAGATACTCCGCCGTTTTTCGCTTAACGATGTCATGGAAAGAAGCTCCAGGTTTGATATGTAACACCTTCTCAGAATCCCATTTTGGTGGTCCTTGCTTTTGTTTATAGTCGGATGCAATTTTGTATTTCATCAATGCAGATTCCCATAGATTGGCCTGTATCGTTGGCCACAGAAGCCAAAGGCGATCTTGCGGATCGATGATCATACAGCAATTAGTGTCTGGAAACTCAGGTGTGTCCGCCATGACAAAGGGCTTGCTCCATGATGAGGCTCCCTTGAGTTTGCGTGCTCCAAGGATCTTGACATCGTCTGATCTTCTTTCTCCTGATCCGTGAAACCAACAGGCAATCAAATCCCCATTGGAAGCTTCCACAATGCACGATCCATGGTTGTGCCAGGACTCAAGAGGGAAAATCAGTTCGGCGCTGAGTTGTGGTTTGTTTTGGGCAAGAAGACCTGCCAAGGAAGCCCAGATAAAGGTTCCAGTCAGTGTGATAAGCCTGGTTGATTTTAGCATCAGATGATTCTGTGGTTGAAGGTTGATATTCCATTGATGGAACAGGTACAGGGGACATTGATCAAGTCGCAAAGTTCAATCGACACCTTAACATGTTGAATAAACCTCGATTTTTATTCATGAATGGTAAACGATTTCACTGTCATGGGCTCACTCCACGTTGCTTGTAATACTTTAAGACACGTTGATCGAGACAGGGGGATTCCAAGTGCCAAAGCACTCGTTGACATCGGGAGTGCGTACACCTGGATACACGGTAAACGATTTGAGAAAATTGGGGCCCTGCGTGAGTAAGAAAGCCTCCGATTTATTAGGGCAAAAGGTCAGATCAACACCCGTAGCTTTGGTTTCATGATCCTTCTAATCGGAAGAGAATTTACAACCGATGAATTTGTATTTGTCGAACCGGCTGTTCAGGCCATTTTATTATCGGCAACGTGGTAGTTTGGATCTTCGAGAATATTGACTTCTACAATGTCGGCAGCCTTGTCCAATAATTGAATACAGTCCTTGCTCAGGTGCCGTAGATGAAGTTTGGTGCCGTTGGTGAGATACCGTTCGGTCAGTGCATTAATGGCTTCGATGGCCGAATGATCACAAACTCGAGAGTTCTTGAAATCAATGATCACATCTTCGGGATCATTGGCCGGATCGAATTTATCCTGAAAATTCTTAATGGAAGCAAAGAACAGCGGCCCCTCCAGCAAATACATTTTTGTTCCGTGATCGTTGGTGGTTTCTTTGACGGCGATGTGTTTGGCACTTTTCCAGGCAAATACCAGGGCCGAAACCAGCACACCCGTCAATACTGCGACTGCAAGGTCCGTGAAAACTGTGACGACGGAAACCAAAATCACAACAAATAAATCTTCCTTGGGAACCCTTCCGAAGAGGCGCAGTGAAGCCCACTCAAAAGTGCCAAGTACAACCATCATCATCACTCCTGTCAAAGCAGCCAAAGGGATCATTTCGATGTAACGAGATGTGAATAAAATGAAGATCAGCAGAAAGATGGCCGCTGAGAAACCTGAAAGTCTGCCACGCCCGCCAGATCGAATATTGATCATGCTTTGTCCAATCATGGCGCACCCACCCATGCCACCAAAAAAACCGGTGACTATATTGGCGACCCCCTGGCCGATACACTCCCGATTGCCACGTCCCCTGGTTTCAGTGAGTTCATCAATGAGGGACAATGTCATCAGTGATTCGATCAAACCCACAGCTGCCATGATAACAGAGTACTTCCAAATAATGCTCAGGGTTTCGATGTTCAGGCTTACTGTGAACCATTTGAAGGACGGAAGTCCTCCTCCTATCGGAGCCAAATCCCCCACGGTCCGTGAATGAAAACCAGTCATTTTCTCGATGCCGATAGACAGTCCAGTTACAAACAAGATCGCAGTCAAAGAAGAGGGGATGGCTGTGGTCAAACGCGGGAGAAAATGAATGATCGCCATGGTCAGCCCAACCAGACCCAGCATGAGAAAGAGGTCTGTTCCTGTTTTCCAGGCTGCCCCGGCAACGGTCGGATCCACTGTAAACTGTGGAATCTGAGCCAGGAATATGACAATAGCCAGGCCATTGACGAATCCCAACATGACCGGATGCGGCACTAATCGAATGAATTTACCCAACCGAAGGAGTCCCACAGCAACTTGGATGAGTCCCATCAGTACCACTGTTGGAAACAAGTATTCGACACCGTGTTGTGCCACGAGTGAAACACACACGACTGCGAGAGCGCCGGTAGCTCCAGAGATCATTCCTGGGCGACCGCCCATCAGTGAGGTGATGAGTCCGACCAGGAAAGCGGCGTATAGTCCGACCAGAGGTTCAACGCCGGCCACAAAGGCAAAGGCAACCGCCTCCGGCACCAGAGCCAGTGCAACGGTCAAACCGGATAACAAATCATCTTTGGCACGGAGACGTTTCCCGTACTTGCGGTAAATCAACTGAAACATGGGTTTTGTTTGCGAACTTTTGTTGGAAGTTGAGCAAGGTGTTCCTTCGGGATTGGAAGGAGCGCAGAGGGTAGGTAAACCAAACGTAGGCGTCAACCTTGAAAAATTCGATAAAACTCAAACTTGGCAAACTCTCCAATGTTTCAGACAATCAACTCATGCAAGAAAACCCTTCTCCTCAGTTATCTATTACCAATCGTCGTGGTTTCATACAAAAGGCCGGGACCCTAGCCGCCGGAGCGGTTGTCGCTTCTGAATCTGGTTTATGGTCACCAAGAGTGCAATCACAGGAAAAGAAAAAGCTTGGATACGCACTCGTCGGTCTGGGAGGTCTCAGCACCAACCAAATTGCACCCGGACTCCAAAAAACGGAGCATTCTTATCTGGCGGGTATTGTGAGTGGCACTCCTTCCAAGATCGAAAAGTGGAAAAGCAAATATAACATTCCTGCCAGGAATTGCTACAATTACGAGAATTACGATCAGATCGCAAAAAATCCCGATATCGATGTGATCTATATTGTACTTCCCAACAGCATGCATGCCGAATACACCATCCGCGCTGCGAAAGCTGGTAAACATGTTTTATGCGAAAAACCCATGGCCAACACATCTTCGGATTGCCAAGCGATGATCGAGGCTTGCAGGGATGCGGGCAAGAAACTGGCAATAGGTTATCGATGCCAATTCGAACCCAATAATCTCGAATGCATGCGGTTGGCGCGTGAAAAGGTGTTTGGGGACCTGAAAATGATCGATGCCGGTTTTGGTTTCAAGATTGGTAATCCGGATCAGTGGCGATTAAAAGCGGATTTTGCAGGCGGCGGGGCGCTCATGGATGTAGGAATTTACGCTCTCCAGGCTTGCCGGTTTTTGACCAATGAGGAACCCATTGAAATCTCCGCACAGGAAACTAAAACAGATCCCGTGAAATTTGCCGAAGTGGATGAATCGATCGTTTGGACCATGAAGTTTCCTAGTGGCGTCCTGGCCTACTGCAGTACCACCTATAATTTCAGTGGAATCAATCGGTTTTCAGCTCACTGTGAAAAAGGATGGTTCAGCTTGGATCCTGCCTATAGTTACGGTGGAATCAAGGGACGCACCAGTAAAGGAGACATCATTCAGGAACCGGTCATAGATCAATTTGCGAACGAAATGGATGTGTTCTCCAAGTGTATTTTGGAAGGTCGGGAATCCACCGTGTCAGGAGAGGAAGGTTTGCGGGATATGAAAGCTATCGAGGCGATTTATAAATCGATTCGAACTGGCCGCACCGTCAAGGTCTGACACGTCAGGTGCCGGTTTGCATTACTCTTCCAGAGGGATAAACTCCCCTGGGAGAGGTTCGGTTGGCTGATAATAACCGGGAGGTAAATCTTCAAGAGGATCTCGGTCCTTGTAATCTTCCCACATTCTCATTCCCCAGACAAAGATTCCGACCAATGCCACAATGGCCACCAGAGGAAGGACAATTTTCCAGGGAACACGGGAAAGGGCGTAAGCACACCATTCAATCAAACCTCGTTTCGGCCCTCTGAGAGGATCTGCCTGTTGTAGTTTTTTATCCTTGTTGATTTCCTTGTTCAGTTCCTCGACAAGTGAGGCTGGGTCAAGATTGACCAGCTTTGCATAAGATTTGACAAACCCACGAACATACACGGGTGCGGAAAAGATATGATACCGTCCTTCCTCAAGTGCAAGAACCTGATCGCTCCGCAACTTGGTGAGACGAGCCACATCTTCCAGACTCCATTCTTTTGCTTTTCTCGCAGAAGCAAGTTGTTCACCCACCGTAGGCATAAGCCATCTTTATAAGCTAACCTTCATGCACAACGCAACAACCGATGAAGTATCGTCTCAAATCAGGCAACTCCGACTCTCACGTTGTCTGTTGACACTTTTTGTAGTCATTGGGACCGGCCTGGCCTCCAGGACCTTTGCAAGCGCCTGGTCTCCCGACTGGATGTTGCTTTATGGGGGAGATGCCTTGTGGGCTGCAGCTCTCTATGGATTTTTGCTTCTGGTGTTAAAATCACGTTCTGGACGGTATGTGTTTGTTGCAACCGTTGCTGGGGCAACTTTTATTGAGTTTTCTCAACTGTATCAAGCTGACTGGATTCAGCAAATCAGGGCAACATTTCCCTTCAATTTTATATTAGGGCAAGGGTTCCTTGTATCTGATTTGTTTGCGTATGTGATGGGTGCTCTGGGGATGCTGCTCTTGGATACCTGTTGGATCAGGCCCAAATAGATGCGGAGGACGTTGAGTGTTTTTATGCTGCCCTTGCAAGTTTATTAAAATACGAGCTTGGAAAGCTGCATTTTCTGACCTTTTTAATCGAACCTCAAATCCATCAGTTCTTTCGGTTTGGAACCTGAGGCAGGTATTTTGAAAACGAAGCCGTATTCTGTAAATTTAGAACAAACCTCAGGGCGTACTCGATGAAATCTGTAATTCATAGAATTGCCTTGGATTAAGAATGATTGTCTTCCCGATTTTTCCCAACACCAACAGATCCGCATCCCCGGATACCAGGAATTCAGCTTTACCGCGTAGGCATGTTCCTAAAACTGGAATATCCTCAGGATCCCTGCATGCATTTTTATCAATTTTCGAAGGGATGACGCATTCACTGTTAGATGCGTAAAACTTCAGTATCTCATCGACACTTTCCTCAGGCAGTTTGATCTTCCTGATCAATTTTTCCTTTAATTCATCTAGAAGGAAGCCGCTGATTATTAGCACATGCTTTTCTAAGCTTGATTCAAAAACCGATTCACAAAGTCCTCTAGCAGCAAAAGCGGCAACCACCACATTGGTGTCCAAAACAACTCTGCTCACTGCAACTTAGAGAAAACGTCCTCATCTGTTAGGTATCCCTGTGATTCTGCAATTGGTAGAGCTTTACGGCGTAACTGCCGGAATTGTTCCACTGCAACAAAACGTCTTACAGATTCTCGTACGAGATCACTCAAAGGTTTGTGCTCCGCTTCACTGATCCTTTGCAAATCGTTCTTCAGATCATCAGGGATTCTGACGGTGATCGTGCTCATGTAAGACAATGTAAGACATTTTATTTGTGAGTCAATACTTTGAAGTCCTGAATGGTCCCGGTTATTGTTGAGGTTTCCTCAATCTTCAATCCGAATTCAATTTTTGGCGGCGGTATTGGTTGTAAAATTTAACGCCTCTCAATATCGACGGTCATTGGAACCGTAGTTTTCGATTTCGGAACTGTCAGTGGAAAATTCGGGAAAAATGGGAGATCCTGTGCATTCAAAAGGTCATCATTGCCTAGCCAAATAAGCTCACACCCCTCGCACGCACTTCGTTGCCCGGACCCGGACCAGCCCCAATCCTAGCAACCCGACCCCGGCAACTAATGCGATTTCAGACGGTTCGGGCACAGGTGCGATGCGGGAAAAAACAAACGTATCCCCCGTCGTCGTTGTCGTCCACATCGTAGTGCCTTCCGCAATACTTCCTGTGTCGGCATTCATGTCAGCCAGGAGTTCACCTCGAATCGTTTCTCACGCAGGATATGGAATTGATTGCCGATCCTTCCACTCCTATCCGGGAAGGTCCTATTGAAAATCAAAATAGGATAATTCCTTTGGTTTGGAGCCTGTCGGAGGTCTCTGGAACAGGGTGCCGAATTCGGTGAACCCATCCAGGAAACCTCCATGCGAGAGGAAGAACTGCCCCTTTTCAAGGCCCATGAAACGGTCCAGACGGTCTTTGCGGCCCGTTGGATCATGACTGAACTTGGCGGTTGTCACTTCTTTCCAGTTTCCTTCGCTGTCGAGAATCCATTGGCTGCCGTAAAGTGCCTTGCGCAAAAGGTGACCATTGCTCCCTACAAAATTTTCACTGAAACTGTAAAGACCACGCATGTAGCCTCCTTCACCCGGTGCTCTCCAGCTGGAAATCAACATCCACTCCTGGCTGTCCGGATGAAAATAGAAGCCACTGAAAGTGGTGTGGGTGGCATCACTGGGTTTCGCTGTTACCAGAAATTTCTGTACAGATCCTGTTTTCCATGGATATTTTAAATGACTGTGCCCGCCGGTTCCCTCGTTACCAAAACGTCCGGTGAACACCCCATCTCCTTTGTCGAGTAAATGAACTCTGTCGTCCAGTTGCACTTTGTCGGGATCTGTTGGTTCGTTTCCTCGATCCCATACACTAAAGATAATGCGACGTTCCGAGGAGCTGTTCACCTGCATTCCAAAATAGCCACGATGCCAGCCACAAGCCATGTAATAGGAGTGAACAGGATCCTCAAGTGCCGTCATCTCGCAGTAAAAAGCAGCGACCTGGGTTTGAGCCGGAATCGGATATGCCAAATGGACCGATGCTGCATTGCGTCTTGGTTTCAGATTGAAATGAATCTCATCAGCCAAATCCCCTGAAATTTCAAGTCCCAGCACATCGATTGAAACTTTGGCTGTTGCATCCACAGATTTACGGCTCAAAATAAAAGGATGATGACCTGTAGAGGAAATTTCAAAATCTCCGAATGAAACGACCGTTTCTGTATCTTTCGCTGCCATGAAATCTCTTTGGGATTCCTGTCCAGCTACTTGAAGCGTAAGTTTTACCAGACCATCATGATCAGACTTTAGTCGAATTTTTACACCCGCAGAACCCTTTTTTCTGACCTTTCCATACCATCGGATGATGGTTCGGTCGTTAGACCAGTCGAGTATTCCTCCCCTCCTTGAGACTCTGGCGTCTCCATAGTCGGGATCCAGGTATGCGGTCTCTCCGGGAATTTTCAAAGAAGCCGCGCTTGGCTTCTGGAAGTTCAGAAGCGTCAATGCCGCCAAGATCAGGGGGCTTCTTAAGGAGTCCATTAATGATTTCATGAGAGAACGTGGATGTCCCGAGGGATTATGAAAGGAATTTAAGTAATAACAAGTTCTGAACGAAATCTAATTGAGAAGATTGGCATCATTCAGAAACCTGGATTTGCAGTTTGGTTGAAATTCGTGACTCGTTGATGGCATAAAAAAACGGTCGAATCACAAAGATCCGACCGCATATTGAGATTGATAGATTTGCTCTTAAGAAATCACTTTGACTTCCTTGGCGCAAGGTCCTTTGCGACCTTCTCCGGTAACGTATTCCACTCGGTCGCCTTCATTAACGACGCCATGTTCCAACTCAGATTTGTGGACGAAGATGTCTTGACCGTCGTCTTGAAGGATAAATCCATATCCTTTGTCATAGCTGAACCACTTAACTGTTCCTTGTTCGCTCATATATTATTCTTAATTAAATTTTTTTGGGGTGGATAAAATTAATAACGTGAAGATCTGCGATCGCGTCCGCCTCTGTCACGGTTACCACCGCCACCGCCGCCGCCCCATTTTCCACCGCCGCCGCCGCCGCCACTGCGGCCGCCGCCTTGAGGTTTGGGAGTTGCCTCATTGACCTTGATGTTGCGGCCCATGAATTCGGTGCCGTCCAGTTCCTTTGCAGCGGTCATTGCTGCGTCTCGGTCAGCAAAGCTGACAAATGCAAAGCCACGTGAGCGGCCGGTTTGACGATCTTCAACTACATAGATGTCGTCAATGTCTCCAAAACTGCCGAATAGCTCGCGAAGATCATCTTCGACCGTTTGGAACGATAAGTTTCCTACAAATAATTTCATTACTGTTTACTAGCGAAGTGAAAAAAACACCTTCCCGGTGATTCGGGGATACCAACTTGAAGACTATCAAACGAGGGTGAGCCTAAATTTGAATTGATCCGTACACTGTCGGTGGCTAAGGTCTTTGACCACTTTGTTGGCTGCACAATGAGGTAATCGGTCTGACCTGTCAATCTCCAATCCATGAGTGATAACTATTTTTGTTGAAGAATTATTTATGCCCTATTCATTGATACGAATATATTTCGGACAATTTAGCGGCTCGACGGTTGAAGGTGCTTTTGAGCTTTGTGTCGGGCCTGGTTTTATTCAAATCACGAATTGCGACGAGAGTCGCTCAGAATACTCGTTACATTAGGCATGAACAGGGCAGATTCGACTCACCCCGTGGCATCAATTTCAAAAACATGGAGTGATCTCTTAAGTGATTGCCTGGTAAAGGATCAGCTTCGTTTACGCAATCGACTTAAGGAGATTCTCAAGGAAGGAAATCGAAAAAACAGCTCATCCAGAAATCTGGATCACTTTCGCGCACAAATCGAGCGATCCAAGCGTATTGTAGAGAATCGAAAGAAATGCTTACCGAGGGTTTCTTTCCCTGCCAATTTACCGGTTTCCAACCGAGTCGATGATATTGTAACGCTCATTCATCAGCAACAAGTGCTTGTGCTGGCAGGGGAAACAGGTTCCGGCAAAAGTACGCAGATTCCCAAGATGTGCCTCAGCGCGGGGAGGGGATTGAAAGGGAAAATTGGTTGTACCCAGCCCAGACGTGTTGCTGCCCAATCTTTGGCTCGTCGTGTTGCCGAGGAACTCGAAGTTCCATTTGGAAAAGAGGTCGGTTGCAAGATTCGTTTTCAGGATGAGTCCGCCCCTCAAACCTACATCAAGTTCATGACGGATGGGATCTTATTGAGTGAGCTGCAAAATGATCCGATGCTTTCAGAATACGACACCCTGATCATTGATGAGGCTCATGAACGTTCTCTTAACATTGATTTCATCCTTGGCCACCTGCGCCAGATGCTCAAAAAACGTACAGACCTCAAACTCATCATCACTTCTGCCACTATTGATACCTCGATTTTTTCAAAAGCTTTTGAGGATGCTCCGATCATAGAAGTCTCAGGCAAGCTATATCCCGTTGAGGTTATCTATCAAACGTTGGAAGAAGATCCGGAATCAACAAAAAGGGAGAAGAATTATGTCGATGCGGCGGTTGAGACAGTGCGCCAGATTCTAGGATCAACGTCCTCAGGCGATATTTTGGTTTTTATGCCTTCCGAAAGAGACATTCGGGAATCCATAGACACCCTTGGTAAAAAACGGAATGGAAGCGTGGAATATGTTCCACTCTTCGGTCGTTTGGCAGGATCGGATCAGCAGAAAGTTTTTCAAAAAACAAGTCAGCGCAGAGTGATTGTGGCAACCAATATCGCCGAAACATCGCTGACACTGCCGGGAATTCGTTATGTCGTGGACACAGGATTGGCTCGGGTTAGCCGCTACAGTCCAGCGACTCACACACGAAGGTTGCCCATCGAACCTATTGCTCAAAGTAATGCGAACCAACGGAAAGGGCGTTGTGGGCGTGTTGCTGAAGGTGTTTGTTATCGGCTTTACTCTGAAACCGATTTTGAAGAGCGTCCCGCTTTTCTTGCTCCTGAAATCCAACGATGCAACCTTGCGGAAGTTATTCTCAAGATGAAGGCATTTCGGTTGGGCGATATGGAGACTTTTCCGTTTATTCAACCGCCTAAAGATTCGGCTATTCGTGCCGGGTATCAATTACTTAAGGAGCTTGGTGCCTTGAATCAACAAAACGAACTCACCGATTTGGGACATCAGTTAGCGAGACTGCCCATGGACCCAACACTTGGTCGCATGATCCTCGAAGCAGAACAGGAGGATGTGCTCGAGGAGGTGATCGTGATTGGATCCGGATTGAGCATTCAAGATCCTCGGGAGAGACCTATGGAAGTTGCGGACCAGGCCGATCGCGCACACCAGAGATTCATTCATCCGAAATCCGATTTTCTTACTTTGCTGAATTTATGGAACGTGTATCACGATGAATGGGATCGTTTAAAGACCCAAAATCAACTGCGCAAATTTTGCAAATCACATTTTCTCTCCTATATGCGCATGCGAGAGTGGCGGGATATTTACCAGCAGATTCATTCGGTTTTAGGAGAAAAGCGAAAAAAAACAAAGAACCCGAAAGAACTTCGTTTATCCAGTGATGAGGAGCAGAAAAGGTACGCCTCGGTTCATCGATGTATCCTTTCGGGCTTATTGAGTCAGTCGGCTCGAAGGAAGGAGCGAAACTTATACGTTTCTGCTTCCGGAAGGCAGGCGGGACTATTTCCTGGATCCACACTTTTTGAACGGCCAAAGCCGAAAGAGGCACCTAAGGAGAAGAGGAATTCCAAAAAGAGCGGGCGCAGTGGCCAGCCAGAATGGATTGTGTCGGCGGAGATGATCGAGACTTCCAGAACCTACGCTCGCACCAATGCCGCCATTCAAGCTGCATGGATAATCAAGCTTGGTGCCCATCTATGTAAGTATTCCTATCTAAATCCAAGATGGAACAGTGGATCAGGTCGAGTCGTTTGCACTGAAGTGGTTAAATTCAATGGTTTGGAAGTTATTGCAAAGCAGTCGGATTTTGCAAAATCCAATCCACAGGCAGCTCGAGAGATCATGATTCTTGAAGGATTGGTAAAGGAGCGCGATTCATTGAATCTTCCATTCTCAGAAACCAATCAGCGTGTGATACAATCAGTGGAAGAGCGATTAACTCGAATTCGACATGGTTCATTCATGATGTTGGATGACCTGCTTTATGATTTCTTTGAGAAGCGATTGCCTGAAGACATCCATTCGATTCCCGCTCTTCAGCACCACTTGAGAAGAAATCCAAAGGATGTCCAAATTTTATCCATCCAGCAAAAGGATCTCCTGCCTGAGGAAATGGTTCAGCATGATGCAGACGGATTTCCTGATAAGGTTAACTTTGGTGGATATGAGATTTCAATTGATTATGCCTATGCTCCCGGTGAGCAGCACGACGGAGCTACCCTTGCGATGGCCGCCGAAGTCGCGGAGAAACTCACCAGCTGGGATCTTCCGTGGTTGATTCCTGGGCACCGAGAATCTCTGATCTTACATCTGTTAAAGTCTTTGCCCAAATCCCAAAGACGCACCCTCATGCCCTTACAAGAACGTGCTCGAGCTGCCAATGCTGCCCTGGGTGAGTTGGGTTGCAAAGATTATCTGGATGGGCTGGTTCAATGGCTTAGCGATCGGTTTGATATCCACGTTTCGAAAATGAACTGGGATATCAAAACCTTGCCAGACCACATGCGTCCTCGATTGAAAGTGGTGAGTCCGGAAGGAAAGAAAATTTACGAAGGCAGGCAGTTGCAACCTTCCGGTAAGGCCATCAAATCTCACCGTAAAGAAAAGCAATTGGCCTCATGGGAGGATGCTTGTCGACAATGGGAAAAACATGAATTATCTGGCTGGAATTTCGATGATTTACCGGAGCGTATACTCGTGGGTGAAAACGAAAAGCAGGCTCTGTTTGCTTATCCCGGTTTGCATTTAGCCGGAGGAGCTTTATCAGTCCGACTGTTTGCTTCAATAAGGGACGCAGAAATTGCCACAGAGGCTGCATGGTTGTCCATTTGTTCCAAACAATTTGAGCGCGAGTTTGCATGGTGGCAGAAAGATCTTTCGACAGGAACATCTCTTACCCTGGCTCGAACTCATTATATCTCCATGGGAACGATTGAGGAATTTGCTGCGGACGCTTATTCAAATTTCCTTTCTTATTTGTTTGAGTGCCCGCAAAAACTTCCCCTTAAAAGGTCCAAATTCGATAATACCGTTCAGCAGGCAAAAGCACGAATCATGGGGTTCTGGCCGCAGGCCGTTGAATTGTTGAATCGTGTCTTCGAACTGAAACATCAACTCGAGATGGAGTCCAAACCGTACTCTGGTCTAACGACAGACTTAAGTTCCTTATTTCCCCCTCGCTGGCTGAAACATGTTCCTTATGTGCAATTGCAACATTACCCAACTTACCTAAAAGCCATGCAGATTCGTAATGAACGTGCACGTTCCAATGCTGCCAAGGATCGAGAAAAATTTAGTCGTTTGCAGCCATGGATCACCCAATTGAACTCAGCTTACCGTCGTTTGAGCGCTGGGCATCCCAAGTGGAATACATGGACACAATTGCGCTGGATGGTCGAAGATTACAAAGTTTCACTGTTTGCTCAGGAGTTGGGGACTCCACGACCGGTATCGGAAAAACGGATGAGAAAACTTTTGGATGAACTGGGGCAGGTGTAACCTGGTTGCCCCTGAGGGTTCACTGGTAATCTGAACGCGATAAAACCCCTCTGTAGTTAGCCTGAACACAGACCAAAAACAGAGGGGGAATTCTAGAGATCAGTTTACTTACGTGAGGCTTTTTTCTTGGCAGCTTTCTTTTTGGGAGCTGCTTTCTTCACAGCTTTCTTTGCGGTCTTTTTCGCTACCTTTTTAGGGGCTGCTTTTTTCTTTGGAGCCGCTTTTTTTACAGCTTTTTTAGGAGCTGCTTTCTTGGCGGCTTTCTTTTTAGGGGCCGCTTTTTTCACAGCTTTTTTAGGAGCTGCCTTTTTAGCGGCCTTCTTCTTAGGGGCTGCTTTTTTTACTGCCTTTTTAGGAGCTGCCTTTTTAGCAGCTTTCTTCTTAGGGGCCGCTTTTTTCACAGCTTTCTTAGGAGCTGCCTTTTTTTTAACTGGCGATTTCTTGGCTGCTTTTTTAGGGGCTGCCTTCTTCACCACCTTTTTTTTGGCGGGCGCTTTTTTGGCCGCTTTCTTTTTGGTTTTCTTCATTTGTTCTTTGGGTGTGGTTTGTCTTTTTGGGGGAGCTGTTTTCTCGTGGATGATTCCTCTTACCTTGTCGATTTTGCCGTCCACTTCTTTCTTGGCACGGCCAATCGCACTTTGAGTCTTATTGATGGTGTCGGTTAAGACAACACACCCTTCGCGGAGGCGTTTGGACAAGGTGGAACCTTTCTTGAGTTCAACGCCTCTGTCTTTTAAGAACAAATCCAAATGACGATATAAATCGTCTCGTTTTATTTGTTTCATGATTGAATTGTAAAACGATCGTTTCAGAAATTTAACACACTAAATCAGTTTCATCAAAAAAAATATTTGATTTCTGATTTTAGCATTATTTTTTTCCCCAGGGCCAGGGTTGTGCACCCGTTCTTCTCGCCCACTCGATCCATCGTTTTTCCATATCCTGAACCCTTTCGGGATGTTTCCCTGCCAGATCATTTAGTTCGGATCGGTCCATCCCCAAGTCGTACAATTCCCAGGCGCTGAGTTCCCCCGTACGCATCCGGCCTTTTCTGACGAGTTTCCAGTCGCCGATTCGTATCGCGCAATTTGCTTCATGTTCCCAGGCAATGTAATCTCTCTCAATAGGCGTCCCCAAAAAGTTGGGTAACAGAGACACTCCCTCCATTGGCTGGATGTCTCGATTGTTATATTGACCTGGGTAGGTGGTCTCAGAAACTTCCATGCAAGTGGCCATGACATCGATTAAATGACCCGGTTGTTTACGAAGTGAGCCTGAGTCTTTGATTCTAGCCGGCCAATGTACGATAAATGGCGTCGAAATTCCCCCTTCATGAACCCAATGCTTGTATTCTCTGAAAGGAGTATTGGAAACATTGGCCCAGTTGCGGCCATAGGCTACATACGTGTCCGCCGGGCCGGGCATAACTCCCGGTCCGCCTTGTACTGGTAATCCGTCTCTGGTTTTCATGGGAGGCCAAAGCGTAGGCTGTAATTCATCCTTACCCATGGGCGTTCGATCAGTGATTGCTTTCAACCAGTTGGCGTTTACGTTCTCCCCTCTGCCAAATCCCTCCGCACAACCTCCGTTATCTTGAAGGAACATGATCAATGTGTTCTCCAATGAACCTTTTGCTTCCAAAGTGTCCAAAAGCTTTCCAATCCCTTGATCCATCCGGTCAACCATGGCGGCATAAACTTCCATACATTTGATCTCCCATTCCTTGTGAGGTGTTGTTTCCCAATTTCCTGAAGGAGGACTCATTTGCGTGTGCTGATCGATCACTCCCAATTGCTTCATTCTTTCGAATCGACGCCGTCGGATAAAATCATAGCCGGCATCGTAATCGCCTTCGTATTTTTTGATATCTTCGGGCAATGCATGCATCGGCCAGTGTGCTGCCGTATATGAGACATACATGAAGAATGGTTCCGATGCGGAATCGTTGTAGTGATCGTTTAAAAACTGGACGGCATTATCTGTTATGGCGTCGGTGTAATAGTAGGTCTCCGGTTTGTACTCAGGGTCGTTGACCGGAGTAATAAATGTATTTTGACGGCAAAGTGTATGTGGATCATAAAAACTTCCTGCTCCTATGATGGTTCCGTAGAATTTTTCAAATCCACGTTGGAGTGGCCAATTATCCTTCGGCCCCTCCGGTTTGGTGTGCGTGGTGACATGCCATTTGCCGCTCATGTAGGTCCGATATCCGGAAGTGGTGAGTGCTTCAGCAATGGTCACACAATTTTTATTCAAACCGCTTCGGTATCCAGACAAACCACGGTCACCAAGCATATGTCCAACGCCGGTTTGATGGGCATAGAGTCCGGTAAGCAAGGAGGCACGTGTGGGGCAGCATCGAGCACCATTGTAGAATTGTGTGTAACGAAGCCCATTCGCTGCCATGCGGTCGAGGTTGGGAGTGTGGATTTCGCTGCCGTAGCAACCAATATCGGAGAATCCCATGTCATCCGACATGATCAGCAGGATGTTGGGCCTTGTGTCGGCACTCAGAACACACACCGAATGCCATGTTACCAGCATGCTCAGAAGTGCCAGTACAACCGTGTTGGCTTTAGTTTTCATGTAAGGGATGAGTGGGATTATGAACAGAAATCATGCGTGCGTAAAGAAAGATAATGAATCTCCCAAATTAGGATTGAAGTTCACGCTTTCATTGTGCAAAAGAAGCTCTCTCTGTGCGTCACAGAGCCAAGTTATTTCAAATCAGGACATCCATGGCTAAGAATCAATTATCAGAAAAAGAAGTTGTCGAACTGCTCCAGGCAGTGCTTTCCAAAACGACGGAAGATTCACATTTGGCGCAAAAAATTCTGGATGGTATTCGGAAAGAAATGGAGCGCAAGAAACAGGCAGCTGCTTTTCAGGAGTTTTGTCGTCGTTGCCCATTACCCGATCTAAAAGATGAAACGTTAAAAGAGGTAACGAACCGCTTTGAGGAAACTTTTGGCCGCGACCTCATCGACTTTGCCGTGAATGAAAAGGAAGGGACTTTGAATGTGGAACTGAATGTTCCAAACGGTCCGTTGGTGAGTTCCATTGAGTTGAATGATATCCCCATGAAAGAGGAAGAGATGGAACCTGAAGTGAAGGTGAAATTTATTCCATTTCCTGTGGCCTTGCCTGGTGATCCGGAATTGGTGTGGATGATGGCCAAGAGAGAAACCATGAGTTCCAGTGAAGCCGCCCGAGCACTTCTTGAGGCACAAATCGAATTTTGGGAATCCAAATCCGGGCAGCTTCAATTACGCAAGGGTGCCGAAAGAACTTTTCCAGAATTCATCCATCGTGTTCCTGCCAGACTATTGGCGGAATTAGGTTTGAAACGACATTACAAAGATCCTGAAGCCATCAAAGTTTTGAGAAAAGAGCCGGTTAAATAGAGGGATTCATCCAGGTCAAGTTCCCTGCATCCAAGTCCATAAGTCTTTTAAAGGTTCACGGCTGAAGTCTGATCTTGGGGCGTTGCCATATCCGGCGTGCGTATAGTGGCCATATAGATAATGCAACGCATCGTAGGCTTCTGGTAGTTCACGTTGCCATTGCTCCATCTGTTCGGCGGCGGTGTCGCATGGAAGATGTGGGATTCGTTGATCGTTTAGCCAGGCTTGAAATGCCTCCATGGTGTAACAGATAATTCTCGCGTCCTCCCAATTTTTAGCACTCGCGTTGCTGAAGGGGTTAATGAAACTTTTGAATTTCGGATAGGATTCTGTTGAGATTCGGCGGGGGGAACCATGAGCTTGATTCTTCGGCTTGATCGACCGGAACTGTTTCAACCAAAGGCTCAGCGCAGTCCACCATTCTCTCAGCAGAGTCACGAGTAGCGCTCTATTTTTGTAAATCATCCATATCACCAGCAAAATGACAGTGATCCAAAACAACCATTGCAGCCATTGGATATTTCCCGGACTTGGTGAAAACCCTCTGTTTTGATTCGACTGTGTAGCCCTACCTGACTGGTCACCGTTGTTGGGACGACCTTCGCTACCGGATTCCACAGGCCTACCTTGCCCCTGATTCTGTTCATTTCCATCAATGCCACCGTCAAGAGATTCTCCCAATCGATCAGCCAAATTTTTTTCCATTCCCTCGCCGGTTCCTTCGGGATTCCATTTCATGGCCCACTGGCTGGCATCTCGGATCTTCAAGTTCACGGATTCTGAGACCTGGGTCCATTGTCGAGTCGAGCCAGGCCTTGGACTCAACCAGGCAATCAGTCCAACCATGAATATCGTAAGAACACCTGAGTAAAACCAATGGACAGCCATTTTGGTAGGCATCTTTTTACGCCTCTTCCTTAATGTTTGCCTCACATTGAGAAATCGTGTCGAGATAAGTAGCATCAATGCAGACACCAGGTATAGGGTCAACCAGACACCTGCCCTTGATCGAAGTTGTGTGTCTGATTCAGGTAACAGGACCTTTCCTATTCCAAACACGGGAATGGCCGCAATGGAGAAACAAACAATCCATATTCCCGCCTTTCTGCTGAGTTTTGGTTGGATGGTTTTGTTTTTGACTGGAGCCAGCTTCATTAAGGATCCAAGGATTCCGTCGGAACTTTTTTTGGAAGTATCAGGATGTTCCAAACGTTCCGTATTTGAAGAATCCATCACCAATCGGTGAGCGCACCACCATGTGAATGCCAAAAGAAAAATTCCCAGCATGAAGTTCTGGTAGGCGCTGGACATGTAAAGCCAGGTTGTTGCCGCCAGAGCGAGACCATAAACGTTGGCGATCACCTTTCCCCGGTCCAGACTGATCCGTGCCACTGCGACAATGGCGATCACATACCAAAACATCATCCACCTTATCCCTTCGGCGTTTTGGCCATTGTAAAACACATCAAGCAGGAAAAAAACAAGACTTCCAACAAGGCTGGCCACAAAGATCGGGCTGATGGCAGCCACTGCGAAATCCCCCATGGAAGGCGTTTCTCTGGTCCTTGTCTGTAACATGATTGCACAGTCATCTGGAGGCTAGGGCCGGGTGATGCTTTATTTCAAGGGCAAACAGCCACATTGGGGTTCATGGGGCCCGTCTTTTAAATCTGGTGGTATTGCTGCAATCACAAAGATTTTGCAGACTTGGGGGGGGATTTCTCAAAAAATGGCGAGCTGGTAGGACGAAACCCTGGAGGTCTTTTACACCGCACGACTAAATTACGACTTAAGAGTTACTACAAACCAGATTGCACGATTGGTTCCTACCTACCAGCTTGCCGTGATGGTTCAAATTACAACGGCGAGTTACTCACAGCCAGTTTAAGTTATTCACAACTTATTCACAGGCAGGTTTGGTTTCCTTTGACATCGTTTTCAACTCATCGAGGCATCACTCATCTCTGCTTGCAGGGCTGTATTCAAACATTTGGTCAGGTAAGGTAGCAGTTGCTTTTTGCGCGAAACGATACCGGGCAGATCGTAAACATTTGACTCAACCTGATTATATTGAATGGCTTCCTTAAGGTGGCTGTTGCCGGAAATTAACAACAAAGAGGATTGTCTGACCACATCTGTCACCAGTAATGCTGAAAAATCGTAACGGTTCTGCATCCGATAACTTTCCAAGGCATGGTGGAGATTGGATTTCTCGGCCCAAAATTGTTTGAAACCAATTTCTTCAATCTGGGCTACACTGAAGGTCCTTCCCAGTTCGTTGTATTCCTTGCAGTCATTGGTGATCGCTTTATCCGGTGTACGGTTCGTCAACACCGATCCTGAACTAAATAGCGCATCAGTAAATTCGGCCGCATTCACGGAGGTGATCTTTTCCAAGTGCTTCAGCATTAAGGAGTCTGTTTCTGTCGTTGTTGGAGATGTAAGGTTCAAGGTGTCTGAAATGATGCCTGACAGTAAAAGGCCGGCGACTGGCTTGCTGATTTCCAGGTTGGCACTTTTGAACATTTCAGTGATGATCGTACTTGTACTTCCAACAGGTCGATTGACAAACAAAATGGGCTGTTGCGTGGTCAGAGAGCCAATGCGGTGATGATCGATGATTTCAAGGATATCCACCTGATCTGCGCCTTTAACTGCCTGGGAAAGTTCATTGTGGTCGACCAGGATCAGTTGTCGCTTAACGCGTTTGATAAAATCAGTTTTGGATAAAATGCCAACAACCCTTTTGTAGGCATCCATGACCGGAAAAGCCTGAAACTGGGATGAGATGGCCATGTCTCGAATGGAATTCAGAGATTCATCCTCGCTAAAATGCAGAAAATGCTCAGCCTTGATATGTTTGACCGCCACTGCCGCTCTGCAAAGCATGGCCGTCGTTGCCGAATCGTGTTCTGAGATGAGAATGGACACTCCGTTTGCTTTGGCCAGAGCCCTGATCCCTTCGCTCACCTTGAGTCCTCCGGTGATGACCATGACTCTAACTCGCTTCTCTATGGCATAGAGTTGGATATCCTCTCGATCGCCAACGACCAACAGTAACTTGGATGGATCATATTCTTTGAGTCTTTTCTCAAAGGAATCCATTCTCATGGCACCAATCATCAAGATCAGTTCCTCTTCCTGGTCGGGGTTTTGCAGTGCAAGGGAATCGGCACCAAGAGTTTCTTTAAGCTGCTTTAAGCTGGTTAGAATGCGACGTGTATCTTGAAGTCTGGCGTGAGATGGCAAAAAGAATTTGCTCATCTTGAAAACTGAAACCAGTCCATGACACTTGTTCTCGTCGTCTAGAATGGGCAGTGTCCGGATGTTGTGCTGATCCATGATGGCCAAGGCTTCGCAAGCACTGGTGTTTTCGGAAACTCGAATGATTCGGTTTTGCATGACATCGCGCACTTTGGGGCGCACATCCGCCACAAAGCGCGGAGGAGCAACTCCAAATTTGCGCAAGACAAATTCGATACGATCATTAATATCTCCGCACCTGGCAGGGATCACATTCTGCACCCCCATCTTTTGCTTATATTCGGCGTATGCGATGGCTGCACAAATGCTGTCGGTATCCGGGTTACGATGTCCGATGACAAGTATTTCGCTCACTTAAAAAAATAGGTTGGGTTCCTTGGTTTTCGCCAAACCGGCAAAAGTCAATCTTGGTTACGATTATGATGCCCAAAGATAGATGGTGTCGAATGGTTTCGTTCTTATGGGTATTATTTTATTTCGAATTGAGAAACTCCATTTGCATATGGACCGTCCACCAGTAATATACCACGGAGATGAGTGAACAATCCAAGGAAACGAAGCTGACTCGCGATTGCGAAGCGGTTCAGATCCCTTCAGGAGACAAATCCGTCCTTCCGGAAGGAACTGATGTATACATTTCACAAGATTTGGGCGGAACTTTCACCGTTCAGACACTGAAAGGTTTGTTTCGAATTGAGGGGAAAGATGCAGACGCACTTGGGCGCACGGCTGCCGGTAAGGATCAGGAGGAGAGTCCCTCGGAGGAAACCTCGAGTGGAACATTCAGTGAAAAAATCGTATGGGAAGCGCTTCGATCCTGCTTTGATCCGGAGATTCCGGTCAACATCGTAGATTTGGGGCTGATTTATGATCTCAAGTCCGAGGAGTTTGAAGAAGGGAAATATCGAGTGGATGTCAAGATGACACTGACAGCTCCTGGCTGTGGCATGGGTCCAGTCATTGCTGACGATGCTCAACAGAAAATTCTCTCAACACCCGGAGTGGCGGACGCCACCGTGGAGATTGTTTGGGATCCGCCCTGGCATCAATCCATGATTACCCCCGAGGGTCGCAAGGTGCTGGGTATTTGAATTGCGAAGGCTACCTGAAGTCGTTTTCATTTGGGTTTCTATAATAGGTTAGTCCCAGTCTCTTCCCTCCAAAAGTGAATCTTGGTTTTTAAGACCGATTTCTTTTTCCTGGAAATATTACGTCATGAATGGGTGAAATTACTTTTCAATCCTTTCAGGCTCATGTATGCTCATCGACTCTTGGCTCGTTGTGCCTCGGTGTCTGATTGATCTCCTACTGGCTTCATCTTCCAAAGTGATCTTCAAGCGGAAGGTCATGCTCCCCTGGGGAAGTTAGGATGAATCCCGAGAAAGAATCAAATTCACTGAACGCGACCTGAGTTGAGAAAGCGAATCGTTATATTGAAAAGCAAATTCATGAAGAGTTACGACATAGCAGTCATAGGTGGTGATGGGACAGGACCCGAAGTTGTCCGTGAGTCCATCAAAGTCTTGGACGCAGCGGGTGCCAAATTTGGCTTCAAATTAAACTACACCGATTTTGATTTCGGTGGTGATCGATATCTCAGGACAAACGAAGCATTGCCTGACAGCGCAGCAGATGAGTTGCGAAAATTTCCTGCCATTCTCCTGGGAGCGATCGGGCATCCAGACGTCAAACCTGGTATCCTCGAAAAGGGTATTTTGCTCCGATTGCGTTTCGAGCTAGAGCAATACATCAACCTCCGACCAGTACGGCTTTATGACGAGCGATTTTGTCCTCTGAAGGATAAGAAGCCTGAGCATGTGGACTTCGTGGTTGTTCGTGAAAACAATGAAGGACTTTACACAGGTTCAGGTGGGTTTGTATTCAAGGACACTCCGCATGAAGTAGCAGTTCAGGAAAGCATCAACACTCGACGTGGTGTGGAACGTTGCCTTCGCTTTGCCTTTGAATACACAAAACGTCGGAATAAGGAAAACAAGTTGACCCTTTGCGGTAAAACGAACGTGCTTACCTATGCGTGGGATCTTTGGGAACGTGCATTTAATGAGATTGGTGACAAAGATTTTGCCGACGTCAAACGCGATTACGCCCATGTCGATGCCACGACCATGTGGTTCGTTAAAAACCCAGAATGGTTCGATGTGATCGTGACCGACAACATGTTTGGAGACATCATCACTGACCTGGGTGCCATGGTTCAAGGTGGTATGGGGATCGCCGCAGGAGGTAATTTGAATCCCGAAGGAACCAGTATGTTTGAACCGATTGGAGGAAGTGCTCCTAAATATACTGGCCAAAACGTCATTAACCCGCTCGCTGCGATCTGCGCGGGGCAGATGATGTTGGATTTCCTGGGTGAGAGAGAAGCCGCCAAATGCATCGAGGATACCGTGATTCGTGTGACCCGTGAAAACATCAAAGATCTCGGGGCCGGACGCATGGGCTATTCAACTTCAGAGGTTGGCGACCTGGTGGCTGGCGGCCTCTGAACGCATTCTCATTACTTGAATTAAACAAAAAAACGGGAAGCGAAATGCTTCCCGTTTTTTTTGTTTGGAGAGTTTCGTGAGGTGTGCAATGAACACCGACCAGACAATTGTTTACCTAAATTGTATCGAGCGCTGTGCAGCGTGGATCACTATGACTCATACCAATATTGTTAAATGTTGAAATTTGAGACGTGGAGCCAGTGCTTGCAGGTGGGAGCATGACTTCACTAAAGGAAAACAATCCATCCAATCTGTCGGTGATGTTTCAAATCCGTGGACATTTAATCGAATATTTCCTTAGGTAAGTCGAACTTACGAATAATACTGCTTAAAGTGCTCCTTTTGAGGTCTTTGCCCTTATGCCAAGTGACCGGAGTACCACCGACGTATTCATCGTCAACGAATTCTTTTAAATATTTATGTGAACCTTTACCCCTGCCTTCAACTATCAAAATTTTCCGGCCTGTCTATCTGCAATATTAATTCAGGCGTTTAATAAATTCGTGATGCTTGAGAGGCTTAGGCACGAGCAGTAAGTTGTTCTGAACGTTCCCAAGAATTTATTAATTTCCTCTCGGGCAATTTAACTTTGAACTCAATTGGGCGATAGATCTTAGGAAGTCTATATCCTCTCTCTGACTGGCTGAGCGTTGATTTCTTAACTTCGTCCATTTTTTTGAGTCTGTGCACGGAGCGTTCAGAGATATATTGAATGAAGAAACTATCAGGGGCATTTTTCCAGATTAAATCAGGCTTCCCGTTTTCCAGGCATTCAGAAATATGGGTTTTGATCATGCCTTCTAATTCTTTACCCGCTTCTTTCTCGTCTTCTCCGTAAGCTAAAATGTCTAACGTGAGAGCGTGAGCTACGGTATCCTCATCTTCCTTGTAGAAGAGAACAGGGATTGGCTCATCAAAAATATCCTTTAAAACAGGGTGGTTCGTATTAATGATAATTCTTCCAGTCATACTGGGACGCTTGGTTTGATGTCGTGTGATACGAACGTTGTAATGTTAAAACCGTTACGCGTGAAACTGCTTCAAAATGCTCTCTAAATCAATCACAATCAGCCAATCACACATACATGGCTGCATGCACGCATGCACGCTACCGTATCGCAGCGTTACAGTTACACAAGTGCGCTGAGGTTAAATTAATTTAACAATTTAACAAAGGTTACTCCATGTTTGCCCATCTTCGTTTTTCACCTTCATTATAGGTAAACATCTATGGGATCATAAAGTTAATCAACTGAATCAGGTAGAATCTATCTGACAATTCAATTTTCCCAGGCAGGGTGACCTGTCAGGTCAAATACTAGCTAGTACAGAAACGCTCAATGATGCACCAATCCTGCAGGCAGCTCACAAGGCATACCGCGACAATGGAGGAAGCATGAATGCATTGATTACATCGCTGGTTACCTCAGATGCCTTTCTTTATCGCAAGGTGGAAAAGGAGTCGTCTAATACTGACTCTAAAAATTAGATCCTGTTCGATTTCATTCGCCTAAAATCAAATCGGAAATTGTAGTTAAAGCATGCACCGATTGTTTCTCGCTTTCTATGTCACGTAAACATCTCGCTCGCCGATGAACGTCCTATTTTCATTCTGGTGATTAAGTGGAATGGGGGTCAGGCATCAAATTACAAATTTATTCTAATTTATCCCTCCAAAAAATGGTTACCAAAATTACGAAGATTAAATCTGGCCTCGAGATTAAATCTTTGAAGTCGATATCACTTCAGATGACAAGGTGACGCAGTGTGAATGAAATACATGCGAGCTTGTGCGAAGATCATAGGCTCTTTGGTTCAGAACGGTTGAATCTCCAACGCGCTGTTAAAAATTTAACAAACAACTTGATCTTGCCACTTCGACTGTTAAATTTTTAGCAATTAGCAATGAATCTTGAGTTCCAATTATCCAAACGTGAAAGACAAGTCATGGAGATTTTGCTCTCCCAACCGACGGCTACTGCAGCCGATATACGGTCCTCAATGCCAGAGGCACCCAGTGATTCGGCTGTTAGAACCCATCTTCGTATTTTGGTTGAAAAGGGATATGCTCAGCATCGTAAGGTAGGAAATAAGTTTGTTTATTCTGCAAAAGTCTCCAGGAAGAAGGCACGGAAATCTGCCCTTCAACGAATTCTGTCTACCTTTTTCGGTGGATCTGTGGACACGGCAGTAACGGCTTTGTTGGATGCTTCGGACACCCAATTGTCCCAGGAGGAATTAAACCAAATCCAGGAGATTATCGACCAAGCCAAAAAGCGAGGAAAATGATATGGAATTCAATACGCTATTGATTCACTGGGAGTGGAAGGGAATCGTTTTACTCACTTTGACTGCCTGTTTTCTTTGGTGCATGCGAAGGCGTTCAGCAGGTCAGCGGCATTTTTTTCTCTTTTCGTCGATCCTTTCTCTATTGTTGATTCCGGCGGCTCATTGCTGGTTGTCCAACACCTCGTCGAATCGATTTCAAATCATCACCCTATCTGAATGGGAGCAAGTAAAAGGTAAATTTACCTTCGGTGCCGATGTGATGGGGTTAAAGAATAGTGTAGACATTGTTCAGTTAGATGATGATTCAACAGTTGTGAATGCTAATACGAGTGTCGTAACTGATACTGGGAATGTTTCTGATGCTGTATCTAGAATTTCCGATCTGAGGTGGGATGTCATTTGGGGGCTTGGATTTCTTCTTTTGGTAATAAGATTAGGGTGGCAACACCTGCAATTGGCACGATTGGTCCGAATATCTCCGAAAATCGAAGATATTCGATTGAAAAGATTACTTGAACAAGCGGTTCTCAATGTGGGGCTGAATTCAACCCCGATGATCATCGAATCTTCAAAAACCATGGTTCCTGCAACTTGGGGGTGGTTCAAGCCAGTTATTTGCTTTCCACCGGGAGCAATCAATTGGTCTTCTGAGGTTTTAAAGATGGTATTGGAACATGAATGCTCCCACATCCAACGTAGAGATTTCCCTTCACTACATATTGCAAAGCTGATTCTAGCGCTGACGTGGTGCAATCCACTAAGCTGGTGGGCAGTTCGGCGATTGCATGTTGACATGGAACTCGCTTGTGATGAACAGATCATCGCCAGGGGCACGTCACCATCGCATTACGCTCAGACCCTCCTCGATATAGTTCAAATAACTCCCCGGAATCCGTCCTCTATCGCAGGTATTTCCATGGCATCGAAGCCAAACATTCAACGTAGGATAGAAGCAATGTTTACGAAGGACCAAGGAGTCGAAACACACCGGATTCCTAAAGAGTGCGTATCTGCCATCGGAGTTGCCATGCTGGCATTGTTCATTGGGTGTCAGGGCAGCTATCCAGGAGAAACCATGGCCAATGATTCGAACACTCAATCAGAGCTTCCCATGTACGAAAACTATTCCATCGATGCATGGTTTTTCCCTGAGTACCTACGTCAGGAAGATGCTCTGAACCACTGGCCAGAACATCCTCCCCGTGAAGTGCATGCGTTCAGGGCTTTTGGTGAACAGGGAGTGGCATACTTGGTAGAGCGATTAGAAGGAAAACCTCTTGAAAGTATCAAGGAATATGAACCCGATTACAGTGAATTTCCAGAACAGGTCAGAGAACAAATCAGGCAACAGCAGGAAACAAATAATCGACACAAGGCTGCTCGACTTCTGGGTGACCTTGGTAAGGATGCAACCGAGGCCATTCCCTTTCTGGAGGAAGCTGCAAATGATCAAGATTGGTTGATTAGAGGAGGAGCCCAAGTAGCATTAATGAAAATTCGAAATGAACCCATTGATCCATTAATTAACGAACTTTCAGCAACCCTCGGGCATCAGCATTGGTACCGAACAGCAATCATGGTAGGTCAGTTTGGATCGCAGGCGGAGAAAGCAATTCCCATCCTCTTGGATATGCTTGAGAAACCTGAAACGATGGATGCTCATGCGATCGATGTTTTGGGTATGATAGCCGGACAACCAGAGAAATGTGTTCCTGCGCTCGCTGAGTTTCTGAAGCATCCTTCAACCGCACACCGACAGAAAGCGATTACGGCCTTGATGCATTTCCGGGAACATAACAACGAGGTTTTGCCCGCTCTAGACTCTGCGACAAAAGACAAAGACGGATTGGTAAGCTCTCGGGCAAACTGGATTATTGGGATGTTGAAAAAATAAGCATGGGTTTACGTCTCAAGAGCGTGTTACCCCAAACAGCATTTTTAAAAAGGTTATAGTGTTACAAAATTCAGATTTGCGTACGCATCCAGTTTAACAAAGGCAGTAATGAGTCTCATTCAGGATGGCTTGGCGTAACACGGAATCATTTGTCGTTTTGCTCATCAAATACAGCTGAGCTTGTACGAAAAAATCTGAATTCGCCATTTACTCTCCTCATTGCCCGGAAATTGATATTCATTGCGATGCTTCAAAATGGAATGCAGATTGCTGTCTTACTTCCTTCTATGAGGAACCACATCGTGCGGAATATACAAAGTCATCCTTACCCATTCGACTCTACCGTCACCGTATAAGCTGTTTATTCTGCCGTCATACAAAAGCTGACGTTGTGGATCGGTATGGTTGACCATTTTAGATTGATCTTCAGAAAGCCAATGATCGCTATGCCAATACCATCGGGCGTAGCTTAAAACAGATTTCGGTGTAAGTGTTGAAATATTTTTCTTAACCCAATAAAGGCTCCAACTATAGCTGTATCGTTTACTCTTTTTCTTCATGTAATCACTAGGGCAATACCAGATGGTGCGGTCAGCATATGGAATTAAAGACTCGGCCGTCATTTTAATTTCCTCGCCATCGAAAAGGCCATTTTCTGGGGGCCATTCCTCGCTGCCTGGTGGCATGATTCCATCATGGTCCTCGGCAAACATCATGAGCGACAAATACTGTTGCTTTAGGTTGTTTTGGCAACTCGCAGATTGTCCGCGCAAACGCGCCTTTCCCACCATAGGAATCAACAAAGACAACAGAATCCCAATAATTGCTATGGTGATCAGCATTTCAATAAGAGTGTAGCCAATCCTGTAACCTGTGTTTTTGTGAATCCCTGTTTTCATAAGCGGTTGAGTCATCGGTTCAGTATCGTTTTTGAACAAGCTCGCTTAGGTTTATTGGATGGAGTATCTACTTATCCAGCCAAGTGATTGTTTCTATATCAAACAGCGCGTCTGCTGATTCTGGATATGACAACGTTTCTTCAGTATTCCTGATTTTTGCCTCTAAATCCGTAATCTTGTATTTGACACCTTTCAAAATCACTTTTGATTTGAAGTTCATTGAATAGCTTTGAATCAAATTTTTCTTATCCCGCCACACAATCCCCCCGTCTGGATTAAAAATCTCCTTCATGTAGTCATTACGAACAGCTAACCGGTTGCCATCATCAGTAATGAAGTAGAACTTTCCGAAGTCGTAACTGTAGTGCTTGAGAGGATATTTTGGATAATCATCGTTGATTTCAAATACGCCTGTTAATTCTGAACGTATCAAAAACCATCTTGGATTATAGGCCATCCTGAACGCTAAAAGAGTTCCACAAATCAAAGATATGAAAATACATATTTTGTTAATCCTAGCCTGCTTTTGATTGTCCTTTTCCATTTTGACCTTTAGAGCGAATTATGAATCATGGTGGGCATTTTGGATGGCCTTAAAATTCGTCGCATAGAAACTGACGAACCCACAATTGCCACAGAGAACTGCCTCGACCGGAGAATGCTGCTCTTGGAACAAATTTTTGGCTCTGGTTTTCAGCTGCAAAATTTATAATTTGCTGACAAGAACCTGGAATTTGTCTACCCAGGGCCTTGACTCCGTGAATCAAATCCGCAATCCCACAGGAAATGCACATCTTGGCGTATACCGGAGTGTTCCCGTCTTCCTCCTGAGGTTGATGTTCGGAACAGTTCCAATGAATCAAATCGATCATCAATTTCTTCTCCACATCTCCCGCAACTCCACATTCGATCCTCGCTTTACGTCCCAAATATTTCACTTAGTAATCCAATAGGAAACCCCCCGGCTCTGCCGGGGAGACTATCGAAGTTTGA
>CAYFHO010000029.1:0-56930 GCA_964342825.1 uncultured Verrucomicrobiota bacterium
CTTGTTCAACCAGGGGCGTATCTGATGGCTACGCATCAATACACCCTTCTTTGTTTGGAGTTGTTTACCTAAGGTGTCCGAACAAGCTCGATAACCTTTAGCTCTTTCACTGCATGATCTGGATAAAACGAAAGGGCAAAATCCCGAATTACTTTACAGTGAACATCTCGTCCATTCCTGTCCGATTCTGTAAAATCGCCTTCGTCGAAAGGATTGTCCGAGAGGTAATCGATATACTTCTCAATAGCCCTTTTTCGACTACCGCGAAGCTCTCTCAAATCTTCATGAACTGAACGCTTCAGATAAACCGTATAGGAATCAGACATCTATCAATCTTCGTCTTTCTTCCACACAACCCAGTCATTACCGTCAATCAAATCTGCCAATTCGTCTTTTCGGCGTGGGTCTCTGGCTCTTCGTAACTGCAGAATTAATGACGCAACTTCATCTAGCTGAGCATCTTCCATGCTTTTAAGTTCATTTTTGATTTCTGCAATACTCATAAATAAAGCTTATTCTGCGTTCACGAAATTTCAACATTTGTTTCTCCAACCTCGAGGTCAGGCGCTGGCCTGTAAGCCGACCGGACGATACTCAGTTAAAGGTTCAAGTTTCATCATACGCTCCGAATCACAGAGGCGATGGCCAGTTGCCTGCACTGCCTATGTTCGCATCTCTCTGATGGTTTGCCTGAGTTAGTCTCTCAAAGCATCGGTGGTTTAGAGCGATCCTCAGTTCAACTTCTATGTAGAAGCCTTCTCCAGCCGATCCGCGATCCATACTTTGATGATGGACTGGCGTGTAACGCCCAAGCGCTTCGCTTCCCGGTCAAGGGAGCCAACCATCCATTCAGGAAAGTCTACATTGACTCGCTTGGTTTGCTGACCGGGGCGCCTCGCCTGGCTTAAATCAAGATCCTTTGTGAGATCGTCCCCTCTCTCAAACTTCGCATCAAAAGTCTTTGCTCTCATATATATCAATCTCCTTCCTTCTCGCAGCTTTCACGGAGATGATCCGCGTGCGTTGAGCTTGTAGTGTTACAACGGCTGACCATACACGATCACCAATTCTGCCGATCACGAGAAATCTTGGCTCATCTTCCGTCCGGGCAGGAATCTCAATCCGATTAACGTCATTCCATATAGCTTGAGCGGCTTGAAAATCGAGGCCATGCTTCATCCTATTGCTCTCGCTCTTGGCTTCGTTGAACTCGAATTCCATTAGGTATATCAACTATACCTTTCTGAACACCTGTCAATCGCCTTATTGATGCGAACGCCCAAGTCCTCTCACACCTGCCCAGGTGCGAGGCTTCGACTGTGGGTTGATGGTAGAATGGTCATGACGGATTGAACTCGCGGCGCGGTAGGTGTTGAGAGCGACGACTTGTTCGCCATTGTGTTTAGGTGATTGGCTGGGGTGGGCCGCAGCGCCATGAAGATGGAGTTGCCTCGAGGCTGTCCCCTATAACGTCCTGCAATTCGGTTTGATTGCACCAGTATTCATCAATCGTTCCAGGAGTGCTCCACTTCGATTGGTTAAATCCATGCTCGATATCGTTATACCAGATCACGGTAGACCCGTAGATCGCGACGACCCAGAATCCATCGCCCATCTCACCATAAGTGTTCTCCTGCCACTTCATCGGATCGACCTTAATCGCTTCCCACACGCGACGCTGGGGCAAACTCATCTTCCGCCAAGCGCGATTGATCATGTCCCAGATCTCTGCCTCAGATGTTGGTTTCCAGGTGCTCATCATTTGGGGCTAATAGGCCGAGATGATGGATGGCGAGCGTCGGCCCGCTTCCATCGACAAAGTTAAGGTTTCAGTTTTCATGTTCACTTCCGAACCGGCAAAGCTCTCTCGCCATTCTCATCGATCGGATTGTTCGGGATTCTTTTTACGCCGCTCACGCAGAAGCACGAACGGTAGAAGTAGTATGTTCCAGTTCGCGATGTCGACAAGGGGAATAGCAATCATCCAGTTCTTGTCAGGTCTGGGGTATATTAGATGTGCCAGACCTACAAGGATCAGAGATACAACCGGAACAGTAGAATGACGCCGATCAATTCCGCGCCTCTTGTTTCTGAAGCTGACAATCACACAACCCCAATTCATCACGACGATATAACTGGAGAGGATCAAAAGGACAATCGCCAGAATGAGCCGGGTTGTATCCATCCTATTTCACCTAACGCCTAGATGATGGATGGCGAGCGTCGGCCCGCCTCCACCGGCAAACTTGAGGTTTCAATGTTCATGTTCACTCACGCGCCGGCAAGACCGGCTCGCCATTCTCATCCATCGTCTGGTTGGCACTCGCAATATCGCGACGCATCGAACTCAAAAAGCGCCCCACATGCTCGGAATCAATCGTACCTGAAAACGATACCGTTTTGTCAAACCAGTCGTCGGCATTTGAGAAATCCAGAATCAGGCGACACGCGTAGTCCAAACTTCCCCCGACGGAAGAGAACCGCAGTCTGAGGACCGAACACTCACACTGGGACACGAGAACGGCCTCACCAGACCGTGTCGCTTCGAGCAGTTTCAACTTGTTGGAAAACTCCTGCAACCGAACAAGCTCATGATGGAAACCGAAGGATTTGACCGTCAACGATTCATCCGAATACTCGAACGCAACTTCGATGGGACGATCGCAAGAGCTGCAATCATCAGTTGCTCTGTTGACTCGGAGTTGTATCATGCCAATGCCTAGGTCAGCGGACGGGAGCCAGCCGCCGATGATGTTTGATTTGTCTCTGAGCAAATCGGCTGGCTCCCGTTCGCTGGGCCGACTGGTTCGCTTTTCGTTTCACTCAACCTCTCCCGTAAATCTTGATGCAACTGCGGCTCATCAAGCGCAAATCCACAGTCGAATAAATACTGATATAGTCTGGCGAGTCCGTCTCGCTGTAAGTCGGACAGTTTACCCATTCCGTCAATGTAGGAAAATAGTATATAAAGACCGAGCGCATCGCCATCCAAACACTCACGGCATATCCCTGGAAAAAGATACTTCTTGTATTCTTTGCCACATCCATCGAACTGCCACCGATCGTGAATCTCCTCCAATGTAACGTCGCTCGGATTGAGTCTGACAATGTAGTCATACATCTCGGTGCAATCATCGCAGTGACCGCGACTCGGTCCGGGTGACGGCTTTTTCGGGAAACTAAATGCGCGCCCTACAACTTCTAAAATCTCTTGGTCCGGATGACTCATTCTTCAAGCGAACGTCTAGGCTCACACACCCCTGACCGGAGAGCGGCCGTCGATTCTGGGTTTATGGTTGAATTATATAGGCGCTTTCAAGCTCGGGGCGGGTCAGGGGTTGTCGTGCAGCCGCTTTGTTCGGCAATTCGGTTCGCGTGACTTAGTGCTGGGAAATTCGATAAATGTCTCCGTCTTCATCTTGGTAGTTCCCTCCAAGTTCACAACCCTTGATCTTTGTGTAAGAGCGCCCTTCAAAATAGCAGGTGTGGTAGCTAGCCGTAAACTTCGCTTCCCCAGTAACACTGTAATGCCATGGGTAGGCTCTCTCACCATCCTTTGTTTTCCTCGAAACAGTCACTGTGTGAGTTCTCTTGCTCATCCAGTTGGGTTCAACCTTTCTCCGCCGAACAAGTAATTATGCCGTTTCTGTATAACCTGCCAATTGGGAGGATATGCCAGCAATTCGCTTTTCGATTCTGTGGAATTCTTTCATAGAGCGAAGTTTGGATGATTCACGGGATTTGTGAAAGCTTTTTCAGTGGTTTTTCCTTGCATTTTGGATCATGGTTCTAATCTTCAGCATAGCATACCGAAGATTAGAACCATGTTTCGTCTTTCTGACAAAATCCAGGCGTTCTTTGAAAGGCGGCTCGAGTGGGCTCAATATCTGCGGATGAACGTCCTGATTACCGCAAATGGGCGCGATTCTACCTTGATTTTTGCCATAAATACAACCATCCGCCGCGTTCCCCGTCGAGCATTAAGCCCTTTCTGGAAAAGCTGGCTTCGAAGAATCAGTCAGCCGCCCGGCAATCCCAGGCATCTGTTGGCGGGATACGATTTGGCGACCATTCAGAAGCTGCTGGGGCACGGCAATGTCAAAACTACCATGATTTACCTGCAGACCGTCCCCAGCCTGAAGATCAGGGAAGCCAAAAGCCCTCTGGATTTGGATTGAAAGTAACCGCTCACAACGGGCTTGATCCTCAGTCCTTCCTGCTGTCCTAAAAGCCAAAAATTTGGCATTTATCTGGTTTCCTTGCCTGGAGCTTCACTGAAGGTGTTGCAAAATGCCTCATCCATGGAGACAGTTGCCTTACCTATTTTTTGATGAGTGACAATGCGTATGAAACCAAATGCCACCTCAAGTGGAATGCCAATTAACTGGCCCTGATTGATGATTTTTTCCCACCAGCGTTTCGCAGCAGGATTTTGTGGTGCATGCGGGTTGTAAGTATCAAGCTAGTTTTGGATCACGAATAACCGATTCTTGACCTTTAGGCTTGGCAAAAGGACAATGCCACGTATGCCACGACGATTAAGCCAAATTGCTCCTGATTGGTGGGATTATACGACACTTGATGATGCGTTGATCCAGGACGCGGCCTCTTTGACCGCTCGCAAATTGAAAGGGCTTTCACGCCCTGGATTTAAAATTGTTTTCTACGACACACTGGAGGAGTTTTATTTGGCTGAAGCTCTTGAATACATAGACGCCTGGAAGCGATCCACACCCGATAATCCTGTAGGTATTTGCGGTCCAATTGGCCCCACCGAACAACTTCCACTTGTTGCGAGATTGGTCAATGATTTGGGAGTGGATGTTCGTTCAGGGCATTTTTGGGGCATGGACGAATGGTGTGTGGATGGGAAAGAAGTGGACGTGACACACCCGCTCAGTTTTGAAAGAGCCGATCGAGAATTGTGTTTTAATCGCATTCGCAAACCACTCAGGATTCCTGATCAAAACCTGCATTTCCCCAAAGCAGATACTTCGTCCTACAAGAAGTCCTGGAATGGAGTCAGGTGTGCCTTGATGCAGGGCGGGCAGGGCGATGTCAAACATTGGGCTTTTAATGATCCGCTTCGAAGAAAAGGTAAACATAAGGACGCACCCCCGAGTCCTGACGAATACCGCAAGCTCTCTACCCGGGTAGTGGAACTGCACCCCTTAACCATCGCTCAAAATGCCAGAACTTCAGGTGGGGGCAACATTTCAATGGTTCCAACACAGGCCGTTACCGTCGGACCAAAAGAAACCTGGCAGGCTGAGAAAGTATCGATATGGCATGCTGGAACCCACGATAATCCGTTTGGTCAACGTTTGACCACCTTGATGATAGCCAAGGGGATTACCGACAGTTCAGTGCCGATGTCGTTGCTGGCTGATCACCCCAATGTTCAGTTCAATTTTTTTGTGGGTGGAATTGGGCACTGCGATGTTGAAATGCACTGACATCAACTGATGTTTATCAAATTGAAATTTTTGAACATGAAAAAGAATACAATTAATCGCCTGCTTGGAAGTATGGTTCTGAGCTTTATGATCATGACAGCTGATACCAGCGCTGCCCAACATTCGAATGCACGAGAACCTGAAGGTACCGCATTGGACCGCTACGTGTATCAGCAAGATTCAAATTATTCCTATCGATTGGTCAGGTCCATGAAGGTTGCGGATGTGAATGTTCACGTCCTTGAAATGACTTCACAGAAATGGCTCACTTCGGATGAAGTGGATCGACCCATTTGGAAACATTGGCTCAACGTCGTGGTTCCCAGAAACGTGCTTTCGGATACCTCGCTATTGTTTATTGGGGGAGGGAGCAACAAGAGTGAGGCACCAGACAAGCCTGATGAGCGATTGGTCAAGGTCGCTGAAGCAAGTGGATCGGTGGTTACGGAATTGAAGATGATACCGAACCAGCCACTGGTATTCACCGATGATGGAGAGGAAAGGTACGAAGACGCCATGATCGCCTACACCTGGGATAAATACTTGCGGACAGGAGACGATAAATGGCCCGCACGACTTCCCATGACGAAGGCCGCTGTTCGAGCCATGGATACTGTCACTGATTTCTGTTCGAGTGAACAGGGAGGGCAGGTTTCGGTGCGTGATTTTGTGGTGGCTGGTGGTTCTAAAAGAGGGTGGACCACTTGGACCACTGCTGCCGTGGACAAACGAGTTCGAGCCATCTTTCCCATCGTGATTGATATGTTGAATGTTGTTCCTTCATTTAAACATCATTTCAAGGCTTACGGGTTCTATGCTCCGGCCGTGGGGGATTATGAAGCTATGGGAATCATGGACTGGCAGGATTCGCCCGAGTACGAAAAACTCATGAAGATCGTGGAACCCTTTGAGTATCGCGATCGGTTGACCATGCCAAAATTCATGATCAATGCCACTGGAGACCAGTTCTTTTTACCTGATTCATGGCGTTTTTATTACGACCAATTAACAGGGCCAAAAAATATTCGTTACGTCCCAAACGGAGAACATAGCCTTAGAGAAACGGATGCCTGGGAAACATTGATGGCTGGTTATTTCTCGATACTTCACAACATTGAAATCCCAAAGATCACTTGGGAATCTCCTTCTCCCGGTCATCTTTCAGCAAAGGTGGAGGGTGGTTCACCCACTGAAGTCAAGCTCTGGCAGGCAGACAATCCCAATGCCAGGGATTTCCGGGTGGACACCATAGGTCGCACCTGGAATTCCGAACCTGTTCAGGCAAAAAACGAATCTGAGCTTGTTTATGAAATCAAAGTCAAGGGTCCTGAAAAAGGATGGCGGGCGTTCATGTTGGAATTCACGTTTAAACATCCAAAAAGCCCCGTGCCCTTAAAGATGACAACAGGAGTTTATGTCATACCTGACTCACTTCCTCACGGACAGGATCAGGGAAGCCTTTAAGACAAATTAACTTAATTTCTCCAGGTTAGCAGATCAGCCTTCTGCCCCTTCAGGAGGGAAAAACTGTCAGGAAATTATTTTCCGGCACTCCAACCCCCATCAATGAGGAAAGGGGTGCCGGTAACAAAGGCGGATTCATCACTTGCGAGATACAGTGCCGCTGATGCAATTTCCTCGGGCTTTGCCATGCGGCCCAGGGCCTGAGTGGAGGCCATTTCCTGATAGGCCTTATCTGGGTCAGGATACTCGGCCAGCCGAGCTTTCACAAACGGAGTTTCGACGCGTCCCGGGCAGATGCAATTACATCTGATGCCCTCTGAAGCGTGATCGAGTGCAATGCATTTGGTGAAACCCACGACTGCAAATTTGGTCGTGCAATAGGCAAGCCGATCCCGGACGGCAACCACACCGCCAATGGATGCTAAATTAATGATGTTTCCTTTTCCGCAACCCACCATGTCCATCAGGACAGCTTTGGTCATGTTGAAGACACCCTTGACGTTCACGTCATACATTCTGTCCAGATCCTCTGCTTCTGTTTCAAGCAGGGTTCCCACATGGCCAATACCGGCATTGTTTACCAACACATCAATGTGTCCGAACTGTTCCTGAATCGATTCGGCCAGTTCATTACAAGCGTCGGCATCCGTTACATCAAGATGGTAAGCCTGGGCCTTGCCTTCCTCATTCTGAATGGTTTTAGCCGTTGATTCCGCTGCCTCCTTATCCCTGTCAATGACGCCAACAAAAGCACCTGACTTGGCGAACAGACAAGCTATGGCTTCACCAATTCCTGAGCCTGCTCCCGTGACCAATGTGATTTTATCGTCGAGCCGGAACATATCATTGGATTTTCAATAGTTCTTCAACCGTCCACATGTCTTCACGGCCAGGATACTGATCTCGAATGGCCTTGACTTCTTCCGGATCCACCGGGCTTGCGGTGTGACCCCATTCGCGGCGCACATAGGTCATGATGGAGGCGATTTGTTCGTCGTCAAAAACGGCCAACCCGGGCATCACCAGCTCCCACTTTTTGCCTTGAACTTCAATGGGACCTTGTAATCCGTGTAACACAATGCGGATCATGCGTTCCTTGGAACCTGTTGACCAATCGGAGTCCTTGAGTGGCGGAGCTAGTCCGTCCTGCCCCAGACCATGTGGCTGGTGACAGGCACCACAACTGATCATGTAAAGATCACGACCAGAGTCAAAGCGCGCCTGCTGTTCTTCAGTCAGTGCAACCACTTCCGGCGTGGTCGTCTTAAGCTCGGCTTTGCCTGGCCAGGTGAAGGCGTCATAAAGCAACTTGGCCAATTCTGCACTTTTCTTGTCAGTTGAGGAAGCTAAACGAGTCAAGGCTTCCAAAGGTTCTCCGAGAGTGATTGGTTTGCCGTCGGGAACCCACTCACCTTGGGATCGTTTGAAGGCGGATTCGCGAAATCCATTCAGAAGTGCCCTTGATGTCAGGCTGTCCGCCTCCGCTGCCAACTCAAATGACGATTTGATGGCCTCTGCATCCCTTGAACGGATGATGCATTTTGCTAATTCGTTATAAATACTTTCTGCCGCTTGAGAGTTTTGTTGACTCCACCAATTTGACTGGGTGAGGAGTAGCTCCAACAGGGCTGCCTCTTTGCCCTGGGTACCTGACAGCACTGCGCTGCGCATGTAAGGGTGGTTTAAGTTGCGGGTTAAAATGGAGGCCATCGCCTTGAGTGCTGCAGCGCCGCTTGTTTCGCCTAAACTCAATGCAAGTTGCAGTTGGACTTCTGGGACATCGAATTGATGACTCAAAATTTGCTCCAGTACGACGGGTTTGATGGAGGAATTCAGGAGAGGCTCAGACAATCGAATGGCATTTGATCGTACTTTCGGATGGTCGGCCTTCAGAGCTTCTTTGAGAATCTCCCAACTGATGCCATCCATTCCTTCAAGAGTCCAAAGTGCATGAATTTGAGCGAGATGATTACGATGTCCGGTTGCCATTTGCTCCAGAAGAGGCCTCACTTCAGGATCCTGTTTTTCAACCAGCAATCTTTGGGCGGTGCTGCGATTCCAGCCATTGGGGTGAGCCAGTTGCTTGGCCAAGCGAGTGCTGCTCATGCTCGACATGGCAGTTACTTTGTTGGTGTTTTTGCCTTTATAGACAACCCGATAAATACGTCCCAATCCGATGGGTTCATACAACCCGCGATCCTCGATTTGATTCCTCAAAAAAGAAGTCAGGTAGATGCGGTGCTGGATGAGTCCGCGGTAGAAATCCACGATATATAACGCTCCATCCGGGCCATTGTAGGCATTGACTGGTCGGAACCTCTCATCTGTTGATGCAAGAAATTCCATCTGATCATACGCATTCTTTGCATTCAGCACCCCATGCGATTCTGTCAGGATATTTCGACGAACAAAGTTCCCCGTGGGTTCGCATACAAATGAATTTCCAATGTATTCAGGGGGAAATTGGTTTCCGCGATAAATAACGGGGCCGCATGCGCCTGTGTAACGGGCCAAAGTGCCATCTTCGCGCAAGGTGCCTCTGCGGTATCCTCGATTCACGCCTGGATTGATGCGTGCTGGCCAAACGGTTTGATCAGTTGCGATACGTACACTTGCACCTCTTGCATCACGGTAGTTTGTGTTGCGTCTTAAGTATTGTGAGGGAATTAAGTCACCTCGCAACTGGTCACTATTGGAGTTATAGATAATACGTCCGTAATTATCCTGACTGATACCCCACTGACCCCTGGAATGAGTTTGTTCACGACTCCACTCGCCTTTTGAATAACGGAATCGAGTGGTGTGGTTGGCGCTGTATATCCAGTTATCAAGAGCCCACATCAACCCGTTGGAAGCATGTTCCGGATTTGATCTCAGGCCGTGTTTTGGATCGTTCTGGGTGGCGTAATCATCTGCGATTTCAATCCGTTCATCACATTTCAAATCTCCATCCAAATCCTTGCAAAACCAGAGTCGAGGAGGTTCAGCGACAACTAGTCCACCATCGATAAGGGCTATCGCTCGGGGCATGACCAGGTTGTCCAGGTAAACAGTTGACTTATCCATTCGACCGTCCTTGTCAGTATCTTCAAGGACAACAATTCTACCGACGGATTCTTGTTCGTTCGTGCCTTCGATATTAGGCATGTAACCCCGCATCTCGACAACCCAGATGCGACCATCCGGATCAAACTCCATGGCGACCGGATCTCCAACAAGCGGCTCGGAGGCAACGAGTTCAATTGCGAATTCCGGGGGCAGTTGGAAGGAGGCAAGGGCATCTTCCGGCATTAATGGGGGGGAGGGCGGCAATCGCAAGTGCTCCGGCACGGGAGCTTGAGCTTCCCCGGCCTTATCCCCGTTCTGAGCCATGGCAATCCACGGCAACAAGCTGATCAAAATGATGACACTAAACTTCATGATGATATTCAATGGACGTAACCTAACCATCTACTGGCTCCAAAGCAATCCTAAGCGGAAAACAAATTCTTAATGGAAAAATCCATTGATTCTAATTACCTTGGAATAAATATGCTCAGGGAATCTCTGGTTAACATGGGAAATTCGTCATTGTGCGGGAAGGAACACGAATAGCGTCCTTTTGGATTGTAGCTAATTATTTTCAGAGACGTCATGAGTGCCGCAGTCAAAACAGAAAAGACATTCGAGGAAATCGTCAAGGAATTCTATGAAGCCTTGTACAGATTTGCTTACAGCCTCGCACGCAATGGCGATGATGCTTGTGATTTGACCCAGCAGACCTTCTTCTTGTGGGCGAGTAAGGGACATCAATTGCGTGACAAATCCAAGGTCAAATCCTGGCTTTTTACGACGTTATATCGGGAATTTTTAGGTTCGCGACGCAAGCAAACGCGATTTCCTCATATCGAGGTGGAACAAGTGGAGCATGTATTGCCAAATATCACTCCCAATGTTGTCAACGAACTGGACAGCGACACCGTGGTGCACATGCTGCAAAGTATTGATGAAACTTATCGGGCCCCATTGACGTTGTTTTACTTGCAGCAGCATTCTTATCTGGAGATTGCAGAAATTCTGAATATTCCCATTGGAACTGTGATGTCCAGACTGTCCCGAGGTAAGGCTCTATTGCGAAAATTTATCAATGCAGGGCAACAAGGAGATTCTAAAAAAAAGATCGTTCGATTTAATCCTGAAGCGCTAGGTGATTCAAAGTCAGGAAATGGAACCCGCTAAACATTTTAAATTCAAATAATGATGACTATCGAAGAGGCTAAATTTATTTTGCAGGCATATCGTCCGGATGGTCAGGATGCCTCTCTGCCTGAGTTCAGGGAGGCGCTGCAACTCGTGGATCAGAATCTGGAACTGAAAACATGGTTCGAACAGGAGAGAGCCATCGATCATGTTCTCGCAGAAAAACTATCGGCGGAACGGCCGCCCGAAGATCTGTTGTCCAGTATTCTCGTTGCCAATAAGGTTGTTCAGCCCGCGCCCACAGCTTGGACCGGCAGTTTGATTAAATGGGCAGTGGCTGTGTTTCTGGTTGGAGCCATATTATTTACCGCCATTCAAAATAATCGTTCCGCTGATGACCTTGCTTATTTCAGATCTGAAATCATGGCTCACCTTAATGTTATCGGGCATTCGTTTGACCATGAATCCAACCGGTTCTCGGATTTAAAAGCCTGGTTGGATACCAATGGGGTGGCTCCTCTGCAAACCGAACCCATTCGTCGTTTAACTGATTTACCCACATATGGTTGCAAAGTGATGGATTGGAATGGTCAGAAGGTGACACTCATATGTTTTCGACTGGCTGATTTCAGAAGCGTTCACCTTTTTGTTTTCCATGACATGAAAATGGCTCATCCAGAGCAGCATTTGGAACCAAGTTGGCAGGAGTCGGATGGATGGACCACTGTCGGGTGGACTCAGAATTCTGATCTGTTCATGTTGGCAGGTAAAATTCCCAAGCAGGACCTACGTCAATATTTATGAAATAACTTTCCGGTTGAACCTCCTTCAAGCCAAAAGGTTACACAATTAAGCCGAAGGAATTTACTCCTTCGGCTTTCTTGGTAGGGTGTAAAACCCTCCTGCGGTGTCCTTGATTTTTGAATGGCGGTTAGGCCATTCAAATTCTACCCGATCTGTGAGTTGAGAATCAGTCGAGTTTCAAAGATTTACTTCGTTTTTTTCGCTTTTGCTGTTCCAGCCTTCGCTCGCGTTTTAGGTTTGGCTGTGGATTTTGCTTTCGTAGTTGCCGTCGTCTTAGAGCTGGATTTGCTTGTGGTAGTCACTTTTGCCTTCGCTGTGACCTTTTCTTTTTTGGGTGCGGAAGCGGTTCGTGAGGTCTTTTTGACACTTGCTGATTTCGCAGTGGCTGAGGTGGTTTTTCGTGATCTTGAAGCCGGGGTCTTGCTAGCGGAAGTTGAACGTTTTGTCGGGGCAACTTTCTTGGATTCCCGTTTGCTTCTCTCAATCTGGTTTTCGATTTGAGCCAACAGGTTGCTTTCGGCTTCCAGCCAAAATTCCTCGTCCCTCCCGTGGGGTTTGCCATTTTTTTCCCAAAGGAAATAGGCGTGCATGGATATGTCTTCGTAGGTGGGTTGTTCAATCAACTCGGCAGATGCTATCATATTCAGTTTTCAGATGCCTGTGCAGGCTTTCAATTTTCTAGGTCAAAAAAAAACACCAGTCCGCTCATGGTAAATCCATGAACTACTAGTGTTCGTTCAAGTGTTGAAACTGTTGCCTTGTTGTCCGATGTGGACCGTCCCCTTAGCTCCAACGAGGGCGGTTTTTAAACCAAATGATGCCCCTTGGTCAAGGGTTTTTTAAGGAGAATTGTTAGGCTAATAGTGGTTGTACAACATGCCCTTTAATATCTGTTAATCGAAAACGCCTTCCTTGGTACTTAAAGTTCAGCTTTTCGTGATGAATGCCGAGTTGGTGTAATAAGGTAGCGTGTAAATCATGAACTTCCACGGCATCCTTAACCACGTTATAACCAAATTCATCGGTTTCTCCATAGGTCTGTCCTCCCTTGAAACCGCCTCCAGCAATCCACTGGGTGAAGCAGCGTGGATGGTGGTCCCTGCCGTAATCCGTTTTCGTCAATTTACCTTGAGAGTAGTTTGTGCGCCCGAACTCGCCACCCCAAATCACAATTGTGTCATCCAATAACCCCCTTCTTTTCAGGTCTGTTACCAAAGCGGCAGAAGCTTGATCGGTTTCTTTGCACTGGTTGGTGAGTCCTCGGGGCAGTCCGCCGTGTTGATCCCATCCTTGATGAAACAGTTGTATGAATCGCACATCTCGCTCAGCCAGTCTGCGGGCCAAAAGGCAATTCGCAGCGAAAGTTCCAGGTTTACGAGCATCTTCTCCATAGAGTTTGAATGTGGAATCCGGTTCATCACTCAGGTCCATGACTTCAGGAACCGATGTTTGCATTCGGTAGGCCATCTCATACTGCGCTATGCGCGTGCCTATTTCAGGATCATTTTCAGTCTCGAGCTGAATTTCGTTCAGTCTGCGCAACTGATCCAGCATGGATCGTCTTTGCGATTGTGTAATACCAGTAGGGTTTTCGAGGTAAAGCACAGGATCTTTTCCTGCTCTGAACTGTACGCCTTGATGAACGGAAGGAAGAAAACCATTGCCCCACAGCCTTGCGTACAGAGGTTGGCCTCCCTTGTTTCTCGTGATCAGGACGCAAAACGCTGGCAAGTTTGCGTTCTCTGAACCGAGGCCATAACTAAGCCACGATCCCATGGATGGGCGTCCTGCGAGTTGCGATCCAGTTTGGAAAAAGGTGATGGCTGGATCGTGATTGATGGCTTCTGTGTGAAGAGAACGAACGATGCAGATGTCGTCGGCAATTTTTGAGGTATGGGGCAGGAGTTCACTGATTTCAGCCCCTGATTGACCGTGTCTGGCAAATTTAAATATGGAGCCGGCCATGGGAAGTTTGGCCTGGTTGGCAGACATTCCTGTCAATCTCTGGCCCATCCGAACTGAATCAGGCAGATCCTCTCCGTTCATTTCATTGAGGATCGGTTTGTGATCGAAAAGGTCCAGTTGCGATGGCCCCCCGCTCATGAAAAGGTAGATGACTCGCTTGGCTTTTGGGGCGTGGTGAGGGCTCTCTAATATTCCTTGAAATGAGGAGGATTTTTGCTCCTTAGCCATCAGTTGCCCCAAGGCCATGGCTCCGAGCCCCATGCCTGATCGGGAAAGGAATGACCGGCGCGATGTGTAAGTTTCGAACTGGTTGCAATGTGTGTTGTATTGAGAATTCATAGGAATACCTGTTCTTTTCATTATCTCCGTACGACGGCTTCGTCGATGTTCAGCATTGCCAGAGCAACCGCTGTCAAGCTTTGCAGTTGCTGGCGGTCCAGTCCCTCTTTCCAGCTCAGCACTCCCACCGATTCGATGGATTCAGTTTCTTCGGAATCTAGCGGTGAATTTTGCAACGACTCGTATCTTTCGCTGTAAATTTTTTCGAGAACGTTCAGCTCTCTTCCACTCGGTTCCCGCGACAACAGGGCACGAAATCCTAAGGAAATTTGATCCCTCAGAGTGTCTCCTCCTTCAATCAACATGCGTTGGGCCAGCATGCGTGCGGCTTCGACAAACTGTGGGTCGTTCAGTAAGACCAAAGCTTGCAGTGGCGTGTTGGTCGGAACCCTTCTCGCGATACAATCTTCACGCGAAGTAGCGTCAAACGTTAACATTGCCGGAGGTGGAGCCGTCCTTTTCCAGTAAGTGTATAGGCTCCTACGGTGGAGACCTTCTCCTTTGGATGGCTGGTAAGTCGCACCCGAGACCTCTTTCCAGACACCGGCCGGCTGATAAGGCTTCACACTGGGGCCTCCCAGTTTCCTTGAGAGAATTCCTGCTGCACTCAAGGCCTGATCTCTGATCATTTCGGCCATGAGTCGCTGTTTGGGACCTCGCGCCAACCATTTGTTTTCAGGATCTTTAGCCATCATTTCCTTCGTGGGGATGGATTCCTTGCGGTAGGTTTGTGAAGTCGCAATCAATCGGCACAGACCTTTCGTGTCCCAACCATTTTGCATGAACCAGGCCGACAACCAATCGAGTAACTCAGGGTGCGTGGGTTGGGAACCTTGACTGCCAAAATCTTCCGCCGTTTCAACTATCCCTTTTCCAAAAAACATCTGCCAGAAACGATTGACAACCACTCTGGAGGTGAGCGGGTTTTCGGGCGAAGTCAGCCATTTGGCAAATCCCAATCGATTCCTTGGCCAGGAAGGATTGAAGGGAAGAATCCGTTCAGGTGTGCCTGCTTTGACTTCTTCTCCCGGTAAATCGTACTGGCCTCGCCTCAGAATATAAGTTTTACGCCCACCTTGAATGTCTCCCATTGCCATGATTTCAGTGACAGATTGGATGAGTTTGTTTTCGTCACTACGGGCTTTCTGGAGCTTCTTGGACCATTCCTGATAGGGGGGGTGGTGTTTTGAAAGCCAGTAGTCAAACCAACTGTTGTTTGTCTCAGTCGGTGTATTTGGCTTTTTAAATTTCGTTTCTTTGAAGACTGCCAGCATTTCAGTGTCCGAAAGTTGAGATTTAAAAATGCGAAGTTCGTCCAGTTGACCGTCTTTGAAGCCGCGTCCACGAAACCGAGCCCCTATTTGTAAGGGGACTTTGCTGCTGTAGGTGATATCCTTGTAGAGAGAATCTCTCTCCACCTCAGTGGATACTCGTTCACCATTAACAAACAGACGGATACCTGAGGCCTTGCTTGAACCATCATAACTCCAACCAAGATGTAACCATTCCTGCACCGGCAATTTTTCCGAGGTTTTTACTTTGATGGCATTTCCCGGCCAAAAATGGATGAGAGCAAAAGAAGCGTATCCGTTTTCCAGCAAGAGCTCGTATCCTCTGCTGCCTGCATCTGAGCCTGCTCTTGAATGATGTAGTATGATGTTGCGCTCTCTCTCCTCAGGGATACGGATCCATGCAGACATCGAGAAAGGCTGTGTTCGGTCAAAATTCGCGACTTCATTGATATTGATCGAATTTTCTCCATCAAAAAGCAGAGCTTTGCCTTTCGGCCCTTCCACTTGGCGTGGATTGTCACTCACTTTCCCGAAATGACCCTCCTTGGCTTGATTAGCATAGCCATCTTTCTGCTTCTCCTCAAAATCGAAATAACCAACCAGCTCTTCGTTGGGATCCATCAATGTGTCATCCGTCTCTCTCCACCATTGTTGGAATGCTTCCTGAGCTTGTTGACGTATTTGAGTTTCCTCTGATTCCAGTTGTTCTATGCGGGCTTTCAATTTTTCGTGAAGTTCTTTTTGCCCTTCCTTGTAGAGGAAATGAGTTGGTGACGGAATGGCGTCCGTGAAATGCGAGTATAAACCTGATTCGTCCGTGCTATTGAAGAAAGCAAACATGCTGTAATAATCCGCCTGTGAGATAGGATCATATTTGTGGTCATGACAACGTGCGCACTCAATGGTGAGTCCCAGAAAAGCCAGTGAAGTTGTCTTCAAACGGTCGGCATTATACTCGACCCGAAACTCTTCATTAGTGCTCCCACCCTCATTGGTTTGTCGATGATTCCTATGAAAAGCGGTCGCCAAAATCGTGTCCTGGCTGGGTTGTTGAACCAAATCGCCAGCCATTTGTTGGATGATGAATTGATCATAAGGGAGATTTTCATTGAAAGCTTTTATCACCCAGTCCCGCCAGGGCCACAGGTGATTGAACCTGTCGGCCTGATATCCATAGGTATCTGCAAACCTTGCGACATCCAACCAATCCATGGCCATACGCTCACCGAATCTGTTAGATGCCAGTAATTGATCCACCAGTCTTTCATATGCCAACGGATGATTGTCGTTTAAAAAAGATTCTCGTAATTCTGTCGACGGAGGTAATCCAGTTAAGTCCAGCGTCACTCTCCTCAACAAACGTTCACGGCCAGCTTCCTGATTTGAAGCCAAACCTTCTTCCATCAGTTTAGCCTCAACAAAATGGTCAATAGGGTTACGTGTTTTTATTTCTGTAGGGATGTTTGGGATCGAAGGCATTTCAACTTTCTGAAATGCCCAGTGACCGGACCACTCAGCACCTTCTTCGATCCAACGTTTGATGAGCGCTTTTTCCGAACTGGTGACAGGAACAAGAAATTCCGGTGGAGGCATGACTTCATCCGGATCCGTTGACATGATACGGCGGAATAATTCACTGTTTTCGGGATCACCTGGTTTTAGAACGGGAAGCCCGCTGTCCGCTTCACGGGATAAATCAGTTTCAACATCCAATCTCAAGCCAGCTTTGCGTCCCTCGTTATCTGGACCATGGCAAGCATAGCACCGGTCAGAAAGGATGGGGCTGATGTCTCTGCTAAAATCAACCTTTTCGGCAGCATCACCGCTTGAGGCGGTCGAAATGAACAAGTAGAGACAAACGAAGGATTTAATGAGAAAAAGACTTTTCAACCTGAGATATTCAGGTTTTTCCAGATTTAAGATCACCGAGCTTTTTGTCATGAGGTTAATAACATTGAATGTAACTTGGCTGAGTGCTCCTTTAAAGTAGTTTTGTTGCCGAATGCTAACCTTGCCGATCTTTGAAAACGCCAGGAATCATTCGGGATCATGACCTCAAGCTGACACTTTACATCATTGAATGGTGTCCTCGCTCTTTAGTTTCTCTCCTATTTGCACGGCACGTTCCTTTAATCCTGCTTGTTCAGCCAAAGCTTTCATGGTCTGAAGTAATTTCGTCTTCTCCGGGTAATCAGGATCTTTAACAAGCAGCTCTTCCATGCGGTCGAGTGCGGAATCGGCTTGTCCGGCTTGACTCTCGAGAGCAGCCAGAGCCAGGAGCAGGCGATTTCTTTGGTTACGCGTCGGTTTTAATTTCAAGGTCCGTTCATAGGCGGTTTTTGCCTCCTCACTGCGATTCAGGCTGAAATAAAGGTCACCCATTTTTTCGCATAACACAGGGTGCGTTTGTGCCAGAAGGTCCTTTTCGAGAGCTTCTACTACCGCTGTTTTTTCAGCTCCTTGTTGAAGGGCCTGGTTGGCCGCGATGACTCTTATCCAGGCGAGATCGGGACTCTTTTTCTCAGTGAGTTCCATCTGAAGTAATTCAACAGGTTTGCTGAGAGGGTGATAGAGGGGATCTCCAACCACCGTTGTTTGCCAGGACAGGACTCTTTGAGATGCATAGGCAGCTTCTCCGAAACTAAATCCCATGAGTAATCGTTCGAAGAAGACTCCGATGTCAGGTGTTGCTCCAAGGTAGGGCTCATAAACACATCCCATGGTGGCGGTCGCCCCCTTGGCCAGGAGCGGGCCAGCCCAGTGTTTGTCTGCTGTGCGCAGCGTGGATGCGCTGAATGAATGCAAATGGTAAGCAATGGCACCGGGGACAAATTCAACCTCATCACGACTAAACGGTCCGGACACATGCGCATTATACCAGCCGGCATAGAATGCGATGTGACTTAAGGGATCTCCGGCTGCAAAAGTTTTGCTTTGATCATCCAGGGTGGTTTCAAATCCGGCTCGTGCTGCCAGTTGTGCCGCATTTCGAATCCAGGTATCTCCCTGAAGATAAGCCCCTGTTTTCAAACCGCGAGCATCAAAATAGGCTCTACCCCACAGCCCGTTTTCTTCTGCCTCCATGGCTTTATCCACCAGTCCCTTCGCTATATCCGCGGTTGGTCCATCCAATCGACCCACGATCATCACCCCATTTTCGGGTTTGATATCCATGGCTTTTTGTGTGCCGAATATTGGGTTCTCGATGGGGCCCGCCAGTACGACTCGTTTGGGATCTCGCCCCAGCCATGCCAGTTCATGATCCACGGCAGCCCGATTATAACGCAGTTCCACCCTCATGGCTTCTTCTGCAGCTTCGGTGAGTGCTTTGTCTTCTTTTATTTTAACGGGCACTCCATAACACAGCACCAGATACCTGATTTTAGATTTGGTGAGGTTTTGATACACCATTCCCGCACGTTCGCGTGTGGCGGGTACCAGTTCAAAGTCGGTCTCAAAAAGTTCGTTATCCTTTAAGAACTGAAAGATCGGTTCATACAGGGTTGTTTGAAATTCCTGCCTGGTAATCGATTCGGACTTGCTTGTATCCAATCCGAGTATCTGATCTTCGGGTACACCGCGGCGGTCTGCATAATGTTCCGCTACTTCCTTGGATTCTGTTACATTTTTATTGAAGACGATGACCACACTCTTTCCCAGGCCCGATACCTCTGCATTTAAGTTCAGGAATGTCCAGGTGCTGAGGATGGAAATACCGCATTGAATCAATGCGCGTTTGTAGAGTCTCATGAAAGTGTTTGGGTAAAAAGTCATGCGTATGATAATTTTTGATCTTCGATCATGAACTGCAGGCCGTCATAGGCCAAATCGACCCCCTCAGGTAATTCGGCCTGATGGATATCGTGATCGTAATCGTGGGTTAAATGAGTGAACCAGGTTTGGTTGGCACGTATTCGACGTGCAGCGGTCAGTGCTTCGTCATAGCACATGTGCGTCGGGTGCGGTTGAAAGCGTAGTGCATCAAGGACCACCACAGGAATACCCTCAATTTGTTCAATAATGTCGTCGGGAACTTCTTTGCAGTCGGTCAGGTATGCCAGCAAAGGTTGGTTGTCGATCGCAAAAATGTATCCAGTGGAAGTGATTTTTCCGTGGGGAAGCTGCGCGGGTGTGATGCTGATGTTACCTAAACGGAAAGGTCCATCCACGATATGTGGCTCCGGGTGAAAATACCCTTTGGCAATCGGATTTCCAATAAAAGCATATTCAAAAACACGTTGAATACTCTCCATGGCGAACGCATTCGCATACAAGGGAAGGGGAGTTTTCGATTGCTGGCAAAACCTGCGGCAATCATCCATTCCCATGATATGGTCGGCATGAGCATGAGTAATCAAGACCGCATCGACATGGTTGATTCCTTCCCGCAGAACCTGCATGCGCATCTCGGGAGTGGTGTCCACCAAAATTCGAACCTCTTTGGATTCTACATAAATGGAAGGGCGTGTGCGATGGTTCTTGGGGTTATTGAGGAATTCTGGGGAATAGTCAACACCGATGATAGGCACCCCTTGCGAAGTGCCTGATCCCAAAAACACGACCTTTAACTGCTTATCTGATAATTCTCCGTCCCTCATTGATATTTATGCTTGGCGTGAACCTAGCACGGAAGGCAAATTGGTCACGATCTTTTATTCAATGCTCACGACATTACGCATCAAGAATCTTGCTTTGGTGACTGATTTGACTTTGGAGCTCCAACCCGGATTCAATATCATTACCGGCGAAACTGGCGCGGGAAAATCCATCATTATAGGTGCGTTAAACTTGATCCTTGGACAGCGTGCTGATCGAAATCTCATCCGCGCCGGAGCCGATCAATGTGTGATCGAAGCTGTTTTTGAGTCTTCCAGTGTGGAAAAGGATTTGGATCCTTTACTGGATGATTTCGGCTTGGAGGTCTGCGAAGATGGTATTTTGATACTTAAACGATCCATCAAAACGAGTGGATCCAATCGCCAGTTTGTCAACGGTTCCCCCACCACCTTGGAAGCCCTACAGACCATTGGTGAATTACTGGTTGATATTCACGGGCCCCATGACCATCAATCTCTTTTGGATGGTGGCAGGCAACTCGAGATATTGGACGCCTATGGCCGGTTGGATTCAATACGGGATGAGTTTTCAAGAGCTCTGGATCATGTGCGTCAGTTGGAAGCCCATAAAGCTTCCTTGATTATCGATGATCAAACCCATGCACAGCAGTTGGAATTGCTCCGTCATCAGGTTCATGAGATTGAATCTGCGCATCTGGATCCTGAGGCAGAAAGAGAACTGGAGGAAAATTACGAGCGTACATTGAATGCTTCCAAGTTACTTGAGCACAGTCAAAATGCGCTGGCTAATTTGAATGATCAGGAAGGATCCCTTTGGGATGTGCTCGGAACAATCGGTCGATCCATCGATTCCCTGGCTTCTTTAGATGCTAGATCGAATGAAATCTACGAACTGCACCAACAAACCGTACATATGGTATCTGAGCTTGAGCAGGCTTTATCGCATTATGTGGACGCTCTGGATTTGGATGCTGGATTGCTGGCTCAACTCGAGGAACGTATCTCAGTGTTGCAATCGTTGAAACGCAAGTATGGTCCGACTTTGGAGAAGGTCATGCAGTTCGGGCAACAAGCACGGCAGAAGTTGGAGGATTTGGATTCCAGGGAGGAAACGCTGGCTCAATTGAATCGTGAGATCGGAATCGCACTTGGCAAACTTGCCGACATTGGGGCGAAATTAAGTCAGGCGCGGTTAAAAGTGATCCCCAAATTGAACAAAGCGGTTGTCAAGCAACTCAAGGATTTAGGGTTCAAACAGAGTCGGTTTGAGGTGGACCTCAGAACGATTGAAGTTCGTTCCAACAGTGGTGTCCTTTCAAGCTCAGGGCTTGATAAAGTTGATTTTCAATTTGGTCCAAATCCGGGAGAGCCGATGAGACCCCTGAAACGAATCGCATCCTCAGGTGAAATGGCGAGGGTTATGTTGGCTTTGAAATCTGTGCTCGCAGAGCAGGATCGTGTTCCTGTTCTGATTTTTGATGAAGTTGATGCCAACGTTGGAGGAGAGACTGGGAGGATTGTTGGCATCAAAATGCAGGAAATCGGTCGACGCAGGCAGGTGATCAGTATTACGCATCTGGCACCTGTTGCGGCATCTGCACCTCACCATTTTTTGGTGGAAAAAATTACCGATGGTGATCGTACCATTTCAGAAATCAGGTCATTAACGCCCAAAGACAGAGTGAATGAAATAGCACGAATGTTGGGGAGTGGGGGAACGGCAGCGATCAAACATGCCAAAGCCATGCTTGGAATTTAGTTGCCGTTTTCGGCACCATTCTCCAAGCAATACAGGTCCATCATCGTAGCCACATAAATGCGCCCATTGGCAGCAGTGGTGGTGGCGCTGATGGGAGCGCCAAGGTCTATGGTCGAGAGTTGTTGTTTGATTGGGTCTGCCTTGAAAATCATGAAATCCCCCCTTCGACTGCCGATGAAAACCTTTCCATCTGCCACATAGGGTGAAGCCCAGAATTCTCCTTTGGCCTCGTGCCTCCAATACTCAAGTCCATTGCTTCTGTTTAGACAGTAAAGATTCTTACCGCAATCAGCAATGAAGATAAGTTTATCCGTAACAGCAGGGGTTGACATGACATGCCTTTCCAAGGGGAAACTCCATTTCAAAGCGTCTTGTAAAACATCACCATCCCTCGAAACCCGAATACATTTTAACCAGGCTTTTGTCTTTCCCCACCATAGATCACCTCCACCAGCGATATACATCTCATCACCTTGGATGACCGGCATTCCATAGAAGTTGCTAGGACCCGTTCTGCGGTTTTGATGATATCGATGGACTTCCTGTTTAGGGGCAGAAGGATCAAAATCAAATCGCCAGACACGGTTCAATTCGGACGGACCGGAATTGGGGGTGTGCGAGAAAGGTAAAGTGTCATATCCGTAGAGGATGCCATCGCCTCCAGCAAACCAGAGAGTAGGCATTCCTTTGACTTGGGAAAGTGAGGGCGCCGACCAGGTGCAGTGAAATATGTTGACCGCGTTCTTTTCGTTTTCTCTGCCAAGAAATTTACCGGTAGACTTGTCCAGGACGATCAGGCTGGGCGCATCTGGTGTACGGATTTTTCGATGGGTGTTGTCGACTCCTGTTCCGGTATTGAGATAAAGATGAGGGCCATGAATCAGGATCGAACTATGCGCTCCATCGTGAGACCAAATGCCTGCTTCTTTCGTTAAATCAAACAACCACAAAATATCTGCATCCAACGGACCCAAGGTGAGAGCAGTTTGTTTCTTGGGGGTCATGTGACGAGCCTCCTCCTGGTAGGGACCTTGGTTTCCATTGGAAAGCCCATGTGCGTCGAGGCACACCACCTCTCCACGATTTGTTACAATGTAAACACGGTCACCTTCGACGGTGGCAGGTGAAGAAATTCCACTGCGAGGCCAATCAAAGTAGGGATCTTCATCGCGCTTCGGAACAATCAGTTGCCATTGTAATTGCCCCGACTCTTCATCCAGGCACATCAGCACTCCGCGATCACCTTGGTGCTTGGGATCTCTTGGGTTTGCGTTATTGGTCCCGATGTAGACGCGACCTCCCGAGACTACCGGAGATGAGTGTGCTTCCGTGCCAAGTGGAATCTTCCATTTGATATTGGTTCCTGCCTCGGGATCAAAAGTTGAGGGAAGGTCAACCTCAGGCGAAGTCATGTTACGCTCCCAGGCAGTACCCCATTGGGGTTGATCTTCCGATTGGACCTGATTGCCAAGCAATGCACAGCCTATGGCAGCATGGATTAATCTCTTGAATTTCATCCGCATCGTTTCTTAGAGGCTGTTTAAAAAGTGCAGTAGTGCCGCACGATCATTTTTGTGGATATCTGGTCCGCTTGGATCAGGATGTTTTTGATTGAAGAGTAAATCTTCAACCGAGTTTGCGCTGTTATCATGAAGAAATGAATTTCTTTGACTCAGACCTCTAAGAGATGGTGGATTGAATTCGGAGTTTCCTGCCTTGTCCACCAACCCGACATTGAAGGTTTTTGTTGATGTGTAATTGGGGCGCTTATGGCACTCGTTGCATCCCTCCCTTTGAAAGATTTTTTCACCTTCCTCAACGAGTTTGGGATTAAGTATCCTTCTGGCCACATTCACTGAAGGGGGTGATTCTAGCGTTCTCAAGTAAGCGGCTAAAAGTTCGGATTTGTCCTGGATGGAACCACGGTGAAGCATGGTCTTTTCGAGAGATTTGGAAATCTGTCCTTCCAATGTATTCACTTTTCCCAACCACGAAAACGGGGCATTGGAGTGGGTGCCAAGAAGTGACAATATTCTTTTTGGAGAACCAAAATGATCGTCTCCCAAATTGTCATTTAACAGACCGGTTGTATGCCCCTCGGTATGGCAACTGTGACAGCTATACCAGCCGCGCAATGATAGTGTGGCATCAAAGAAAAGGCGCTCTCCCAGGTCAGCTTTTGAGAATTCTGGTTGGGGACCAAGGCTTATTTGATCTGTGGTTTCCAGTTTTTCAAGGTCAACAACCGAGATGGAATCTGAAAAATGATTGAGCACATAAAGTAATGTTTCATCTTCGTTGAGCAGCATATCCATCGGACGATCGCCCACCTTGATGCGGTCTGTGTAAGACCTGGGTAGCTGAGGCCGTATGGCAATTCGATCAACCCCCTGCAATGCGGTGATCAGAGCTCCGTCCGATTTGACAATCACTTTCCCAGGATCGCCTCCAGGTCCGGTCTCATCGCCCATCCCATAAACCGTCCCAAGATGAATCACTGGTCGATTGATATCCATCAATTGTTCCATGGGAATGCTACGAACCTGATTGTCCATTAAAACCCCCCATGTCACTTCGGGATTCATGGTTGTGGCGTAGGAATTGAGGGATTCACCGGAAAGCCAAAGCGTGGAAGGAGATTGTTTCGAGGCAAAGCTCAAATTCGCTATGTTGTTGATTGGCAACTCGCAGGAAAGGATGGTTTCCTGGGTATCCAGGTCCAACAAGATCAAGAGTCCATTGAAAGCACTTGAGATCAGTAAACGATTCGAGTGAGGCACAAAAACCAGGTGGCCCGGAGCAAAGGTGAGATTGATCGTGTCTTCTAATCTCCATCCTGTATTGCCTGCATTTTCTATGACCTTTGAAAGTAAGGTGATGCGGCGAGACCACTTGGAGGCAACAGCAATGAGATTCTTCTCAGGGTGTATCACCATCTTTCTTGGATCATGTGCCAGAGGAATAAAATCAGACGGTGAACATTGAAAATCGTTGGTGGACAGGTTCACGATCTGGAGACCGTGTTTTTTAGGATCCAGGATCAAGATTTGATCCTGGTTTCTAGCCATCATCATATCTGAAATACTCTCAGCGACTGGTCGTTCTGTAACAACTTTTCGGGCTTCAACATCCACCAATGAGAGTGTTCCGGATCGGCTGTTAGCTACAACCAGGTGATCCTTTATTTCAGAATGCCAGACCATTCGAATGGGATGCCTAAGTTGTGCCTGTTCAGCCAGGTTCTCGCACTTGCCTTCATCAGGTATGGCAAAGCACCAAAGGCTAAACAGGGTCAACTTGATCTGGGTTCGAAGATTCATGCTTTACCAGTATTCAACAAGATTAGGAACCTTCAGGTCAAATGCTTTAAACACTGCTTTCCTAACGTGGAGGATGGTTTGCAAGGAGTCTTTCAATCTTCTATGTTCTCGCTGATTGCATTATGCGCATACTCGTGGTTGAAGATGATAAGAAGATTGCGGCTTTCCTTGAAAAAGGTCTGACACAAAGTGGCTACGCGGTGGACGTTTGTCATGATGGTGATGAGGGGCTTGTCATGGCCCGGTCCTTTTCCTTCGACGCCGCCGTGTTTGATCGAATGCTGCCAGGCTTGGACGGACTAGAGATGATTCGGATCATGCGCAAGGAAGGACTGCAAACACCGGTTCTCATCCTCAGTGCCAAGGCATCAGTGGACGATCGAATCGAGGGGCTTCAGGCAGGTGGTGATGATTATCTGACCAAGCCATTTTCTTTTACTGAGTTACTGGCCCGATTGCAGGCCCTCATCCGGCGATCCAATCAAACTTCCGAACCCACTCGCCTGGAATGTGGAGATCTCAAAATGGATCTTCTGACTCGAGATGTGTTTATCGGTGAGGAAAAAGTCGAATTGCAGCCCAAAGAATTTTCCTTGTTGGAATACTTGATCCGGCAACAGGGTAGAGTGGTCACCAAAACCATGATCCTCGAACACATTTGGAACTATCATTTTGATCCGCAGACCAATGTCGTGGATGTGCTGGTTTCACGTTTGAGGAACAAGGTGGATTCAGAAAAGAAACGCATCCATACCATGCGTGGAGTTGGTTATGTCCTCAAACCCAATTAGTCAATACTTACGAACGTTTGGGTTCAGACTCAACCTTTGGTACGCCGGAATCTTCACCCTGAGCGGAGCGGCGATGTTTTACTTTCTCTACTGGATGCTCGCCAATGCCGTCGTGCAAAAAGATTTGGAAGTACTTCAGAACCAGATCCGGGATTATACGCGGATTTATCGAGATGGAGGAAGCCCCGCGTTACGGCGTTGGTTGGAGGAGAGGAAAAGGACCGGAGAACTTAAGTCCTTCTTCGTGCGCATCTCCACCCCTTCCAATCGTGAGGTCTTTTTGGAAGCTTCAGAGAAGTGGCTTGAGTTTGACGCTTATCAGATGGGGCCTTTGGTGTTTAAAAGTCGTGATTTTTTGAGAATACCCGAGTCTGATGAACAAGATCTTCTGCTGGCATATTCACAGCTATGGAACGGCTACACATTGGTGGCTGGTAAAAGCATGGACAACCAGGAAGCCTGGCTCCAGCCTTTCAGGCAGGTTTTTATTGGGGCCATGGTGCCGGTTGTGCTGCTGGGTTTTCTGGGCGGTGGGTTTTTGGCTTGGCGGAGCATGAAACCCGTTCGACAGATCAGTTCAGCGGTCCAAAATATCATTGATACCGGTAAACTGGATCAAAGAGTAGCTCTTCCCAAAACCGAGGATGAATTGACCCAACTTGCACGTCTGTTTAATCAGATGCTTCAACATAATCAACGATTGATCACCTCGATGCGTGAATCACTGGATAATGTGGCTCACGATTTGCGCACCCCTTTGACCCGTCTGCGTAATGCTGCCGAGTCTGCGCTGCGCGAAGGTCACCTCGAAGAAAAACGTGCTTCCGAAGCGCTTGCAGATTGCATGGAAGAGTCCGATCGGGTCCTGACCATGATTGATACGCTCATGTCGGTGGCAGAAGCTGAAGCCGGTGTGATGAAATTAAATTTGGTTTTGACCGATTTGGATCAGATTTTACGTGAAACGATGGATCTCTATGAGCATGTGGCCGAAGACAAGGCTCTTCAGCTAACTTTGAATTCCCAGGCAGGAATGATGGCGGAAGTAGATCCCCAGCGGGTCCGAATCGTATTTGCCAATTTGATCGATAACGCGATGAAATATACACCTGATGGCGGAAAGATTACGGCCAGTATTGAGCGGATTGAAAATCAAATTGTCTTTCAGGTGGAGGATACAGGGATGGGGATCGCGGAGAGTGATATGGAAAAAATATGGGACAGACTTTATCGAGCAGACAAAAGCAGATCCCAAAGAGGGCTAGGCCTTGGTTTGAGCATGGTGAAAGCCATCGTGGAAGCGCACCAAGGTAAGGTCAGGGTCAAAAGCCAGCCAGGGAAGGGGTCCGTGTTCCTCGTTGCTTTTAAAGCCAGCGATTTTTCCGCAGGATCCACCATTCCAGAAGGCCGATGAGGACCAGTACACCGCATAAATCCCAGAAGGCATACTGATTTTCCGTACCTGGCATTCCACCGATATTGACTCCCAGAAGTCCGGTGATTAATCCGAGGGGCAAAAATATGGCGGTTACGATCGAAAGCAGGTAAATCGTGCGATTCATGCGCTCCGTCGCTTGGTGGTTCCATGCCTCATGCGTGATCGCTGCTCGATCTCTTGCGGATTCCAGATCTTCCAGCAACCTAGCCGAAATATTCACAAATTCTTTCAACGATTTTTGGAATTCGGCAGGCAACCATGAAGGGAGTTCTTTTTGAAGTTGGATGAACAAGTCTCGTTGAGGCGCCAGATGCCGTCTCAACCGAATGATGCTTCGTCTGACATCCGCTATATCAATGGGACAGGATTTTGTGTTTCGATCCACAAGGAGCAATTCCTCCAGTTCGTCCACCTGTTCATCCACTTGTTCGACAACATCCCGCGTCAATTTTAACACTGAATTGATTAACTGGGTGAGCCATTCATGCGTATTCCTGGGGCCTTCTCCCATTTCCAGTTTCTTGTGGAGAGATTGTACAGCCATGACCCGACGATGCCGGAGAGTCAGGATCAATCCTTTTTGAATCCAGATCCTCAGAGCCACCATGTCTTCTGGATCGGATTTTGGGTTCAGATTAACGCCTCGCATGACGATCAGCATTCCTTGATCGGCGAGAAGGCATCTGGGTTTGGGATTTTCGTCCGTGAGTGCCTCGATCAAAATGGGCGGTAACTTGAGCTTATGCTGTATCCAATCCTGGATTCCAGGAAGCATGTAATCACCATGAAACCATACGGTCTCTCTTTCGTTTGGTGCGGAAGGATCAAAATCTCTGGGCGGTTCCGAGCAACTGCCTTTTCCATCCAGCTTTGAGCAGAAAATCCAGCCTGGTTCAAGGGACATGGCCAGACTCTGCATGAGGTATCAGAATTCTTCAATGCGAATCGGAGTGATTTCGCCATGAGGTGAACTGAAAAGGTCATCATCCGCAATCCCAAAAAACCACCCGATGCATTGACTTCTGTCCGTTGGTCTTTCTATTGTTTAGCTCATTAAGGAAAATTCATGTTGGATGTTATCGAACAACTATTGGTATTGCAGGACCGAGACCAGAAAATCATGCGTCTGCAGGAAGAGCTGTCTCGAATCGAACCCGAGCGCAACGCCTTGTTGTCCAAGGCTGATAGCTCCAAAGAGGCCTTGAAGCAGGCCAAAACCGAGGCGCAACAGGTCGAGTCTCAGCGTAAAGACCTGGAACTCGAGGTGGAAACCAAGAAGAAACAGATCGATCGTTATGCTTCTCAACAGCTTGAGACAAAAAAGAACGAAGAATATCAAGCTTTGAATAAGGAAATTGAGACTTGCAAGAGCGATATCGAAAAATTAGAGGACCAGGAATTGGAGTTGATGGAAGTTTATGACCTCAAATTGGTTGCCATCAAAGAAGCCGAAGCCGTTGCCAAGGAAGCCCAGGACCGTGCTGACTCACAAGTTGCGGACCTCAAAGCAAGAGAAGCCAATCAGCAAAAGGAAAAAGCAGAACTCGAAACTGAACGCGCCCAGCTGGCTGAAAAGATCGATCCAAGTGTTGTTGCCAAGTATGATCGACTGCTCAAAAAGAAACAAAGTAAAGTCGTTGTGGGAATTAATCGCGGTGTTTGCGCAGGATGTCACATGTCACTCCCCACACAGGTTCAGGTTTCCTGTAAGGCTCAGAATGAAATTGTCAATTGCTCCAACTGCGGAAGGATCGTTTATTACACACGCGACATGGAACTGAATTTGTAGGAATAACCCTCATCAACCCCGATCAATTACTCACAATGAAGCAAAAAAACATTCTCATATGGTTACAGGCTGTCCTGTTGGTTTCAGTGATGGCCGGGTGTACGACCGTGCCGGAAACGGGCCGAAGGCAGCTCATCCTACTGTCGGCACAGCAGGAAATGCAACTGGGTTTCAGCAATTTCGAGACCATGAAATCCAATGTGCCCATCAGCAATGACAGAGCCAAAATTGAATTACTGAACAAGGTTGGGCAAAGAATTGCCGCCGTTGCAGATTTACCCAATGCCCAATGGGAGTTCGTGCTCTTCGATAGTCCGGAGGCAAATGCTTTCTGTTTGCCAGGAGGTAAAGTCGGGGTATACACAGGGATCTTGCCCATTACCAAAGATGAAGCCGGTCTGGCCACGGTCATAGGGCATGAAGTGGCCCATGCAGAGAAACGTCATGGAAACGAACGCGTCTCGAGAGCCATGCTCACTCAATTAGGCGGATCTCTGGTCCAATCGGGGATGGCCGCCTATGGTTACGATACTAAAACTCAGGCCGCTGCAGCTACCGTGTACGGAATGACCACACAGCTTGGGGTTTCCTTGCCGCACAGCCGAACTCAAGAAAGCGAGGCAGATTACGTGGGACTTCTCAGGATGGCTCAAGCAGGTTATCCACCCGAAGCGTCAGTGGCCTTTTGGGAACGTTTCTCGGCATATAATCAACAAGCAGGAGGCGGAGGTACTCCATGGTTCCTGAGGACACATCCTATGGACAAAAAACGTATCGCCGATCTCAAAAAATGGATTCCGGAAGCAAGAGCCCAGTTCCGACCTCACCGCTGAGTGGATTAATGGTTAACAGAATCATCTCTCTAAGCTTTCCAAAATCGAAACAAGCCCCTGTTTTTCGCAATCGGATGAAAATACATTGAGTCGTCATACATCTTTCAATGTCATATTTCGCAGAGTCGTCCTTATCTCAATTTAATTTATGAATACGGGAATCAGTGCCATTAATGATGAAGTCAAGGAAGCAAGTGCTTTTCTGCAACCTCTCTTCAGTGAAATTAATAAAGTTGTCGTTGGTCAAAAATATCTGATCGAACGTCTGGTCGTCGGAATGTTGGCTGATGGCCATGTCTTGTTGGAAGGTGTGCCCGGATTGGCAAAGACAACCTCTGTCAAGGCGTTGGCCAATGGATTGAGCGTGGACTTTTCACGTATTCAATTCACCCCTGACATGCTTCCAGCCGATGTGATTGGTACGCAAATCTACAATCCGCAATCTGGTGATTTCTCCACTCGCAAAGGACCGGTGTTTGCCAACATTGTGTTGGCTGATGAAATCAATCGGGCACCGGCAAAGGTTCAAAGTGCCTTACTGGAGGCGATGCAGGAGGGGCAGGTTACTATTGGTAGCGAATCCTACAAACTTGCGGAACCATTCCTGGTGCTTGCCACGCAAAACCCGATTGAACAGGAGGGAACCTATCCACTTCCCGAAGCTCAGGTTGATCGATTCATGCTCAAGTTGCGCATTGATTATCCTTCGCGTGATGAAGAGCGTCAGATCCTCGACCTGATGGCACGGACAGGAACAACTCCTGTTGCCCAACCGGTCGTTCAGGGAGAACAGATCTTGAACGCACGCAAGGTCATCAATGACATTTACATTGATGACAAGGTAAAAGATTACATTGTGGACCTGGTCTGCTGCACTCGAGACCCGGATACTTACAACATCGATCTCGGGGATTTTATTCAACTGGGAGCTTCACCCAGAGCGACGATCTCACTGACTTTGGCAGCCAAGGCATATGCCTTTTTGAAGGGGCGAGGTTATGTGACTCCTCAGGACGTCAAAAGTATTGGGATGGATGTCTTGCGACACCGTGTGGCCGTGACCTTTGAAGCGGAAGCCGAAGAGCGCACCAGTGAATCCATTATTCAGACGATCTTTGATGAGTTGCCTGTGCCTTGATGCCAGCGGAGTTGCTAGCCATATTGAGCAAGGTTGGAATTTTTGCACGCTGACCATTCATGATACCCAAGGAAATCCTTAAAAAGATTCGACAAATCGAACTGCGCACCAAGCGTCTGGTGAGCGAGACGATGGCCGGGCATTATCACAGTGTATTCAAAGGGCAGGGGATGCACTTTGATGAAGTCAGGGAATACCAACCAGGAGATGATGTCCGAACCATTGATTGGAATGTGACGGCACGGATGAATCATCCTTTCATCAAGAAATTTGTCGAGGAGCGCGAATTGACTCTCATGCTGGTGGTTGATTTGAGCGGCTCCGGATTGTTTGGCTCGGGGGATCAGTCCAAAAGAGAATTGGCCGCGGAAATTGCCTCGGTGCTGGCTTTTTCTGCGATTAGAAACAACGACAAAGTTGGTTTGATCCTTTTCACGGACGAAGTTGAGAAATACATACCACCGCGTAAAGGACGATTCCACGTACTGCGTGTGATACGGGAGATCCTCTTCCACCAACCCAAACGACGCGGAACCGATATCAATCGGGCACTTGAATTTCTCAGCCGTGTGACCACTCATAAAGCGATAGCCGTCGTTATTTCGGATTTCATTGGGCAAACTGCACCGACCCGCCGTGAAATCTCAGCTCACCTTTTACGTGAGGTGGTGCTTTCCGATGTGCTGAAATATGCATCAGTGACCGCCCTCAGGCAGGCGAACCGAAGACATGACGTGGTTGCTGTTCAGGTGATGGATCGATTTGAGATGCATTTGCCAGCTATTGGGCGCGTGCTTTTGAAGGATGCGGAAACAGGTGAGGTCATGGAAGTGGACACGGGTGATCCTCGCAAGCGCGCTGCATTTGCCAGCAAACAAAAAAAAGCCCAGCATGAGCTTGGCCGACTATTTCGGTCAGTTGGAATTGATTCCATTCAATTGACCACGGATGGTTCTTATGAAGTCGCCCTGGCAAGGTTTTTTGAAACTCGCGAGAAAAGGAGGTCCAGGGGATGACAACCAATGGTCCAGCTCTGCTCATTGACGATCCTTCCACGGCACCAGCTACCAATGCCATGCCCTCCGAGTTGCATGACATTCGTCCAGCCATGGAGATCGTGTCCTTATGGGAGTATGCCGGTTGGGCCTTATTGGTTCTGGCCTTGATCATCTTGTCTTATTTCATCGCTCGCTATTATTTGAAAAAGAGAGATCAACGAGTCTCTGAGGAAGCTTCCCGGCCCTCCACTCCCGCACATATTCTTGCTCGCAGGCGATTGGATGCTGCTCTGGAACAGTTGCACGATGCGCGATTGTTCTGCGGTTTGGTCTCTGACGCCATCCGGCTTTATCTGGAAGATCGATTTGATCTCCGGGCACCAGAGCGCACCACGGAGGAGTTTTTTGAGGAGTTAGAAGGATCAGGAACTCTCAATGAATCCCACAAAGAAACACTTCACTCCTTTTTACAGCAATGTGATCTGGCGAAATTTGCGAAGGCGGACATGCTTGGTCAGGAGTTGAAGTCATTATACGACATTGGCATTCAATTTGTCAGTGAGACTGAGCCCGAGGCTGTTTCAGCTCCGGGAGCGAGGTTGACTTCATTAGCAAATGCAGCATCCGAAGCAGACCATTCATCTCGAGGAGAGCCAGGATCATGAACTTCAATTTTGGGCATCCTTATTTCCTTCTTCTGTTGTTGTTGCTGCCACTCCTTGCCTGGTTGAGGGCTCGTAAAGTCAAGGAAGCTGCTTTCCTTTATTCCTCGGTCACATTGCTGCGAGGGGTCGCCAATTTAAAGCGTTCCAGCGCGAGGGCGTTTTTGATACGACTCCGATGGCTGACTTTGGTGCTGTGTATCCTGGCCATCGCGCGTCCAAGACTGAGTGAAGGCAAGACATCTGTTAAGGCCAGCGGTATCGATATTGTTGTCGCTTTGGATCTCAGTATGAGCATGGCTGCCATGGATTTTGAAAAGAATGGCGACCGTGTCAATCGCCTGGATATCGCAAAAGATGTATTGGAGGGATTTGTCGAGAAGCGAACCAACGATCGCCTTGGCTTGGTTGCTTTTGCGGGTCGAGCCTATATCGCTGCGCCCTTAACCTTGGACCACGATTTTTTTCAGCTGAATTTGGACCGATTGCAATTAGGGATCGTCGAAGACGGAACGGCGATCGGGTCTGCTCTAACGGCTGCATTGAATCGGTTGAGAGATGTTGAATCCAAAAGCCGAATCGTCATTTTAATGACAGATGGTCAAAACAACGCGGGAAAAGTTCCTCCACTGACCGCCGCCGAAGCCGCCGAAGCCCTGGGTGTTAAAATTTACACGATCGGGGTCGGGACTAAAGGAATGGCTCCTTATCCTCAAAAGGATCCGTTTGGTCGCACGACCTTTGTTCAAATGAAGGTCAACATTGATGAGGAAACCCTTAAGGGTATCGCCGATCAAACCGGTGGAACCTATTATCGTGCCGACAACAGCGAAGCTTTTCGCAAGATTTACGACGAGATTGATGCATTGGAAAAGACCGAAGTAGAGATGCAGCAATACACTCGACATGAAGAATTGGCCGCCTGGTTTTTACTTCCGGGTCTGGTGCTGTTGCTTTTGGAAATGATTTTAAACAACACCATTTGGAGAAAACTTCCCTGATACCATGGATGATTCCTTTCGATTTGAAGAAGTTCGAATGCTTTGGTTGATGCTGTTAACTCTGCCCATACTGATTCTTTTTCTCTGGTGGGCTTGGTTAAAAAAGAAATTGCTCATTTCGGAATTCGTGAAATCGCGACTACTGGCTTCCTTGACCCTTGGAGTGTCCTGGAAAAAGCAGAACATACGGTCAGGTTTGCTGGTCTTTGTGGTTGCCCTTTTGTTCATTTCTCTTGCCCGACCCCAATGGGGTTTCACCTGGCAGGAGGCAACTCAGCGTGGCCTGGATATTGTGGTAGCCGTGGATACTTCCAAGAGTATGTTGGCATCCGATCTGACCCCTAATCGCCTGCAACGCGCTCGTCTTGCGGCTTTGGATTTGATGGAACTTGCCAAACAGGATCGGCTGGGCCTGGTTGCATTTGCCGGCAGTGCCTTCCTGCAATGTCCTTTGACTTTGGATAACCAGGCCTTTCAGCAAAGTGTGGAAATCCTGAGTCCTGATGTGATTCCACAAGGAGGGACCTCCATTGCTGAGGCGATTGAAAGTGCTTTGACCGCATTCGATGAAGAAAATAACAATTACAAAGCCATCATTATACTCACAGACGGTGAGGATCACGAACAGGGGGCCGTAGCGGCTGCCCGCAAAGCGCTGGATGCTGGGTGTCAGGTGTTCACTGTGGGACTCGGGACTCCTGAAGGTGAATTGATTCAGATTGTTGGGGATGATAATCAGCGCAGTTTCCTGAAGGACGAAGAAGGAAATGCCGTCAAATCCAGATTGAACGAAACTCTTTTGCAAGAAATTGCTCAGGCAGGAAACGGTTCCTATATCTTGATGCGTGATGCGGGCACACTTTCGACACTTTACAGAACAAACCTGGAACCGCTACCCAAGTCTGAACTGTCCTCTCGTCTGGTCAGGCAATACATTGAACGTTTCCAGTGGCCCCTGGGACTAGCGATTTTAATATTGGCTGCGGAGATGTTCATTTCGGATCAACGAAAAGTTCCCAGGCCCAAAGAAACGATTCAGTCAGGTAACGTATTGACCCACTCATGACAAACGTCCTCCAAGATTGAATTCAAGCTGGTTTTGTGGCAATTAATACGAATCGGTGGTCTCGAGTCATGTAATACAAATGAAAATGAGGATCAAAAAATCAAATCTTGTCCATCTGTGGAAGTTCCAATGGGGACTATTCATTGGCTTTGCAATAGCTGTTGATTCATTGGCAGACTCACCGCGCAAGGCGAGTGAGTTCATGAGTCGTGGTCAATATGGTGAAGCGATGAGGGTATATGCTGATCTTGCCGCAAAAAATCCAAAAGACTCACGCTATCTTTACAATGCAGGTGTCGCAGCTTACAAAGCGTTAAAATTTGACGAAGCTCAGGAGTTTTTCGACGCAGCCAGTCTTTCGACCGATTTGGGTGTTCAGCAACAATCCTTCTATAATCGAGGGAACTCACTCTATAAGGCTGGTGAAAATGAAGCTCAATTTGAGAGGAAAACACAATTGTGGAAGGAAGCGATTGACCAGTTTGAGAACGCCATCAAATTGAACGAATCAGACCAACTTGCACAGGAAAACCTGCAGTATGTGAAAATGCAGTTGGAGAATCTTCAGCAACAACAACAGGATCAAGAGAACGAGCCTGACGAAGAGGAGAACGAAGAAAGCGAAAAGGACAATCAGCAGCAAAACGATCAGGATCAGTCTCAGCAAAATCAGCAAGACCAGGATCAGCAACAGAAGCAAAATCCTGAAGAAAACCAAGGCGAGCAGCCTAAAGATTCATCCAACCAAGACCAGCAGGAGCCCCAAAACGGCGATCAGAACCAGCAGGATTCTGGGGATGAAAAAAATGAGGAACAGCAACCCGAACCTTCTGAAGCCAAAGAGGAGGAGGATGAGAAAGAGGCTTCCTCCTCACAGCCTCAGGAGGGTGAAGGAACCGAACAAATTCCCCCGCCTACAACCATGACTCCTCAGCAGGCAATGCAATTGTTGGAGTCAGAAAAGGATGAAGCAAAGGCATTGATATTCAAACCCAGGGATAATAATCGTCCGAAAAATTTTAAGGATTGGTGACCCTGTAGCAGCCCGTCATGTTGGAGACTTTTCCATATCAATGCGCACGTTCAGTTGGCTGGATCACCTGCCTGATGGTGCTTATTTGTGCTGCCTCACCTGATTCCCTGCGGGCCGCGGAAAATGTCCGTACGGGTGTTACCATTTCTCCCTCAAAAGTCCCCGCCGGCGAAACAGCTGTTTATCAGTTGCAGGTTGTCAACGGTCAGCCTGATCAGTTGCCCGAATTTCCGGATATTGAAGGTCTGGAAATCGGTTTTGCGGGGCAACAAACCAGTTCGAATACCCGAATCTTTAACGGACGAATGGAACGGATCGTTTCATTGATTTATCGATGGAATATCGTGCCCGGCAAGGAGGGAGTTTTTCTGATTCCACCTCTTGAATTCAAGGTTGGAGGCAAAAGCGTCAAGACACAGGCGGCTCAGCTATCGGTCACCAAAGGTATCGATTATAGCCAATACGCTTTCATCCAGCTTAAATTGCCCAAGAAGGAATTTTATGAGGGCGAACCTTTTGCGTTTTCTATCGATCTTTACGAACAGAACGCACGCGTTGAACAGGCTCCCGACCTGGTTTCAGATGGTTTTATTGTCCAGCGGATTTCAGATAATCTCAGGCAATCCAGAAAGGTTGTGGGAAATGCGACATACAATGTCTGGAGTCTGGATTACATAGCCCGACCTGTCCGTCATGGTCAATTGCAGTTGGGACCAGTGGATTGGCCCGCAGGACTCATGTTTCGGCAGCAATCCCGATCGAGGAGTGTTTTTGATTCATTTTTCAATGACCTTAATGCCCAGCGTCGAAATGTGGTGTTGAAGGCCGAGGGCGAAACTCTCAGTGTCCTCCCTTTACCTGATTCCGGGAAACCGGCATCCTTTAACGGGGCAATCGGTAACTACACCATGGAAGTAGAGGCTTCACCCAGGGAATTGATGGCTGGAGACCCACTGACTGTGAAGATTGCCATTTCGGGAAACGGTCCGCTGGATGCCATACCCATGCCTCCCATCGATCATTGGAAGGGTTTCAAGACCTATCCTCCCAATGCAAACACCGAATCTTCCGATAGGACTGGATTGGTCGGTACACGAACCTTTGAACAGGTGATCATTCCCCAAAGTAGCGATCTGGATGCCATACCTCCACTCGAATTCAGTTTCTTTGATCCAAATCACAAAACCTATCGCTCCCTTCAACAGCCCGCGATACCGATCCAGGTGAATGCCAATCCAAACGCTCCTTCACTTCCGACTCAGACGATTTCCTCAAACGGTGAAGAAGGACTACCTGCTCCAAAACCGAAAGACCTGGTTCCCATCAAACCGTTTTTGGGTGAAGTAGTTTCTCTTGATAAACCATGGATGCTGCAAAAACAGCCTTATGCTCTTCAGGTGATTCCGCTTTTGGTGCTTGGAATTGGAATGGGGTTGCATCAATTAAGGGAACGCACAGGTAAGGATGTTCGAGGCAAACGAAAGCGGCAAGTCGACCAGTTCCTCCGTAAGCAATTACCCGAATTGGAAGCTTTGGCACAGAAAAATGAGAGTGATGCCTTTTTTGAACTGATGTTTCGGCTCCTCCAGGAACGTCTTGGTCAATGTATGGATTTACCTTCGGCTTCCATTACTGAGGCTGTGCTCGACGATCCCCAAAGTGCCTGGGAATGTTCCAAGGAGGACATCGAGTCTCTGCATCATTTGTTTCAAGCTTGCAACCAGGCTAGGTATGCCCCGGTCGAATCCACAGAGAGACTGGTAGAATTTGCCAAACAAAGCCGGGAAATTTTGTTACGACTGAAATAATCCATACCAGATTGAAGCCTATGACCGCACATTCCTTTGTTCCTTTTAAAAACATGATTCATTACGTCTCGGTCTTTGCCTATTGCATTTCTATCCTGTTTTTCCTCGGCCATGATCGAGACTTAAATGCACAGGCAACCTCCAAAGAAACGGATTCAAATGCTGTTAACCAACTCTCTGAATCCGATCAGATAGCCCAGGAATATCGTGCATTGCTTGAACTGGATGATGCCGCTTTAGAGGAGGTGGATGAATGGATTCGTGATGCAAATGCCACTTCGGATGGTGTGAATGATCCATCACTTATTTCGCTTCCTGCAAGAATCGAGCAAAGATTAAAACCTGTTCGAGCCGCTTATGAGGCGTTCATTCAGAAACATCCCAAACACGTTGGTGTGCGACTGGCTTTTGCAAGTTTTTTGACCGATCGTGGTGATGAGATTGAGGCAGCTCCTCACTTGGTGAAAGCAACAGAATTGGATCCGCAAAATGCGGCAGCTTGGAATAACTTGGGAAACCACTATGGACACCTGGGCCCCGTCAAAAAAGCATTTGAGTGTTACGAAAAAGCCATCCAACTCAATCCCGGTGCCGCTGTTTATTATCACAATTACGGTACAACGGTTTATTTGTTTAGAAAAGACGCCATTGAATATTTCGGGATCACTGAGCCTGAGGTATTTGACAAGGCTTTGGAATTGTACCGCATTGCTCTTGTGAAAGAACCGAACAGTTTCGACTTGGCAGAGGATATTGCCCAGACCTATTACGGTATCAGAACCCAGGAGGTGCCAACCCGTATGGCTCGACCGGACGAGGCCCTGGCAGCATGGGAATACGCCTTGAAAATTGCCCCCGGTGAAAACGAACGGCAAGGGGTCTACATTCATCAGGCGCGCATCCTTCTTCAAATCGATCAAGTGGCTGAGGCGCGTATGGCACTGGAAAAGGTTACCTTGCCTGTTTATCAAACTTTGAAGGAGCGCGTATCCAAGAACCTGAACAAACGAACCGAAGCATTGGTGCCAGCGGCAGAGATTCGTTAGCCATTTTTACTGCGGATTAAGTTGACCTATTCGGCCTCCTGGGGGAGGCTTGTCGCATCCCTAGAATTCATTGATACCAAAGCCATGGATCTACCAGTATTGTCTCCAATTCCAGATGCGGAGCTGATTGAGCTTGCGCAAACCACGATGAAGGAAGCGAAATTCCCATTTCTTTCCTCAATGGATGAAGACCAACCCAGATTGCGACCGGTTTCTCCCGTGCGAGTCGACCATTTCACTGTCTATGTGGCCAATCTTAAATTCTACAACAAGACTGCAGAGATCGCGGCGAACCCCAAGGTCGAGCTTTGTTACATGGCAGAGAACCATGATCAGGTTCGCATCACGGGTATTGCTGAATTGGTTGAGGATCGCGAAACGATGGTTTCCATTTGGGATCAGAATCCACTTTTACGCAAATACCTTGGTTCGGTCGACCACCCGCACTTGATCATTTACCGGATCATCCCAAATCGAGTTCGTTACATGAAGGAATGGGCCCTCGAATATTACGAAGTTCCGCTCGAGGCTAAGGTTTGAATGGGGTAGTAGGGTGTTCCGGTTAATCTGATCCTCCTTACCTGATTAGGTTGCTACCACATTGGTGAATGGGGTTGACGTCCGGTTTGTTGCGCGTAGCTCTACGAGGAGCTATTCTATTGAAATGATTGCCCCAACTCCAGGAGCCGGTTCAGTTCTCGAATCACTTGTTTTGGCTGGATGCCTGAGAGCCCTTGGTCAGATTCAATAATGGTGACATGTTTTCCCAGGGGTCTCCAGATATTCATATTGGTAGGCCCCCACAAGATAACTGATGGAATCTCGAGCGCAGCGGCCATATGGCTTATGCCAGAGTCATGCCCGATAAATGCCTGAGTTTGAGACAAGGTTCTGGCCAAATCGCCAAGTGGAAGATTCATCGAGAGTTGAGTTCGGTTGCCGGCTAGTAATTCATTCAACTCCTCTGCACGCTCTCTTTCCGCTTCTCCCGCCACTATCAACAGCTCCATGTGGGGGTCTTGCAATAATTGCTCAATCAAACATTTCCATTGTTCGAGGGGCCAGTTTTTGTTGGGGCTTCCGCTGCCTGGATGGATTGCCACCTTGGTGATGTTTTTTGTTTGTTTGGCTTGAAGAGAACCCAGTCGGCTCAGATCCGGCAGTAACCCGGTCTCATAGATCGCAAGTTTTTCCAGTGGCTTCAGAAATACATCGACCGCATGCAGGTTGAGTTTTTCATCTGGACGATGAGGACCTTTAATGTAGTGATGCTTGCCTGCATAGGACACGTTGTTTTGAAACAACCCATCTGGATCAAAAAGGTAGGTGATGATGATGTCGAACTGGGCGAAATACTGCAACCATTCAGGAGGAACCGGGCCTCGGGGTGCGAAGAATCTTGCCAGTCCCGGGGCTTCAATGGATTTCGTGCAGGTTGCCCAGCCGGCTTCGACGGCAAGGGTGGATACTTTCGGATAACCTAAGACTTCCAGATGGGTCTCTGGAAAATTTTTTCTGAGTGCCTGGAGCACTGGAATGGTGAGTATGAAATCACCGATAGCCCCACCCCGAATCACCAGAATCTTGCCTTTGGGCGGAGTCACAATTGAGGGGCATTTCGAAAGGCTGTCACTCCCAGAACAATCACCAGGGCACAAAAGACAATTCTGGACACACACAGGATTTTAAGTCGTGACAGATCTTTGATTGCCCAATTGATCACATCACGCATGCGCCAGGGGGATATAGTGAACCACATCCCACCGATAACCATGACATATGCCCAGACGACAATCACAAGCCTCCACTGTGTGTCCACCCAGCGAGCAGTCTCAACCATGAGTTTTGCCAGTAGAAGCATAAAAAGGGCTGCACCGCGTACTGCCAGGAAATCGCGCACATAAATTGCCGTTCCAATTCCAATGGCTGCAAATCCCCACATCATGAGCGTCTTATAGGCAGCAAAATCTGAGATATCCTCTTGCTTGACCAGGTAAAGAAACCAGGCAGTCGAAACTGCCATCAATAGATAACCCCAGTTATTAGAACGAGGAAAAGTTTTTAAGGCATCTTGAAATTCCACAGGTTTAACCAGGCCATAAATTGCCGGGATGGCAAAAGCAATGCCTAAAAGGATCGATAGAAGCGAAAGTGACATAAATATGAATGATTCAAAAAGTAATATTATAAAGTTTCAACAGGATCCGAAACGTTCAAAATCGCAGGGTCTCCATATAGGGTGAAAGAGCCGGTGCGTTCGATTTTTAATTTCAATAACTCACCCTGATGTCGGGCTTGATTTCCCTCAAAAACCACAATCTTGTTACAACCTGTGCGCCCTTCAAGTCGTTCCGGGTTCCTTCTGCTGGGGCCTTCAACGAGTATTTCCACCTCTCGATTTAAAAATTGTTCGTATCTTTTACGCCCGATTTCGGTGATTCGTTTCAGCAGGATGGCGTGACGGGACTCAATCACTTCTTTCGGGAGTTGCCCATCCATTTCACTGGCAGGAGTGCCTGTACGTTGTGAATACTTAAATACAAATGCATTGTCGAAGCCTACCTCTTCCGCAAGAGACATGGTGTCAGTGAAATCTTCCTCCGTTTCTCCAGGGAATCCGACGATGATATCAGTGGTCAACCCGATTTCGGGATTCACCTTTCTCAGTTTGCCTACAATTTCCAGGAATCGTTCCCGAGTGTAAACACGATGCATGCGTTTGAGTAAACGATTGCTTCCACTTTGCACTGGAATATGAGCACTAGGGCACAGCTTCGGCAGTCGTGCATAAGCCTCAATCAGATCATCTCCATATCCTTTCGGATGTGGAGACGTGAATCGTATGCGTTTGAGATCCTCGATTTCATGAACGGCATCGAGTAATTGAACAAAAGCCGACTTGCCGTCCTTCATCCCTATTTCACGCTTGCCATAACTGTTGACAATCTGTCCCAGCAAGGTGATTTCACGCACACCGCGATCCACGAGTTGCTGGCATTCGAGAACGATGTCCTCAATGCTGCGGCTTCTCTCTTTGCCCCGTGTGTAAGGGACAATACAAAAGGTGCAATATTGATTGCATCCTTGCATGATGCTGACAAAAGCCGTGACCGAAGACTTGTCGGTGTTCCCTTTCAGCAAGTGTTCTTTGATGGTGGCTTCGCTGCCTTTTTCTTCCTCGGTATCGACGATTCGCTGCTTTTTTCCCTGTACGAGATCATCGATATAATCTGGAGCGTGATGAAATTTCTGGGTGCCCAGCACCAAGTCGACATCGGGTAATTGGTCCACCAGGGATTGGCCGCGACTTTGAGCCATACATCCCATGAAGCCGAGAACCACATCAGGACGATTGCGTTTTAGGGTGACCGCCAGGTTTTGCATCTTGCCCAGTGCTTTTTGTTCAGCCTGATCTCGGACACTGCATGTGTTTAACAACACGACATCGGCATGGTTTTCCGAAGGGGCCATGGTATATCCTTTGGCGCACAGTTGGGCCGCGACCGCTTCCGAGTCGCGCTCATTCATCTGGCACCCGTAGGTTTTGATGTAAACACTTGGCATTACTTATCAATCAAAGGGATCAGAAACCCAATCGGGCTTCTTTTTTCGTGCTTTAAACTCGAGAGTTTTCCTCGAGAAGGGGGTCAATCTAGGAGATATTCTTACCCTTGAAAAGGTCGAATCTCGTAGAATTGAAGGCTGGGGGGATTTGGGCTGGATTCAGGGGCAGTGGAGGTATTAGCCTGACCCATCAACGACACGTCCTGCGGGTTAAACGGGTTTTCGATCTTTGGGACAAATCTTTGGTCTAAGTTTGATTGAATGAGCAGGTCTGATCCAACAAAAGTACGTCCCCGGAAATTAGCCACACACCCTTTGTGTGGAGCCGATCTGGCTACCCTGTTCCACTTGTTTTCCAGCAATGGAGGGGTTCAGTTTGATCGATCGAAAGATTTGATGATGATAGCCAGTTCGGCTTTAGCGCGTGCACCATTTAATTTGGTTGAGAAATTATGGGTGGACCGTCAACTGGCCGAAGGTCATAGTGCCAAACCGCCGATTTTTATTCTGGGGCACTGGCGAAGCGGCACCACCCATCTCTATAATATTTTATCAAAATCTCCCAGCTTTGGCTTTCTGCCGCCCATTCCAACGGGGATCCCCTGGAACATGTTGACTCTTGGGCGTTGGCTTGAACCTCTACTTCAAAAGACCCTTCCTTCTGAGAGGTTCATCGACAATGTTCCTGTGCAGGCAGATTCTCCTCAAGAGGACGAGATTGCTTTGGCCAACATGATCGATCTTTCCTTTTATCACGGACTCTACTTTCCCTCCCGGTTTGATGAACATTTTAACAAAGGGATTTATTTCCAGGGTTGCGCTCCTCATGACATCAATAGATGGAAAGACACGTTTTGCTATTTCATGCAAAAACTTTCCATCCTACAGAAAGGACGGCCCATTTTGGTGAAAAACCCTGTTTACACCGCCAGGGCATCCATGTTGAAGGAAATGTATCCGGATGCGAAGTTCATCCACATTCATCGCAATCCATACCGAGTTTTCGAGTCCATGAAAAATTTTTATGTGAACTTGTTTCATGAACTTGCTTTTCAACCTTATGACCACCTATCCATTCCGGATATCGTTCTGAAGCATTATCCTCGCATCATGGATAGACTCATTGCCGATACAGGGTCCATGGATCCAAAACAATTCATTGAACTTGGGTATGATGAGTTGGATCAGCATCCCTTGGCGTCCCTGCACAAGATATATGAAACGTTGGATTTGGGAGATTTCGATAAGGATCGACCGGTTTTTGAAGAATATTTGAATTCGGTAAAACGTTATCAAAAGAATCAATATCACTATGCTCCAGAAACGCTTGAACAGGTGACTCAGCATTGGGGTAAATTCGTCCAGCATTGGGGATACGATGTCCCGTTCAATGTCCAAAATTGAAATCATGAATGGAATATCATTGGTAACGGGAGGTTCAGGCTTCATCGGCAAGCATGTGGTGAATCAGTTGGTGTCTCGAGGGGACCAGGTGCGCGTGTTGGACTTGCAGCACCCCTTGAATCCAATCCCGGGTGTTGAATATATTTCGGGTGATATCACCGAACTTCGTGATGTGCGTAAGGCAATGATTGGGGTGAACAAGGTTTTTCATTTGGCCGCCAAAGCAGGCCTTTGGTCCTACCGCAATTCGGATTTTTATCAGGTTAATCAAGTTGGAGCACGTCATGTCTTTCAAGAGGCCGAATCGGTCGGTGTCGATCGGATTGTTCACTGTTCGACAGAATCCATCCTGAAGAGTTTTCGGCGGAAATCTGGGTTCGAACCCACAGATGAGTCGGTTGACTTAACCCTTGAAGACATGCCGGGACACTATTGCCGAGCCAAATTTCTTGCCGAGCAGGAAGCCCTGAATGCCGCCAAACGAGGGGTTCCAGTGGTGATCGTGAATCCAACGGTTCCCATAGGACCTGGCGATTCCACACTGACACCTCCTTCCAGAATGTTACTGGGTTATTTAAACGGGAAATACGGGGCTTATCTAGAAACTCACATGAACATGGTGGATGCCAGGGATGTTGCCGCTGGTCATCTCGCAGCCGATGAAAAAGGGGAAGTAGGCGAGCGGTACATTCTGGGTGGAACGAATCTGAATCTGAGCAGTCTGCTTCAGGAACTCTCGGATATTACCGGTCGTCCAATGCCCAGGAGACGTGTTCCCTATTGGGTTGCCTTGGGTTTTAGCTTCTTAAGTGAAGGTGTTGCCAACCTCACAGGTAAACCGCCTGCAGCACCCATCACGGGTGTTCGCCTTGCAGGTTCTCCCATGATCTTCGACAATACACGCGCCATACAGGAACTGGGAATTCAATTCCGTCCTCTCAGGGAATCACTAACCGATGAAATTGCCTGGTTTCACGAGCAAGGTTATCTTGATTGGGAATTCCGCTGCAGTCAGAAATAAAAGTTCTCCTTTGCTTTCAAGTGTTGTGACGTGATGCCGATACCCATGTGGGGCGTTTTTTCAACTTCGCATCAATTCACTCGGTGATTTTCTCCGGCAAAGATTCAAGTGTTTAGATGTGGTGTCGATTTACTTTTGAATGCCCTTTCTTTTACTCAGAGCAATGATATGAGTTTGGATGTTTTACTAGAATTAGAAAAACGAAAGCATTTTCGATGGCTGTTAAAAGATTCAGCCTCCCGAGGGTTGGGGCTGATGACCATGATATTGGTGCTCTACGTGGGTTTTGCTGAATCCATCGGATCATCGGAAACATGGCATCAGATTGACAAGATCATGCATTTTATGATCTTTGGTGGGTTTGCTTTTATGTTTTTGCAATATGCACGTTTTAAACTATTTGTGAAAATTCGAACTGGCGTGAGGCTGAGTATGCTGTTTTCCTTTTTGGCTGTTGTTGCCATAATGTCAGAGTTGTCCCACCTGTTCATTCCTCATCGAACTTTTGAATGGAATGATATGATTGCGAATTTGGCAGGGATTTTCACAATCGGGATTCCTGTCGTTTTGATCACCCCTTTCCGCAGAAACACGAATCAGTTGATGAGTTTTCAAGATTCCAATCATTTTAAGCAAGGCGGTCAACAAAGTCTCAGGATTCGGCGCAGGGCAAGACATGGTTGAACCTGATTTCATTTATTTTCCGTTTGTGCCTTGAGTTTTCACGCAACCTGTCGATGTATAGGTTAGATTTGGGATATTGTTATGCGAAATTTTTTCAGCAGAAGTGAAACCGTTGAACCGCCTCCAGCCCCCCATCATACCGCTGGGAAAGCTTTGGACGTGCTCGTTGTTGAATCGGATCAGAAATTTCTCAAAAAATTGACATCAATGATCCAATCTGCGCGTCTCCCAGATAATGATACCTATCTGAATATCATTCCTGCCGGAAATCTGCGGGACGCCATCGACAGCATTGAAGAACGTCGATTCGATATCATATTGACCGATGTTAATTTGTCGGATGCCTCCGGTTTTTTGGTATTGGAAGAATTGATCGAGTTTGGCAACAAGACGCCTATCATTGTTCTGAGCAACATCACCAACTGGTCGATGATCATTCAATCAGCTCAGGCTGGGATCAGCGATTTTCTGCTCAAGAAAACCCTGGATTCGGATGTTTTAATGCGGTCGGTTTTCTATGCCATTGAAAGAAATCGACTGGAAATGAAAGTCAGTCGTGCCGAGGGAACCTATCGTTCCTTGGTGGATATCCTCCCTGTGGGTCTTTTTCGTTCTGATGCTTCAGGAAAATTTTCTTATGTGAACAGTGTTTTTGCCAATTTGCTGAAAAGAACGCCTGATTCTTTGGAAGGTCAGATGTTTAATCAGGTGATACAAGGTGAAGCAGCTGAAACATTGCGTCAGGGTATTGAAAAGGTACTAAGTGAAAAAACTACCTCGGAATTGGAAATTCCGTTCTGCTCGGAAGGCCAGGATCAAACCTCGACTTTACTTTGTGTTGCAACGCCCCTTTATGATGCCCTCGGTAAGGTGGAAGGCGTCCAGAGTGTGGTTTTGGATGTGACACATCAAAAGCAGATTCAAGCCGATAAAGAAGCATCCAACACACTGGGTGCTTTGCAGTCCGGACTTTCAACCATGGCGAATGAACTGAACAATGCCATGGCTCCAATTTTACTCGATGCGGAAAATTTAAGAGAAAGTGATACCTCTGAAATCCCGAAAGAAACCATTGAACGTATTGAGAATTCGGTGCAGAAGGCTCGCAGTGTTTTGAGGCCATTCTTGGTGTCCACTCAAAGGGTTGGACCTCGATCCGAGCCTCTGGATCCATTCAAAATTGTCCTGCACAGTCTGGCAGATGTTAAGCAGGAATTGCCTTCACGGATACAACTCGAAACCAGTATTCCAGAGAATTTAAAATCCATTGAGGGAGATGCGTCCCTGCTGCATAAAATGCTGGTGAATGTGATCGGCAATGCCGTTGAATCCATATCTGACAAGGGATTGGTCAGTGTGTCTGCGAAGCTGGATTTATTGGACGCAACCAGTGAACCTTGTCAGGCACTCGATCTCAAGCCTGGTGAATACCTGCACCTGGTCGTCAAGGATCAGGGTGAAGGAATCCCACCTCATCTGGTACAACGCGTATTTGAACCCTTCTACACGACCAAGCAAAAACCGCATACAGGAGTCGGGCTAACTGAAACGCTTGGGATTGTGAAAAGTCACAAGGGAAACCTGCGATTGGCAAGCCAGCCTGGTGAAGGTAGCCAGTTTCATATCTACTTACCGATTCAGGACAAAAAACCCGAATCAGCATCCAAACCCCAACAGGTCGAAAAAGCCAAAACCAATCGAGACAAGAAATTGATCCTTTTGGCAGATGACGAAGTCAATATTGTCAAGTCCGCCACCATGCTTCTGCGTCATAATGGTTATGAAGTTGTCTCCGCCTCCAATGGTGCTGAAGCACTTTCCAAGTTCAGCGAACGACAGTCAGAGATCGGCCTGGTAATCACCGATTATGCCATGCCAGTGATGGATGGGCCTGCTTTGATCAAGGCTATTCGTCAGATCTCTCCTACAGTCAATATCGTCCTGTGCACTGGTTTGGAAATTCAGGATTCCATGGACGAAATGAATGGTCTGGATGTGAATGGAACACTGTTCAAACCCTTCACTGCAGCAAGTCTGTCGGATACCCTTAAGAAGCATTTGGGTTAAATCCTTTTTCAGGATCTGCTTGGGTGTCTGACGAACCTTCGAGAGGCCATGAATTAATTGGGTTGATCTGGTCTGCTTAATAAGCAGGGGAGTAATGCGCAGGTTGAAATCATGGCCACAGCAAAAGCTAATGCACATAAAGCACCAAATTGGCTGACGGGTGGAAATGAAGATCCGACAAATACCGCAAATGTGTAAATCAAGATCAGGCTCGTGAACAAAATGGGCCGCCCTTTGGCTCTAAGTGTCTGGATCAACGCGTCATTGTCTGAGATGGAGCTTGCCTTTTGTGTTCGCCAGTACGAGACGAAATGCACTGCGTCATCCACTGCGATACCAAAGGCCATGGCACCTATCATCACGGTGAAAGTGTTGAAAGGAACATCCAACCATCCGGCACTTCCCACAACCAGTATCACTGCCAGTGAATTGACTAACACTGCCATGAATCCCAGCTTGAGGGAACGCCATAGGAATGCCAGCAGTAACAATATGATTCCAGCGGTCCAAAGGGCGGATCTGGAAAGACTGTCGACGATTTGTCGATCTGATTGCATGACTTTATACAGTCCTTCCTGAACGTTGAGTTGACAGCCATTGGGTAACTCACGCTCGGCAACGTCAACAATATCCTTGATGACCTTGACATACTCATGACCAGGCATGTCGGAGGTGCGGATGATGAGCCAGGTTTTTTGGTAATCTGTGTCACAGAGTGCTCTCATGAATGGATAGTTCTGTAGTTTTAGAACTGTTGCAAAGGTTCCCAGAACAAAGTCTGATTTTGGAACCTGAAAAGAATCCGGAGCTTCCTGTTCCCAGATTTGATTCATCATCGCCAATAATTGCGCATACGAATAAACTCCTGTGATATTTGTTGTTTGTTCTGCTTCCTTCTGTAACTTTTCGAGATAATTCAGAACTTGCCTCTGGTGAACTCCATTGGTGCTTCCAGTATCGATTTCCATTTGGAAGATGTTGGCGCCTCCGTATACCGTGTCAAAATGCTCCAATCCCTGCCTTGTTCGAGTATCCTTCGCCAGAAACGATTTGATTCGAATGTCCACGGATACATGCCGGAGTCCCGCAGCTCCGATCACCAGAATCACCAGTGCGGAAGTCACCAGTATTCCCTTTTTACGTTTTAGGATTCTAAAATATCTTTTGGTAAATCCATCCCCCATGCTTTGAGTTGATTGATGAAAGGATGCCAATCCTGTCGCCGGCGGATGAAATAGCTTTAGTAGAGACATCCCCGGACCGAAGGTTGTCAAAAAGATGAGAACAACTCCGGAAGCTCCCATGATTCCTATCTCACGTATGAATTCGGATTCACTGGTCCCAAGTGAGCCCATCCCGACGGCAGTGGTCAGCATGGCCAGTGAAGCGGATTTGAAAATGCGCCGGATTCCATTAAGGACAGGATCATTCGAACCATCCTCATCACTTTGACGGCACGCGGACAAACAGTGCATCAACAAGGTCCATTGAATGGTTGCCCAGAAGGGAATGAGCAGCCAGCCGCTGAGAGGGATCCCAATTTTCAACGCGGATAACAAAGCGACTCCGCAGACCAAAGTGAAAGCTGACTGGACCAGAAGGTAGATCAATAATTTCAACGATCTGACAAAGGCGATCAGCATGATGGCAATTCCAATGAACAATGTTGGAAGCATCCATTTCATGTCCGATTTCAATGCTTCCCGAACTTCATGCTCTGCAAGGGGCAATCCAAGGTATTGAAATCGATAGCCTTTTATTTTCCAGGGAATCAATACTTCATCTATTTCGCCAAATAATGTTGATTGCCTGGATTCTCCGATAGGTTGCCCAAAGGTGACATTGATCAATGCCTCCATTCCGTCTCCGGAGACCATGACATTTTTGATGAGTGGGTTTCCCAGTGAAAAATCCGACAACTTCTTCAGTGAAGCTACATCCAACTGATTCGTGGTTGCCAAAGGTACCATGTCGAAACTGAAACCCGACCGCACGGGTTTGTAAGAGTGAGTGATACTCTTGATATCGGTGACACCTTCAAGAGTCATCAAAGCTTCACTCACCTCATGTAAACTGACCAAACCAGTCGGAGTGAACACACCATTAGGGCATCGCATACTGATCACCAAAACATCCTGATCGTTGATGATGCCCCGAAGTTTTTCGAAGGTTTCCTGTTGTCGTTGATCCGTCGCAAGTAGTTTGTCGGCTTGGGAAGAAAACTGGATCTTGGATGCCTCCAACAACAAGATTAGAAAGCACGCCATTGAAGCGATTCCCAAGATTTTCGGATATTTTAAAAACGGATTCACGATGAAATCTTGAGGTTAGAATTTAATTTGAAAAATCAGTCGCTCTGGATGGCTCTATCACCAGTCATTTGGATGAAATCTCTACTATGGCGTTGGCCATGGGATAGCCCCTGGAATGGATGTTCTTATGCTCCAAAGGTGTCCACCTGCTGTGATGTATAATGTTTTAAGATCTTTTCCTCCAAACGCACAATTAGTGACCTCATCATTTGGGATAGGTAGGTAGTCCATCAGTTGCCCTTTTCTTGAAAAGACATAGATTCCACCCGGGTAGGGAAGTCTGGTTTCATTGGGCAGATTGTCTTTGTTCAAACCTGCCGCAACGTAAATTCTACCCGCAGCATCTTGCACCATCCCGTCCGGTCCTCGAGATGTTTTCCAATCGAAGACCAATTCCTGACTCTTCAGATTTAGCGTGCCGTCCGATTTTCGCCGGAATCGCCACAACTTATGCGCCCCCCCTGGAGTGTTGTTATTATTGTCGGCAACATAAAGGAACTTTTGATCGAGGGAAACCAACACCCCATTCGGGCGGTCCACTTCATGAGTAATCACACGCTCAACTCGACCGTTTTTTCGAATTAGGTAAACACCCTCAATTGGAGTTCCGTTTTCATCGAGGATTTCCATTCCAGAGCGATCGCCGTATCTTGGATCTGAAAAATAGATCCGGCCGTCCTTATCCACCGTGATATCATTGGGAGTGTTGTACAGACTTCCCTTGTAATGAGATGTCAGGACGGTCAATGAGCCATCTTTTTCCAATCGGGTTACTTGTCGCTTTTTGGGTTCGCAGGCCAAAAGTCTCCCTTGATCATCGAAAAGAAGCCCATTGGTTCCTGCTTTTTCCCTATAGACCGAGAATTGTCCCTGCTGAACATCCCATCTCTGAATATGACCATCACCGCTGAATAGGATTCCCAGTTCAGGATGCCAGGCAGGACCTTCTCCGGCACCGGATTTCAGAATTTCCACCGGTTCGGCATCGGGTTCCCAAATCACTTGGGATATGTTCGACGGATTAGCACATCCTCCTATCAACATGGTTAGAAGGCTTGTGACGAGCAATGTTTTGTGATCGGTGATGCATTTAAGGACAGGCAAAAAGCTCATGCCAATGAATGCAATAGGATTTTTCCTGGTCCGGGTTTCGAGGAACATGGTGGGACTTTAAGCTCTATTGGTGTAAGTCGCAAGAAAGTGATAGGATCCATTCACCACTCACCTTTTCTCGAAAATTTGTTTCGTGCAGCTTGACTGAACCTTCTGGATGCGTCGTTGATACTTTGAAGGATCTCTCCATTTGATAAACCCGAACATGATCTCGCGGCTTCAATCACGGTATTACATTCGTTGGTATCCATGAATTTTGAGGCCTCCAATACCCTCGGTTCGTCTTCTTTGGCAATGGCCAGGAATCCATGTTTGTCCGCATGTATTAGTTGTCCAGGTTGGATGGTCTGACCGAAAACTTCCACCTGACATCCCCAGGTCACAGGCCAGGAATAGGCGTGTCCCACGCACAGACGTCTTGCGAGTGCCTTGAAGCCGCAGTTGGTCATCTCGTCAAGATCTCGAATCCCTCCATCGGTGATGGTTCCCACACATCCCAAGGCCTTGTGGGTGTTGGCATTGACTTCTCCCCAGAAAGATCCGATCACGTCCGGTTTGTCGAGATCCTGGACAACGACAATTTTAGGACCTGGTTGGGAAGCGACATAGGCTCGGTATTCCTGCCAGGCATCATGACGGGCCGGAACATGATCCGGCTGCGAAGGTTCAATGACCACAGTCACAGCGTAACCCACCATGGGGCCCATCATCGGCATGAAATCAGTGGTTTCTTCCAAATTGATCCCATCTCTTGTCCTGTCTTGACGTGTGATTTGCTCCCAACCGTTATAAATGGTGGGTGTATTCCAACGTTTGAGTTGAAGTAACTCGGAATGGCTTAGTCTTGGCTCTGTTGCGTCGTTCATGGATATTGTTGGCGTTAAATGACCAGGTCGCTATCGGAATCTTTTTCAATAATCGGATCTCCCAGTTGGGTTTTCATGAAATTAATCTCCTGACGCAGTGCCCGACTGAACAGATAAAGGTCATTGCTGCGAATCACCAGGTTTTCCCCGGATTTCGCCCACTCTGCATGAAGGGCTGGATCTTCACAGAAATGGTTCCCGGCAATCAACCCTTTGGATCGAGCGGTTTTAATGATGGTTTTGACGGCTTCATGGAATTTCGGGTGATCATATTGTTCAGGGATTCCTAAACTGCAAGAAAGGTCGTGTGGGCCAATCAAAACTCCATCCAAACCCGGGACCTCGAGGATTTTATCCAAGCGATCCAACGCTGGTTTGCTTTCAATATTGATCAGCAATAGGTGGCTTTTGTTCTTTAATTCCAGATACTTCAACAATTCTGTTTCTGGAACCTCTTGGCCTTGTAGATACAATTCGAGCTTTTCCCCTTTGAGAGGTCGCCATTTAACGGCTCCCACCAACTTCCTTACCTGGTCTGGATGCTCAATGTAGGGGGCAATCAGACCTACAGCTCCTCCGTCGAGAACCTGGCAAGCTTCGTACGGATCCGGGCTAGGGATGCGAACAATCGGTGCTAGTTTTAAAGCTGAGTAAGTGCGGCACATCCAGGAAAGCTCCGTTCGGTTGATCGCGATGTGTTCCGTATCGATAAAAACGAAATCGATTCCAGTTTTGGCAACCAAAGGTGGCCAAAGTGGTGAAGCCGTCAATATGGCCGTTCCATATGCGCGATTCCCTTGTGCCAGATGTAGTTTCAGTGAATGACCATCCATGTAAGAATATGGATCATGCTCATTATGATTCACTCTGTCGATGAGGAATTGGGATGGATGTGACTTGGCACACTGTCATCTCTTTTCCTTTTTTCTTTCAAATGACCTCAGTTTTCAGTCTCAATTTCCAAAGTATGTGCATAACGTAAAACTGTATTAATGATGCATTAAACTTTTAAACGAGTAAAAATGGCTCAAAAAGACAAAAATACTCAATTAATTAGCGCTAAAGAGTCAAAATGACTTAATAAAGATTCATTAAAAACTTGTAACCTACTGGTAATAAGTAAAAAGAGATATATTAAAAAAATGGCATCAAAAATGGTTTATCTGTCCCGTAACGAAAAGGGCAGCGAGGAATCTGCCAGACCGAGCCGATAGCCAACAAAGCTGGCTAGGCTCTCAGAAACAAAATCAAAAAATAAAAGAAAGGAACTAGTTATGAACGCATTAACCACATTCGATCGCAAATGGAATCCATTCAAAGAAATGGAAGAATTACAAAACCGCCTGAACACCTATTTTGGAAATTCCTCACTCACGAGGAACGGAACTGATGAAGCAGTGACTCCTGCCAAATGGGCTCCCCTGGTGGATATCGTTGAGGATGAGAAGGAATATCTCGTCAAAGCTGAATTACCTGAAATCAACAAGGAAGACATCTCAGTCAAGGTGGAAAAGGGAGTGCTCTCCATCACGGGTGAACGCCGGTTCGAAAAGGAAGAAAAGGATAAGAAATATCATAGGGTCGAGCGATCCTACGGTCATTTCACCAGGAGTTTCACTCTTCCAGAGGATGCCGACGCCGACAATGTGAAGGCTGAATTCAAGAATGGTGTGCTGGAAGTTCATCTCCACAAAGCTGAAAAGGCCAAGCCCAAACAAATCGAAGTCCAGGTGGGATAATCCACCCGAACGGACCGCCTGTCATCAGGTGATCTCTGCCAGCCGAAAGATTGCTCTTTCGGCTGGTTATATTTGGAATTCGTTTTTGATTGGGCATCTGTTTTTTTCCACGCTCCAATCTTTTGGTTGCGAGGGAAATTCGGATGAGTCATTTTGTTGGGGAAACTTTTAATTAGGATGAACAAACGATGAAATTCTATTCTTCTTTGATTAAGTTTGGCGGAGGCATGGTATTTGGAGTCACTGGTTGGATCCTTATTTCCAGTTCCACTTTCGGAATCGCAGGTGATGTAGAGCCTCCAACTCTGGACATCGACACAGCCCCCCTGAGCCGGGAACTCAAATTGGCCACCAGTTTTTCATCGGTGGTCAAGGAGGTATCTCCGAGCGTGGTCTCCATTCAAGTCGTTCAAAAGCAGGTTGCATCGCAATCTCCCTTTGGCGGAGACATGAGACGCGATCCTTTTTGGAGATTTTTCTACCCCAATGAGGAATTTCAACCACGTAACCAGCCACCACCTGAAAGACGCGTTTCAGGCGGTGGTTCTGGTGTGATCGTTTCCAAGGACGGCTATATCCTGACCAACAACCATGTCATTGACGGTGCTGAAACGATCACGGTGTTTTTAAGTGACGATCAAACCAAATATGAAGCCAAGGTGCTTGGTGCGGATAAGCATTCGGATATTGCCGTGATCAAAATTGAAGCCGAAAACCTTGATCCCATCACTCTGGCCGACAGCAGCCAACTTGAAGTTGGGGATGTGGTCTTGGCTATGGGGAGTCCATTCGGTTTATCTCAATCCGTCACCATGGGAATCATCAGTGCCACCGGTCGAGCCGGTTTGGACATGATGGATATCGAGAACTTCATTCAAACAGACGCTTCGATCAATCCAGGGAATTCGGGTGGAGCCTTGGTGGATGCTCAAGGTCGTCTGGTGGGTATCAATACCCTGATCATGAGCCGGTCTGGAGGTAATCAAGGGATCGGATTTGCCATTCCTGTGAATATGGCTCGAAGCGTAATGGATCAGATCGTCATTCATGGAGACGTCAAACGTGGCTTGCTTGGTATTACCATGCAGGAAATGTCTGACACCATGGCACGGCAATTTGGACTGGATGACAAACAAGGTGTGCTCGTCAGTGACATCAGTCCAGACGGACCTGCTGCAGATGGCGGGATCGAAGCCGGAGACGTGATTCTGAAGTTTAACGACACCGACGTAACAGGTCTGACGCATCTCAAACTGCTTGTAGTTGAAACGAGACCGGGTACCGATGTGGACATCACAGTGTTTCGTCGAGGCAAGCAAAAGACACTGACCGTTGAAATTGGAGCGCTTCCTGATGAAGGTTATATGGCTTTCAGAGAAGGGTGGGGAGGTTCGCAGGGGCCTTCTCAAGGAACGGTACTCGATGGTGTCACCGTATCTGACCTGACTGCGCCGCTACGACAACAATTTGGAATCAGGAACAATATGGACGGTGCTTTGATCACTGATGTGGATCCGGACTCCAGAGCCTACAATGAAGGCTTGCGTGCTGGCCATGTCATCTTGCAGATAGAGCATCAACCTGTCTCCTCTGCAGATGAAGCATTGCAGATCGCTCGCAAGTTCAAAGGTGAATCCGTTTTGCTCCATGTCTGGACCCGGAGTGGTGCGCGATTCCTGGTGGTGCCCATCGATTGATCTCTGGGATCATTTATTTACCGCAGGCGCAGATTCAGGTGCTCGTCTCAACCTGGGTTTGCGCCTTCTTACTTGAATTGAGACTCAGTCCTCTTTTTTAAGAATATTTTTGTGCTTGAGGCTCTTTCAGGGAATAAGGATTCTTCCCGTTTTTGAATCACCGACTGTTTCATCACTTCATTCTACAAGACATACTCTTTGGATTTTGGCAAATCCCTGCTTGCAGGCTGAGGTCGAATTGGGGATTTTCTATCTATGTTTACGGGGATTATCGCTGAAACCGGATTAACCCTGGATGTGAATGAAACATCTAAGGGTATAAGACTGGAAATAGAAGCTGGAATTACCTCCAATGACCTGCGGGTGGGCGACAGTATTGCAGTCAATGGATGCTGCCTGACTGCGGTCCAGGTGGGGGAAGTCGATACCAATGGGCATCGTCGAATCAGTTTGGATCTTTTGAAGGAAACTTGGAATGTTACCAATTTGCACACCGTCAAAACAGGTTCGTTGATCAATTTGGAACGTCCACTCAGTTTTAATGGAAGTCTGGATGGCCATTTTGTGACAGGTCACGTGGATGGAGTGGGGGAGGTGACGAAATGGGAACAGCATGGAGCGGACTGGCTGCTAGAGATTCAACCACCTGAGAAATGGATGCATCTGTTCGTGCACAAAGGATCGGTGGCCCTTGATGGGATCAGTCTCACCGTTGCCAAAGTGCTGGAAAAATCTTTTCAAGTTTGGATCATACCGCACACCTATCAGGTGACCAACCTGCACACACGTCAGATTGGGGATTTGATCAATTTTGAAACCGATTTGCTTGGGAAATACGTGGAACGTTTCATACAGGCACGGAAGTCTTAATCAATGAGGTTTGTATGGAGTTATCCACCAAAGTTCAACAAAGTATCCGCGAGAGTGTTTTGTGTTGGTTGGCAACCTACGGGGCGGATGGATTCCCCAATGTCACCCCAAAAGAAGCTTTCATGTATGATCCCTCTGGTCATTTGTTGATCGCGAATATTGCTTCTCCTGGATCCGTGGGAAACATTCGCCTGCATCCAAATGTGTGCGCAAGCTTCATCAATGTCCTCACTCAGAAGGGTTATAAAATCAAGGGAACCGCTCAAATTCTTGAACATCCAGATCCCGGTTTCCAGACGGCCCGTCAACTGCTTCAAAAACTCATTGGAACCCGATTCGAAATCATAAGCATCATCCAGATAACTCCCAAACAGGTCGACCCGATCCTGGCACCAAGTTATCGTTTATTCAAAGATACCACAGAAGAGACAATGGTTGCAGATTCGCTCAAAACCTACCGTGTGCATCAATATTCCAAGACCATTTCCCAACCTGAATCATGAGTAAAGTGGATGAGGTTTGAGGCGAAACATTCAAGGACCATATCCGGCCTGAAAGAAAAGAGATTTTCCTTGCGCAAGAACACAAAACCAGCTTCATTAAGCCTACGACTTCTCGCGCGGAGAGATGGCTGAGTGGTCGAAAGCACCGGTTTGCTAAACCGACGTACGGGGATAACTCGTACCGCGGGTTCAAATCCCGCTCTCTCCGCCATTTTCTATCCTGCTGGGGTCTACACCAAAGTTTGGGGATTTCATATTTTCATTGTTAGAATTAGTGATGTCATCCGCAATGAGCGATGACCCTCAGACGATAGTTTTCAAAGTTTCTAAAT
>CAYFHO010000030.1:0-56322 GCA_964342825.1 uncultured Verrucomicrobiota bacterium
CATCATGATCATTTGGAATATTTAGACAGTTTTCGATATCCTCTGGCGGGCGAATTTTCTCTACAAGCAGACGCCATACGTGACATGCGTATTCCCAACGATTGGGGGCTTGAAGTGGGAATACTCTCTGAGATGAAAAGAAACTACTCAGTAAATCGTATATGCCAGGTCGAGTTAACTGATGTTTATGATCATAAACATCAGGATTTGTCGCCGGAGGATATCAATAAAGGACTCTCCAAAATGTCGGTAGATATCTGTAAGGCTCTCTACAGAAAACTGGCCACCAACGGGGTTGTCTTCTCCATGGAATTGTTTCGAACCATTAAAGCCACTTATTATCGTACGGCATTGGACTTTGTGGAAGCTTTCTCCAAAGATGCCAGCATCAATGGTCTGAAGTTGGATACACACAAGGAAGAGACTACCGTGGAACTGTTCGCTGAGAATCTGATGAAGGCGGGACAATACTTTCTGGAAAACCCCATGGATGCACCTTTCATCCCTTCATGGAACAGAGTCTTGAGCGCCATGCCAAACATCAACCATCAACTGGCGGAAGCCGTTCATACCGACATGAAAAACTTTGGCCCCAATGTTCCGACAGAAGGAAGCAAGCAATTACGAGTTGCGTAAATTGTCACTGATCATGTCGGAACCAAATGTAGACGCGGATTACAGAGAAGAGTGCATCAATGGCCTCACACAAAAGCTCGCTCTGGTTTATCCCGACCTGGACTGCACTGAGCTGGCTCAAGAATTGCTGGATCTTTTTTTAAAACCAGATCCGAGCCCGCCTTCCAATCTGGGAAGTGATTTATGGGATCAACAAGACTGTTTCGTCATCACTTACGGTGACTCCATCAAGAAGGAAGGCGAAAATCCCCTGAAAACATTGAATGAGTTTCTGGTCACCAGATTGCAAACTTATTTTTCAGGCATACACATTCTTCCGTTCTTTCCTTTTACATCAGACGATGGATTTGCCATCTCTGGATTTCGTTCGGTTAGAGATGATCTGGGAGATTGGGATGATATCTCTGCGATAGCCGAAAATTTTAGACTCATGGCGGATCTCGTCATCAATCACTGTTCGGCGGAGCACCCTTGGTTTCAGGAATTCTGCAAAGGGAAAACAGAATATGGTGAGCACTTCATCGAGGTGACCTCAGATCAGGATCTCAGCCACGTAACCCGTCCACGAACCTCTCCCCTACTCAAACCAGTTCAAACTGAATCTGGGGTTAAGTATGTCTGGTGTACGTTCAGTCATGACCAAATCGATTTGAACTTTGGGAATCCGAAAGTACTCAAAGCCATGGCGGGAGTACTGGCACACTACCTTTCAAAAGGGATACGAGTCGTACGCCTGGATGCCATAGCCTATTTGTGGAAGGACCTTGAAACCAATTGTGTCAACCTTCCTCAAACCCATGAGGTCGTTAGGATCCTTCGAACTTTAGTGGATGCATATCAGGATCATGTTTTACTGCTCACAGAAACCAATGTTCCCAACCATGAGAACTTAAGTTACTTCGGAAATGGCAACGAGGCACACATCATTTACAATTTCTCGCTGCCACCACTTTTACTCCATGCATTGTTGGCGGGTCATTGCAGGCACTTGAAAGCATGGATGATGAGTATGCCTCCAGCCCAGCAGGGAACAGCCTATTTTAACTTTATCGCATCTCACGATGGTATCGGTTTACGTCCAGCAGAGGGTTTACTCGAAGACCAGGAAATGCGTACCTTGGTCGAGACCATGGAACAGATGGGAGGCAGCATTTCATGGCGAGCTTCTCAAGGAGGTATGTCCTCACCTTATGAAATAAATATTGGCTTGTTCGATGCTCTGCGTGCGACCTTTGAATCCGGGGTGGATGAATGGCACTACGAAAGGTTCATTTGCGCTCACGCCATTTTGCTCGCCATGGAAGGCATCCCGGCGATTTACATTCATAGTCTTTTTGGAACCCCCAATGATCATGAAAAAGTAAAAGCTACCGGCCATAAACGGTCCATCAACCGGCACCAATGGGACCTGCCCCAATTGAACGCACTGATCGATGAACCTTCCAGCATCCATTCGAGGATATTCAAAGGTGTTCTGAACTTAATCGCCATTCGACGGAGACAACCTGCATTTCACCCCAATGCCACCCAGTTTACACTTCATCTGGGAGATCAGGTTTTCGCCTTTTGGAGACAAAGCATTCGCCGCGATCAAAGCATCTTCTGTTTGAATAATGTGAGTGATCAATTCATTGAAGTGCAATTAAGAGACATCAACTTGATCTCTACAGATTCCTGGAAGGACTTGATCCTGGACAAGGAAATTGAAAACACAAATGGAACCTTGGTCCTTTGCCCATACCAGACTGCATGGCTGACGAATGCTGTCTATTAGAGTTATTTTAAACCACCTAAGAATCGGTTTGTAAATCCGAGGTGGTCTTCTCCAACAATTTCCCCATGGTCAATCCCTGTACGATGATTGAAAACAAAACAACACAGTAAGTTGCCACCAGGATAAAATCGCGTTCCTTCCCCGCTGGCAGAGCCAATGCCAATGCGACAGAAATACCTCCTCTCAAACCTCCCCAAGTCAGAAGTTTGATGGCATGCGGAATAAACTTTTGACCAAAACGACTCAACAAACTGACAGGCAGCCAGACACAGGTTAGACGAATCAACAGCACCAAAGGAATGGCGATGATCCCAAAGGTAAGGGATTGCGCAGTCACTTTAAGAATAATGAGTTCAAGCCCCAGCAGGACAAAAAGAATGGCATTAAGAATTTCGTCGACCAATTCCCAGAAGGTGTCCAAATGTTCCCTGGTTTTCTCCGACATGGCCATCACTCGCCCGATATTCCCCATCATCAAACCGATAACCACCATGGCGAGCGGTCCAGAAACGTGAAGCTTCATGGAAAGAGCATAACCGCCCATCACCAGAGCCAAGGTTACCAACACTTCAATGGAATAGTTATCCAGGGATTTGAGCATTTGATACCCCACATATCCAAGTATCAAACCAATGCCTATGCCTCCTCCGGCTTCCAATAAGAAAAGTTTGGCTACAAAACCCACGGTCATCGGTTCACTACCGGTCAGGACTTTAAGCAAAACCAAAAAAACAACCACGCCCACACCATCATTGAACAGCGATTCTCCCACAATTTTGGTTTCAAGCGATTTGGGGGCACCCATTTTTTTTAACAAAGCGACCACCGCAATGGGATCGGTAGGTGAGATCAATGCCCCAAAAAGAAAACAGTAAATCCAGGGCAAGGAGATTCCAAGCATGGTGACAATTCCCTTGGTCAACACCCCGACTAACAACGTCGAGAGCACAACTCCAATGGTGGCCATAAAACTGATGATACGAGCCTTGGAAAGCAAGTTTTCCAAGTTCATATGAAGAGCACCCGCAAAAAGCAAAAAGCAGAGCATCCCTTCCATCAACGCCTCCTCAAAATCGATCTGTGAAATAATCTTCTCGGCTGCCTCTGCAACACCGCTCCCCATGGCTCCCAGCCCCAGCAGCCCCAGGGAGAATAGGGATGCAATAAACATCAGCCCGATCGTTGTGGGCATTTTAATGTATTTTTCGTTCAGAAAACCACAGATGGCAGCAACAGTGATCAATAAAGCTGCTAATTCAAAAAGTGTCATAAAGTAAATCGAGTCCAATTTTTATCGATTAGGCAAATCAATGTCCTCTCAACATGAAAATCCATGAAAGCAAAGAATGGAATCATAAAAAAACCGGAGGGATGAGCTCCTGCGAATCCCATACTTCCACCTCATCAACATCCTGACCAAATATCGGGAAACGCGGGAAGACATTGGCTTTCGACCGTCTTCAACCTTCCCTTTGGCCATCTATCGGAATTTGATCACCACAAGGTTTGAAGTGGGACTCTCGGGAGCTCATCCCTCCGATTTTTCTGTTTCATGTGTTCATATATGAACACATGTGTCACATTGTTTGGCTTAGGGTCACTATCTAAACATTCTGTAACCAATTGATAAACTATAAATTGCATTACATATGAGTGCTTGGCATCATGGATGCTATATGCATGCCATGCCTGCAATATTCATGACCATCACTCGCCGCCTGTTGACCATGATCGTCTGTTCTGGATTCTTGGCCTGCGTTCCGACTCAGGCGCAGGAGTTACAGGATCGCCCAAATCATGTGCTCGATTTGGATGGCGAGGGTGATTATGTCGAATTGCCTTCAGATATATTCAATGACTTATCCAGCGCTACGGTGGAAGCCTGGGTGCTTTGGAGGAAAGTTGATGGGATACGTCGGTTTTTTACCTATGGAGCTACCAACAAAGATTATTCCATTGGGGCAGGACACTTCGGAAGTGGTTCATTGGTATTTGGCATCATGGAAAATGGAACAAGTTTTCAAAACTTGGATGTTCCGGAATTGATAGAGCCTCACCAGTGGTACCATGTCGCTGTCACTTCAGGATCAAAAGGAATGCAGCTTTATTTAAATGGTGAACTTCTTAATGCGAATCATTTAACGATTTCCTTTGATCAACTCGGTAGTGGCGCCCCTAATGTTCTTGGATCTCCGGGATATCTAGGAGATCTCATTACCTTCGATGGCCAGATCGATGCATTCCGAGTTTGGGATTACCAACGAAGCAAAGAAGAGATTCATCAGGATATGCAGCGTCGTTTGTCAGGTAAAGAGGAGGGCCTGGTGGGGCTTTGGCAATTTGACGAAGAAGCTGAGGATGGGATGGTGTTGGACAGTGGACCTGGTGGTTTCCATGGCAAACTTCAAGGTGATGCTCATGCCTTGTTAGGGATCGGGTCCGAAAGAGACCTGGAAAATTCAATGCTCGATACATCAATTATGGTCTTTAAAGGAAGAGTGACAGATGCATCTGGCAATCCAGTCCCTGGAGTGGATGTCGATTTCTTACAGGGCTTAGAAATCAGGAGTGAACAGCACACCGACTCAAATGGGCGCTTCTATATAGCAACGCGTGTTGAGGACGGAGTGTCGTTTGATTTTCATGCCTACACCAAAGAGCACGATGCCTGGTTGATCGATCAAAATAAGTCGTCGGTCCCACAGGAGATAGACCTTGTTTTAGGGCCAAGTAGAACGATTCAAGGTCATATCAAAGACTACGATGATTCGCCTGTTGGGGGTGTTCTCATTCAGTTGATCAATGTGGCTGCACCTGATTGGGTGCCTGGTTCCTTGTCGCATCCGGGAATTGTTGCATCCAGATGGGCGGATGAATCTGGCTTTTACCAATTTTCCAATGTGCCGCCCAGGACCGTCAAGGTGCACCTGCATCTTCCAAACAAACGTCTTGAGCATTCCGATGGTTCTTTTCAGCCAGGTAAGGGCGGTGACGTGATTATTGCTGATTTCAAAATAGCCCCCTTTCATAAAAGAAAGTGGAAACGATATTCTTCCGCCCATGGTTTGCCAAGCAATCGGATCTACGACATGCAGTTCGATGACACCGGATTACTTTGGTTGGCCACTCGCAGTGGTTTGGCCAGTTTCGATGGTGAGCACTTTACTCGTTTTTCGCAACAGGATGGTTTGCCAAGTAATACCGTTTTTTGTCTTCACCTTGATTCAGACGGATTTTTATGGGGAGGCACAGAAACAGGAGTTTTTCAATTAGATCCTTTAACAGGAGGACTGAAGCAAACCTTCACAAGTGGAAACGGAGGGCTTTCTGAAGGTCGTGTGCTTGATATCGAGGCAGCTCCGGATGGAAGCGTTTGGTTTCGCACGCGTCATGGTTTGTCGAGCCTATTCCATGGTAAGTTCACCCAAATCCCCGTCTCCAATGAGTTGAATCAATATACGAGTGTCACGAAAAGTTCCGCTTTGGCCATTGATCCGGATGGAGTCGTTTGGACGGTAACCGAAGGTGGAGGGCTTATGCGAGTCCAGGGAGATACCCAGGTTTTTGTTCAAGGAAGAGGTCTGCGTTCCTTGGTACATGACTCCTTGGAAATAGATCCAGAGGGTTCGTTATGGTTTCAAGACAGTATAGGGTCTGCTGTCGGATATGTGTCACGTTTGAAGGATGGAAACATAGAATTTTTGAACACGTACGAATGGGGATTTGGTTGGGGCGCCCCAACGGCTATTTGTTTTGACCAATCTGGCAGCATATGGATAGCAGATGTGAATGGTCAAATGGGACGAATGAATGCGCAGCTTGGAACAATGAACTACGAAAGCGCATTAGGTGAGCTACAAGTCGGGACCATTTGGGAAATTCAGGAAGGACCAGGAGGAGGCATCTGGTTGGCGACAAATACAGGACTCTATCGTTCTGAATCAGGCGTGTTTGAGGAGTTTTTAACCAGAGATGGGTTACCGGAGAAGCTGGTAGTTGACTTGGAATCCAATAAGGATGGTGGCGTATGGATCACTGGAAGATCGGGGGGGAACTGGAGTCAAGCGAACAGGGGGGAAGCCACATACCTCATCCATGCTGACGCGACTAGAAACGAGGAGGGGAGCCTTTCGTTTACTCGATACACCTCTAAAGATGGTTTGAATGCCGCTTTTCCCGTTCCTGTATTATCAGATGAACACGGTGGACTTTGGATTGGTGGCTTGGATACAGGTGGAGTCCAATATTTCGACCCCGAACTCAAACCGAGAGGAGAATTGCCCATCCGCCATCTGACTGGCCTGCAACATCCAAACTTGCAGCCTCTTTTTATCGACCAAGTACTGATTGATTCACGTGATGCTGTTTGGATATCCATGGCAGCTGATGGACTTTGGAAACTCCCATTGTCAGAGGTGCATCGCTCCGGTGCCGAGCCGGTTGAAATCAAATTACATCATGTCGCACGCATGATTTATGAGGATCGCCAGGGATGGATCTGGTGCTCAAATGGAAGGGGAAGAGGTCCAAATGGGGCATCCCGCATCAGGATCGATGAACACGGAAAAGCCATTCCAACACCTTATCGAGTCGGAGGTGAAGAAGGCCTACATGATTTTATCAGATGCGTACAGGATGGTTTGGACGGCTTTCTTTACATCGGCACCAATTCAGGTCTGCAGCGTTTTGATTACGAGGAAGGAACGTTTCTAAACATCGAACCCGGACCGGATCAATCACTGCCACAAGGTGAGATTAACAATATCATCAAAGACTCACGTGGTGTATTGTGGTTTGCAACGGATACCGGGATTTATCGTTATGACTACAAGGTATGGTCTCAGTTGGATGTTGATGATGGTCTGTCAAGTAATGAGCTACTCGATTTCGCATTCGATCAAACAGGGGCGCTGTGGATAGGTTCAGACGAAGGATTGATGGTTTATCGTCCTTTAAGGAATGGATCGATCCTGCCCAGATTGATTGTTCAGACGGATAAAACGTATCATGCGAATGATGAAATCCAGCCTATTGTCAACGGGCAATTAGCCGCCTTCCAGTTCAGTGCCATCGATTACCGCACCGCACCCCACAAACGTTTATATCGCTATGGAATCTGGCCAGGGAACCTTACAGAGCCACCTGCCGAGGATGATGCAGGCTGGCAAGTCATTGGAAGATCTGCACGCTTCAATTGGAACGCAACCGAGGCAGGCGAATACACTTTTTTTGCGAGGAGTATTGATCGAGATCTGAATTATTCTCCTGCAGCACGGGCTGTCTTGACCGTGGTCATTCCATGGTATCAAAACATGGCTATCATGGCCCCCACTGGTTTGGGTCTCTTTGGCCTCATTGGGTGGGCGACGTTTTCCACTGCCAATGGACGCCGCAAGAAGAAGGAAGCCGAGAGGCTTCGCACTGAAATGCTTGATAAGGAGCATGAGGCTCGCTGTGCCGCTGAAAAGGCCCGAGAGGAAATGGCCGCCCAAAACGAGATTTTACAACAAGCCAAGGAGGCCGCTGATGAAGCGAACAAAGCGAAGAGTCTATTCCTAGCCAACATGAGTCATGAGATTCGCACTCCAATGAACGCCATCCTGGGATATTCTCAAATCCTGAGACGCGATCACGAGTTGCCCGGCCAGCATCGACAAGCGGTGGAAACGATCGAGCGCAGCGGTGATCACTTATTGAACATGATCAATGACATTCTGGATCTGTCCAAAATTGAAGCAGGTCGCATGGAGTTGCAGGCATCGGACTTTGACCTGAATGAACTGATCAGCGGCATCGAATCAATGTTCCGCATGCGTTGCGAGGAGAAGGAACTGGAAATGCATTTGATCGCATTCGATGACAAGCCGGTTCCTGTGCATGGTGACGAGGGCAAACTCAGACAAGTATTGATTAATCTGCTTGGCAATGCGGTCAAGTTCACCGAGGAAGGAGAGATTACGCTCAAGATTCGCCCCGTCGGTAGGGACGCGCTGCCGTGCGTCCGCGAGCGTCGCGGGGATTCAGAACCGCTTGACAACGAGGCACGCGTCACGGCCGAGCAGCCGCTCAGCCCTGCCGGGGGTAGCGCCGACTGGTATCGATTCGACATTATCGACACCGGCCCCGGCATTTCAGAAGACGATCAGGCCCAAATCTTCCAACCCTTCCAGCAATCCGAAGCCGGCATCAAAATGGGCGGCACTGGCCTGGGATTGGCGATCACGCGACGTCAAGTTGAGTTGATGGGAGGTGAAGTGAAGCTGGAATCCACGGTCGGCAAGGGCAGTCGGTTTTATTTTGAAATCCCGCTCCCGGTCGCCACAGGCGAGATCATCCCTGAGACCAAACGAGAACGACGTGAAGTGACCGGATTGACCCATGGATGCCAAGTGAATGCCCTGGTGGTGGACGACAACCGAAACAATCGCGACGTACTTTCACAATTACTCGAAGGAATTGGCTGTCAGGTGAGGTTGGCCGAAAGTGCGTTTGAGGCCTTTGATCGCATTCAAGAATCCGCTCCGGACATTATCTTCATGGACATTCGCATGCCGGGCATGAATGGTGCCGAAGCCACGCGCAAGATCATCGCAGAGCACGGTCCGGACAAGATTAAAATTGTGGCCATCACGGCTTCCGTTCTCGAACATGAAAAAGCCGGGCACATGGCCGCCGGATTCCACAGTTTCCTGTCCAAACCATTTCGGTTCGAAGATGTGTGTGATTGCCTGGAGCAATACGTGGGCGCGGAGTTCGATTATGCCGATCAACAAATGGAAGTGTCCGAGACAGTAGAATCGATCGATCCTTCCACCGTTTCGATCCCAAAAGCGATTCATCAAGCCATGACCGAAGCCGCCGACCGTTTCAGTGCGACTCGCGTCGAGTCAGCGATCGCCGAACTGGAAGCAACCGGCGAGGAAGGAAAACGGATCGCGGAACACCTGCGAAATTATGTTCAATCCGGTGACCTGGAAGCGATATCAACTTTCCTGGAAAAAGTGACAGTGGTGGATTGATCTCACACAGAGGCACGAAGACACCAAGATTTTTAAGGGGAATATGGATACTGCAATTGAACCTTGTTCCATTCTTTGTGACTTAGCGGCTTTGTGTGAGAATTTATAAAGGAACAAAATGGACAAACATTTGGAACACATAGCCTCACAGGTCGTCGATTGCGGCATGAAGATTCATATGGCGTTGGGGCCGGGGTTGTTGGAATCCGTTTACACCGTTCTGCTGCAAAAGAAACTTCAAGATCTGGGATTTAAAGTGGATCGTGAAGTTCCGGTTCCGGTCGTGTATGAGGGCGTGACTTTTCAAATGGGATTTTGCGCGGATCTCATTATTGAGGATTGTTTTTTGGTGGAGCTTAAGTCTGTTGAGGAACTGGCTCCGGTTCACTACAAGCAGCTGCTGACCTACTTGAAATTAATGGATATGAGACTTGGACTGTTGATCAATTTCGGAGCCACAAAACTCAAGGACGGGATCAAGCGAGTTGCGAATTAGGCTCACACGAAGACACAAAGACACTAAGATTTTTTAAGACATGGATTGTGTGATGAGAGAGGAAAACAACTCCTTTGTGACTTGGTGGCTTTGTGTGAGAAAAAATAATAAGGGATTTATGATTAGGCTCACACTAAGGCACAAAGATTTATTAGGACAGTGATTGTGTGGCATAGGAGAAAAATACCTCCATTGTGACTTGGTGAGAGAAAAAGAAAGATGTGATGTATGGATAAGACGATTTTAGTGGTGGATGATATTGCGGCGAATCGGAATTTGCTGCGGGAGACCTTGGAGCCGGATGGGTATGAGGTGTTGCTGGCCGGAGATGGCGCGACCGCGATCAAGGTTGCGCGGCGCGCGCAGCCGCATGTCATTTTGTTGGATGTCAACATGCCGGACATGGATGGATATGCAGTGTGTCGTCGGCTGAAAGAGGACGAAACAACCGCACCGATTCCGGTGATCTTCATCACCGCAAACGACGATGCCCAGAGCCTGGTGAAAGGATTTCAAGCCGGCGGCGTGGATTTTGTCGGGAAGCCGTTCAAGGGCGAGGAGGTGTTGATGCGTGTGGACACACATCTTCGATTGCACACGCTTACCCAATCTCTCGAGCGGCAGAATGAGGCTCTCGAGAAGGAAGTGCGACTCCGCAAAGAAGCTGAAGACAAGGCCAACCAGGCCAACGACGCCAAGAGCCGGTTTCTGTCGTTCATCAGTCATGAAATGCGCGCGCCGTTGAGCGCCATTATCGGGTTCAGTGAAGAGCTGGTCGAGACTTTGGAAGGGGACGCACTGACTGAAAGTCGCGAGGATGCCGGGCGTATTCGCAAAGGCGGAACACATCTCCTGGGGTTGATTAATAATCTGCTGGATCTATCCAAGATCGAGGCAGGGAAAATGCCTGTATTGAAAGAATCCTGTGATCCGCTGGAACTGGTTCGTCAATTGGCAGACGACTTATCGCCGCTGGTCCGAAAGCAAAACAATCGGCTCACCGTTGAATGCGCCGATGATCTGAAAGTTTTTGAAACCGACGTCACCAAGCTCAGACAAGTGTTGACCAATCTGATCAGCAACGCTTCCAAATTCACCAAGGACGGTGTGATTACCCTCAAGGTGGCGTTGCACGAGCAGGGCTCAAAGAATTCCAACAACCCAAACCAATGCATCCAATTTTCCGTGAGTGATACAGGTATCGGCATGAACGAAGAGGAAGCAGGACGACTGTTCCATGCCTATCAACAAGCCAACGCCTCCACCTCCAAACAATTTGGTGGCACCGGACTTGGCCTGGCTATCAGCCGGGAATTCTGTCGATTGCTCGGCGGTGATCTGACCGTCGTAAGCGAATCCGGTAAGGGTTCGGTATTCACAGCAGAGTTACCGGTGGAGTGAGCCAGTTTTTGTGGTGCTCCTGCAGGGTCATGGTTTTTCTGCCTACCCATTCCGCCCACGACTGAAAGGAAAAAAACAAATATTATAAAACTGTCTCAATTAATTTACTATGCTCGACAAACGTCCTGATTGATTTTGTGATTTCTATCCTTAAAATACTCACTAATGAGCAACTCATCAAAATCAGAACCATCCATTGATAGGTCGGCTATTATCCTGTCAACATTTGAACTGGCCGCCGATGAGGATCGTTCTTATTGGCATCGAATGAGCCCAGTTCAGCGACTGCGCCATCAGGAGTATCTCAGGGAAAAGAATTATGGATCCGAACTCCTTAAGCGAAGATTTCAAAGAGTTTTTGAAGTTATTGAACGATCATCGCGTTGATTACCTCGTGATCGGAGGTCACGCGGTCGCCTATCACGGATATCCGCGGGCGACAGGCGATCTCGATGTTTGGGTTTCAACTCATCCAAGCAACGCCGAGCAATTGGTGTCTGTCATGCGCGCTTTTGGTTTTCCGCCGGATCAAGTGACAAAGGAATTATTTCTGGAGAAAGACCGTGTCCTGCGCATGGGCGTGGCCCCGAACCGAATTGAAATTCTTACTAGCATTGATGGGGTTGAATTTGACGATGGATTCGAAAATCGCGTCACGGATACAGTCGATGGCATCAAGGTGCCATTCATTGGATTGAATCAGCTCAAGGCCAACAAGCTCGCCAGCGGCCGCCATAAGGATCTTGCAGATCTGGATGAGTTGCCTTGAGCATTGGTGGCGTCAATTTGACCGTTGATGCTGTGCATAGCAAAACGTCCTCAGGTAGATGTGACTTTAATTGCAAGGGCTTTGTTAAACTTGATCTCCTGCTCAGCCGCGCCCCCCTTCCAACCCCGCTCGCGCGTTGACGCTTACCGTTAAGCTGATACCCTCGCCGAATGACTGATTTAACGCGTATTCTTCAGTCCCTGGAAGAAGGCTCACCGCAGGCAGCGGAGGAGTTGTTGCCGCTGGTGTATGACGAATTGCGACGCTTGGCGGCTTCCAAGATGGCGAACGAGCGCGGCGATCACACACTGCAGGCGACGGCCCTGGTTCACGAGGCCTGGTTGAAACTCAGCCAACAATCCAAGCAACAGTATCAAAACCGATCCCAATTCTTCGCCACCGCCTCCGAAACCATGCGCCGCATCCTTGTCGATCGGGCTCGACGTCGCTTGAGTGAAAAACGTGGCGGGAAATATCAGCGCACGGAAGTGGATTGGATCGCCCTGCCGGAAGCAGCAAACGATGATCTGGTGATTCAAGTCCATGAAGCTTTGGATTCCCTGGAAACGGAAGATCCGCAGAAAGCCGAAGTGGTCAAACTCAAGTTCTTTGTCGGGTTGACGAGCCTGGAAATCGCCTCGATCCTGGGCGTCCATGAGAAGACCGTGCGCCGGCATTGGAGTTTCGCCAAAGCATGGCTTTATCAGTCCATGTCCTCATCCGAATAATTTTTCTTCAATTCAATGTCCGTTTTTTCGATTGGACTGCGCGTAGTGGTGAAAGAAAGCGATCAAAACAAATCAAAGCCATGAACAAGTCGAAGCAAAAACTGGAAGTCATTTTTCACACCGCCAAGGAACTCGGCGACGCCGAACAGCGCGAAATCTACCTGCGTGACGCTTGCAAAGACGAGCCAGAGATGCGGAACAAGGTGGAGCAGCTTCTGAAAGCCGCCGCCGAATCGGAATCCTTGTTCGGCTGCAAAACCGAAGAGGTCCAGACCGACACCACCACCATGCAGATACCGATCGCCGAGGGGCCCGGCTCCCAGATCGGACGCTACAAGCTCCTCCAACGCCTCGGCGAAGGTGGCATGGGCGCGGTGTTCATGGCCGAACAGACCGAGCCGGTGACGCGCAAAGTGGCGCTGAAGATCATCAAGCTCGGCATGGATACCCGCAGCGTAGTCGCACGATTCGAAGCAGAACGTCAGGCGCTGGCGATGATGGATCACCCGAACATCGCGAAGGTGTTGGACGCCGGCGCCACCGATAGTGGGCGACCTTATTTTGTGATGGAACTGGTGCGTGGAGTGCCGATCACTGAATATTGCGACAAAAACAAGCTTTCCACAGAGGACCGATTGAAGCTGTTTATTCCCGTTTGCCAGGCGATTCAACACGCCCATCACAAAGGAATCATCCATCGCGACGTGAAACCCTCCAACGTCATGGTTACCCTGCATGACGGCAATCCTGTCCCCAAAGTCATCGATTTCGGCATCGCCAAGGCAACCAACCAGAAGCTGACCGAGAAAACGCTGTTCACCAACTACGCACAAATGATCGGCACTCCCGCCTACATGAGCCCGGAACAGGCCGAGATGAGCGGACTCGATGTCGATACGCGCACGGATGTGTATTCGTTGGGCGTTTTGCTCTACGAACTGTTGACCGGTACCACACCCTTTCCGGCCAAGGAACTCCTAAGCATGGGGTATGGAGAAATGCAGCGCGTGATCTCAGAAACCGAGCCGCCCAAGCCTTCCACCCGTATGAGCACCATGCAGCAAGAGGAGCGAACCAGCATCGCGAAGAACCGGAGCATTGATGCTTCGGGTTTGGATTCGGCCTTCAAGGGGGACCTGGACTGGATTGTCATGAAGTCGTTGGAAAAAGACCGCACCCAACGTTACGAAACCGTCAACGGACTTGTCGCCGACGTGCAGCGTCATCTCAACAACGAACCCGTGACCGCAGCCGCGCCGACCTTTGGGTATCAATTGAAGAAATTTTATCGACGCAATCGGGGATATATGCGTGTGGCGGCGATGGTGGCAGGACTGCTCGTTGCGGTTGCCTCATTCGCCACATATCAGGCCATTCGAGTCGATCGGGCGTTGGAGGAAGTGCAGAGACAATCGATTCGTGGAGACAAGTTCGTCGATCATATTCTGACGACTCTTGAAAAAGAAATGAGAGGGCTTCATCGCGCTGGCAAACATGCCGCGATGGTCGAAGCACTGGAAGAACGTTCACGCATTTGTGAGTTATCTTTAGCGCAAACACCCGCTGCCGAGCTGAAAGTAAGACTGGCCCTCTGCCGCTATTTTAGAAGCACTCTCTCGGACTTTAAGCGAGCCCTCAAGCAGGCAGAACGGATGCAGGTTCTGATCGATGCATTGGCGAATTCGGAATCCAAGGAGATGCTCAACAATTGCCGAATTGAAGTTCATTCCAGCCGCATTTGGTCCCATTACAATAAAGATGAAAGTGAATTTCGCAATGCCATCAACGCGCTCGAGGCTTTCCATCAACAATTGATGGAATCGTCCCCCGAGGATACCGTCTCCTTGTTGAAATCTTCAACCTACCTGGGTGATTTTTATCGACGTCTGGGAGAAAACGATAAGGCTGTCGAATATCTTCAGAAAGCCCTTTCGCTTCAATCCGCATACAAGGGCCCTTTCAAGAATTCCTACTTGTGGGTTGCGATCCATAGGGGACAATTTCAAGGAGCTTCGTTTGATCGCTTAATTGAACAAATCCCAGACCTGGAAGTTCCCAGCGCATCCGACAGTATGATTGACTATATTTATTATGTGCGCCAGTTGAATGGGCAATGGTTCCATTATTTTCAAAGAGACCAATTTGACGAAGCCGACGCGTTGTTGTCCAAAGCGTATGAACAGAGCCAAGTCGTGGGCAATGAATCCATGACGCACTTAATTCGAGTCATGCATGCCCGATTATTTTTTATTTCCGGGGACCAGCAGACGGCGCTGCAAATGATCGAAGGCATGGAGTATGCCAGCCAGTATGTTTACCAACTATGGCAAGACCTCGTTGGACTCGTGGCTCGAACCGATGCGAGAGAACTTTTTGACACCTACCGGATCATCGGCTTGTCCCGCTACGCATCGGACGTTGATTACCAGGAAGGAACCTCTTTTATAGTGAATTCTTTATGCCACCCTGTTTCCCAAGATTTATTGAAGGTTTATGGAAATGTGGTGGAGCGCCTCACAGAATCCAGAATTCACTGGGCTGATACCGGAAATGATCGGTTTATCGGTGTCCATATACTGTACGCTTATCGGGCGAAGGACTACCACCGTGTTATTTCCCTGTGTGAGTCAAGTTTGCCAGATCCATTTGTTGAGACAGGCGTCCGTCTGATAGATCGCAGGTGGGGTTCGCGAATGATCTGGTCCATGGCATTAGCCAAGCTCGACCAACCGAAGGAGGCCTTGGCTCGGTATCAGGATGCCTTGAAAAATCGAGCATCCGTGTATGCGGATCAACACCTGGAAGGAAGACAGATCATAGACCAGCTGATTGATGAGGTCGAGAAGACATTCAAAGAGTGCGGGATCGACATCCCCCCTTCTCTGGCAGCCGACTTGCAGTAATAGAATGGACCAACCTCACTCGGTTTCGTTTTGTGAACGCCTAACGAGCAAAGGGTCAAAGCCTGGGCATCTGCGCTTGCGTGTTCCGAGACGTTTCTTAACATCCGGTCATGAGGCCTAACCCGCCAGAATCCAGGACCCCATCGTCCGCCGATCCATTCCGATCGGCGGAGACTTTGCTGCCGATGGTCTACGACGAGTTGCGGCGTCTGGCTGGGATTAAAATGGCAGGAGAACGTCGGGATCAAACCTTGCAAGCCACCGCCTTGGTGCACGAAGCCTGGATGCGTCTGGGTGGCGACTCGAAACGTCACTGGCCCAATCGAACGTATTTTTTCGCCGCCGCTGCCGAAGCCATGCGTCGCATCCTGATCGAAAAAGCGCGTCGCAAGATGTCCGCTCAAAAAGCCGGTCTGGAAAATCGCCAGGAACTCAGTGAATCCCAAATCGTGGTCAACGCCCCTTCTGACGAACTGATGGCAGTGCATGAAGCCTTGGAGCATCTGGAAAAGGAGGACGCGCAGGCAGCCGAACTCGTCAAACTCCGTTATTTCGTTGGCATGACCATGACCCAGGCCGCTGAGGCCATGGACATGCCGCTGCGCTCCGCGGAACGGCTATGGTCGTTCGGTAAAGTCTTCTTAAAAACCAGAATCGGAGACCGCGACAGCATCCATTGACCCAGCATGGAGGGAGGAGCTCCTGCGAATCCCATTTTTCCCCCTCAGTTCAAACTTCCCCTCAAAAGTTGAAATGTGGGAATCCGAACATTTTCGTGAGTTTTTTTGATTCTGTGTCTCATGATGGTCGTTTCCACTTCAATCGGGTGAAGCGGGCAAAATCTCGGTCAAGCGTCACCCACTCGCATCCATTCTCAATGACGACCGCGGCGAACCACGCATCCGGAATCAGATTACCGCGCGCATCGCCGTCTTCACATAACTCAAGAAAGATGCTCCAGTGACGCGCCCCAGGACCAATCCACTGCGTATTTTCTGAATCAACCAGAATTTGACAGAATGATATCGATTCAGTCGTTAAACTTGGATGCTTGAACAACCGAGGATGAGTCACGATCCTGAGGAATCCGGAAAGCACGTTTGGAATGAGCGCAAACTGGGAAGAACCATTCAATTGTCGCTCCAGCCAAGTCCGGCAGAGGAAGTGGTCTTCTGAATCCGACCGAAAGGCGTGCACCAGGATATTGACATCGGGAGTTTCCATGATGCGATCTATGAATTCATCCGATCCTCAAGATCCGAGCCATCGTTGAGATTGACGCCACTCAAGGTCCCGCCACCTTGCGAGCAGACCGGAAGCTTGACCCGTGGTCTTGGCTGAACAGCCTGTTGTTCACGGCGCAAAAGAATCAGACGCAATCCTTCTTCAATCAAGGCTTTGAGCGTTGTGGATTCCTTCACTGCCGTAGCCTTGCTCCGTTTCAATAACGCGTCATCCAGCTCAACGGTCGTCTTCATACATAAACCCATATACCCTATATGGGTTTATGTCAATTTCGCGGTGACTTAGAATACAATGGATGAATTCTTTCTATTAACCCCGATCCATCCATGCATCGATCCGAATAATCAATATGGAGGAAGAGCTTCTGCGAATCCCATTTTTTCCCCTCAGGGTAAATGAGGGCATTGAAATTATCCCAAGATGGATTCCATCAACGCAAACTGGTTTGATCCAGTTTATGTAAACCAGCCATCATCGAACTCGCCTCAACCATCCCCTGCAGATGGGAAAGAAGATCTGGATTGCTCTACAGTTGGCCAATGATCGCCCCGCCTGAAAGTTGTTTTGAAAACCCTCTGGGATCTTCCTTTGAAGCGGTTGTTCAGATGCAACCCCACTAAACGTGACTATTTGCTTAGTTGATTAATCAATTAGTTAAGTAACTCCCGAGTTTCACACGCTCCATCCCCCAAAAAACCCTGACAGTGACACTGTCCTTTTCCAAGGTAAAACCTATTGTATGTGTCCAACTTATGGAAACTGAAAGAATCCAGCCATGATGAATCATTTGGGTACCATAAAGCTCTCATTGACGGAATATCGGAATATCCGTAATACTGTCACTATGTCTGAAACCATTACCATTGGGAGACGCGGGGCCATTACCATTCCGGCAAAGCTGCGCCGAGCGTTTGGCATCCAGCAAAACGACCAATTAATTGCCGAAGAAACTCCTGAAGGAATCCTTCTTCGGCCTTCGGTAAGTGTTCCGGTGGAAATTTACACTGAGGAACGCATCGCGGAATTTGCATCTGATGAACCTGCATTGCGCAAACGATTAGGAATGAGCGAGACATGATGCGCGTATTTCTGGATGCTAACGTCCTCTTTTCCGGTAGTAATTCTGGAAGTGCGATGGAGTCTTTGGTTGCACTCATACTTTCAAAAGCCACAGCGGTTACAAGTGATTTCGCCCTCGAAGAAGCTCGACGAAACATTCAAATCAAACGGCCTCAGTGGGTGGATCGTTTTGAAGCCATCTGTCAATCAACAGATTTCGTTCCATCAGCCTCATTTCCATTATCGGTTCTTCTTGCACCGAAAGACCTTCCAATTCTCTGCGTCGCCATCAAAAGCAGTTGCAAATTCCTCGTTACCGGTGACAGAAGAAATTTTGGCCACCTTTTCGGGCAAACTATCCGGGGTGTCACTATCCTCAATCCAGATGCCATGGCTGATAAATTGATCCCTTAATCATATGACAAAAGAATTTTACCAAAAAAAATTGGCGGACTTTTCGTGTCCGACGCGCAGGTATCATTAAAGGCTACTTATGAAACCATCCAATGAATCCGAACAATTGTCTCTGCGGGATATTTACCTGCGGGCTTTGGACAAGCAATCCCTCGAGGCGCGTGAAGCCTACCTGGAGGGTGCTTGCGGCGATAATCTTTCTCTGCGCAACAAGGTCGAGGCGCTGTTGCGGGAAAATGCCGAAGACAGTTTTCTCGAATCACCCGCCCTTGCCGAAACCGAGATTCTCACTGAAACCGTCATCGAGTCACCCGGCACGATGGTCGGCCGATATAAAATTTTGCAGCGCATTGGCGAGGGCGGCATGGGGGCCGTTTACATGGCGGAGCAGACGGAACCGGTCACACGCAAGGTGGCGCTCAAGATCATCAAGCTGGGCATGGACACCAAGCAGGTGGTCGCCCGTTTCGAGGCGGAACGTCAGGCGTTGGCGATGATGGACCACCCCAATATCGCGAAGGTGCTGGACGCCGGCGCCACGGACAACGGAAGGCCTTACTTCGTCATGGAGTTGGTTCGCGGAGTGCCGATCACTGAGTATTGCGATAAAAACAAACTGAGCGCCAAAGAACGCCTGGAGCTGTTCATTCCGGTTTGCCAGGCGATTCAGCACGCCCATCACAAGGGAATCATCCATCGCGACGTGAAACCCTCCAATGTCATGGTCACCCTGCATGACGGCCATCCTGTCCCCAAAGTCATCGATTTCGGCATCGCCAAGGCAACCAACCAGAAGCTGACCGAGAAAACGCTGTTCACCAACTACGCGCAGATGATTGGTACCCCGGCCTACATGAGTCCGGAACAGGCCGAGATGAGCGGACTGGATGTCGACACGCGCACGGATGTGTATTCGTTGGGCGTGTTGCTCTACGAACTGTTGACGGGCACCACACCCTTTCCCGCCAAGGAACTCCTCAGCATGGGTTATGGCGAAATGCAGCGCGTGATCTCTGAAACCGAGCCACCCAAGCCTTCCACCCGCATGAGCACCATGCAGCATGAGGAGCGGACCAGCATCGCGAAGAATCGAAGCATCGATGCCTCCGGATTGGATGCCGCATTTAGGGGGGACCTGGACTGGATTGTCATGAAGTCGTTGGAAAAAGACCGTACCCAACGTTACGAAACTGTCAACGGACTCGCCGCCGACGTGCAGCGTCATCTCAACAACGAACCCGTAACCGCAGCCGCGCCGACCTTTGGGTATCAATTGAAGAAATTTTATCGACGCAACCGGGGATATATGCGTGCGGCGGCGATGGTGGTTGGACTGCTGGCCATCGTTTCGGCCTTTGCAACCTTCCAAGCAATCCGAGCAAACAGATTGACCTTGAAAACACAGGAAGCTCTGGATCAGGTCAAATTAGAACAGGAAAAAACAATTCGAGAATCCATTCGTGGCGATGTTTTTGTGGACCATATGCTGAAGTCGCTGGACAAGGACCTGACCGCCTTATTCGGAGCGGGCAAACACGCCTCCATGATCGAGTTGCTGGAAGACAGGTCACGGCTTTGTAAGGAAACGCTTTCAAATAATCCGGCGGACGAGCTCAAGGTTAGATTGGCCATTTGCCAATATTTTCGGAGCTGTCTCAAAGATTTCCCTCGTGCCCTGAAGCAAGCCGAGCGTATGAAGCTTCTTTTACCGAAAGTAGCAGAGTCCGAATCGGAGCAGACTCTCCATAACTACCAAGTTGAAATTCTCGCGACCCGAATGTGGGCGGCCTCACCTCATAAAGACGCGGATCCCATAACAGATGAACTCCGCGATCTGGAGTCATTCTTGAGAAACTTGCAAGAAACACAAGGGGCAGATCCGGCGGCGAAGATAAAATCAGCAGCCCATCTTGGAGGTTATTACCAGAAATATGCCCTCTTCGACAAGTCGAGAGAGTTTTTTCAGATAGCTGTTGCCATGCAACCCAGAAAAGAGGACACGGTAAAAAACCCTTATCTATGGTTTTCGATCTTCAATGCGCAGAGTAATGGCGCGTCGCTCGAGGACTTGACTGAACAACTGCCGCTATTCAAAACCCCGGCGCCGTCGGCATCTCTTTTGGGCAAGTTCTTTTACATTCATCAACTCAGCCGTCATTGGAAGTATTTGTTCATGGCAGGGAAACGTAACGAGGCGGAAGTGCTGTTGGTGCAGGCTCGCGCCCAGAGCCGGGAAGTTGGGAACGAATCCCTGTCAAATTTACTTCGAGTCATGCATGCGAGGTTTTTATTGCTCGCAGGCGACCCACAAGCTGCATTGGAACTGGTGGAAGGAGTAGAAATCTCTCAAGAGTTCAGTTATCAGATTTGGCAGGATCTTTTCGGACTGCTAGCCCGAACTGATGCCAAAAAGAGATACGAGAAGATGAGAATCATTGGTTTGTCTCGTTTCGCTTCGGATGTCGATTACTATTATGGCAAAGCATTTATATGGAATTCCTTGTGCCACCCTGCACCTCAAGATCTGGTGGAAATTTACGGTGAAATTGCGCAGAGAATAACGTCAACTAGACATCAATGGGCCTCTTCCGGTGAGCATTTTTATACATCCATTTTAATTCTCCACGCCTACCGAGCCAAGGATTACCAACGTGCTATCGAGCTCATAAAGTCTTATGTTCCGAATCCATTTGATGAGGATTACGAAACCGTACCAAGTGAAACGTGGGGGATGCGAATGGTTTGGGCGATGTCCCTGGCCAGGTTGGATCAATCGGAGGATGCTCTGATTATGTATGAAGAAGCCGTCAAGATCAGGGAAATGGTTTATGCCAACCAGCCCTTAGAGACCCGCCAAATTCTAGACTTGTTCATGCGAGAAGCACAGCAAACGCTGGCCGAATGCGGCATCGCCGTCCCAGAAGGGGCTGAGCTGTGAGTGCAGTTCAGTAGATTTGGCTGACACGTTTCTTGGATCGTATCGTGGCATCAAACCAGTCGATCTGATGCTCTGAAAAACTTGTCTGTGCGTTGAGTGATCTCTGTGGTTAAATGCCCGCGTTCAGCAAACTGCCCCAGTGCATGACAACGTCCAGTGACATACAACACAAGGCCACGGTTCTTGTCGTCGATGACATTGCCGCAAATCGCAATATTTTGCGCGACACATTGGAACAGGACGACTACGAAGTCCTCATGGTCGGCGATGGGTTCAAAGCAATCCAGGTCGCGAAAAAGGCACAGCCCGACGTAATTCTGCTGGACGTCCTGATGCCGGATTTAAACGGTTTCGACACCTGCCGATTGCTCAAGGAAGAAGCGACCACAAAGGGAATCCCGGTCATCTTCATCTCAGCGCAAAATGAAACCGAATCCCTGGTCGAAGGCTTTCGCAGTGGCGGCGTGGATTACATCACCAAACCCTTCAAGTCTGAAGAAGTCCTTGCCCGAGTGCACACCCATTTGCTCAATCATCAATTGACTCAAGAGGTCCTGAAGAAAAACCGAGAACTCAAGGAAACCAATGAACGCCTGACCGAAGAAATCAATCGACGTGAAAAAGCAGAAGATTCGCTCAAACTTGCCGATGCGCAATTGTCCTTGATCACAGAACAGGAAACAGAGCGTTGGGGTCTGGAGGCATTTTTAGGAAAAAGCCCTGCCATGGGCAAGGTCATCCAAGACATTCGCCGCCTTCAGCCAATAGATCGCGCCAACGTATTGATCAGGGGTGAAAGCGGCACCGGTAAGGAGTTGGTGGCACGTGCGTTGCATTTCAGCGGCACACGCTCAGGCAAACCTTTTATTGCTGTCAACTGCGCTGCCATCCCTGCAGAATTAGCCGAATCCCTTTTCTTCGGTCATATCAAGGGGGCATTCAGCGGCGCGACCCGTGACCGCAAAGGTTACTTTGAGACAGCCAACAGGGGCACATTGTTTTTGGACGAAATTGGGGACATGCCAGTAATGCTGCAATCCAAATTATTACGAACACTCGAAGATGGCACTTTTATTCCCATAGGTGGATCGTCGCAACGCAAGGCAGATGTGAGGGTATTGGCAGCAACCAATGCTGATCTTGGGGTAAAAATTGAACAAGGCACATTCAGGCAAGATCTGTTCTATCGGATCGCAGGTTTTGAAATTCACCTCCAACCCCTGAGAGAAAGGCGTGAAGATCTCGAACTGTTCATCTCCCATTTTCTAAATCGGTTTTCAACTGAGATTGGACGCCCTGCCCCCACCCTCAGTCAGGAGGCTAGACAAGCGCTTTTGGATCATGCTTTCCCCGGCAACATTCGCGAACTCAAAAGCATTTTGGAGCGAGCCATGATTGAATGCGACCACGAAACGATTCAATCAAACCACCTAAGACTAAGCAGCAATCTGAACTCACCGCTGGATGATCCGAAGGAATTGCAAAGCAAAACCAAACCCGATTCACCTATCCCTTTGAACCTGGAAGAAGCCGAACTGCATTTGGCTAGAAAAGCTATTAAGCAGAGTCAGGGCAACATGTCCAAAGCCGCGGAGCTGCTTGGAATCAATCGCACAAAGATATACAGAATCCTTGCCAAAGAGGAGAGCTGAAGAGGAATCAAAAACCAGTCTCTAATCCTGATGCATCCTTCGGACAAAAAACCAAAGGCAACAGATTCCGTGCATATTGATGGGTTGCATCAGACCAGATAATCCATCAGCATTCTTTCGATCTTGATACCCATGAGCACGCTGAAATTGATTCAAACCCGAAGCTGTCATTTATACTTCATCCCGATATCAACTCGAATGCCCTTGAAATTCGGCATCGAGACGCTGACCGATGTGATGATTGCCCGCACTAGAATTGAAGTTTCCACACCTGAAGGTCAGAGGCACACTGGCTGGGGGGAAACACCGTTGAGCGTTCAATGGGTTTGGCCTGGAAAACTTCCTTATCAGGATCGTTTGCTATCCATGCAGCTTTTCTGTGAATCACTTGCCCATGCCATGGTTGAGTTCGATCTTGAGGCGGATGCCATGGAACTGGGCTGGCAATTTCAGGAGAACCAACTCCCTGATCTCTTGAAGAAATTCAATCAAAATCACAGGCAAAACAAGGAACCCATGCCATGGTTGGCGGCCCTGGTATGCCTTTCGTTATTCGACATAGCGATCCACGACGCTTTTGGTCATGCCAATGATCGCCCCATCTATGAGTGCTACGATTCGAGCAGCCTGCAATTTGACCTGAGCCGTTATTTGAAGCCCGCAAACGGCACAAAAGTGGAGTTCAGTGGAAAGTATCCCTCGGTATTTCTAAACAACAATCCACCTTCCAAACTGAAAGCTTGGCATTTGGTCGGCGGTGTGGATCCGCTCTCTGAAGAAGAGCTGACAGGCGAAGAACCTCAGGATGGTTATCCGGTTCTTCTACGCGATTGGATTCGCACCGATCAACTCAAATGCCTGAAGATCAAATTAAGAGGGGATGATCCTGATTGGGACTGGCATCGTTTGCTGAAGGTGGGAGAAATCTCAATCGAGGAAGGTGTGGAATGGCTGACGGCAGATTTCAATTGCAATGTCAAGGACCCGGAGTATGTGAATCAAATTTTGGATCGACTGCGGGATTCCCATCCGAGGATCTATGGCATGCTTCTGTATGTGGAACAACCCTTCCCTTACGAGCTGGAACAGCACCCCATCGATGTCCACAGCGTCTCCTCACGGAAGCCGCTTTTCCTGGACGAAAGTGCTCATGACTGGAAACTGGTGCGTCTAGGTCGCGAACTGGGCTGGACCGGTGTGGCTCTGAAAACATGCAAAACGCAGACAGGAGCCATCTTAAGTGCCTGCTGGGCAAAAGCTCATGGAATGACTTTGATGGTTCAAGATTTGACAAACCCCATGCTTGCACAGATTCCTCATGTGCAACTTGCAGCCCACGTGAACACAATTATGGGCGTGGAAACCAATGGCATGCAGTTCTACCCGGATGCCAGTCAAGCCGAAGCTCAGACCCACCCTGGCATCTATCAACGTCAGAATGGGTGCGTCGATTTGAGCACCTTGACGGGGACCGGTTTTGGTTATCGTCTTGATAATATTCATAGAACCTTACCTGAACCCGCAGTCGTCGTGGGATGATTCAACCCCGATGAATACATCCCCCAATGTATCAAGTCTGCAAGCGGTCAGGCTGCTCAGAGAGGAATTGAAATCAGGTTTGAATGGGTATTCGATTGCCGAGCCTGAGGGTCGCATTCAAATCGCAGATTTATACAAAAGGGCTTTGGTGGAGGATATACTTCCCTTCTGGTTCCCCAACAGCATTGATCCAATACATGGAGGTTTTTATTCGTGCCTGGACAGAGATGGATCCATCCTGGACACCGACAAGTCCGTGTGGGCGCAGGGGCGGATGACATGGATGGTTTTGAGATGTCATCAGGACCTAAATTTGGATTCAGTTTATTTGGAATATGCTGAATCAGGCATCCAGTTTCTGAAAAACCATTGTTTTGATAGTGATGGCAGAATGTTCTTCCATGTCACCCAAGAGGGCATGCCCATCCGTAAACGGCGATATGCCTACAGCGAAGCATTTGCTGCGATTGCCTTTGCGGCACACGCCAGATCAACAAAAAATGATGCCTCCGCTCAAAAAGCTCACGAACTCTTGAATCAATTTCTGGATTGGAACTTTGGGGCCCATCCAAAAACAAACCCCAAATACACCGACGTCAGGCCATTGACAGGACTGGCGCCTCGGATGATCGCCCTGATTACGGCGCAGGAATTAAGACATCAACTTGGGCCTGACGAGCATTTGGAAAGGACGATTGAGCAAATGATCAAGCAAATCATTCGTCTATTTGTCAAACCAGAGAAAAAATGCGTGATGGAGCAAGTACAACCGGATGGAAGCATTTCCGATCACCTGGATGGAAGGCTATTGAATCCGGGTCATGCTATTGAAGCCGCCTGGTTTATCATGCAGGAAGGACACAATAAAAACAATGATACATGGATACGGACCGGATGTAAGATGCTGGATTGGAACTGGGATCGCGCTTGGGATCATGAGAACGGTGGTTTGCTGTATTTTGTGGATATGGAAGGCAAACCAGTTCAGGAATATTGGCATGACATGAAATTTTGGTGGGTTCACAGCGAAACCATCCAGGCCTGTGTGGTGGCCCAAGTTCTAACGAAAGATCCCAAATACGCTGAAATGCACATGAAAGTGCATGATTGGTCATTTAAACATTTTACAGATGTGGATTATGGGGAATGGTACGGTTATCTTAATGTCAACGGGGAGGAATCTAATCGGGCGAAGGGTAATTTGTGGAAAAGCTGTTTTCACCTGCCACGCTTCCTGCTGTTGAGCAGTCAATGGCTTCAGAAAGGCAAAATGTAAGCTCAAACACCAACCAAAACGTGCCGATGAAATGGTCGAGAATGAAGGCAATAAATCCATGAAAAAGGCTGGTTTCTGAGCAAATCCAGCGTATAGTGCTTATGCCGATAGAAGGTTAAGGAACATACCTCCCCTGGACCAGGATGAATCAGTTAGATTCAGGATTATTGCGAACGGGGGGAAGGTCTTGGTTTGACTGTGAAAACAGGACCAGGGACACATCCGAAAATAGATTTGGATGGAATGACAATTTTAAAAATATTGGTAAATTAAAACTATGAGTGAAGACGCCTTCAACAACTTTACTCCCAGGGCCCAGCAGGTTTTGGCTCTGGCGAGAAAAGAAGCAGATCGATTCAACCATAATTACGTTGGAACCGAACATCTGCTCCTTGGCCTCATCAAATTGGATCAGGGAGTGGCCGTCAATGTCTTGAAGAAAATGGGGCTCGATCTGGAAACGGTACAGTTGGAAGTGGAGAAGCACGTCCCTCCAGGACCGGACCACAAGGTCGCTGGCACCATTCCCTACACCCCCCGTGTTAAAAAAGTTTTGGACCTTGCTGCCAAAGAAGCCAAGCAACTGGCCCATACCTATGTCGGAACAGAACACATTTTACTCGGACTCCTAAGGGAAGGCAATGGAGTCGCAGCTAAAGTGTTGAGGGGACTCGAAATTGATTTGGACCAAACCCGTAACGAGATCCTGAGAGAGGTCGACCCTAATTTCCAAGGAGGCGATGAATTTGTCAGCATGGAAGAAGGGGGCAAGCCCGAGAAAAAAGGAGAAATCAAGACTCCGGCTCTGAAGGCATTTGGACGCGACCTCACCGAAATTGCTCGCAAGGGTGACATGGACCCGGTCATTGGCCGTAAGGAAGAGATCGAACGCGTCATTCAGGTGCTGTGCCGTCGCACAAAAAACAACCCGGTTTTACTGGGGGAAGCTGGTGTGGGTAAGACTGCCATTGTCGAAGGTTTGGCCCAGGAAATTTCCCGGGGCAATGTTCCTGAAATTCTTAGGGATAAAAGAGTCATTACGCTGGATCTCGCACTGATGGTCGCCGGGACAAAATACCGAGGCCAGTTTGAAGAACGCATCAAGGCCATCATGGACGAGATCCGACGCACTAAAAACGTCATCCTGTTCATTGACGAGTTGCACACCATTGTTGGGGCGGGTTCAGCCGAGGGAACCATGGATGCGTCCAACATCATTAAACCCGCCCTGAGTCGCGGGGAGATGCAGTGCATTGGGGCAACAACCCTCAATGAATATCGAAAGTATATTGAAAAAGATGCCGCCCTGGAACGACGTTTCCAAAGTGTGAAAGTGGAGGCACCGTCACCTGAAGATGCCGTTCTCATCCTCCAAGGTCTGAAAGGAAAATATGAGGACCATCACAACATCATTCTGACGGATGCAGCCATTGAGTCGGCTGTCAAACTTTCCGAACGATACATCACGGGTCGTTTTCTTCCGGACAAGGCCATTGATGTCATGGATGAAGCAGGAGCCAGGGCTCGCATCGTCTCGATGACCCGCCCTCCCGATGTCAAGAACCTCGAGGAAGAAATAGAGTCCATTCGCATCGAAAAAGAAAAGGCGATCAAGGAGCAGGATTTCGAAAAAGCGGCTGCGATGCGTGACAAAGAGAAGCAGTCCAAAGAAAAATTGGAATCGATTCTTGGAGCCTGGAAGACCTCCCGCGAGGAAAAACGCGTCACGGTCGACGACGAAGACATGCTCCAGGTGGTTTCGAAGTGGACGGGTATTCCTCTGAAACGCATGGAAGCTGGAGAGATCCAACGACTGCTGGATATGGAGGACGAACTTTCCAGAATCGTCATTTCCCAAAACGAAGCCGTTTCCGCTCTTTGCAAAGCCCTTCGACGCTCACGTGCCGACCTCAAAGATCCACGCAGACCTATTGGAACATTTGCACTGCTGGGCCCCACGGGTGTCGGTAAAACCCTGCTGGCCAAAACAGTAGCCGCCCATATGTTTGGCGATGAGAAATGCCTCATCCAATTGGACATGAGTGAATACATGGAAAAATTCACGGTGTCACGTTTGGTTGGCTCGCCTCCTGGCTATGTTGGTTATGAAGAGGGTGGTCAATTAACAGAACAGGTCCGTCGCAAACCCTATTCGGTGGTGTTGTTTGATGAGATCGAGAAGGCGCATCCAGATGTCATGAACATGCTCCTTCAGATTCTGGAGGAAGGTAAACTGACCGACAACGTTGGGCGGACGGTGGATTTCAGAAATACTGTCATTCTATTAACTTCCAACGTAGGTGCTCAGCTTGTGAGCAGCCAGGCCAACATTGGTTTCACGAAACCGACCGAAGAAGGAGACTACGACGCCATGAAGGAAACCATCATGGAGGAAGCCAAACGTGCATTCAAACCGGAGTTTTTAAACCGGTTGGATGATGTCATTGTTTTCCGTTCACTGAACCGTGAAAGTCTGATCACTATCCTGAGTCTGGAAACCGAAAAGGTTTTAACGCGATTGAAAAACAAAAACATCGAATTGGTCCTATCCGATCCAGCCAAGGATTTCCTGGTAGAAAAAGGTTACGATCCGGATTACGGAGCTAGGCCCATGAGGCGAGCTGTGGAGCGATATCTGGAGGATCCCTTGGCGGAAGAAATCCTGAAGGGTTCCCTGCAGGACAACCTCCCAATCAATGTAGTGGTCGAGGATGACCACCTGGTCTTTAAACAGGAAGCAAACATTGAGGGAGAAGCCGTCTCAAGCTAGATGACACCATTCAAATTCAATTCACAACAATAGTGAAGATTCACCCGTCTGCGATTTTTCTCAGGCGGGTGTTTTCCATCAAACAATAATCACTCATAATCACCACGTGAAAACACGCAAGTTAGGCAAAACAGATTTGCAGCTTCCCATCGTAGGTTTTGGGGCCTCTTCCCTGGGACAGGAATTTCGATCGATTCAACTGGATGAAGCCATGAAGAGTGTGACCACCGCTCTGGATTGCGGAATGAACCTCATTGATACCTCCCCTTTTTACGGCCGGGGCATGAGCGAGGTTCTGTTGGGTATGGCACTGAAGGATATCCCTCGAGAAGAATATACCCTTTGTACCAAGCTGGGGCGGTATGATCTCAATCATTTCGATTTTTCCGCCAAACGCGTCGCTGAAAGTATCGACGTCAGTCTGCATCGTTTGGGAACTGATCACCTGGATATTATCTTGTGTCATGACATTGAATTTGTGCCCATGCAACAAATCGTCGACGAAACGATTCCGGCAATCAATAAAATCAAGGAATCAGGCAAAGTTCGTTATGTGGGAATCAGCGGCTATCCTCAAAAAATCTTTAAGTTCATCATCGATCAGATCCATGTGGACTGTGTGTTGAGTTACAACCAATACACTTTGCAGAATACAAGGTTTTTGGATGAAACAGTTCCGTACCTAGAGGAAAGAGGAATAGGTGTCATGAACGCTGGTCCGTTTTCAGCACGACTATTAACGAACGCCCCCCTGCCCGACTGGCTGAAGGAACCCGAATCTGTCAAGCAAGCCGCCAGGAAGGCTGCTGCTTTGTGCGAGGAGAATGGAACCGATATCGCTCAACTGGCACTCCAGTTTTCGATAGAGAATGAGTCTATTTCCACGACAATTTCCGGCAGTGCCAATCCAAACAATATACGCAAATGGGCTCAATGGGCATCCGAACCTATCAACCAAGAACTACTCGCAAAAGTGCAGGAAATCTTTGAGCCTGTTAAGAACATTGGCCACAAAGAAGGTTTACCAGAAAACAACTGAACTAAAATTTTTATCTATCCATGAAAGCCCTTCAACTTTCCGAACCAAAATCCTTCAAACCCATCGAAATTCAGGAACCGGAACAACCGGGCAAAGGACAGGCCCTGGTCCAAGTCCACCGCATTGGAATCTGTGGAACCGATTACTCGGGATATTTGGGAAAAATGCCCTTTTTCAGCTACCCCAGAATCCCCGGCCACGAATTGGGAGTGGAAGTAATCGCTATTGGTGACGACGTAACAAACATCAAGCCTGGTGACCACTGCAGCATCGAGCCATATATGAATTGTGGCACCTGTTACCCATGCCGCAAAGGAGCAAGTAATTGCTGTGAAAATTTGAAGGTCATCGGCGTGATGGAGGACGGCGGCATGAGGGAGCGGTTTCTGATCCGTGCTGAAAAATTACATCCTAGTTCCAAGTTGACCTACGACCAATTGGCATTGGTGGAAACTTTGGCCATCGGCTGTCATGCCAACGATCGAGGCGCACCTACTGAAGGGGAACATGTGCTCATTATTGGAGCAGGTCCCATTGGACTTGCCACGCTCGAGTTCACCCGACTGACGGGTGCGAAGATTACGGTAATGGACATGGTGCAGAGTCGGCTCGATTTCTGTAAATCAACTTACGGGGTAGACCACACCATCCAATTTAAAGGAGATGGATCAGAAGTTCCCCAGATTTTGGAGTGTACCGAGGGAGATAAATATTCAGTCGTCACCGATGCGACCGGCAATCAACATTCCATGTCAAATGCCCTCCAATATGTGGCTCATACCGGGTCATTGGTCTACGTCGGCATCACAACAGAAGCTGTGAGTTTCAAACATCCCGTGCTGCACAAACCTGAAATCACTCTCAAAGCCAGTCGAAACGCATTACCCAAAGACTTTGGCCGAATCATTAAGTTGATAGAAGACGGCACCATCAATACATCACCCTGGATCACACACCGAACCAGCTTTGACGAAGTTCCTGAAAGTTTTGAGGGTTTTACAAGACCAGAAACAGGAGTTATCAAAGCCATCATCGAAATGACCTAGAGTTCGTGATGGGGCCTAATATCTACTTTTGACCATTGATTTTTCAGCTTGAGAAAAAAATAAAAGTGCCTGATTCAAATGAATCCTATTCTGTTATTCCAATGGCAATCGCCTGACGAAACTGAATCTCTGCCCCCTGAACTGAGATACAGATTCAGCCATAGCGAACTTTCCAATGAAGGCTTTGACGCCCCCATTCAAAGTTACGTCCAATCAAATAGATTTCCCTTCCTACATGATATTTTTCAAAAAATGATCACGGGGCGGTACTGGATCTGTTTTGTTTTATGGTCTGCTTTTTGCCTTCAAGTCTGCTGGGGTGCGGAATCTAAAGAGAGTGATGATGCTTGGAAAAAGATCAGAATTAACGAAATCCTGGCAAGCAACATCAGTGACATAAAGGATGAAAAAAATGAAGATGAGGATTGGGTGGAAATTTACAATGGCAGCGACACTCCCATCAACATGGGAGGAATGTATTTCTCCGACAACTCCAAGAAACCGCTGAAATTTCAAATTCCTTCTGGTTTTGCGAGGCAAACCACCATACAGCCCGGACACTTCAAACTATTCTGGTTTGATGAGGAACCCGACGAGGGACCGCTTCATGTCTCCATGAAATTGAGTCGAAAAGGAGAAAACCTGATCCTCACCCATTCAGACGGGAAAACCTTGATTGACAGTGTTCATTTCGGTTCTCAGGAGAATGATGTTTCTTACGGCAGGGATCCGGCTGAACCAACCCGCTGGATTTACATGCGGAATACAAGTCCTCTTCAACCCAATGATGCAAAAGACTCAGCTATTGGAATTTCCTCACATCCTGCCTTTTCCCTTCAAGAAGGATTTTACGAATCCCCCGTTCGACTTCAACTAACAGGACCTGAGGGATCGACTCTTTTTTACACATTGAACGGAGCGGATCCAGATGAAGACAATCGAATAAAATACGAAAAGCCATTGTTGATCCAAACGAACACCATTGTTCGTGCAATCATTTCGCAACCCAATCATCTGGAAAGCGAAGCTCTCACCAAATCTTATTTTATTAACGAGAAAAGCACCATACCAGTCATCTCCATCGTGATGGATCCCTATTGGCTATACGATGATGAAGATGGAATTTACACCAATTGGGAGGACGATTATGAAGTACCTGGGCACATCGAATATTTTCCTGATGACCACAGTCGACCTGCGGCATTTGCTTCGTATGTGGGAGTGAGTATTGGAGGAAACAGCACGAGAGAGTATCCCAAGAAATCTTTTTCTATTCGATTCAGAAAAGGATGGGGAAAACCAAAGATCAAGTATTCACTTTGGGATACCAAACCTCATGTCAAACAGTTCGACGGACTGAGCATCCGGGCTGACATGGCGGGGGATCGTATCAGCAGTAATCCTGTCTCAGGTGAACGCATCAAAAATGAAATCATTTACGAGTTTGCTCACGCACTGAACTCCCGAGTGGACGTTCAGGCATACCGACCCATTTCGCTTTTCCTCAATGGTCGATATTGGGGACTTTATACATTGATGGAACGCAAAGGGATCGATTTTATCCGCGAAAACCACGGATATGATGAAATCGATATGTTAAGCGAAAACAACATGTTGGTATCTCATGGTGATGAGGATCATTTCGAGAGATTGAACAGTTTTGTTGAATCACGTGACATGACCGAACCCAACAATTATCGGCAAGTTCAGGAATGGATGGATATACTGAGCTTCATCGATTATTGGATCTTTGAATGCTACTGTGGCGCGCATGATCACGAAGTCAACATACGCTATTGGCGACCCAAAACCCCCGACGGAAAATGGAGATGGCTCAGCTTTGATATGGATTCATGGCGTGAATGGGATCATGACATCTTTGATTATTACTTTGGAGATGATGAAGAAGAAGTCCTTTTATTGCCTCATTTATTAAAGAATAAAGATTTCTTTCATCTCTTTGCCAACCGAATGTGCGACGTGCTCAATACCGCCATGAGTCCCGAGAGTGCAAAAGGATTTGTTAAGAAAATCACCAAGCGCATTGAATCCGAAGTCGACCGCGAACGTGAGCGCTGGAAAGGTGAGCATCAATATGTGGAAAAAGGAGCGCAGATAGCCCGGTTTATGGGGCACGCAGAAAAACGCCCGGCATATTTGCGCAAAGCCTTCATGAATTTTTATAAGGTCAACGGCAAAGAAATTCGGGTCAACTTGGATACCGATGGCCCAGGAACAATCAAGATCAACACCATCACTCCTGAGGATTATCCGTGGTCGGGAATCTACCTGGGAAGTATTCCCATCACACTTGAAGCCCTGCCCAATAACGGGGCCGTTTTCAAAGGCTGGTCGGATCCAAACCTAGGAAAAGACCCCAAAATCTCTCTGACCCGAAAGGAAGACTTCGAGATCAGAGCGATTTTCGAATAATTGAATCATTCAAACTATTCAGATTTTTCTTTCTTGGGAGCTCGAAGCTGAATGTGCAGATCGCGTAATTGCCTGTTGTCAGCCGTTCCTGGTGAATCCGTCATCAGGCAGGTACCTTTGGCAGTTTTGGGAAAAGCGATCACGTCACGAATGCTGTGAGTCCCACAAAGAATGGCGATCAGACGATCAAAACCCAGAGCAATTCCCCCGTGTGGAGGGCATCCGTAGCGGAAAGCTTCGAGCATGTACCCAAACCTTGCCTGAATGACATCCTCCGGCAACTGAAGTACTTTTTCAAAAATGGTCCGCTGAAGATCGGGTTGATGAATACGGATGGAACCTCCTCCCAGCTCAACTCCATTGACAACTAAATCATAATGCTGTCCCCGCACTTTTTTAGGATCCGATTCAAGGAACTCAACATCCTCATCAACAGGTGATGTAAACGGATGGTGACTTGAGTACCAGCGATTCATTTCCTTATCAAAACTCAACAATGGGAAATCAACAACCCAGAGAAAATCAAAGCGTTTGGAGTCAATCGTCAATTTACCCTTCTGCTGAAGCAATTCGGCACAATGTAAACGAATTCGCCCCAGGACTTCACAAGCGGCCAGCCACTGATCAGCAGCAAACAAAATCAAGTCACCATCCTCGATTTCCAACTGATTCTGCAGAGCCGCTTTCTCTTCCTCGCTGAAAAACTTCACGATCGGAGATTTCCATTCGCCATCTTCAACCTTGATATAAGCGAGCCCTTTTGCTCCGTGACTGATTGCAAGTTGAGTCAAAGACTCCATCTGTCCCTGGGTGACATCGGCAAGACCTTTTGCGTTGAGAGCTTTAATCACACCGCCTTTCTGAATCGTGCCACTAAATACCTTAAAGCCGCTGCTCTTGAAAGCTTCGGAGAAATCATGAATCTCAAGCCCAAATCGGGTGTCAGGCTTGTCAATTCCATAAGTATTCATCGCTTCTTCAAAAGAGATGCGTTTGAACTTGCTTGGAATTTCGATTCCAAGAGCCTCTTTCCAAATGCGTCCCATCAAACCTTCGATGAGAGCATAAATGTCTTCACGGTCTATGAAGGACATCTCAATGTCCACCTGAGTAAATTCAGGTTGGCGATCCGCCCGTAAATCTTCATCACGATAACAGCGAGCCAGCTGGAAATACTTTTCAACGCCTGAAACCATCAGAATTTGCTTAAATTGCTGCGGTGACTGAGGCAGGGCATAAAAGTGCGAGGGATGGATCCTGCTGGGAACTAAAAATTCTCGGGCACCTTCAGGTGTTGATTTAAACAGCGTAGGAGTTTCCACTTCGAGAAATCCCGTCTCATCCAAAAAGACCCGAGTCGCTGTTGCCACTTTACTGCGTAAGCGGAGAGAGTGAATCATCTCAGGTCTTCGCAAATCCAAATACCTGAACTTCAGCCTGAGTTCTTCATTAACCTTGGAAGCGGTTTCGGGATCGTCGACAGGAAAAGGTAAAACGTCGGCGGCATTCAAAACTTCCATGGATTCCACCATGACCTCTACTTCTCCGGTATCGATCTTGGTATTGTCCGTACCGTCAGGACGGCGTCGCACTTTTCCGGTAACCGAGATCACACTTTCGCTGTGCAGGGAGGCTGCCCGGTCAAAAAGATCCGCTGGAACATCCGTGGGATCAAAAACCGTTTGTGTTCTTCCTTCGCGATCTCGAATATCAATGAACAGCACGCCGCCCAAATCACGCCGTGAGTGCACCCAGCCGTTCAGGGTGACAATCTGGCCAATGTGCTCTGTTCGAATCTCGTTACAATGTATGGTGCGTTTCTTCATGTAGCCAATTCGATTGGGTCCGCATGAATCAATGTCCCCAATCGAGCGGACTGTTTTACTTGATTTCCGGATAAATCAAAGCAAAAACCCAAAGGAAAATAGTTGGATTGTATTTAGAATTTTGCAACACACCCTACCCGATGCTTTACTGGGCAGATGAAGGATTACCAAATTGTGTTCGTCACGGCACCGGATAGGGAGACTGCCAGGCACTTGGTTCAATGCACCATTCAGGGCAGATTAGCCGCCTGCGGAAAAATTTTTCCCAATGTGGAATCTCATTATTGGTGGGATGGAAAAATGGAGTGCAGCTCTGAGTTCCAGATTATATTCAAAACACACCTCGATCGAATGGAAGCATTAAAGGCCTTAATAATGAAAGAGCACCCCTACGACACACCTGAGTTTGTGGCCATCCCAATCGAATCCGGAATCGACAAGTATTTGACCTGGATTAAGCAAGAAACCAAAATCCAGGATTGAAAATCGCTAACCGACAAATGCCGCATGAGCAGATTTCAGGGCAGCTTCTCCTTTGCTGCATTCGATGACCACGGAAATTTTGATTTCACTTGTTGAGATCATGAGGATGTTTACCTTTTCTGTGGAGAGCACCTCAAACAATTTAGCGGCGACACCTGAATGACTCCTCATCCCCACGCCAACCACGGATAATTTGCAGATGCTTTCATCAGCATGCATTGCTTCAAATCCTATGGAATCCTTGAGACTATTGAGGACCTTTTGTGCCTTGGCCAAATCAGTTTTTTCTACGGTAAAGGAGAGGTCCGTTGCCGACGTTTCCCTGTCGTGACTGACATTTTGAACAATCATGTCCACGTTCACGGCAGCCTCGCTGAGAGGTTGAAAAATGGACGCGGCAACTCCCGGGTGATCCGGCACATTCAACAAGGTGACCTTGGCTTGGTTTTTGTCGAGTGACACGCCGCGTACCACGACGTTTTCCATGTCAGGAGAGGATTCTTTCACAATGGTTCCGGGATTTTCGTTCAAACTGGATCTTACTTCAAAAACAACTCCAAACTTTTTTGCAAATTCAACAGATCTCGATTGCATGACTTTTGCCCCGGAGCTGGCAAGTTCCAGCATCTCATCGTATGAAATGACTTCCATTTTCCTGGCATCCGTCACAATCCGGGGGTCCGCCGTGTAAACACCATCCACGTCCGTGTAAATCTGGCACAAGTCCGCTTTGAGCGCGGCTGCCATGGCGATGGCTGTGAGATCGGATCCTCCTCTGCCCAAAGTCGTAATTTGGCCTTCGGTGGTACGGCCTTGAAATCCAGCCACAATAACCACGTTGCCTTGATCCAAAAGAGCATGGACCTGAGCAGGTGTTATGTTCTTGATCTTGGCCTTGGAGTGAACTCCATCGGTGGTGATTCCTGCCTGGGCGCCGGTTAGAGAAGCAGCCGGAATGTCCAATGCATGGAGTGCCATGGCTGTCAGCGCGATGGTGGTTTGCTCGCCTGTTGCCAGTAGCATATCCATTTCACGCTCTGCGGGCATGTCGGTCATGGTGCGGGCCATGCCGATTAGTTTGTCGGTCACTCCACTCATGGCGGAAACCACTACGACCACTTGATCACCATTGCGTCGATATTTGGCTACCCGATCAGCAACGGCCTTGATCCGATCCGTTGTCGCAACCGAGGTTCCTCCATATTTTTGAACTATCAAAGCCATAGCGAGTATCGATCGAATAAGGTCACAGGCCAATCAATCGAGAAACGGCCTCCAAAGTTGCTTCAGCCTTGTCAGCTTTTTGGGTGGCACATTTGATGGCTCGGTCTGGATCCTTTAATCCGTGCCCGGTCATAGTGGCAGTGATGACACTGCCTTCAGGGATTTTACCTGACTTCACACATTTGATCAGTCCAGCCAGCGGAGCAGCACTGGCAGGTTCAACAAAAACACCTTCGGTTCGAGCAACCAGCATGTAGGCTTCGACAATTTCTTCATCGGTCACTTTATCAATCCACCCTTGAGAATCCTTGATGGCATCATCAGCTGCTTCCCAGCTGGCAGGATTTCCAATTCTGATAGCAGTGGCGATGGTTTCAGGACTTGCACAAGGCTGCCCATCTACAATAGGTGAAGCACCCGCAGCCTGATAACCACACATCCTGGGGGTTCCTTCCACCATGCCTGCCGAGGCATATTCTTTGTATCCTCTCCAATATGCAGAAATGTTACCGGCATTGCCGACAGGTAAAAAATGAAAGTCTGGAGCGCGATTTAACTGGTCACAAATTTCAAAGGACGCAGTTTTTTGACCCTCGATGCGGACAGGGTTGATGCTGTTGACGATTTCCACTCTGCCAGTGGCCCCGAGTTCACGCACAATTCTCAGTGCGTCATCAAAGTTGCCGTCAATGGCTATGGTTTGTGCTCCATACATCAACGCCTGAGCCAGTTTGCCCATGGCAATGTTTCCATCTGGTAAAAGAACCACGCATTTTAGATTAGCTCTAGCCGCATAGGCCGCAGCAGAGGCAGAAGTATTTCCGGTACTGGCGCAAATGACGACTTCGGCTTTTTTCTCGACAGCCTTACTGATCGCCATGGTCATGCCACGATCCTTGAAGGATGCCGTGGGATTAAGACCTTCGTATTTGAGATAGAGTTCAAAGTCACCGCCGATGGTGCGCACGAAATTGTTCAGCTTTACCAGCGGTGTGTTTCCCTCGTTCAGGGTAATGATAGGGGTTGTATCGGAAACGGGAAGAAACCGGGAGTACTGGCGAATCAATCCCTGCCAATAGGGAATCTTTTCTCGTATGGAAGAACTGTGCATGGAATTATTCTTCAAAATTTTCTACTCGGATCACCTTGGGCATGCCTTTAACTACCTTGAGTTTACGGATCTGCTGAACGGCATTCTCCATGGCAGCGATCCTTGCATCATGAACCATTAAAATCAAGGGAACCATATCTCCTTCATGTCCTTCAGGTTGAATAATCGAGGAAATACCTATGTTGGATTCGGCTAAAATAGCGGTGATTTGAGCCATTGTTCCCGGACGATCCACTACATTGAGTCGGAGGTAGAATGGAGCAGTGGTCTCCTCCCACGGAGCAACGGCCCCGTCTTCAGAATGTGGAACGAAGGGAGGAATGCGGTTATGAGTTCCGTGTTTCAGATCCAAAGCAGCATCAGCTAAATCGCTGACAACGGCACTGGCAGTTGCGTCCTGGCCCGCCCCACGCCCGTAATACAATGTCTCGCCCACGATATCGCCCCCAATGAAAATGGCATTGAAAACATCCTGAACTCCTGCAAGCACATGATGATTGGGCACCAAAGTCGGACAGACAGAAATTTGTATGGAATTGGAACTGGATGATTTCTTTTCGGGTTTGATGGTTGCCAACAATTTGATGGTGTAACCCAGCTGCTCGGCAAATTGAATGTCCAAAGGAGAAATGTCACGGATGCCTTCGACATGAATCTGTTCAGGAGGTATCCAAAAACCGTGGGCGAGTGAACCCAGGATTCCTGCCTTGTGCATGGCATCAAGTCCATCCACATCCAGAGAAGGCTCTGCCTCGGCGTAACCCAGCCGCTGTGCATCCTGGAGGACTCCGGCAAACTCACTCCCCTCCTGCTTCATGCGGGTAAGGATGTAATTGCAAGTTCCATTGAGAATCCCATAAATATAGGGAATACGGTTACCGATCAGTCCCTCCCGCAATACTTTGATGATGGGAATGCCCCCGGCTACGCTTGCTTCGTAATAAAGATTTGTTCCGTTTTGGTCAGCCAGGGAAAATAATTCTTCTCCGAATTCGGAAATGAGGGCTTTGTTGGCGGTTACAACGGGTTTCCCAAGGGATAATGCTTTTTTGACAATCTGCCGGGCAATCCTCACACCCCCGACTAATTCGACAACCAAATGGGTTTTTGGGTCCTCTACTACCGATTTCCAGTCCGTGGAAAGTAATTTCTTGGTAATCCTTACGTTGCGAGTTTTTTTGAGATCACGCACAACCACGCTCCGAATCGACAGACTAACGCCCAAGCGGGAGGCGATTAACCGGCCATTCTTTTTAAGTGCCTGATAAACGCCACCGCCGACTGTTCCACCGCCGATGATTGCAACATTAATTTTTCCCATAAAAACAAAGGGAAAGAAATTGCATGATTCACCTCCACTCGACAAATCCAAAATGAAGAAAAATCAGGAACTCAAAAGAAAATCCTTTTCAGTCGAATGCCAAAAGCTAGATTTAATGGGTAAATTCACCTGTAAGAACAAGCCCATGAACAAGATCACCGCGACCAAAAACCTAATACTGGGCTTTTGCGCCCTTTCACTCAATCTTGCTTGCCCCCTCCAATCCGTTGCAATGGACAAAGCACCGTTTAAAGCTCAAACTATAGACGATGCTATCAAGATCGGGTATGGACTCGCCATTGAGGATGTGGATGGGGATGGTCTCAAGGATATCCTGCTCGCAGATGCCCATCAAATTGTTTGGTATCAGAATCCTGGATGGACCAAACATATCATGACCGAAAAACTGACAGAGAGAGACCATGTCTGCATCGCAGCCAGGGACCTTGATGGTGACGGTAAAGCTGAAGTTGCCGTTGGAGCAGAATGGAACCCAGGAAATACCAGAGACAGTGGTAGCATACACTACCTGATTCCCCCAAAAGACCGAACTCAGAAATGGACTCCGGTCAAGCTTCCGAACGAACCCACAATACATCGCATGCATTGGGCCAGGAACTGGAGAGGCGGCTGGGATTTGGTGGTTCTTCCCTTGCACGGTCGCGGCAACAAAGGAGGTCAAGGTGAAGGGGTCAAAATGTTGGCTTACACTTTTCCTGAAAACCCAAAAACCGAATGGCCGACTCGATTAATTAATGGGGATTTGCACATGACGCATAATTTTGACTTGGTCCAATGGGACGAAGATCCCACAGAAGAATTCCTCATCGCAAGCCGCGAAGGGGTTTTCGCTTCCAATTGGGTGGACGGGTCCATGAAGTTGCAAACCATCGGGGATGATCAAGGTGGCGGTGCAGGCGAAGTGCGCTCAGGCAGATTGCCAAATGGAAAAATGTTCATCACATCAATCGAACCCATGCATGGAACGGCACTGGCAGTCTACACCAAAACGGAAGACTCCCCTGGCGAACCATGGAACCGCAAGGTGATAGATGACAAATTGGTGGATGGACATGCGGTTGGTTGTGCCGACCTGCTGGGCACGGGAAGTGACCAGATAGTAGTCGGCTGGAGGGCCATGAGGAACCCAAACGTGCCTGTCGGCATCAAGATTTATTCACCAAACAAGGCAGATGGCACGGAATGGAGCACCATGCTGGTAGACGACAACGAGATGGCATGTGAGGATTTGAAAATTGCGGATCTGGATGGAGATGGAAAACTGGATATCATCGCCGCTGGTCGTAGAAGTCAAAACGTCATCATCTACTGGAATCGCCGCTAGGATTTCAAATTAATCCAGGCCTTTCCGATCCAAATGAAATCCACTGAAGATGTTGAGCTGATTCACCTGGGTAAACTGACTCGACGAGAATTCAGGAACCGAATGCAGGAGGGTGAACTGAAAGCTTGTATCCTTCCCCTGGCTGCCGTTGAGCAGCATCTTGAACATTTGGCAATGGAGCACGACTGGCGAAGTGTGAGCACCATAGCCGAGAAGGTCGCCTTGCGTTTGTCACCCAATGTGTTGGTGGCAGAAGCCATGATGGCTGGTATCAGTGAACATCACATGAAACATCCGGGTACACTTACCTTGAAGCCAGGAACATTTTTGGCGGTGGTTTCAGATGTCATTGAAAGCCTGACCCGCGCAGGGTTTAAAAATATACTAGTTCTGAATGGTCATGGAGGAAATGTGATTCCTTGCCGACAAACCTGGGATCAATTCCTGCGATATTTTCAAATCAATCTCCACTTTATTTCTTATTGGGATGTTTTGACTGAAAAGGATGCAAAGGCACTGCTTTGCTCGGGGCACAGACTGCCAGAGGACCTTCCGGGTCATGCCCAGGAATTTGAAACTTCCATGGCCCTCAAGTGGTTTCCGGAAAATGTGAGGCTGGATGCAGTCTCGGATCAGCCCGACCCAAGCCCATCTCAGGCAAGGGCCGATACTGGAGAGTTGTTTACCGAACGAATCATTGAACGCCTGACAGCTTACTTAGAAGAAATGATCGATGGTAAGAGAGTTCAGGAAATCCCGCCTTTTCACCCCTAGTCGATTTGTGACGACAGCATCAGGAATAGGACCAGCCTCTATCTGCGAGAATTTCCTGTCCGGTGAGCGCCGCACTGGCGTCAGATCCCAGAAACATGGCAACTTGTGCGATTTCCGAAGGTTGAATCAGTTCAGGAATGCATTGTGATTCTCGTATCATTTTCTTTACGCGCGAGTTCACAAATTCTTCAAGTTGCCTTTTGGTCATGATCCAACCTGGAGAAACAGTGTTCACCCTTATTCCTTTGGGTCCCATTTCACGTGCCAGTGAGCGGGTGAAACCGATGATACCACCTTTGGTGGCTACATATGCAGACATTTCGGTTGGACCAATGTGGAAGGTGATGCTGGCAAAGTTAATGATCGAAGATCCTTTTTTCATCCAGGGCAAAGCCGACTGGGAGGTCAGGAAATAAGCCCTTAAATTCCGGGAAAACAATTCATCCCATTGTCGAGCAGTCATACTACCAAAAGGAATCCTCGGATCAGAGGCTGCGTTGTTGACCAGAATATCAATGGCACCCTCCTTGTCAGCAACTTTCTTAATCCATGCTTTTACCGAATTCTCACGCATGAGATTCACTTTTTGAAATGTGACTTTACCTTCCAAAGAGCTTTCAAGTTGCCGGCCGGAGTTTTCATCGATGTCACAAAAGAAAACTTTGGCACCCTGACGGGCAAACGATTCGACCATGGCCGCCCCGATCCCATTGGCACCTCCAGTAATCAACACCACCTTGCCGGAGAGATCCTGATATATCGCTGTCATGAGGATTGAATACTTGAAAACACCTGAAGAAAACAATCCTCAACCAGTTCAAGTTACGGTGTCAGATCTTTTGAATGGACTACTTTCCCTGCTTTGCACATGCCAATCCAAAGGCATTTCCGGTATGCCAAGCAGCGATCTTGGCTCCTTTTTTGATAAAACCCCTGCGAGCTAATTCATTAATCCCGAATATCATCTTGCCGGTGTAAACCAGATCCAGTGAAACATGATGGATGGATTCTATCTCGTGACAAAATTGACGTAATTCCGGCGTGGACCTGGCATAGCCCCCAAAGTGAAACTCGTTTTGAATCGACCAATCACATCCATTGTAATCGAAATTTTTAAGCAAGTTTTCAACAGCCGGAACCAGAAACTCCCCGCCCTTCAATGCGGAAAATCCCACGATTTCAATCCCTCTCGGCGCACCGAGAATCATTCCTGCCACGGTCCCTCCAGTTCCTACCGGACAGCATAAATAATCATAATGTACACCAGAAAGCCTCGACACCATTTCAGCGGTACCCCGAACAGCCTGTGGGCTCGTTCCTCCTTCGGGAATAATAAGACAAGGATCACAGTTCTTTCTCAGCTGTTCCAAATACCCGGGATGGTTTTTTCGTCGATAAAGATCTCGACTGATGTGCTCAAGCTGCATTCCCCAATCCCTTGCCTGTTTCAGAACGGGATTTAAGTCACGCTGCTCATCACCACGAATGATCCCGGTTGTGTGAAATCCAAAAAGGTGTCCGGCAGCAGCCACAGCGAGGATGTGGTTCGACCAGGCACCACCAAAAGTTACCAATCGTGAAATCTTCTGCTCCTCGGCTTGAAGTAGCGGATATTTCAATTTCCACCATTTGTTTCCCGCTATCATTGGATGCAGTAAGTCGTCTCTGATCAAATCCAAAGAGATCCCATGCTGCTGTAAATCAGGTAAGTCCAGGGATTGCCTGTTTAAAGGCACTTTTTCTGAATCAAAGAAGGCACTTACGGTGTGCTTCATGAGTTTGCTTTTGAAACAGCCTTCGCTGCCATGAGAAGGGCTCCGACAGGAACCGCGTCCTCTCTGAGTTCGGCAAGCTTGATCTTCGGTCCCGGCTTTAAGGTGTCCATCAGAAATGAGGGGAATGATTCGCAAACTTGACTTATCAAAACATCACCAAGCAGGGATAAACCTCCTCCCAGAACAATGACTTCTGGGTGAAAGAGATGCGTGACATGTGAAAGGGCAAATGCCAGGGATTGGGACATTTCTGTGAGTATGTTCTGCGCCAGGTGACATCCTTCAGCCAATGCAGGCCCAAGATATTTTGCCTCATTGGAAGAATGACTCCCGACCACTTTCGCCAAACCACTATTCGGGTATTCTTGGATCGCATGTCGAACTTTTTGGTCGACCGCCCAACCAGAACATTCCTGTTCCACTATCAAACCTGATCGATCCAAACGGATATGCCCGATCTCGCTTTCACCTGGAGTGGCACCATGATAGATATCACCGTCCACCACGCTCCCCCCGCCTACTCCGCTCCCCAAGGTGACATAAAAAACAGGGTTCAGCCCCACACCGGCACCGGCCAAGGCTTCTCCCAATGCCGCAACATTGGCGTCATTATCCATGACCACCGGAAGGCCGGAAAGTTCATTCAACCACGCACCAAGTGGAAACCCAGCCCATCCTTTGATTTGATGCGAGCAGGCTATTTGACCTGATTTGCGATTCACAGGCCCCCCAAACCCTACCCCAATCCCAATCAACCCGTCGTTGTTTTCCTTGTAAACTTTGATTGCGGACTGGATCTGATTCCGAATCCCTTGCGCTCCCAATGCACGGTCAACCTTGAAACGTTGTCGATCAATAATTTTGCCATCCCTTCCACCAAGCAAAACCTGTGTCTTGGTGCCGCCGATCTCAATTCCAATCAGTTCAGGAAGGCTCATGAGATATGGATTGGATCATGGAAATTAATTACTGACTCGCTCGAAGCGAATTCTGGACAGATCACTTTCGCCCAATTCAAGTAGATCTGCATTTTGGTAAAGTTGCATAGCGGATAAATTCTCGTCCAAGCCAGCCCTTTTACGTTGCCTGTTGATTTCCAAGAGAGAGAGAACATCCAGGGCTACCGGATCTGTGCTCATTCTGAGTTCTTTCAGCATGGATGAGTACTGGAGAAATCCTCGTTCCTCACCTTGGTACTGGCAGATCAAAGCATCTACAATATTGAGTGCCAATTTGTCGTAAAGATCTGGTATTGCGCAAATCTCCGGAATGGCCTGGTGATATCGGTCTGCATCCAGAGTAAACCTCAGGCTGTTGTCAACACCGCCGGTCGCTAATCCAACGACATGACCATTCACACCTCCCAAATAATGATTGAGCATTGGATGAATTTGAATGATCCGAGTCAATTTCTGAGTAAGCAGCTTGGAAACAAAAGATTTCCTCCCCACCCCCTTGCCGTCTTTTCCAAATTCATGATCTCCATAAACAAGGTTTCCGACCAGGGCAGCTTCATAATACTCTTCAGAATCATAACCGAAATCGGAACTTCCAGCGATGCTGACACCGAAGCGTTTGGCAATTTGATCGTATCCAGTTGCAACTAAAACCCCTTTACGCCTGTCCCAGATGATAATTTGTTTTTCAGGAAATCCGGTGGATATGAGGCTGCGAATGACCGCTTCAACAACAGCCGGACGAGTTCCACTGACGCTACCCGGGTCCGAAAGCACCTTGATTCCAACCACATCCGATGGAGAAATGAACTTTGCCCAAGCATCCACAAGGTTTTCTTGCCTTGAATAGGCCAGAAGAAGGCGATTGAACATATCGAAGACAATCTCTGAGTTGGGCGAAAAACGCTCAACAGCAAGAGGTTCGCTGATGGTTAAAACTCTGGATCCAGGTGTAATTTCCAGCCCCCCCCCGGGTTCAGAAGCCTTCAGTGAAAGCATGGAGCATAGGCACAAGGACAAAAAAAGCGCAGGCAATGGGTAGGCCCATTGAATGATCATCGAATTTGACTGCCAAAAACGTTCCATGATTGCTTTCGTTTCTGGTTTGGTGATAGGTTATTTCACTTAAAAGGTCAAATGCTGTCACTGATGAATCCAATAATCTACATGAAACAATACAACCCTGAATCCGGTTCTTTGCGGAAAGTCATCGGGCAATGTCTCATGCTTGGACTGATCCTCATCATTAGCGGTTGTACTCCTGCAGGCGACAGAGCACTTTTGGAAGGCAAAGTGCACTTGGACAAAGGGGATTTTCAAAAGGCAATCACCTCTTTTAAAAAGGCAACCAATTTGAAACCCGACTCTGCCCGCGCCTGGAATTATTTGGGGATTGCCTATCACCATGATCGACAATATATCGCCGCGCGTGATGCATATGATAAATCCTTGAGCCGAGACAAAAATTTGGCCCAGGTTCCTTTCAACAAAGGGCGACTGATGCTGGAAACAGGTCAAAATGGGCTGGCGATCAGCCTGTTCAAGACATATCAAATGCTCAAACCTCAATCGACAGACGCCCTCCCCCTTATGGCTCTAGCCTATTATGGGGAAGGTGAATTGGAGACCGCCAAGGGAATTTATGAAGACCTGTTGCGAAAGAATGAAAATAATCCCAGTGCATGGAATGGGATTGGCCTGATCTTGGTTCAGCAAAGACAATTTCGCGAAGCCTACAATTTTTTCAGCACCGCATTAAAACACAAAAACGACTTTGCGCCTGCCTTGTTTAATCAAGGCGTAATCGCTTACCCATCCCTCCAACGTCCAGATCTTGCAGTAAAGAAACTCCGGGAGTTCATTTGGCGAGACTCAAATTCTCCTTTAGCACCAAAAGCAAAAGCTATGGCCAACGCGCTGGAGAACAAGCTACTGCAAAAAGGGGATATCACCAAATCTGCCGATTCAAACCAGGTGCAAACAGCCGAGACGAATAGTCAAACGATCTCTGAACCAGAAAAATCTGAAACCACAAATCTCGAGGAACCTAAAGAAACTGTAGAACAGAACCGGCCCCGGCAGGAAATTGTGCAGGATACCCAACAACCCAAAAGCACCACTAATCTGGTGACAAAAGCCGAATCCAAGCCAGATCGTGACGAACAAGAAAATTCAATTCCGCCTGAGCAACCCGCAGCAACTACGGAAGAGATAAAGGTCGCCGATAAAGAATCCGAAGAACCAAAGAATCAGAGTCCAGTAGTTGAAACGATTGAACCGATCCAAAAAGAAATCATTGCGCCCTCAACCAATCAAACCAATGTGGTTGTGAACCAGGCATTCATCACAGGCCCTGACGAAGACAAAACCACGGACATCAAATCGCCTCCAATCGCAAGCTATAGCACAAACGGTGATGGCGAAGATCAAACGAATGCCTCGTCTGCCGTTCTGATCCGTTCCAATCAACCTGGTGTGACACCGCTCCCTCAGGGAATGCCTACGAATCCTTACAAATACCTGCTTCCTGGTGCACCTTTGCCTGGAAATAGAAATCAGGCTGCGTCCTGGCTTGAGAAAGGAAACCGAGCTTTCAATCGTAATGATTTTGCGGAAGCGATTGAGGCGTATGAAAAAGCCGTCATGGAAGATCCTTCGTATTTTGACGCCTATGCCAACTTAGGCTTGGCCGCTCTGAAAGGTGGAAGCCCCAGCAAAGCCTTGCCTGCCTATGAATACGCATTGGCCATTCGCCCAGACCACCGTGATTCCCGATATAATTTTTCACTGGGACTGGAGAAACTGAACCATTTCCGTGACGCTGCTCGTGAATTGGAATCCTTATTGGATGAATACCCCAACGATACCCAGATTTTGATGCGCTTGGGAGAATTGTATTCAGGGCCACTTCAACGACCTGTACGTACCAGGGAAATTTACCGTGAAGTTCTCAAAGCCAGTCCCGGATCCCCTGAAGCAAGGGCGGCTCAAAGCTGGTTGTACGATAATCCCTGAGTATCCATGGCTGGTTTCATTGGACCCGAATTGGTTGAGCAAATCCGTCAAGCCAGCGACATCGTCGAGGTAATCTCTTCCTACGTACCTCTGAAGCGAGCAGGTGCTACATTCAAGGCCCTTTGTCCTTTCCACAATGAGAAAACCCCCAGCTTCAACGTCAATCCCCAACGCCAAACTTTCCATTGTTTTGGGTGTCACAAAGGAGGTGATGTCTTCACCTTTGTTCGTGAATATGAGAATTTAAGTTTTTCAGAAGCAGCAGAAAGACTCGCGGACAGGGCTCGCATTCCATTGGAACTCACCAAAGACCCGCGGGCGGCAGAGAAAGCAGAAACAAGAACATTGCTTTTTAAACTGCATGATGAACTTGCTCACCATTGGCACAGACTATTACTGAATGACGCACAGGGTGAACCAGCTCGTTCTTACCTGAAGCAAAGAGGCGTGGCCGATGAAGCGATCAAGAAGTTCCAGCTGGGCTATGCACCTCTAGCCTGGGACGCAACTCTTCGTTGGGCACGCAGTCGAAAGTATGAAGTCAAGCTGCTCGAAGAAGCCGGCTTGGCCATTCGCAAGGAGGAGGGCAATGACTATTATGACCGTTTTCGAGGAAGATTGATGTTTCCAATCAATGATGTTCAGGGAAGACCTATTGGTTTTAGTGGACGAATCATTGAAGGGGATTCCAGCAAGGGCGCCAAATACGTTAACTCCCCTGAAACGTTGCTGTTTAAAAAAGGACAGGTGATTTATGGATTGGACAAAGCAAAACGGGCCATTCTGAATTCCAAGTCAGCAATTATCTGCGAAGGTCAACTCGACCTGATCGCATGCCACATGGCTGGTGTCGAGAATGTGGTAGCTCCCCAGGGAACGGCTCTGACCCTTCAGCATGCCAGACTCATCAAGCGTTATGCAGATGAGATCGTGCTTTGCTTCGACTCCGATCAAGCAGGGACAGATGCCGCGTTAAGATCCATGGACGATTTGATCGCCTCAGGCCTCAACCTGAGGGTGGCCAGGGTTCCTGCCCCCCATGATCCAGACAGCTTCATACGCGAGCAAGGAGCGGATACCTTCAAAGGTCTGGTGCAGGAGGCTGAGGGTTTCTTTGATTTTTTGCTCCAATATTTGAGATCCAATTACCCACAGGCAACTGACAAGGATCGCATGTCCATTGTGCAGGGAATGGGGACCGCCATCATGAAAACAGGTAATGCTGTCATCATTGATACCTATGCGCAAAAGACGGCTCACCTACTCAATGTGGATGTGACTTCCATTCGATCTGAATTTAAAAAATCAAATCGTTCTCAGGATTTTTCATCCGGCCCTCCTTTGGAGGATATTCAAATTCCTGAAGAAGATTTTGAACCGCTTCCTGCTTGTTCTTCCAAAGAATACTGGTTGATGAAATGGATACTGACCGAGGAGGAAGATGAGCCATTGGAGTGGCTATTTGCCCACCTTGACCTTGAATGGGTCCGTCATCCAATCGTGAAGGAGGTCCTTCTGGCAGCATTGGACGCCCATGCGGAAAACAAAAAGCCCGAAACAACTTTCATCCTCTCACAATGTCAACACCCCGGAGCACATCGTTTTATTACGGAAGCCGTGGCAGAAGCCCACGAATTTCCTAATCGTGATCGACAATATAAGGATTACGTTCTGCTGCTGAGGGATAAATTTATCGAGCAAGAAATTCAGCATCAGAAAAACAAACTGGCTTCAGAAGACATTTCAGAAGAGGAGCAACTGGAAATCACACGTCTGTTGATGGACCTGCGACGGATGAAAGCGGAACCATTATCACCGTTGGCGGACAGTTGATTCTTTCCTCAGCACCATGACAAGATTATCCGCCGCAAGCCCTGCAGCAAGGAAGGATTCGATGCCTTGATAAACCGCTTTGAGCGGACTCATCCATCCTGACCGTTTCCAGCGATTGGTACGCTTCAGTAGATTGGCACGTTCACTATCCGGAACTTCCTCTCTGGGCTTGAGTGCGTCCTGGAGAAAAACGACAGGATTGAAATGCATGCTGGTGACTTGCTCAACCTTCCAGCCACCCACTCGTTCCACCAAATATCGTAGTGAATGAGCTGAAAAGTAATTAAGATGCTCACTCATGATATATCGATACCTTACTCCCAGACAACGAATCGCCAATGAATGAAGGTTTGGCACCAAAATAATGCATATTCCACTGGGTGATATGAGTGAACCGGCTTTTCGTAAAAAGGCCTCGGGATCAGAGACATGTTCCATCACTGCCCAAAAGGTGATGGCATCATAACTGTTGCCAATTTCCTGGAGTTCTAAAAAGGCATCTCTTATCACTCGAATACCGATTTTTTCGGCTTGATCCAAAGCGCCTTGAGATACATCCGTTCCTGCTACATCATAATTTCCACTTTCCTGGAGACCTTTGAGAAAGCCCCCTGTGGAACACCCAACATCAAGAACCTTTCCTGATGGTACCCAGGATCGGAACAATCGCCACTCGCGCTGAAAACGAACAGGGTCATAATCAGATTTCAACTTGTTTTCCGATAAATAGAAAGATTCCGTGCGATCTTCATAGAACTGGCCCGAGACAAAAGACTGTGCAACTTCACCAATGAACACCATCCCACAACAACGGCACTTAAGGTATTTGCTGGAGGATTTTTCCCAGAACAAGTCAGCTGAAGCCTGCTGACAAGCCGGACAAGACCTCTGCAGAATTTCATTAGGTTCGGGATGTTGAACAGTTGGTTCTTTCATGGTGAACAAGCCAAGTCACAGGATGTCAAAACCGCGAGGATTTCCCAATCAAGTTCTGAAAATAATTTCAAAGGAATTCTGATTGCCTTCCATTTTTGAATCAATAATGATCGGAATGAATTCAGCAGACTATTGGCGTTACCAAATCAGTTAAAGCAACAACCACTCGAAGCGGCATGAGCACACCTACAGATTCATCATCGGATCATTCGTCACACGATGTCATGGAGGAATGGGATGCATTCGTTAAGGAGCGATACCCGAACCCTCCCGATCAAGATCCAGCAAATTTCAACCCAACAGATCCTGACAAGAAAAAGGAAGAGTTCAGGAATTATGCCGAGACAGTGCGACCGAGTGTAAGAAGGTTTTACGAGGAAAACCATACGAAACAAACTTACGATTTCGTGGTAGGCAAAAAGAAGGAATTCACGACTTTCGACCGCAAGGAAATGGGCATCTGGGAAGCGGCTGAATTTCTAAATACCCTTGTTGATGACAGTGATCCTGACACCAACCTTTCCCAACTCCAGCACCTGCTTCAAACCTCCGAAGAAATCAGGAAAGAAGGCAGACCTAGATGGATGATTTTATCGGGTTTCATCCACGATTTAGGAAAAATACTCTGCCTTTATGGAGAACCCCAATGGGCGGTTGTGGGGGATACGTTTCCTGTGGGTTGCGCATTTTCGGACAAGATCGTCTTCCCTGAATTTTTTAGTAAAAATCCCGACATTCACAACGCTGATTACAACACGCGACTAGGGGTTTATGAAGAGGGATGCGGGCTGGATAACGTCCACCTTTCCTGGGGGCATGACGAATACGTTTATCAAATAGCAAAGCCCTACCTGCCCATAGAAGGTTTATACATGCTCCGTTACCACAGTTTTTACCCCTGGCATCGTGAAGGCCAGTACGATTACCTGTGTGACCAAACTGATCGTAAAATGCTCAAATGGGTCCTGGATTTTAATAGATACGACCTCTACACAAAGAGTCATGAAGCGCCCGATCCGGTGGCGCTCAAACCCTATTATGAGGACCTCATTGCCGAGTACTTTCCAGCCAAACTCAAATGGTGAATTGTAAACACAGCCACGGGCTTATTTTTTGCGACCAAACCAGAGTCGAACCTTTCCTCTGGGAACCGACTGCCAAGCTCGTTCATGGAAATAGTAGATCAGGAACTTGCTGGGAAACTCAATCGCTCCAACTATTAAGGCGTTTTTGACATCCCCCCCTACCCTCCATGCGATCACCATGGTCGTGAAGGTGGCAATGAGACGCCAAGACAATCCTTTGAGGATACTTCGTGTGTGTGATTCTTTAAAATTACTTGCTTCAGATGCCATCTTTTTAGTCTGGATAAATGGTTGATTCACCGTTCGCTTCAGCTCATAAGGCCAACAAATGAGGGTGGAACCTAGGCGACCTTGACCAGGTAAACAAGTTCAAACAGGAAACGGCCCCCTGAAGGATAATTGCCCGGCGACCAGAATTGCATTTATCCAAACGAATGGCATGCTGATTCAAACAAAGCATGAGCATTATCATAGGCATAGACTTAGGCACGACCCATTCAGCAGTGGCGGTTGTGGACGCGGGTTTTCCAATTGTTCTGGCTGACCCACTGGGCAAGAGACTGACGCCCTCTGTAGTACATTTCCCGCCCCAGGGCCACGCACCTCAAGTTGGAGCAGACGCTCTCAGAATGAGAACAGTAGCTCCAAGTCAAACAGTTTATTCCATCAAACGTTTTATGGGGCGCCAATCCAATGATCTATCTGAATTGGAATCAAACGTGGATTATCCAATCTCCCGAAAACCAGGGCACCCTATCCAAGTCTTGATTGGAGAACAGAGCTTCAGCCCGCAAGAAATCTCGGCGGAGATTCTAAAGCACTTGAAAAAGACCGCTGAGTTATCCATGGAATGCAGCATCGAACGGGCGGTGATCACGGTTCCAGCGTATTTCAATGATGCTCAACGACAAGCAACAGTTGAAGCAGGAGAGCTGGCAGGGCTTAAAGTTGAAAGAATTATTAATGAACCCACTGCAGCCGCCTTGGCTTACGGACTGGATCGTTTAAAAGATCATTCCAAAATTGCGGTCTATGACCTTGGAGGAGGAACGTTTGATATTACCCTGCTGGAACTCTCGGAGGGTATTTTTAGAGTCCTTTCAACCCAGGGAAACACCTGTCTGGGAGGCAATGACATCGATCAAGCTATCCTTGACCACTTTCTGGATTTAGTCCGCAAAGAATCAACGGCATCAATGGAACAGGAGGGAAATGCTCTTCCTCGTCTGCGTGAAGCAGCGGAGCAAGCGAAGATCACTCTCTCCACACAGAAATCGACCACCATAGAGCTTCCATTTTTGACAGCTGATTATCATTTCAAAACAGAATTTACTCGCGATGAACTTGATCAAATTGCCAAACCAATCATCGACCGCAGCCGGCAGCATTGCTTGCGCGCCCTGTCCGATGCAGGGTTGAAATCTCAGGATCTGGATCAAGTAGTACTGGTCGGTGGACAAACAAAAATGCCATTGGTCAGACAATGTGTATCAGATTATTTTCAATGCGCCGACTTTGAAGAAACTCGTGGCGATATCAGGCTTGGAGACTCCTTTCACCAACCAGAAGGACCGCAGCTCAACACAGGCCAAAACCCCGATGAAGCCATTGCCCTGGGGGCAGCTATTCAGGGGGCCATGATCTCGGGTCAGCTGAAGCAAATGACACTGCTCGACGTTACCCCTTTATCCTTGGGAATTGAAACCTTTGGGGGTCTGATGAATGTTTTGATACCACGTAATTCCACGATCCCCGTCAAAGCGGGGGAGGTGTTTACAACGGCTGTCGCCAATCAGGAGGAGATGCTGATTCACATTCTGCAAGGTGAACGAGAAAAAGCGAAAGATAACTGGAGCCTTGGACGCTATGTGATCCCATTCCAGAAAGCGCCAAAAGGAGTTCCAAGAGTTGGGGTACAATTTGAAATCGATGCCAACGGAATCCTCCATGTGCTTGCCCGTGACATCCACACCGGTCAAGAGCAGACGCTTGAAATCAGGTCCGCCATTGATGTGGATGATGCCAAGGTGACGGAGATGGTGGAATCTTCAGTAGAGCATGCAATGGACGATTTTGAATCCAGACGATGGATTGAAACTAAACTCAAAGCAGATGAATTACTCAAAGCGGTTGAGCAAAGTTTGAATGAATGTGAAGCGGACCTGGAACCTGAATATGTCAGTGAAATTCGAAAAGCTGAATCTGATTTAAAATTGGTTTTATCCCGAGAAAACAAAGAGAAAAACACTGGAGATCTGGATGCCTTGAAGAAATGCATCAAAGTTTTGGATGCCATGACACAGAAGCTCGCCGAAATCCAAATGGACAAAATCACCGAACAATTGATGTCCCAATCATAATTCATGGGTTTTTGTAGATTTAATACCTCCAAAGGATCTGATCCGGCTGGCGATGTCACCCAAGGTCTAACCAAGTTTTTCTGTTAAATACTCGAATTTTCTCAGTCGATGATTGACCTAAGGCCGTGCCATTGGATTAGGATGGATCTGCATTATGGCAAAACTGAAACCATTCAAAGCAGTCAGACCCAAAAAAGAACTCGCGTCTGAAATATGTGAATTACCCTATGATGTCCTCTCCTCAGCGGAAGCACGCTCAGCCGCAGAAGGACATCCATTGAGCTTTTTTCACGTCAGTAAACCTGAAATAGATCTTCCGGAAGGCACCGATCCATATTCGGATGAAGTTTATTCCAAAGGAGCCGAAAACTTTCAGAACCTGATTTCGCAAGGAGCCCTTTATCAGGATGAAAAACCTTGCTTCTATTTATACCGGCAGATCATGGGTAACCACAGTCAGACAGGCTTGGTAGCGGCGGCCTCCTGTCAGGAATACATTGATGAGGTGATCAAAAAGCATGAATTTACCCGACCCGACAAAGAAAATGATCGAGTCAGACATATTGAGTCCCTGAATGCTCAAACCGGCCCTGTATTTCTAACGTATAGGTCAAATGCGGATTTGAATCGCATCTTTGAGGAGCAATCCTCCAAGGAGCCATGCGTGGATATCACCGCACCGGATGGAGTGCGCCACACCGCATGGACCATTGATGATGACCAGATCATTGAACAAATAGAGGCCGGATTTGGTTCCATATCCACCTTATACATCGCCGATGGACATCACCGTAGTGCAGCAGCAGGTCGGATTTTCCAATCCAGAAATGGCAGTGGAAATTCTGGCGGATTCCTGACGGTCGTGTTCCCACATGACCAAATGCAAATCCTCGCTTATAACCGGGCGGTCAGAGATTTGAATGGAAAGCGACCAGAGGAAATTCTTTCGACTCTGGAAGGATTGGGAAATCTCGAAGAGTCAGAAACACCTGTGGACCCGACAGAGAAGAATGAACTGGGGATTTATATGGCAAATCGCTGGTATCAGTTCAGATTCAGCAAGGAGGTTGCCACCAAAGGGAATGCCGTTGCACAATTGGACGTCTCACTTTTACAAGACCATGTGTTAGCGCCACTACTGGGCATCGAAGATCCGCGTAAGAGTGATCGAATCAGTTTCGTTGGCGGCATAAGAGGCCTCAGTGAACTGGAAAAGCTTGTCGATAGTGGTTCTTATGCCATCGCATTTTCCATGCACCCAACAAGAATTGAAGACTTGATGCAAATATCCGACGAGGGTGGAATCATGCCCCCAAAGAGCACCTGGTTTGAACCCAAGCTCAGGGATGGCATGTTCACTCACCTGATTTAAGATTCAAAAAACAGGGACGAACCCGAGAACAATCACGCCGGGTTCGTCACCGTAAAAGTTTCAACCCGTTACGGACGAAATCAAAACCGGATCCACGAAACAGAGATCCGGTTTTTCATATTTATAGTGCACTCTTAATTCACTCACTTGCCTTCTCGGAGCAAAATTCTCAATGATCAACTCGGAATCCAGTTGATTATTGAAAAGATCTTTATTGAGCCTTTTGCTTCCACCACAAACCAGATGGGATTCGCCGACATCATCCTTGATTAAAAACGCATGCATCCCTGGCAACAATGAAACCAAACACCCGTGGACAGGATCATGCTGCATCGACTCACCCTGTATCTGGCAACTATTGACCCTCAAAGACAAATCGGGCCTGGGTTCAATCATCACTTCAAAAAGAACTTCAGGGCGGAGATATCCTCGCAGTCTGATTGCATGTCCTTTTCTGACTTCAGGTGCGATGTGATGCCAAGTCAGGGAACAATACTGCCGCGTATTTTTTGGCGGCGCAGGAATTGACTGATCCCGCCTTTCAAATTCAAGATCTTGCTCTGCTTGAGGTCTGACATTTTGTTTTATTTTTTTCCTCCAAAGACGACGGCATTCAAAGCCGACCACACCGAGTACGACGGCCAATGCAAAGATGAAATAGTAACCGAGATAATCCATAATGCGATCTAAAGGAATACGGAGGTTAAAAAGGCTCCACTGGTTAAAGAGTAAGCATATTCGATGCCACACAACGCGGCTCTCAATTACTCTTGGGCGACCAAAAAATTCGGAAACCATTTCATCAAAAATATCAAAAATTCAGTACTTTTCTGAAAGCTGGCTGTCACAGCTTAAAAAAAACCGTTCGCTTTTGAGTTAAAATCATGTAAGTTGATAGTTGGTAAAAGTATGAGACGAGTGATCAACATGATGGCAGGTATGCTTGAAAGACTGTTTGGGCGCAACGATGACAAGTTGTCCCGGTCCAAGCTTGTTGGCATGTATCTCACTCGTACGAATCACAACAAATCCCTCTCAGTCGAAATGCAGCGAACGAGGCAAAGGCGTAATGGAAAATTTTCAACCAAACGAGAACGCCTCTAAAGCGAACGCCCGAATGACTATTTGAGCCTCACTGCGGTCGTAAATAAATGGGACATTTTGAACTGAAGGTGTTCCTCATGGTCCCTCAAACAGGAGGCCTTAGGATTCTCAATCAAAAACAGGAAACGCCTTCAAATAAGATTTCACTCCTATTGCCAATAACAAGCAACGACTTGACATAAAGACACCCAATCTGCATTTTATGAACGACTACTAGGGGGCGTACTGGTTTCGACTGAGTAGATATGTCTGAGGTAGCATGCCGAGGATGATTCGTTGGCCTCGTAAAAAATCGGATCAATAGCAATAAATGCTAACAATGAATTAGCTCTCGCAGCATAAAGTTCTGCGACGTTTCTCCGCTGACACCTGCTGGGTGGAAGAAACGCGATAGCAGGTTAGGTTCTGAGGGGAGACCGCGCGTGAGGAACCGAAATTTATTTCATGCGGACTACGAAGAGTGAATCGCGTCGGATCGTTATCACACTTCGGATATAATTCATCCGAACAAGCATGTAGAAGCTTCACGATAAGTTTGCTTAGGACGCGGGTTCAATTCCCGCCGCCTCCACCAACTTTCACCGGCACGGTGAAAGTTGCCTCGCCAAAACTGTAAGCGAAGGAGGGCCGAATTCGCCGAAATGTGATTATTCCCCGTTTCCCTG
>CAYFHO010000031.1:0-53826 GCA_964342825.1 uncultured Verrucomicrobiota bacterium
TATATATAAATTCTTTGACGTTGAACAAAATATGGCAAAGATCCGCCCAGGCCATCCTGGTGGCCTCATCCTTTTTGGTGTGAATGCCGGAGTGTATCCTTTTCTGCTCTTTCAAAAATTGACGCGCATCTATCTTTTCCTGATCTGTTGGTAATCGACTAAATGCCGATTCATACATGTGAATCAATTTTGCTTCTGTCGAAATATCTAAATTTGTCAAACTTTCAGCCCAGGCCCCGGCCTGTTGGATCACGAAAGGATCATTCATCAGAATCAGGGATTGAGCCGGTACATTGGACTGAGAACGTTTCCCAAAAGTTGTGTAAGGAATGGGAGTATCGAAGGTGGTTAAGAATGGCGAAAGAAAATTGCGCCGTACCTCGACGTAGATACTACGACGTTTTCCACCATCCAGAGGACCACTTTTTCCTGGACGTCCCCTCCCCGTCATGAAAGAAGTCAGGTGGATTTTTTCGGAAGGACCGTAAGGTTTGGTTTCCAGTTGCCCGGAAACTTTCAACATAGAGTCCCGAATGGATTCGCCTTCCAGTCTCCTCACCCTCATTTTATGCAGTAAGTCATTTGATTCATCTTTTGCGTCCATTTCAGGAGATGCTGAGGAATCCATCTGAAAGGCGCTCGAAAGCACCATCATACGGATCAATTTTTTTGTAGACCAACCCCCTTCGTTTACAAACCAAACCGCCAACCAATCGAGCAACTCAGGATGCGTCGGGCGTTGTCCCAGTACTCCAAAGTCATCCACTGTTGCGACGATGCCTTTTCCAAAAACATGATGCCACACACGGTTGACATAAACTCGAGCGGTCAATGGATTCTCAGGACTGGCAATATACCTCGCCAATTCAAGCCGCCCTGATCCATGCTGCTGTCCACTTTCCTCTTCGACCAGGGCTTCGATAAATCCGCGGGGAACTTCATCACCGAGACGTTTTGGATTTCCTCGGATAAACACGGACTCATTCACCCCATTTCCTTCCGTCATCGAAACAGCGACAGGTGTCAACTTGATCTTCTTGGAAAGTTCAGCGTAGGCGGCAAGTTTTCCGGTCAGATGTTCAGGTAAATCTTCGATGGCAACATTGAAGCTGGTTCGTTTGAATACGGGAGGTTTTGGATTATTGGAGGTCAGCACTGTTTCAACAGAAAACCAGGCCTTCGGACCATGAGCCCCTCCTCCAGAGAGATCGGCATGCAACGTATCTTTAAACTCGATGTAGGCCTCATGACCCTCCCACATGGCAAGATCAAAGGTGGTCCACTTGGCTTCTTCTGAGTTCAAGTTTTTCTTCAAACCTCCATATATGGGGGCCCTGATTAAATTGAAATTATCGATGACTACATTGACTCTGGAGTCGTTTCCAGATGCATAAACGTGAATATAACGGTGTGGAATGCTGAATGTAGGTGAGCGCAAGGAACCCTGCAAGGAAACGGACCACTTTGCAGAATCAATGGCTTCACGGGTTGCGATAGCTACGGGTTTATCTCCTGGTCGACTGACAATGGTGCCAGGCTGAACCAAAGGATCAAAGGTCATCGCTTCATCATCAAAAAACCATCCATCAAATCGATCCGTCGATACATCTCCCAAAACATTCAGCTCTTTACCAGCCGAGATTTCACTTATTGAAAAAAGGTCGCGATCTGACGGAATATCACCTTTCAATTCGTTTTGAATTTCCTCTTGAATGCTTTTCAGCCTTTTGATGGATGGTTGAATGTCGTCCAAAGGCCTTAAAGTGGATTGCTGATACCTGGAACTTTTGACAACCCCGTAGATTCGATAAAAGTCCTTGGTGGAAATGGCATCAAATTTGTGATCATGACAACGGGCACAGGTAACAGTGATTGCCTGGAAGGATTTCGTGAGGACATCGATCTGATTGTCCAACACGTCCAACTGATTCATGCGGATATCGACCGGCGAATGAACCTGTTGCCCCAGCCAATAAAATCCGGTTCCGAGAATAGATTCATTTTCACCGGTATCTTTGCGAAATCGGGGATTCTCCAAAAGATCTCCAGCGATGTGTTCTTTGGCAAACCAATCGAATGGTACATCCTCATTCAAAGCGCGGATCACATAATCCCGATATTTCCATGCATTAGGAATCGCATAATCAAACTCATGCCCCATTGTTTCTGCATACCTCATCAGGTCCAGCCAATGTCTGGCCCAACGCTCACCAAAATGGATCGAACCCAAAAGTTGATCCACCACCTTTGCGTAAGCATCCGGGTCGTCGTCTTCAAGAAACGCATCCATATCCGAAGGTGACGGTGGCAAACCGGTTAGTATAAGATGGATTCTCCTTAATAGTGTGCGTTTATCGGCGCGAGCGGCAGGCTTAATTCCTTCCTTTTCCAAGCGATTCAATAGAAAATGATCGATGGGCTCCTGAGGCCATGATTCATCCTTCACCGCTGGTAATGGATGCTTAACCGGAGCTTTCCAAATCCAGTGGTCTTCTTTCCTGGTTTCTATGTCAAAATCACTTTTCTGAACCGCATCTGCAGTGGGTTCCGGTTCGTCAGGCCAGGGAAGCCCCTTTTCGACCCACTGAACAATCGTCTTGATTTGAGATTCTTTGAGCCTTGATTTCGGAGGCATTTGCAGATCCACATTTTGATAATGAATGGCGACCAATAAAGGGCTTTTGCTGACATCATCCTGGTGAATCACTCTTCCAGAATCACCGCCACGCAATACGGACGCCCTTGAATCGAGCAACAGACCTCCTTTCAATTTTTTGGACTGATGGCTGTGGCATTCATAACAGGTTTCTGCCAGAATAGGGCGCACCTGCCGTTCAAAGAAATCAAGGTCTTCAGCAGAGAATTCAGACGCCTTGACTCTCTCTAGTGCAAGTCCCCCGAAACCTAAATGGAACAGGAGAATCAACGAGCAGGAAATAAGTCGTTTCAAATGAAAACATTGTGTTTGGTGGCTCATGATTGGCTAGGTTCGACTATGAAAGGGAGGCTATCCAATCAATGAACAGCTTTCAAACGAAATTGAAATTCTTTGAGATTACTGTTAAGACCTTACCCTATCAGATTAGATGAATCTTTTTACTTTCATTGACTGCCATTACGGATCGGATGGAGATGCCAAGCTAGAGCGGATGTTGAAGGAGGTTCAGGATATCAATGAAACTTTTGGTCCTGATTCGGAGACAGCTTTGCATGTGGCTGCAAGGAGGCATCGATTGAGCGCCATCAAACTGCTGTTAACCCATGGAGCTGAAATAGATGCTGAAAACGAACATGGTAAAACAGCCTATGTGCACGCTCTACGCAGGGGATTTCATGAAATAGCGGATTTCTTAAAGGCCCATGGAGCAAATACAAAACTCAATCAGGCTGATCAATTTGCATGCGCAGTGACTTGTGGAAATTTTGCCGAGGCAGAACAACTCCTAAAAGAGCATCCAGGTATCATTCGCACTGGCAATCCTGAAGAAGACAGATTATTGGCTGATCTGGCAGGTCGCGGTGATTCCGAACCCGTAAAGTTTCTCATTGTAAAAGGTGCCGATTTGGAAGCCCGTGGATTGGATGACGGCACACCATTGCACCAGGCGGCCTGGTTCGGCCAGCCCGGAAATGTTCGATTACTGGTAGAGGCCGGGGCGCCATTGGAGATCTTCGATTCTGTTCACACCAGCTCACCATTGGGTTGGGCGGTGCATGGATCTCGATACTCGGATGACTCTGAAGCCAGGCGTCACCATTACATTGAGATAGTCCACATGCTGCTGGAATCAGGTGCAAAACTTAATTACCCGGGAGAAAGTGAAAATTCGACGGGCTATTTCAATCGACTCACCGAAGATGCACCGGATGAAATTAAGGAAATCCTGATAAAGGCAAGGTCTTAGCGACCGACTTCTGAATTCTGGTTCACCAACCGAAAAAACTGTAAAGCAGCACTCCCATTGTGAGAGGGATACCAAACTTGTTCCGGATTCTCTGCTACGAAATGACCGGCTGATTTCCATTTGCCCTGCCCGACCGTTGAAGAACGCTGGACCTGATAACGAACTCCTGGCACAAGGCCTTCAAACTCCAATCCCACGATGCTTCCTTGTTGAATCATACCGGTGACCCTTGCATCACTTTGTTTGGAGTACGCCCCTTTGGTAATATGACCGTATGCGATGTGATTGGCATTCCCCATCGTTAATCGAAAGATATTCGGTTTATCGGTGAGGCTTCCGATAACCTCCAGATTCAATTCTTCAAAAGAAACTGTTGAGATTTGTTGAATAAAATCAATCGAAGCAGCTTTTGGAAAGTAAAGCCAACTTGCCGTCCCATGACCTCCATTACTCCAGGCAAGTGAAATGTCGCCCGCATCCAGATTCTCATGTGAACCTAAGTCCTTCAGTTCTCTGACCTTTTTACCATTGGGTCGCAACTTGGTTTGAAAATGGTAATATTCCAACATTTCCCCTGAAGTCACATGCGAGTGATTTGGCTGACTCACATCATGATATTTCAGACGATAGGGTGCTCTGACTTGAAAGGTATCCTCAGATTGCTTGAAAACATCCTCTTTTTCCTTTCGCTCAAACTCGAGGACCAGACATGTCGAACCATTGGAAATGACAATAGGTTCCCCATGATCGAATCTTATGGCCTTTAATGCCGGAACCGAAGCTCTGGCCTGCAATGAAACCAGGAATGCAGCAAGCAGCAAACATAATGGAGCACGAAAAGGCATGACGAAACCCTAAGACATCATGTCTCAAAGTCAACAAAGGTAGTGCTTAACCAAGAATGGAACTGGCAATTACTGAGATACCAGGAGTTCGGCTATTTGAACTGCATTCAGTGCGGCCCCCTTCAGGAGTTGATCCCCGGCAACCCAAAAACACAATCCGTTGTCCAGAGCACAATCCACGCGCAAACGCCCGACTTCGCAATGGTCCTTGCCTGAAGCGTTTAATGGGAGAGGGTAAAGATTGTTTTCGGTATCATCAACGACATCCAGACCGGGAGACTCGCTTAAAACCTTTCTGGCGGCTTCCACCGAAACCGGCTTCTCAAATTCAGCACTGATGGCGATGGAATGTGCACGATAGACCGGAACACGCACGCAGGTGACACTCGCTTTAAAGGACTCATGATGCATGATCTTGCGACCTTCGTTTTCCAGTTTCATTTCCTCGCGAGTGTAACCGGACTCCAAGAAACTATCCACGTGTGGTAGCACATTAAACGCAATTTGATGTGGATAAACTTCCTTGGTGACAGGTTCGCCACTGGCAATCTGCTTAACCTGATTCTCCAATTCCACAATTGCCTGTGCGCCGGTTCCGGAAACTGCCTGGTAGCTGGAGGCAAAAACCCTTTTTACCCCAAAGGCCCGGTGCAATGGGTAGAGTGCCATTAATGTAATGGCTGTGGTGCAATTGGGATTGGCGATGATTCCTTGATGGCTTTTGACGTCTTCAGGATTAATTTCGGGTACCACCAGTGGCACTTTTGGATCGATTCGAAATGCACTCGAGTTATCAACAACCACTGCTCCCGCTTTGACTGCAAAGGGTGCAAAGTCTTTGGAGATACCTCCACCTGCACTGAATAAGGCTATGTCCACACCTTCGAATGCAGACTCTGTCAATTCCTTGATCTCAATCGTTGTCCCCTTGTAGGTCAGGGTTTTGCCTGCTGAACGTTTGGATGCAAGCAGGGTCAGCTTGCCGACCGGAAAAGATCGACGTTCGAGGGTTTTTATCATTTCGACACCTACGGCTCCCGAGGCGCCAACGATGGCCACATGAGGATGTTGATTCATATTATTCAATACAGGCGGCAAGTTTATGACGGAAACCCAATTACTTGTCAAATCACGCTTGTGCGTATCGTTGAATCAAAACCCTTCAATGATAACTCTCACAGGTAAAATTACCTTGCATTCCATTTGCTTTGAGAAAGTTCCTTTGGCACGATCCGGTTTCATGACAAACGAGAACTCACAAGAATCAACCAACCAGGCGCCACAACGGTCAGAAGATAGACAACCCGATCAGCTCAGAAGCATCCGTTTCCAGAACCATATCGCTCCCCACGCGACCGGTTCCACACTGATCGAATGGGGTAATACCAGAGTGGTATGCGGTGTCACCATTGAAGAAAAAGTACCGCGCTGGATGAAGGAACAGAAAAAGGAAGGCGGTTGGATCACTGCTGAGTATTCCATGCTACCCTACTCAACTCACACACGCAAACAACGAGATGCATCCCGAGGTAAGATTGATGGTCGTTCACAGGAAATTCAACGTTTGATTGGACGGGCTATCCGGGCAGCGGTTGACCTCGATAAACTCGGACCTCGGACCATCTGGGTTGATTGTGATGTCCTTCAGGCGGATGGAGGTACGCGTACCGCTTCGATCACGGGTGGATTTGTAGCACTTTCTCTGGCCATTCAGGTCCTTTTGGACAAACAGCTTTTGGAATCCAGCCCCATCATCAATGGTGTCGCAGCCGTCAGCATGGGCGTGGTCAATGGTGTCCCGTTGCTCGACCTCAACTATGAAGAGGATGTCAATGCCGAGGTCGATATGAATCTGGTCATGACGGACAAAGACGAATATATCGAACTTCAGGGTACCGGTGAAAAGGGAACTTTTCACCGCAATGAATTGAATCAATTGCTTGCCCTTGGCAGCAAAGGGATCAAGGAACTAATTCAGCTTCAGCAAAATGCCATCGCGGACAGCAAGTAATTTGTCACTCATGATGTTCAACGAGGACTAAGCTATAGCCTATGACCGCCAACGTTCAATCAGATACTCCTGTCTGGCAGGTATCCATTGAAGTCCCAAAATGCCTGGACGAACCAGTCACCGAAATGCTGTCGGTATTATTGGAACAACCGGCGTCTGCCTACTGTCCGTTAGAAAGTGATTTAGCCATCGTCTCAGCATTCATCACGGAAAGATCCCAATGGACCAAAGAAAAAAGCTTATTCATCAAAGAACAGGTCTTTGAGTTTTTCCCGGAAGAAACCCGATATCTGGATTGGAAAACGAGCTGCAGAAAGATCAAAGCCAACGATTGGCAAGAATCCTGGAAGAAGCACTTCAAACCTCTGGAAATAGGCAATCGTCTCTTGATCAAACCCAGTTGGAATCGGCGCAAACCAAAGAAGAACCAATCATTGATCATTCTGGATCCGGGCCTCAGCTTCGGGACCGGACAACATGCAACGACTCGATTCTGTCTGGAGGAAATCGAACGCCTGCATTCTACCATCAGCAGTCCATCCCTTTTGGATATTGGCACCGGTTCGGGTATTCTGGCAATCGCAGCCGCGAAACTCGGTTTCAAACCGATCAAGGCGTTTGATTTTGATCCAGACTCGGTCACCGTGACACGAGAAAACGCGGAAACAAACCATGTCGCCGACCAGATTAAATTATCGCGCAGTGACCTGACGAAGTTAAAACCAGAGACCCGCATACGCTTCGATGTGGTTTGTGCCAATCTCACGCATGACCTGCTCAAGTCCTGTGCCGAGGTCATTTTTAACCGAGTCAAACCAGGTGGATACCTTCTACTCGCAGGTATCCTGAGGGAACAGTTTCCAGCAGTGAAAAAAAGATTTCAGCTACTCGGTTGCAACCTGCTGCGATCCCAGGATGAAAAGGAATGGAAATCCGGCAGCTTCCAAAAGGACAACGGATAACCACTCCATTTTCGGTTTATTTAAGCACGGTTTAGAACGGTTGATGATGAAATGAACCGAATCATCATTCCATCAACAATTCAACAGAGTCCCAATACCCGAAGTCATTTTTCATGTCGTAGGCATAGTTCTCAAGACGGAGCGGAATCTCTTTTCCGGCAAAGGGTGTCAGGTCGATTTCAACTGTTTTCCAAACACCTCCCTGCCTTGAAATGCTTTGTCGGTGGACAAGTTTTAAATCCGCAAATGCCCTCAACACCCACTGTCCTTCCGGTGCTGAAGCGACTTTTAATCGTAGAAGGGTTTTGCCTTTTGCTGGAACTTTCAACTGCCTTTCCAGAGCCGCACCGCGCTGATGCCAGAATGGATGTGTGACCAACACGTTTTTTCCACCTTCCCAATCAGGCTCCACAGAAGGTGCGGGTCCGTTTTCAGCGGATTCAACATTCCATCCGGGATTCCATAGGCTGATGGATTCATAATCACGTTGAACCGCCTCACTCTCATCACCCACTAGTTCACGTCTCAAGGAGACGGTCATGGGGCGATCATCTTCAGGTGGATTCAAAACAAACCAGATCATATCCCGAAAATCATCATCCGCCATCTGCTCCAATCCTTCGGGCATAACTGAATTTTCAGTTATCTCTCGAGATTCAATTTGTTCTTTGGAAATCACTTCCTCCCGAGGACCGGCGGCGAGCAGTTTGATATAGGAATCCGTTTCTTCGATCAATCGCCCACTCACACTACGTTCATCTTTCGTCTCCACGACCACGTTTTCATAACCGGCCCCGATGATTTGGTTGGGATTGATCACATTGGCAAGGAGCGCATCAAGGGTTGAGCGCCCGACGCCTGTTAAATCAGGCCCAACATTTGCGCCTTTTCCATGAAGTTGATGACAAACCAGGCAGACCATTTCAGTTAATTTACGCCCATTCTCAAGGTCAGGCTCACCACTCAACACCACTTGCCGCTTCTCCTGAATGAGTTTATCCATGTCTGCATTGGGTTCCCGGAATCGGCCGATACTTTTTCGAGCACGGGCACTGATTTCCTCATTGCGGTGATTCGCTAAAGATCGAATCACTGGTGCAGGTACGTCCGAGGGTAAGATCTTCTTGGATTCCACCGCAGATAGAAAGGCTTCCAACCAGGTTGGTCGGGAGACGAGGACTGTGGTGGTGATCTGTTTCTGAGGGGTTTGAAAATCAGGCCACAAGTTGATCAACAACTCCGGCACCCTGGGGTCCTGATGACTTCCCAGTGCCTCAATCGCTTCATTAACCATCGCACCTCTGTTGCCGTTTTCCACGCGTTTCAATAAGGCCTGCGTGACCTCCGGATGCTTGATTTGTTTGGCAAGGTTGATGGCCGGCCCCAGGTCCTCTGTTTTTTTGGAGGTATCGGATATAATAGAGGCCAATTGTTTCATCGTGGAAACATCTCCCCATAATGATCCCAACTGCCAATACCGCTGTCGCACACCTGAATCGGTCACTTCTGAAAGAAGATTCAAAAATGCATCCGGACTTTCAGAGGATTGTGTCTTGGTAAGTTTTTGACCTTCAATCAATCCGTCCAATCCTCTCAAGAGCATATCTCGATCGGTGTCGACCAATTCTGAAAGAGCGCGAACTGCCAAAGTGATGTTGCTGCCATCGGCTTGGTCGCTTAAACGACGCATGGTCTTGTAGAGAATTTCCTGGCTGAAGGGCTTGGTCGCGGGACCATTTTCAACTAGCCAGTTTAGAATCATTTCCGGCGATTCAGTGACCCACGGTTCCAGGGCCATCCACGTCATAAATGGAATCAAAGGATCTTCCTCTGAAGCCGATGCATGAATGAGCCGCGCAAATACAGGTCCCAGGTCAGGTAATGAAGTTTCAGCCGGCGTAGGTCGATTCACCGTAAGTGCTCCTGAACTATACTGCCTCAGCGCGGTGGCGACGGCATTTCGAACCGAAGGATGCCGATCTTCCGCGAGTAATTCCAATCGATTCAAGGCTCTTAAATCTGAGGAACGACGCTCACCTGTCAAACGAGCTGCCCAGGTTCGAATAGCAAAATGTTCGTCAGATTCTGCTTTGCTTAGAATGGTTTCATCCAGCAATCCTGCTCCGTGTAATGTCCAAAGCGCTGTGAGCCTGGACTCAATCGTTTCACCCGATTCCATCAAACCTACCAAATTTGCTTTGGAAGTGGATTCCTTTCGTTCTTGAAGCAAACGCTGGGCTGTTTCCCGATGCCAGACATTTGAATGCGAAAGCAAATCCACCAACTGTGTCGTGCTTTTGTCGGCAAGGTTCATTTTAAGTTGAGGACGACTTGGAACTGATTTCCCCTGTTGATCACCAACATAGACCACTCTCCAGATTCTTCCGTACTCCCGATCCACGCCTTCAGGATCTGCATTGGCGTTTTGGTAGCATGGATATTTATCGTACCAATCAGCTACCCAAACCGTTCCGTCGGGACCGATCTGCTCACTCACAGCACGAAACCAACCATCCGAAGATTCAACGAAGTTCTCCAATGCATGAGCTTTGAAGGAAGATCCATCAGGGACAAGTCGATCCATGTTTACCGCATTCTCGTGAATATTCCCCATCAGGACGCGACCTTGATAATTCTCGGGATACTGATTTCCCTGGTACAAGGCAACACCACAATAGGCGGCTCGATAATGTTTGTGATCCACAATAGAAGGTAAAAGCTCATAGCTGTACGCGTACTCAGGCCTGCCTGCCTGGCGGGTGTACAAACCGCCGGGTGCCATGTGAAACAGGTGATCAATCACACAAGCACTGACAAATGCGTTTCCGTACCGGTCAAAATCAACATGCCATTGGTTCGAGGCTCCATCTGCGAACACTTCAAAGGCTTTGGTGTCGGGATGATAACGAGCCACGGCGGCATTCATGATGACCTCGGGGCGTTCCGGATGATCCGGATCTTTGACCTTGGAATGAGTAAAAACACCCTGCGTCATGTAGAGCCAGCCATCGGGGCCCCAGGCAAATCCGTTCAATAGTTCGTGACGATCCTCAAGACCGAACCCACCAAGTAGTTTGGTCGTTTTGTCGGCTCGATCATCCCCATCTGTGTCTTCCAGGAACAACAGAAACGGAGCCTGCCCCACATAAACCCCGCCATTGCCCAGCAGCAATCCCGTAGCTAAATTCAAACCATCCGCAAACAAAGTGGACTTGTCGGCACGCCCGTCAGCATCGGTGTCTTCAAGGATACGAATTCGATCTCTGGGTTTTTCACCACGTTTGGCCCCCAACGGATATTCAAAAAGTTCAAGGACCCATAACCTGCCTCGCTCATCCCAATCCATTGCCACGGGATTCACCACGTCGGGTTCAGCGGCGAACAATCTCATTTCAAACCCATCAGGCATTGAAAACGTCGCTGCCGCTTTCTCGGGGGGAACGGGTGCCGAGGAAGCTGGGGCATGACTTCCGGTCAATTGCCGTCCCGCCGCCTGTGCAATGCAGATCGATAAAAGTAAAAACAACCCGACTGTTCGGGATAAGTTGAATCGAGTGAACATATGTCAGAAAAGAGTATGGTTTTTGCCTGATTTATCCAGTCAGAACTGCATCGAAATATTTTGCCACTTAACAAAAAGAACAAAAAAAAGGAAAGAATGGGTATTATTGGGCCAGACAAACCTACCCCATTCACCAAGATTGTTGTTTTCATCGAGGACGATGGAGTATTTCACGCAAAAAAATCATGAGTTCATTATACGAAAGAATAGGAGGAGCCGCTGCAGTGGATGCCGCAGTGGATGTTTTTTATACCAAGGTACTGGCAGACGACCGTATCAAACACTTTTTTGAAGGAGTGGATATGAAACGTCAGGCAGGACATCAAAAGGCGTTTCTTACTTTTGCCTTTGGCGGGGCACCTGATTACCCAGGAAAAAACATGCGCGAGGCACATCAACATCTTGTCGAAAAAATGGGATTAAACGACTCACATTTCGACGCTGTCATTGAAAATCTGGGAGCAACATTGACAGAATTGGGAGTCGCCCCTGAATTGATTCAAGAGGCCGCGGGAATAGCCGAATCTACAAGAAATGACGTTCTCAATCGATGATGAAACGTTCATCAAACAACCTCCGCCCAAGGCATTTCCTGGCGGAGGTTTAGAATATCCCCCCTTTTAGGTGCGTTAGGGCAAACGCATCTAAAAGGCTAATCATCTGAGAAGGTAGCTGTATTAGTTACCATCAGATCTTAGTGGGCGTTTTTTGAAATTGGCCAATATAACTCATCAAGCAACCCTCACCTAATTTGGACACTACCAAACTCTGGTCATCTGGATATTCAATAGCATCTTATTACCCTGATTATCCATTGGTTTTCACCAATTAAACAAATGTCAACATGATCCATTACCCCCAAACAAAGCCTCTGCGCGATTTTTCATTTCCTCAGGTGAAACATCTTCCACATGGGTTGCGATGGTCCATTTATGCCCAAAGGGGTCTTTGATCGATCCACTCCGATCGCCATAAAATTGGTTTTCGACAGGTTTCTCTTGAGTCGCCCCCGCATCCAATGCGCGCTGAAAAACAAGGTCGACGTCTTCCAAATAGACCAAAATAGACACAGGTGATCCTCCAACAGTTTCGGGTGACAACGCTCCGATATCAGGGAATTCATCCGCCAACATGATCACCGAATTACCGATGATTAACTCAGCATGACCTATTTTTCCATCTGGCATAACCAGGAGATCTTTTTCCCTGGCATCGAAAACTGATTTGTAGAATTCGATCGCGTCCTTGGCATTTTTCACAATCAAGTAGGGTGTAATCGAATGATAACCTTCCGGGACGGGCTTCACTGGTGGATTCATAAAAATTTGGCTGGGTATGCTGGGATTGACGTTTTGTTAACTGTGCTACTTAAATTGTTTGGGGAGTATTTTTTTCTTTTCCTCCCATGAAACAGCAGGATCAAAGACGATTCCAAACGGTTGGTAATGATTGTAGGATACTGCCAGTTTTCTCCAGCTCATCAATTCCTCCATATAATGATTTCTCATTTCCCCAAGGGCTGGATGATCCTCTTGCAGAGACAAAAGATTACGCATTTCATAGGGGTCGAATTGAATATCAAATAATTCCTCACGCGGATCCATACCCTCGCCGTAACACCAATAAATATATTTGTGCTGCTCGGTCACCACTCCCATGGCAAGTGTTCCAGCAGTTCCCCAAACCTGGATCAAAGGCAGTCGTTCACGGACTCTTTCAGAGCTTGAAGTAACCAGTGGCATGAGACTTTTACCATCAATGGATTCAAGGTTCTGAACACCTGCAAGATCCAGAATCGTTGCTGCAATGTCAATATTTCCTGAGACCGCACTTGTTCGACGACCTCTCTTGTCTGCAGGGACACGTGGGTCATAAATGATCATGGGAACACGGGCCCCCTCCTCGTAGGGTAATACTTTACTTCCCAGGCCATGAGATCCATTAAAAAAACCGTTGTCTGAGGAATATATGATCACCGTGTTATCCGCAACTCCCTGTGCTTCCAAAGCGTCAACAATCATTCCCACTGCTACATCAATGGCGTATATCTGCTGATGATAGGTCCGGAGCGCGGCCTGATAGCTTTCATCGGTATGGTATCCCCATTCTTCAAATCGAGGATATTGCCGCCCCATTTTACTCTGTGGAGCCAGGTGCAGTCCGGCTTTCCTCCCATAATTTGGCAGTTTGCGAAATTCTGTGTCGCGATAAATATCGTTGAAAGCCGGATCCGGAGTTGTGGGACGATGAGGGGCCTTGAAAAACAAGGTCAAGCAAAATGGTTTTCCTTCCTTTATGGATTTTTCTATGAAATCAACCCCAGCAGCGCCATAGGCACGTGTACTGTGTGGATATTCTTGGGCATAAGGTGCGAGGTATTCATTTTTATCTGTCTGGTAATGGGTCTGCCCCAATCCTCCAACCCAGAAATCAAAATCATTCACCGGCAGATTTTCGTATTTGTTGTCGTAACCGCCCTTCCTTGGATCTTCCACGACGGCAAATCCAAATTTCCCACCAAAAGCAGTTCGATATCCCAGGGAACGTAACTGCATCGGGTAAGAATTTTTCCAGATGGATTTGGCCATGGGCCCATGCATGAAGTTGCATCCAGTTCGGTACTCAAGTAGCCCCGTCATGACATTGGCCCGACTGGCCATGCAGATCGCGGTCGTGTTGTAATGACGATCAAATATGAGACCAGAATGCCCTAATCGATCAATGTTTGGAGTTTTAACATCTGGGTTTCCATAACACCCCAGAGTGTCATAGGCCTGATCATCTGCAAATAGGAAGATGATGTTCGGTTTTTCACCAGCTGTGGCGGGCATTAGAACAACCACAAACCAACAGAGTATCCAAAAGAAATTCAAAAAATTCATCGAGACAGCATTGTGTTTGATTAAATGGTTTCAAGAGAGCGATAAGCCGAATTCTGTCTTTCCTGAAAATCAGGAGAGAGGATCATTTATCTTAGCGGCCCTACCCGGGACCGTAACGGAGCGGGCAGCTCCAAGGTCCCCTATTTGGCCTTGCACCCGATGGGGTTTACCGTGCCTCGCGGATTACTCGTTGAGCGGTGGGCTCTTACTCCACCTTTTCACCCTTACCCCACCATGGTGGGGCGGTTTGTTTTCTGCTGCACTGGCCGTCGGAATGCCCTCACGAACATTTCGCCCGCGTGTATCGCCGTTCAAAAACGACGTTACGCGGCATCGCGCCCTATGGAGTTCGGACTTTCCTCCTCCGGTTCGAGACCGGAAGCGATCCCCTGCCCTCCTGAAACCAATGACAACTTAAAGAGTGGTTCAGTTAGAAACAAGCCGGATTACGATGAAATGTTTGAGGAAAGTATGGTTCACTTAAAGACGCAGAACCAAGAGTATGGGGCACCGAATTACATCCATCGCCCTTTACACTCTCCTATTTCCAGAGAGTAACGCCCTGACCGTTTCCTTAATTTGACGTTCGCATTGAATGTCGAAGAAAGGTTGCCCGAGGTTAAGGTGGTTTTCATGGGGCCGTTTGCAATGACACGTCCTGATTTTAGCATCAAAGCATGTGTGTACATTTCGGTGATTTCCTCGACATGATGGGTGACAAGGATAAAAGTGGGTGCACCCTTTTTCTGGCCCAATCTTTCGAGGAATTGAAGAAAATGTTCACGAGCGGCGGGATCCAATCCGGCACAAGGTTCGTCCAAAATCAACACCTCAGGCTTGGCCATCAGAGCGCGGCCTATCAGTATGCGTTGCCTTTCGCCCTGCGATAAAACTGCCCAGGGTCGGTCAGCCAGCGAACGACACTCGATCAATCGTAAAATCTTCTTTGCTTCGACAACATCATCGGGCTTGGGCTTCCCCCAAAGATCAATCATAGCATACTTACCCGTTATGACAGAATGAAGGGCAGGCTCATCTTCAGCCATCAATTGACGCAAAGACGAACTCACGATGCCCAATTTCATTCGCAATTGACGCCAATCGCAGTCTCCATATTGTTGTCCCAACAAAGTAATATCACCTCGAGTCGGCACAAAATAACCTAACAATGTACTGAGCATTGTCGTTTTTCCTGATCCATTCGAACCAAGCACCACCCAATTTTCTCCTTTGAGTATCTTCCAGTTAACATTGGAGAGAATCCTTTTACCGTTCCTTTGAACCGAAAGGGATCTTATGTTGAGAGGATCGACATGTGCATTTATTTGTCCAAGGTCGTCAGCGGGTTTATTTCTCGAAGAACGATTCGAACTGGATTTCTTAGGTTTCATTACTGACATGAAGGCGGTATGGATTCCTAGTAATTCAATTGCCAGTTTTCATTGAAAAACCCAGCCAACGGTATGCCCCCGGGCACTTCAGAATCAGCCCTGGTGCGAGTATCAATAACGGCATAATCTGGCAGTCTGGGCACTTGGGTGGCGTTACTGCCAAAGCCTCTGAATGTGAAACCACTGTTGAGAACAATATATTTTGCTGGGTTCATTGGGTTGGGAAATATCATCACCGGAACATATCTTTTATCGTCAAATCGGTAGTTCCCAAATGAGATTTCTCCTTGTCGCCATTGGATAGGCAAATAAGGCAACAACTGCTTAATCAATGCATTGTTTTCAGGAGTCCCGAACAAAACCCAATGCGCATCTTTCCATTCTGCGGGGTCAAAACTATTGTCCGCCACTGAAAGGGCTTCACCACGGAACTGGTTTCTCCATTCATTTTTCAGGCGTGCTTGCTCCCGCCTGATCCAGCGATCAGAGGTACTGCGTGCAGCACGTCCACTGGGAGTCACCATCACGAATCGATCCATAAAGGCGTCGTCAATCGGCCCCTGCAATCCTGGACGCTTATGTAGAAGCACTCCGGTATTCTCCTTGGGTGTTGCTTTCCATTTCCCATTCTCCATTCGAAAGTGTGACAGCCAGGAACGATCCGATTGAATTTTCTGCGCCACGAGCGGCTGATTGTCGATCACAACGGTCGGAATCAAACTTGGATCCAATGGACACTCTCCGGATTCCATCTTCAAAGAGAGTTCCGTGACATTTTTGGTCTGAATGATCACAGTACTCGAATCAATTATCTCGGCAGTTACCACAGCTTTTTCCCAATGACTTTCCAAGCCCTTCAAATGGATCCAGTGCATGTTGGGATATTTTAGGGTATGAGTCGTAAATCGTATCTTTTTCGGAACAGTTTCGCGGCCTGCGGTGGCAATTCTGTCTACTCGGTATTCGATCTCCTTTTTTGATTCAGGATGATACTTATGCCCGGTGTCTGGACCGATGATATGAGCTAATTCGATTCCTTCCGCTTGCAAAGCAGCTTCCATCATTCGTGCTGCTTGAATCTGCTTATCCGCTCCACCGCTGTAGGCAATGGTGGGCAAGTGAAACAAATTCAAAGCATATTCATCTGCGTCATAAAGCCTCCACAGTTTGGTTTCGAACCATTTGGGTTTCCTGTCCTTTTTCCATAACCCGAGGTAATCTGCAGATTCTGCAAAACCGGCTCCAGGAGCTGCCACCACCCAACGATCCGCATGGTGAACAGCCAGATGCCAACAACCTGCGCCCCCCATGGAAAAACCTCTCACAGCGATTCGATTGTCATCGATTGGATATTGTCTTTGAACATGGTCCATGGCCTCAAAGACATCCACTTCCCCTGCAAATTTAAAGGCATTGCAAAATCTCCCATACGGATGCAGTACAAAAGTGTGGGCAGGTGTAAATTGGCCAGCTGATCGTTCACGTTGATCGATAAACTTCAATTCCGTCAGCTTGTTGTCTCTTCCGTGCAACCAGACGTCCATTCGATGAGAATAGTTGCCGTCTTTGTTAAAGTTTGGTGGAACCACAAGTCCGTAAGGCTGCACTGAATCGTCCAACCTTGAGCGATACCCTCGGACTACCAGACCAGTCTGATCTGTCCATGGGGCTTTTCCGTTCAACAAATGAGCTGCCCTCGCCAATCCGGTTTCAATGAGACGTTCTGCTACCTTGAATTGAGTTTTAGAATGAAATTCTCGGTGTTCAACGGCTGTCTTGACTGCTTTTAAATAGATGGTCACGTCGGGTTCATATTCTGAAATGAAGGGATCGTTCTGCTGTTGGATGTAAAGGACTGCCTCTTCCAATGGTTGAATTGATTTCAGCAAGGCAGTTTCCACCTCCCGAGGAACGGGAATCCCACGTTCCATCAATCCTTGTCCATGAACCATAGTTGGCAACAACAGGCAAAGGAACAGGTTGGAAAAGTACCCTGACTTATTCAAGGATACGAAAGCTCTATTCAGGTGGAATCTATTAAACAGGTCGATCATGAGGAAACCTGAAGTAACATGAATCATTGGCATCAGCAAGTGATGAATGCATTGTCAAACTGGCTGTTGTGTGGTTATATGTGGGAAACCAAAAAGAGCGCAACTCTCAATTCAGCATGAGCATCCAAGCCCATCGGTCACGTCGACAGTTCCTGAGCCAGTTATCAACTGGATTGGGAAGCATGGCCATGATGGATCTCAACCGAAAAACTGAAGCCGCACCTGTGGATCAAAATGGCAACCATGGCATTTTGGAAACAACCCACCACCCGGCAAAAGCCAAGAGGGTGATTTACCTTTTTCAGTCGGGAGGTCCTTCCCAACTCGATCTTTTCGACTATAAACCTGACTTATCAAAAAGAGCAGGAACAGACCTCCCCCCTTCTGTACGCATGGGACAAAGGTTGACCGGCATGACAGCTGGACAATCCGAATTCCCGGTAACACCTTCAGGGTTCGAATTTAAACAAAAGGGCCAATCGGGCCATTGGATGAGTGATGTCCTTCCAAACTTGTCCAAGGTGGCGGACGATATATGCATCATCAAAACGATGCATACAGAAGCGATTAATCATGACCCAGCCATCACATTTCTTCAAACGGGCTTTCAGTTGTCTGGCAGACCCAGCATGGGCTCATGGCTTTCTTATGGTCTGGGTACAACCAATGAGAATTTACCAAATTTTGTGGTGATGGTTTCACACCGCGGAGGTCAACCGCTTTATGACCGGCTCTGGGGCAGTGGATTTCTCCCATCAGTCCATCAGGGTGTTAAATTTAGAAGCAAGGGAGATCCTGTTCTTTACTTGTCAGATCCAAAGGGATTCCCCAGAGAAGCTCGAAAACAAGTCCTGGATGATATTGCTGCTTTCAACCTGGAATCCTTCAAGCAGACGCAACAACCTGAAATCCTGACCAGAATTGCCCAATACGAAATGGCCTTCCGGATGCAAAGTTCGATTCCGGAATTGACCGATCTGTCAGATGAAAAAGATTCCACCTTTGAACTGTACGGAAAGGATGCGCGGCAACCAGGGACCTTTGCTCACAATTGTTTGATGGCAAGGAGACTGACTGAACGTGGGGTGAGATTTGTGCAATTATTCCACCGTGGTTGGGATCACCATTCAAGCCTGCCCAATAATCTAAAGGCACGTTGCAAACAAACGGACCAGGCTTCAGCTGCCTTGTTAACGGATCTCAAACAACGCGGACTCCTGGATGATACTCTGGTGGTATGGGGTGGAGAATTCGGACGCACTGTCTACTGTCAGGGAAATCTGACAAATTCAAACTATGGACGAGATCATCACCCCCGCTGCTTCAGTATCTGGATGGCCGGAGGAGGTATCAAGCCCGGAGCCACCTATGGTACAACAGATGACTTCAGCTACAACATCGCCACCAATCCTGTCAGTGTGAACGATCTTCATGCAACAATGTTGCATTTACTCGGAGTGGATCATCTTCGCTTGACGTTTAAGTTTCAGGGGAGGAATTATCGATTGACCGATGTAGCCGGCAACATTATTCCCGAAATCATTGCCTGAGGCAAATACCGCATACAGCAAGCCAATCGCTCCAGCTTCATGATTATCCATCGCCTTATTTCTCATCACCTCCAGCACGGAGATGACACGGCGTTTTATGAAATGCAGGCGAGGGACGCGGTGAAATGGATGCAGTCAAGAGGAGTAGCGTTTGGTTCTGAACTGAAGGCATTGGACCTTGGATGTGGTCATGGGGTTTTTGGTGGAGAACTGGAAAAATTCGGATGCAACGTTTCCTATGCTGACATTGAATGCAACTTGATTGCAGAGAGATCGAATGCCCCATTCACACTGATCAATCTCGATGAAGATGATTATTCAGCCTTGGATCAACATGATCTGATTGTTTGTTCCAATGTTTTTGAGCATCTGGCAAAGCCTCAGAACTTTTTAAAGCAATTGCCCAATCTTCTCCTTCCCAATGGAAGACTGTACCTAAGTTGGACCAACTGGTTGTCACCTTGGGGTGGCCACGACTTTTCTCCCTTCCATTACCTTGGACCTCATTGGGGGCCCAAATTGTATGATAAATGCATCGGGAAACCACGAATCCACTTTCCTTTCAAAACACTTTACCCAACTTATATAGGCCAGACACTGCGCTGGATACGTGCCCAAAAAGATCTGAGGGTGGAAGCATGTGTTCCGAGATATTACAGTGAATTGGCTTTTTTAACCAAAATCCCTGTCCTTAGAGAATTTGTGACATGGAACACCGCTTTACTCATTCGGCGCGTGGAATAATTCTTTTTCATCCCTGATATTTTTGCTTCAATCCGCGGTCTGATGAATATCTTGGTAATCGGCTCCGGAGGAAGAGAACATGCATTGGTTTGGAAATTGGCCCAATCGCCAAAGACCCAAAACCTTTACTGCGCTCCGGGAAATGGTGGAATTGCAAATGAAACTCTGGTGGCCAATGGTGAAAAAGTCCAATGTGTGTCAATAGGTGCCGAAGATCTTCAGGGTCTGCTGTCATTTGCCAAAGATAAACGCCCGGATCTGACCGTGGTGGGTCCCGACAATCCTTTGTCCCTGGGAATTGTGGATCTTTTTGAAAAGGAAGGTTTAACCATTTGGGGGCCCAATCAGAAAGCAGCTCAATTCGAGTCATCCAAAGCATTTTCCCAGGAATTCATGCTTCGTCATGATATTCCAACGGCAAAATCCGGAATTTTTTCAAAAGCTTCAGAGGCCCTGGAATTCGCAAGATCCATACAAGGAAAGTGCGCGGTCAAAGCGGATGGACTGGCACTCGGAAAGGGGGTCATCCTCACTCAAACCATTGAGGAGGCGGAAAAAGCGATTCATCAGGTCATGGTCGACAAATCTTTTGGAGACGCTGGCAATCAGGTAGTCATTCAGGAGTTTCTGGAAGGAATGGAGGTCTCTCTTCATTGCCTGTGCGACGGTAAGGGATACCTGCTTTTTGAATCTTCTCAAGATCACAAGCGAGCGTTGGACGGTGATAAAGGATTGAACACTGGAGGAATGGGAACCTATTCACCTGCACCCTTTATAAGCCCATCTCAGATGAACATCATTCAAGAGACCATCCTGGATCGATGGGTATCTGGGTGTCAGAAAGAGGGTATTGAATTCAAAGGAATGCTGTATCCTGGGTTGATGCTGACAGAATCTGGCCCGAAGGTATTGGAATTCAATGCTCGCTTCGGTGATCCTGAAACACAGGTATATTTGATGAGATTAAAAAACGATCTCCCTTCACTGTTGCTCGCAAGTGCACAAGGAAAATTGAATGAGCATCAACTGGAGTGGTCTGACCAACGTGCAACTTGTGTGGTGATGGCGTCCGGAGGTTATCCCGAGGCCTATGAAAAAGGAAAAATTATCAGTGGCATTCCAGAAGCTGAACAAGACCCACAAGTCAAGGTGTTTCATGCCGGCACGTCCAGCACTGAAACCCCAAATCAGGTGGTCACTTCAGGTGGAAGGGTTCTCGGCGTCACCGCACTTGGCAATGATTTAAAACAAGCCACTCAACGAGCCTACGAAGCGGTTTCAAAAATTCAATTTGACGGAAGTTATTTTCGTCGTGACATTGCCGCCAAGGCCTTATAATGAATGGCGAGTCGATCGTTACCTTCGTTGGGAGGAATCACTCGGAAATCTGTTCAGCCCGCTTCTTACCCGGCGGGCTTCCCAATAACAGCTCGAAACGAGCAATACCAATGATTCATGGAAAAATTTAGATCGTTTGCTTTGATGACATGCTTGAGCATTGCCTCGCTCTTACCGCTTTCTGCAGCGGGACAAGAATCATGCAACGACAGCCAAAATGCCCCCAGCCTGCCCAGTTACGAGGAGATTTTCGAATTGATTCAGAAACGCCTACCGAATATCAGCGAGCAGGATCTTCAACACGCCGCACTCCAAGGGATTCTAACTGAGTTTCAATCTCAGATTGAACTCGAATCTAAAGTCTCTGAAGATTCGACCAAGCCATCGATAGCCAAATCCGAGATCTTGGCAGACCAGATTGCCTATGTGCGGTTACACATTGTCTCTGCGGGATTAAGTAAGATTTTAAGGGAGGAAATAGAAACATTAAGGATTGAGAAGGGCGCGAATGGAATCGTCCTAGATTTGCGATATGCTTACGGTTCAGACTATGCAGAGGTGTTGAGACTGGCTGGGATTTTTTTGGACCAGAATCTGGAACTGATCAACTGGGGTGATGGAAATCAAAAGGCAATCACCCAAGATCCCACGATTAAACTACCTATGGTGGTTCTCATCAATGAATCGACCAAGGGAGCCGCAGAAGCCCTGGCGGGAGCTTTCAAGTTCGCAAAAACCGGAGCTGTGATCGGTCGCCCTACCCCAGGGCAAACTCAGTTTCGAGAATCAATTCCACTTTCAAGTGGACATTTCCTCTCCATAGCAACAAAGAATATTTCCCTGGCTGATGGAACCCCTTTGACCGGAGTCGGAGTGGATCCGGATATTTTCGTGGATGTGTCTCCTGCCGCACAAGCTGCTCATTTCGATGATCCATTCGGGAAATTGAAAGAAAACGAGTCATCAAACCAAATCGAAAGATTGAATGAAGCAGCACTTATGAGGCGCCAAAAGGATGCAAACGGAGATGTTGAAATTGAAATCAATACCCCACCTGAAGATGCCTCTCGAACTGGCACCCAAACAACCGCGATCATTGATCCAATTCTGGCAAGAGGTGTTGACCTGCTCAAAGGTTGGTCGATATTCAACAAATCGGGAAATTGAAACCCATTAAAGTTTACACTCGCTAACGAATAGTCCACCTGAGTTTAAAGATGAAACGTATCCTTTTTGTTTGCACAGGAAATATCTGCCGCAGCCCTATGGCCGAAGGGTATATGAGGCATTTACTCCAGAAGGAGGGGATAACTGATGTCGAGGTTGCTTCAGCGGGAGTGGGAGCCATGCCCGGACAACAGCCCAGCCGTCACGCAATTGAGGCATTGAGGGAATGGAACATTGACATCATTGAACAACGAAGCCAAATGGTTTCCCCTGAAAATATTGCAGAATCCGATTGGATTTTTGGTATGACTCAGGGCCATGTCGACGTCATCACATCCATGTTTCCCGAATCGCGGGATAAAACTTTATTAATCCGTCATTTCGTCGACCGATTATCCGAGTATGAAAAAGAGATTTCTGACCCAATAGGCGGAAGCCTTCAGATTTATCAAAAATGTCGCGATGAAATCAAAGAAGGCATAGATCACATCATGGTAGCCCTCCTTTCTGAACTAAAAAATCAATCCAAACCGACCACGCAGAATGAATCCAAGCTTAAGCTCGCATTGGCTTCGGATCATGCAGGTTTTCAAGCCAAAAAAGCGATCCAATCCAAACTCGAACTTGCATCCATGGATGTGACCGATTTCGGCACCCATGATGAGGCATCGACGGATTACCCTGATTATGCAAGATTGGTTGCAGAAAGTGTCGTTTCCAATCAGGCAGACATCGGAATATTAATCTGCTCAACAGGCGTTGGAATGAGCATTGCCGCTAACAAGGTTCCCGGAATCAGGGCAGCCTTGGTGCACGATCCTGATACCGCCCGCCTCGCACGAGAACATAACCATGCCAACATCATTTGCATGGGGGCCAAAGGAAAAGATCCAGAACATTTATGGGCTACCCTTCAGGCCTTTTTGACAGCAAACTTTGAAGGAGACCGTCATCAAAGACGCGTCCGAAAGATAACCGCCATGGAACAAAAACAATCCTATTCAATCAGTACCGTCGATCCGGCAATTGCCCAAATCATTGAAAAAGAACGTCAACGTCAGCAAGAGAACATCGAGCTGATCGCCAGTGAGAATTTTACATCCCCTGCAGTCATGGAAGTACAGGGTTCGGTGCTTACCAACAAGTATGCTGAAGGTTATCCAGCGAAACGATGGTATGGGGGATGTGAATTCGTAGACGAGGCGGAAAAATTGGCTATCTCCAGAGCGAAGCAGTTGTTCGGGGCAGACCATGCCAACGTACAGCCTCACTCTGGATCCGGCGCCAACATGGCTGTTTATTTTTCGACCCTTCAACCAGGAGATAAAATCCTGACGATGGACCTCAGTCATGGAGGGCATCTCACTCATGGAAATAAAGCCAATTTCTCAGGTAAATTTTTTGAAGTGATTCATTATGGAGTTCGTAAAGATGACGAGCAGATCGACTACGATCAACTTGCATCCATGGCAAAAGAACACCGCCCGAAGATGATCACAGTTGGAGCCAGTGCTTACCCAAGGATCATTGACTTTGCCAGAATGGGAGAGATCGCGCGTGAAGTCGGAGCTTACCTTCTTGCCGATATTGCGCACATAGCCGGCCTTGTTGCTGCGGGTGTGCATCCAAGTCCAGTCGAACACGCGGATTTTGTTACCACGACCACCCATAAAACCTTACGGGGACCACGTGGAGGATTGGTGCTTTGCCGTGAGGAATATGCGAAAAAAATCGATTCACAAACCTTTCCCGGGATTCAAGGGGGGCCCTTGATGCACGTGATTGCAGCCAAAGCTGTCTGCTTTGCAGAAGCCCTTCAACCAGAATTCAAAAGTTACCAGCAGCAAATTGTCTCCAACGCGAAAAGCCTTGCGGACGGAATGACGCGAAATGGGTTTCGTCTCGTCAGTGGCGGCACGGATAACCACCTCATGCTGGTGGACGTTGGCGCACGTGACGTGACCGGAAAAGCCTGCCAACACGCTTTGGACGAAGCGGGCATTACGGTGAATAAAAACACCATTCCATTTGAAACTCGATCCCCCTTCCAGGCAAGTGGGATACGCATAGGTACACCTGCCGTAACAACGCGTGGCATGAAGGAATCGGAAATGACCGCAATTGCCGATATGATCAGCGAAGTATTATCTGATATTAATAATCTTGACGTGGCGAGCAAGGTGAGGCAGCGTGTGCAGGAATTAACCGCAAGTTACCCCTTGCCATACTAAGCAACACTCCTTGGGCCTCCGGTTTACAAGGGTAGTCCGCTTTGCAGCTAACCTGGCAAATCGACTCTGGATAAATTCTCAACACAGATTCGAGAGACAGGATACCTCAAAGGAGGTTGGACTCCAGATCATCACCTGATGTTCAGTGTTCATGATTGTTTATCTTTCAAACAGTCCGCGTTTTAACGTCTGAAGTCATTGCTTGGTATGATTTTGACAATAAACATTTATGCCCAAAGCAGTTAAAAAATCCACCCGCAAAAAGGTAGCCAGTAAGACACAGGCTGATTCCGATCAAGAGTCCAATGTGGTTCAACCTGAATTGATTTCAGACCAGGAAGACCCAGCTCCGGACAAGGAAACCGCACCCGTGGCTGCACCAAAAAAGAAACGTGCTGTTCGTAAAAAGCGGGTATCAAAGAAAGCCGATCCAGAGGAGACTTCTGAATCGGCTGAAAACACTGAAGAACCATCTGAGAGTCGTGATGAGGTAGGTTCTGAAGCAACCTCTCCCGAATCCGACGAGTCAGCATCTGTTGAATCAAAGGATGAAAATGACTCAGACGGCCCAAAAGATTCTCAAAGCCCTGTAGAGCCGGAAGAATCAGATCCCGAAGCCTCCGATAAAGATTCCGGAGCGGATGATACATCCTCCAACGAAAATGAGGAGGAAATCAACGGGGAAGGCAAAGGTCACCAACACTCTAAGGAGAAGCACCAAAAGCACTCCAAGAAGCACAACAAAGACAAGCGCAAGGATAAGCCCGCCAAGACGATCAATATCAGTAAACTTCAGTCCATTCCAATGGCTGAGTTGAACACCATGGCCAAAGAACTCGAGATTGAGAACTTTGGAACCATGAAGAAGCATGAGCTGATTTTCGAAATTCTGCAAAAGAACGCAGAACGAAGCGGTGTGATGTTTGCCGAAGGTGTCTTGGAAATTCTTCCTGAAGGTTTCGGTTTTCTGAGGTCCAGAAGCTATAATTATCTTTCCTGCCCGGAAGATATTTATGTCTCACCCTCGCAAATCAGACGCTTCGATTTGCAAACTGGAGATATTGTTGCCGGACAGATTCGTCCTCCAAAAGAAAAGGAACGGTTTTTTGCCCTTCTTCGCGTGGAGGCAGTGGACAAGGAAGATCCTGAAAAAGCCAAGGACAAAATTCATTTTGATAATCTTACTCCGCTTTTTCCGGAACAACGCCTCCTGTTAGAAAGCAACCCCGAGGAATATTCCACGAGGGTATTGGATTTGGTTTGCCCAATCGGCAAGGGAACCCGTGGTCTGATCGTTGCTCCTCCCCGAACCGGTAAAACTGTCTTGATGCAAAATGTGGCCAACGCCATCATCAAAAACAACCCCGAAGTCTATCTGTTCATTCTCCTAATTGATGAACGTCCGGAAGAGGTGACAGACATGCAGCGCACCTGTAGCAATGCTGAAGTCATCAGTTCAACCTTTGATGAACCACCAGAACGTCATGTCCAAGTGGCAGAGATGGTCATTGAGAAAGCAAAACGTATGGTTGAGCATAAGAAGGATGTGGTGATCCTGTTGGATTCCATCACACGTCTGGCCCGTGCGTACAATACGGTGCAGCCGCATTCTGGCAAAATCCTCTCAGGAGGTGTGGATGCCAATGCTCTGCACAAGCCTAAACGTTTTTTCGGTGCCGCCCGAAATATTGAGGAAGGTGGATCGCTAACCATCATCGCTACTGCTCTGGTGGATACCGGGTCGCGAATGGATGAAGTGATCTTCGAGGAATTCAAGGGCACCGGTAACATGGAAGCTCATTTGGATCGTAATCTGGTGGATAGACGCATATTCCCATCGATCAATGTGGAACTGAGCGGAACTCGAAAAGAAGAACTTCTTTACCACCCGGACGAATACGGAAAGGTCGTGTTACTGCGAAAAGCACTGACCGGTGTTCCTGCGGTCGAAGCTATGGAACTTCTCTTGAGCAAACTGAAAAACACGGGCACCAACATCGAATTTCTACTTTCGGTTGGCAACCCCTGATTAGAAAAAGCACACAACTTCAATGGCACGGTCTCCAACTATTTGGAGACCGTCTTTTATTCGGCCTCTTCCTGCCAGCGTGTGGTCACATTGTGATCAATTCCCAAATGATCCAGCACTCGTGAAACAACCGTGTCAGCCAAAGCTTCAATGGTTTGTGGTTGATGATAAAAATGAGGTGATGCGGGCATAATGGTGGCGCCGGCCAACATGAGTAGTTCCATATTACGAATATGAACCAAGTTAAACGGCGTCTCCCTGACAACGAGCAGTAGCTTTCTCTTTTCCTTGAGCATGACATCCGCGGCTCGCAGCAGAACGTCTTCACTGTATCCATGGGCAATTCTACCCATGGTTCCCATGCTGCATGGGATGATCACCATTGCGTCAGATGGGTTGGATCCACTGGCAAACGGAGCATTCATTGATTTAATTTGATGCCGCTTCACACCCTCCGGCACCCTGAGCCCCCCATTCAGTTCCTGGATAATGACCTGATTGGCATAACGGCTGAGGACAAGATGAACATCATGCTGTGAAGGATCCAGATGATCCAGTAAGCGTTGGGCATATATGGCACCACTGGCACCTGTGATGGCAACCGTGATCCGCATCAGTAACTTTTATCTAAATTTTGATTCATTGTTCTTCCAATTTGTCCTCAATTACCCTGCTTAGCAAGAGATTGATACGATCACCCGCCGCAGCTTTTAATATAAAGCTGCTTGCCCGTTATCATTCAAATTCGTAATGTTTCCGGATGGCAAAGGTATTGTTAGTTGATGACGAGGTGACCATGGTTCAATTGGTGGCTGACTCTCTGCGTGGTTGGGGACATGAAGTGCACCCTTTCTCTAACGGCCCCGCTGCCTTGGAGGCGCTGGAAGAAATTCAGCCCGAAGTCATTATTACAGACCTTTACCTCGATAAAACAAGAGCCTTCGGCCTGGATTTGCTGAAGCACACCAAGAAAAACCTCCCATCAGCAGTCGTCATCGTCGTAACCGGATTTGGCTCCATCGAAACAGCGGTCGACGCCATGAAATATGGAGCCTTTGATTATCTGGAAAAACCATTCAAGCTCGATGAATTAAAGCTCAGTGTAGACCGAGCACTCTCATACAACGAAGCAGTTTCCGAGAATGCCTATCTGCGAAAACAACTGAAGAAAAAGTATCAGTTCAATCAGATCACCGGTTCCTCGGTAAAAATGCAGGATGTTTTCAAGATGATTGAGCGCGTGGCCGACACTGAAAGCACGGTACTGATTCTTGGTGAGAGTGGAACCGGGAAGGAATTGGTTGCCAAGGCGCTTCATTTCAACAGCCGCAGAAAAACAAGCCCGTTTATCCCAATTAATTGCAGCGCCCTTCCTGAAAACCTTCTCGAATCCGAATTGTTTGGTCATCGTAAAGGAGCTTTTACCGGGGCACTGAATGACAAAAAAGGGCTATTTGAAGAAGCGGACGGAGGCACGATTTTTCTGGACGAAATTGGCACCATGCCTCCAACCTTGCAAAGTCGCTTGTTGCGCGTTCTACAAGAAAAAGAAGTGCGTCGAGTGGGTGATAACACCCCAGTACAGGTCAACGTCAGGGTATTGGCTGCCACCAACGAGGAACTGGAAGAACGGATCAAACAGGGAGAGTTTCGCGAGGACTTGTATTACAGGCTGAACGTCATCCCCATCCACCTCCCTCCCCTGCGCAATCGACGTGATGACATTCCATTGCTGGTCGCTCACTTTCTGAAAGACAAGGCGCATCCAAGAACGGGAAAACTTTTCCAGGTCAGTAAAATTTGCATGGAAGCCATGTCGCTCTATGGATGGCCTGGGAATGTCAGAGAGCTTCAAAATGTCGTCGAACGAGCCTGTGCTCTCAGCGAATCTCACGTGATCCGAAGACAGGACATGCCCTCCAACATTGCCGAATTAGTCAAAGAAGACGACGCAGGGGTTGAAACAGGGTTCATTGAAAAAGCGAATGAGAAAGATGTAGAAGAAAGCCTTTTTCCTCTTGAACATTCAGCTGAATCGGGGATCCAGGCTTCCAGCCCGGATCAAATGGCAGGCAGCATCACGGGTCCTTTAAAACCTCTCAAAAACTTTCTACGTGAACAGGAAGTGGCGTATCTAAATAGAGTCATGACGCATACTGGAGGGGATAAGGAAGAAGCTGCCAATATTCTTGAAGTCTCACTTGCAACTTTGTATCGCAAATTATCCGAAGAGGAGAACTGAACAGTCAGATCAGAGATGGTGTCATCGGGACTCCTCTGACTTCAATCAAAAATGAACCCTTCCGAAATCGGTTCACAGTTGGACTCCCAGCTGGCCTTGAATCAGGTAACTATTCCTGATCTGTGGCAGCAAGACGCCGTCAACGCTTTACGACAAGGAAAGGATGTCGTTGTTCACGCACCCACTGGAGCAGGCAAGACACTGATTTTCGAACTTTGGTCCAACCAAGGAAAGCTGAAAAAATTTCAAGCCATCTACACCGTTCCGACTCGCGCTCTTGCCAACGACAAGCTGGCAGAGTGGAGATCTCGCGGATGGGATGTTGGTATTGCCACCGGAGACTTGGCTGAGAACCTTGATGCCTCAATACTGGTGGCGACTCTGGAGACGCAGAAGAATCGTTTGATCCAAGGGGATGGCCCCAAACTCTTGGTTGTCGATGAATACCAGATGATCGGAGATCAAGATCGTGGGTTGAACTACGAACTGGCATTGGCATTGGCTCCTTCGAACACTCAGCTCCTTCTCCTCAGCGGTAGTGTCGCCAATCCTCAGCATGTTGTGAAATGGCTCTCAGGTCTCGGGAGAAAGGTCGAACTCGTAGAACACCATCACAGACCGGTGCCTTTGGAGGAAATGGCTCCCATGCATCTTCCACACCACCTGCCACGTGAATTGAGAAGTTATTGGGCAAAATTCACAGCCAAAAGCCTTGCTGAAGGCCTGGGGCCTATTCTGCTTTTTGCTCCCAGACGACGTGCCGCCGAAAAACTTGCTCAAGAACTTGCAACTCAGTTACCGAACCCAAACCCTCTAAAATTAACTGAAACCCAGAAACACATGGTGGGCGAGCGAATGGCCAGACTCCTTTCATGCCGCATCACCTATCATCACAGCGGGCTCAGTTACGCAGCCAGAGCAGGAGTCATAGAACCTTTGGCCAAGGCGGGACAATTACGCATCGTGGTTGCAACGATGGGTTTGGCTGCAGGAATTAATTTTTCATTGAGAAGTGTCAGTCTGGTGGGCGATTCATATCGTCGAGATTATCAGGAGTTTCCCATTCAGCCTGACGAATTGCTTCAAATGTTTGGCCGTGCAGGAAGACGTGGCATTGATGACATGGGTTATGTGCTGGTCGGTGGGAATTCGGTAAGATTGAGAGATGGTCATCCGGCAAGACTTTCCAGAAGCGGAATGGTGGATTGGAATGCCTTGTTAACCATCATGCACGCCGCTTCGCTTCATGGAAAGGATCCCTACTCAGAGGCCGTACGTGTTCAGGAACGACTTTTCACAACAAAACCCATCTTCCTGGGGGTGGAAAACGCCATGAAAAATCCCAATACCCCCTGCAATTTGGGTACCGACGCCGAACGTGCCAGGTATGTCAAAAAGAAGGTCCGGCAAATTCTTAACAGTAAAGGTGAATGGGATTACGATCCAACCATCCAGGAATCCCCGATGGAACGTGTATCTGTTCCGATTTATCTCAACAAAGACGGGGAAACTGTTCGCTGGTGGGAGTTCAAGGAAACACCCAAGGATTTGAAAGACTGGTCGGTGTCGCACCTTCAACCTGCATTGACCATTCCCGAAATTGTTGAACAGCTCGGGCACGGACGTCCCTGTGTTCTGGATGACAGCGGCCAATTCAAGATTTACGGAAAAGCACTTTCCGTTGCTGACAGATTGCATAATGGCAAGATCATCCTTTCAAAATGGGTCCGAAGGCTAACCCAGTGGAGAGGCCGACAAGTATCTGACGGAATTTGGCAAAAGCGCATCCAACCTTTGATCCGAAAGAAAATGGGCCAAAAAGGTGTGGATGTGATTCGCTTTGTTCAAAAAAAGCACGCGATTGATGTTTTGCTGAATTATGGAAAGCAATCACTGAATGTGCCAGTGGATCGCCATGGCGTGGCTCTGTGGGGAGCAGCGGTCCGGAAGGTGGCTCCTTCTTCATGTCAAGACTGCAATCTGGTCGACACCTGCAAATCCTTATCCGTAAAAACGGGAACTGCCATGTTATGGAGAAGGTTAAAACTTATCGATGCGGCAGGCATTCCGACTCCCCGTGGACGAATTGTCAGTTTTTATTCACATGGTGATGGCCTGGCGGTTGCAGCGGCTTTGGAGGAGGAAAATTACCCGCTAAACGAACTGATATACGACATGGCCAACCTTCATGCCGGACACAGATTTAGTCGCGACGAGCATCGCTGGAGCGGCAGGATGGCCATGAGATGTCACGATGTTTACGGCTTTCAGAATATTGCAGGCTATCTGGAAAATGGAATTCCGACGCAATATGGTTTTGGGGCTGAATCCATCGTGATGGATGTTCATTCAAATGGACTGAACAAATACAAGTGGGTTTCCGATTTCCTGGGCGCAGGCGACATAGATCGCATCATCATCGAATGGCGAAGCCTTTTGCGCCAAACGGTTCATTCCCCAACCCTGGATTGGGATCGCTGGAAAGACTTCCAAGATCTGGCAAGAAGGATCCTGGACGAAACAGAATCCCCTACTCTAACCGATCTGCCTCCACTTGAGTATGATCAGAAACAAAGAGTGGACCACGCACTACAGCTTCGATAGATTTGGGTTTCCAGTAGAACCTCAAGGATTCTGATACCTGGCTCTCAAAAAGGCTTGAGAAAACTCCTCTTTACCTAATGAAATGATTTCTGGTTGATCATTCATCTTGCCTGTGGCGAAGTTATCCCAAGTCACAAGATCATGAGAAATTTCAACCAGATAATTTTGATTTTGTTCACCATGTAAATGCAATGAAATGGACAAAGAACCTCCTTCAGATTGTGCAAAAATTGAAATGGTTAAAGGTTCCTCAGGAGCTGTCACGCTGACTGGCGTATCTTCAAGCATCAGCAATGCCTTGTTAGGAAAACCAACCTGGAAACCATCACTCGCCATCAAAGTAAGCGTCAGCAGTTCATCTTCTTCAACCTGACTATCCATAATTGGTGCCAAGTTCAAAACTCCTTCACTCTCGCCTGAGCGAACAAGGACAGGTCCGGTTCCTTGCAAGATAGATAAATCCTCACCCAAAGAAATATCTCCCTGAATATCAAAATTCGCCCATAATTCACTGTCTGTTACCCCAATCCTTCGGAGGAACAAATCTCTGCTGGGGATCAGTGATTCAGGAACGATGGCCACAGTAGCTTCGACAGAATCGAGAACCTGATCCACTTCTGCCACATTTGTTTCATGAACTGAAAAGTCCCAATACAAATACGGCTTTGTCCCACCGTGCACAACATCCGCCCACTCGGTTGAGATCTTTAAATGATCAAGTAAAAATCGCCCCATTCCATTGGATCGGCTCGCAGGTTGACGAAAAGCAAATCCTGTTATTTTTGGGGTAGAAGTTTCATCAAAAGCCACAACATGGGCGTCATCAATGTTATCAGGATTAATCCAAAGTCTTGTCACCCCATCAGTAGGCTGATAACCAACCACCAGTCTCAACTTTACAGGAACTGGCCATTCCATAGGAAACCAGATGTCTGCTTCGGCCTGACCATTCGAAATCCCCAGTTCAATAGTATCCTCACCTGCCCCACCCCTTCTTGCGAAAACACGTCCTTTAAAGGTGGAGGAGGTACTTCCCCGAAAATGTGCCCAGTAATTCCCATCTCCTTCAGGTGCTTTTGCGACAAACAAATCCATTCCTGCAAAAACTTCAGGAAGAATTTCGGGCACCTCAACATCAGGGCCAGGAACCGGAAGCTCAACCACGACATCTTCTCCACTGAGTTCATTCAGATCAAGTTGACCGGAAAAGACCTCCATCTCATTTTCCGTTCCGCTGGTATGATTCCATCTTCCCAGGGAAGCTTGCAATAAAGGGCCATCTTCATAGTCAAATGGCTCGTCCAAATACATTCCTTCGAGATCGTCGTTTAATATCTCAACTATCAAAGTCTCTCCGGATTGCTGATAAGATTCAGAGGGCAGCAATTGAAATTCGACTCTTTCATGCAATTCTGCAACTGAATCATTTAGGATCAAAAACTCGATAGCGACCCGATCTTGACCAGGTGAAAACGACGCGGAAAAAGGAGTGGACCAATCCAAATCAACTCCTTTTTCTGCGCTGCCATGAAACGACCAATCAACGTTCAGTTCTGTCGATAGATCCCCTCTTCGATCCAAATAAATTTCAAAAATATCATCAACTCCCTCTGTCACCGTTTGAACAGAACTCGATAGGGATACTGTGGTTAAATCGTCGTCGTGAATTTCCCAAAGCAAAGTATTCTCGCCCGATAAATTAATGTTTTCAGGCAGGATTACTTCAAGTTCGATGGTTTCAGATCCCTCTTTGAGATTGTCGTCGATGATTTGGCTTTCAATTTCAATGACACCCTGCCCAACGGAAAAGGTAATTGAATCGGGACCCAATACATAATCAGTTCCGTTTTCCGCAGAGCCGCTCCAGACCAAATCCAAAATTAGAGAAACATCCAAAGAACCGGTCCTTTCTAATACGACAAAAAAGGAGGGTTCTCCCCTTTCGGGGAGAACTTTTTGGTTGCTCTGTATTTTTAGGGTTGGTTCCTGTGGTCCCGCGTTAGCGGAAAGCTCACTGAATTCAGTAGAGATCTTGAGATGATCTATTTCCAATGTCCCAATACCTGAAGCTTGACGCACGGCAAACTGATTGATGGATTTCACTGACACTGAATCCGTCGCCACAGTCACCAAATCCGACTCCAGAGCTGGATCGATCCCCAATTTAGTAACCGCCTTTGAGGGCTCATAACTCAGAACAATCCTATACTCCTTCCCTAATTCAAGGTTTTGCGGCAGAGCGGATGAATCCGAAAACTTTGATCCCCCATTACTGATCCCAAGCTGAACCCCACCCTCGTCTGAGGCGGCAATGAACAATCTTCCTCTAAAACTGGAGGAGCTACCACCTCGAAAATGAGCGAAATAGCCGCCACCAGCAGTAGGCAAATCAACGATCTTCAGAGTAAAGCTCGCATACAGCGTGTCCTCGCTGGATTCACCAAAAGTCTGATCTCCCAGAAGTATTCCAACGTCTTCTGAGGCCGATGAAGAAATCTGCAAGGCTCCCTCATTGACCACCAGATCCCCTTCAGCTCCACTTCGGTGTTGCCACAAATCGTCCGATCCCTGAACGATTGAACCATTGGGGAGGTCAAACTGCTGATTGACCAAAGTTGCCGCATTCAGGCTGGAGCCCGCCCCAAGCAAAGTGCAGGCACATACAAGGTTCAATACCTTACGAATGATTTTATTATGTATTCTCATAGCTTCATTGAATGATTATTAATTGAATAAGGTTCAAGCGAATCTTGAAACCTGATATAATCATTGCTGGAAGAGACGGTTACACAATATTAAACAGATCGTAAAACAGGACAAATAAACCTAAATTCCGACACCTGATTACGTTTTTCGAATGATGGAAGAAAAATGTGTGAAATCGGAGTAACTTAGGACATCAAAATAAGCGAGACCCAAAATTAGGATCAACGGGAAGAGAGATTGCCATTGGAAGCCGCTTCAACTTCATCAAGTGCTTTGTATTTTGCCAGGAAGCCCTCACGCTCCCTTTCCAACCTTGCGAGGCTGCGCAGAGCACGTTTAATGATTTGCGATTCACGTGCCACAAGCTGTCCACGTTTGTCTGGCGCATACCCTACCTGAGACAGCTGCTCCTTAAACTCGCTGATAAACGACAAATATTTATCCACGAGCGGAATGACCTCCAGCAGGGATTGAGCCTTGAGAAGCTGCAACTGCTGGGTGATGTGATCGAGCTGCGCCAATCGTTCTTTCCCTTTCCAGTATCCCACGACATCCTCAAAGGAAAACCTCCGCCAACTTGGCAAACTATCCTTATTCAAGGCCACTTTGGCGGGTGGATTCAAAATCGTTCCCAGTTCGGTTAGACTTTTCTCCATATCCCAACGACGTTTTTCATTGAACTGGGTTACGGACGCCGTGGTGACTGCCCACCATTTTTCAAGCTCAAGCATATTTGGAAAGTTTTCTGCAAAACTTTGATGAAAGGCCGTTTGAGCATTGAAATACCGGGGAAGTAGCTCAATAAAACGGTGTATCGACCGAGCCCCGTTGACCATCTGCAACATCTCGGAAAACATCAGGTGAGAACAGTGTCGAAAATTTGCCGTTTCAGTAAGAGATGGACTGGCATGAAAAATCTGCTCAGCGCTGAGTGGATCATTGGTCCGAAGAAACTGTTGAGCAGCGAAAGTAGGCTTTCTTTTGTAAAACCAGGGCACCGGTCTTCCGAGATTGTTATTGGGGTTTCCAACCTCAATCATATCCTCAACGGTCAAGGAATGATCCATCAAGGAAGAATGAACAACGTGCTGACGCAATCCTTCGATCAACCAGGCAGGAGGATCGCACATGTGCTCCGGGGAGGGTCGGTTGACAATTTCGAGCAAAATGACATGGACAAGGTTCCTGATCCAGACATCTTCCCGAATCTTCGGCTTCAAGACCACTCGGTATCCCCAACCGTTGGTATAGCGGGTGGGAAGTGTGACAAACGGCTGTGAATTACGTCTTCCAGAACTGATGGTGATGCGAATTTTATTTCGCCACGTGTCCTGGACCCCCAATGCCTCAATGATTCCGTCCTTGATTCTTTCCGCAGTCAGGCTGATCAGATCCGGCGTAAGGGCTATGAGTCCTTGATTTCTCTCCAGGGTGTTGAGTTGAGGAGTCGATAGCAGATCATTAGCCCAGGAGATGACAAACTGCCCACTCTTGCTCTGGAGTGTTTCTCCATGACCAGCAACGACGGATATCCCCATCAATACTCCCGATAGTATTCGAAGAATGGAGCTACGCACTGAAGCTGTCATGAAAATTCGCATGGGGCTAGAGGTCTCGATCGATTCCAAACATGTGACTCAACCCCAATCAGGAACTCTTCTTAGTGGATGGTTTCGTTTTTTTACTGGAGGACGATTTGGATTCCTTGGCTGGCGAAGGTTTGTCACTCTTGGCTGCGGCTTTGTAGTTCTCACTGCGATAATCGGTGATGTAAAAACCACTTCCTTTGAAAATCAACCCGGCACCAGAACCAATGGCACGGTGGACCTTCCCTTTTCCCCATCTCTTCTTTTGACAAATTTCCTTAGGACAAGTCGTCAGGGCATCATCTTTCATGGACTGGAAATGTTCGAATTCCAGCCCGCATTTTTCGCATTGATATTCGTATGTCGGCATAGTTTACACGTTCAATCCAAACAGGCGACCCTACCGGCGCTGCCTTCGTGGCAGGCGGTTCGCCTTCATAACACTAGGAAAAAACGTATATACCGAAAAACTTCAAGAAAATTTCATTTCCATTTTTCTTTGCAATTGCACAGAGGACAAGTAGGGATGAAGGCTTTCATGGCAAACGACCCTTCAAAATTAAAAAAGAAATTTTACAAAAGATCGACTTTTGTCACCCACTTACCAGTTGATTACCTGTTTAGCCCATCGCATGGATGGGCTTGGCAAATCGAACCGAACCTGTGGCGTGTGGGACTCACCAAGTTCGCAACTCGAATGCTCGGAGAAATGGTTGACTTGGGGTTTGAATCTCAAAAAGAGGATCCAATTTCTGCGGGTCAAATCATCGGATGGATGGAGGGTTTTAAGGCCATCTCTGACCTGTACTCGCTGATAGATGGAAATTTTGCACACATGAATCCTGAACTGGAAAAGGATCTCAGCCAAATTTCAAAAGATCCATACGGTGGTGGATGGCTCTATCAAGCAAGAGGCAATTTGGATCAAAGATGTCTTAAGGTTGAGCAATACACTACGTTACTCGATACAACGATCGATAAAATCCTCGAACAACAACGACAGGAAGAAGAGCAATCCTGATTTTGGCCGTCATTGATAATAGTAAGCCGCTCCATTCACTAAGGAAAAACTATATGATGGAAGCAGGAATATGGAAGATCTTCCACAAATCCTTGCCCCCGCTCTGATCTTGTCAAAGTGAAATCCTGAGTGCAGAATAAAGTGCATGGGCCACCGACAATTTAATCTTGCCCCTTGCTACTCAATGTTTGGTTCATGGCTTGCGTTGGTTCTATTAGCCATGTCGCTGTCTTTTGGCTCTTTTCTCTCTGTTCAATGCCAAGCATACGATACCGATGCGACCGAACAATTAGAGCGACTAAATCTCTATCCACCGAGAATATCCATTCCAGTAGGTGGCTCTTGGACACGGTTAATCGTCAGCGAAGTTTCCAATGAGGAGTTTTATCGAGACATTTCGGACAAATTTCAGTTCGCAAGCAGAGACCCGGAAATGTTGGATCTGCTGAATGGCCACTGGAAGGCACTTCAAACAGGAGAAACTTTCATTGATATTCTGAATCCGGAACGAAAAAAAGTGGGATCCATACCTGTCTCCATATTGGATTCATTCAGAGAAGTAGTTCCCAATTTCGTCGATGACGTTCAACCCATCTTAACCAAAGCTGGTTGCAACAATGGAGCTTGCCATGCAAAGCCAGGAGGAAGAAATGGATTCGAGTTGTCCGTGTTTGGCTTTGATCCAGACGCGGATTACCAGGAAATTGTTCATGAAGGACGCGGCAGGCGAGTATTCCCGGCGAGTCCCAATCAAAGCCTTCTGTTGATGAAACCCACACTCCGAACTCCGCATGAAGGAGGCAACCCACTGGATGTTGATTCGGAGTTTTATCGAACACTCGCTAAATGGATTCAGGAAGGAATGCCCTTCCAAGGAAAAAAATCCTCCAAATTGAAATCTATCGAAGTGGTCCCCAATCAGGGGCGTCTCCAAAAACAAACCTCTTTTAACTTGCTGGTGATCGCTCATTACGAAAATGGGGCGATGAGAGATGTCACGCATTTGTCGGAATTCACCAGTACGGATAAGGATTTACTCGAGGTGGATCATCATGGAAAAGCTCATTCTCTCGAACGTAACGGACAGGCGGTCATCATCGCCCGCTTTTCTGGTCATGTGGCTGAAAGTCATTGGATGATCCCCAGAATTTCTACCCAGGGAAAAGACTCCAAAAATCTTTTAGCAAATTTGCCTTCCAATAATTTTATTGATGATTATGCCAATCATTATCTGGAGCAACTGGGTTTCTCACCTTCAGATCTTTGCACTGATAGCGAGTTTATCCGGCGATCAGCTCTGGATGCAACAGGTGTCCTTCCGACTATTGAAGAAACACGTTCGTTTCTGAATGACCCGCGCCCCGACAAGAGAAGACACTGGATTGACCATCTAACAAAACATCAATGGATAGGTGATTATTGGGCCAACAAGTGGACCGATCTACTTCGCCCCAATCCGGATCGTGCCGGGATCAAAAGTGTGTTCATGTTCGACCAATGGGTTCGGGAATGTTTTCGCAACAACATGCCTTACGATAAGTTCGTGAAATCCATACTCACGTTGGAAGGCAGCAACCATCATGCTGGCCCCGCTTCTATCTACCGTGACAAACGCACCCCTGAAGATAGAACAGTACTTTTCAGCCAGGTATTTCTGGGAGTCCGGTTGGAGTGCGCCAAGTGCCATCACCACCCGTTTGAAAAATGGGGGCAGGAAGATTTTTATCGCACGGCAGCATTTTTTGGAAGCGTTGGACAAAAAGGAGCAGGCGTTTCGCCTCCCATCTCAGCCGGAACAGAAACTTTCTTTTTTCGTCCAGGAGGTCAGGTGAAACATCCAAGAACCGAAGAAGTGATGCACCCTGCACCACCTGGCGGTCATCTGGAGGATTATTCGAAATCGTCGGACCCCAGGATGGCGTGGATGGATTGGATGCTACATCCCGACAATCCCTATTTCGCGCAAGCTGCCGTGAATCGTGTCTGGAGTGTTTTTTTTGGAAAGGGCTTTGTGAATCCAGTCGATGATTTCAGGACCAGTAATCCTCCTGTTCATGCGCCTTTGTTGAAAGCGTTGGCAAAAGACTTTGCCGAGCATGGCTATGATCTGCGACATTTGATGACTCGAATCATGGAATCAAGGCTCTATCAACTCAGCTCCATGCCTAACGATACGAACAAGACGGACTCCCAATATTTCTCAAGATATTATCGAAAACGATTACCAGCCGAGGTCTTGTTGGATGCCGTCACCGATATCACAGGAGTTCCGGACGATCTGGAAGGCTTACCCAGTGGATCCAGGGCCGTAGAAACATGGAATTTCAAAATTGATTCGGAATTCATGGATGCGTTTGATCGACCAAATTCAAGTTCCGATCCGCCTTGTGAAAGAATCAATCGCCCCAGCGTGGTGCAGGCACTGCACATGATGCACTCGGAAAAACTTCAGTCCAAACTATCCTCCAAAAGCGGCTGGATTCAGGACTTAATGGACAGCAGCCTTTCCAACACTGCCATGGTGGATGAAGTTTATTTGAAGTTATTCAGCCGCCATCCCAAGGAAAACGAAAGAGGCATTGCCATCGAAGCCTTAAATGCTGAAGATCGACGCGAGGGATTGGAAGACCTATTATGGGCATTGCTAAATTCTGCTGAATTTGTTTTTAATCATTAAAGAATTCAGGACCTTTCATGAGCCAAATCAACACCAATTGCGAAGGATACACACGCCGCGACTTCCTACAGGTAGGACTGGGAGGCACCATGGGGCTTGGACTGTGCGATCTACTGAGACTCAGGGCAAATGCACAATCAACCAACACCGGCGCATCCAATACCCGTTGCATCTTGATATGGCTTGATGGTGGACCTTCTCATTACGAAACATTTGACCCCAAACCTGACGCTCCTTCGGATATTCGGGGTGATTTCAAATCCATTCCAACCTCTGTGCCTGGTGTTCATTTCAGTGAGGTGGTCCCTAACCTGGCCAAGGTGATGGACAAGACTACCATCATCCGTTCCATATGCCATAAGGATCCCAATCACGGTGGCGGCAATCACTATATGATGACAGGTGCGCCCACCCCTGTTCCTGTAGCCTGCGGAGCTTTCGTTACTTTTCACCCCAGCTTTGGCTCCATGATTTCACATGAGCGCGGTATTCGTGGCGGTTTGCCTGCCTATATGAGTTTACCCAGGATGTCGAGGTCGGGTGGCCCCAATTTTCTCGGAGGCCAACACGCTCCCTTTGTGATCGGTGGAGATCCAAACAATAAGAGTTTTCGTGTTCGCGATGTGGTCCTGCCAAAATCCATCAGTGAAAGCAGAGCTAAAAACCGACGCGAACTGCGTCGACAGCTCGATCAACTCAAACGCATCCATGAGCCGCTTGCTGCTGACCCAACCATTACCTTTGATCAATTCTATGAACAAGGCGTCGATCTGGTAACCTCTCCCCAGGCTCAATCTGCTTTCGATATTCATCAAGAACCAGATAACACCAGAGATCTTTATGGACGCAATGACCTTGGACAACGCCTCTTGATGGCTCGTAGGTTGACAGAGGTGGGAGTTTCATTTGTCACCGTTTATTATGGCGGATGGGACAACCATACCGACCTGTTCAATCGATTCAAAGGCTCCTTCATGTCCAAGCTGGATCAAGGGTTGGCGGCACTGATTCAGGATTTGCATGATCGAGGTTCTGCTGAAAACACCATGGTGATCTGTCTGGGTGAATTTGGTCGCACTCCCAAAGTAAATAAAGACGCCGGACGCGATCATTGGCCTCATGCCATGTCAGTTCTGATGTCTGGTGCAGGTATACCTGGAGGGCAAATCGTGGGTGCTACCGATACCAAAGGATACTACGCCTCGGAAAATGTTTATACGCCTGAAGATTTCGCAGCATCCCTTTACACAAAGATGGGGATCGCCCCTTCGCAAACTCTTTACCAATCCTCCGGCAGACCGGTTCGGTTGGTCAATGGAGGTTCCCTCATCAAAGAATTGTTCACCTGAGATTCCTGACTAATTGCTCAGATAAAAGCTATCGCCGGAGTTTTTACGAAACCGGTATCGCTGCAGAAAGGAAGATCGCTTGCCGGAAGGGTTGGAGCTTTTCGCTTTCAAATCCCGCATGAGTTTTCTCTGGTGCTTTCGATTTTCAGCCAGCACCTTCTTTTGCTGTCTTTCTATCTCCTTTTGAGAATCACGCATCTTTTTCTCAAGCTCTTTCTGGCGTTCTTCCTCCTCACGAAGCTGCTTTTTGCGAGCCTTTTTGAGCGCTTTCTCGGCGTCCTTGCGTTCTTTCTCTACTTCTTTAACATCGCGTCTCAGTGGAGCATCTGATTCGGCAGCTTGCGAAGATTGAGTCGTTTCAGACTTCTCACGTTTCTTCCAGAATTTCCACCATTGTGCTTCGGTGTCCAGAGGCGTAAAGAACATTGCCAGGGAAATCATTGCCAGCAGGCTAGTCCAACCAAACCGATTACCGTGTGGAAGTATTGTCATACAGAGAAAATGGATGGTGGGCCCAGAGGGACTTGAACCCCCGACCCAGCGATTATGAGTCGCTTGCTCTAACCAACTGAGCTATGGGCCCTACCTATTAATATTAAATTGCAACTTACCCCCCTTACCTGCACACCCAATCTCGGAGCACCCTCCCCCTGATACCGGTTTGTATGCTACGCACCATCGAAATCATTTGAGATCACTCGTTCAGGTTCTCTTCAGTTTTCAATGCGAAGTGACACCGTTGCAACACCCGCATCATATGCAAGTCGTCTTTTGCGGCAAGCTTTAAACGGTACCTTCACATTTCCGTAAATCCCCCCTCCAGCAAAGACACGACATATCCTTCTTTATATATGGCAAACGATGTCTATTCACTTTCTCAAGAAGCATGTCGCGTGTTCTACCATTCCTGGTTCACCTTATATGCGGCAGAATTCAGTGGATCTTTCAGCACACATCAGCAATCCGAACATGTTTGATCCAAAGAATCAGAGGGTTTGACTGCTTTGACTTGAGACAAAATCATGAACGAGACGTGATCAGTCTTCCGGCGTTATTAAATCGGACGGTATATGGCGCTCCAACTCCATACTATCATGCAGAACTCTGGCGACTTCCAGATGGCTCTCTTTGACTCGGTAAAGGACCACATGTCTCCCGATATGGATAGAACGGCATCCGAGAAAAAGTTCATTTCTTTCCTTACTACGAGGGGCCAGCGGATCGCGAGTGATCGCGCTCAGACCGTGCTCAAGTAATGCTTGATACTTTAATAGTTGGCGTTCACCCCACATTTGGAGCGTGTATTCAGCAATCCTTGACAGATCTTCTTCAGCCCATCTTGAAAGATGCAGCGTAAGTTTCACAGATCACTTTTCCCTTCGATGCTTGACGATGACATCGTCAAAGATTTCACCGATAGTCCTTTTCGAAAGCTCGCCTTTATCCAAGGCTTCAAATCCCAAGGCAGCTTCCTTTCGCAGACGTTCCAGCTTTGCGCAATCCCTCTGGTCTCGTTCATGCATCAGACGCAAGGCTTCGCGAATAACTTCGCTGGCATTGTTGTAGAAACCAGACTTAACTTTCTCCTGTACGATAGCCTCAAGGGACGGAGTCAACGATACGTTCATAGAATCACTTTGCAACTGTTACCGGCAAACTATAGAGGAGAATAACAATCTTTGTCAAAGCTTGTTAGAGGACCAGAGGATTGTGAACTTTTCAATTAGATTGTTTAAAGACTGCTCTCATGCTATAGGCAGTAAAGTTGGTAAGCACCCAAATAGTGCCTTAGGCATTTAAAAGGCAAATTCTTTTGACCGATTGGCTCGGCGATCAAATAGCAAACGCGTCAGGATATTAATGACGATTTAAAAACCTCATCAAAATGAGATTACCGATCAAAGCCGTTGTATTTATTGCAAGCTTCCAACTGACCTTTCAGGTAATCAGCCTCGGAGATGTCATCCCAGCTGAAAAGATCGATGCTACCAAAAAACTCCCCAAAGACGCACTGTGGACAAAATTCAAACCAAATGGTGATGCGGAATATCTAGAGATATTTACCGAGATTGGTTTGACTCCGGAACAAATCGAATCTTTTATACTCGAACGAAGACGTTTGTTAAGGCTGGCTATTGCCGATAGCACCGGCAGGGAAGAATTCGTGGAACGGCGGAGTGATTACTACAAACAGGTTTCACAATTGGCAAAGGAAAACGCTGGGGATATAACCAGAAAACACCACTTGTTGTCTCAGGCAAGATATGGGTTTGTGGATCCGTCTCGATGGGGTAAAGAACGAGATTCCGACTACGAAAAACTCTACAAGAAACTCGGTATTTCCGAGGTTTATATATTGGCTCTGCAAGAGGACCGCAGGCGACTTAAAACCCTGGCCCATCCCTTTGAGGCAAACATTCAGGGCTGGGACAATTACTTAAAAAAACTGCGTGAAGCCGTGACCGCTGGAAAATTTGAACAATACCGGTTGTGGGAGCTAAATAAACCAGCTCGATGTGGTTATCAGGAATTTCTCGAACGAACCGGCGAACCTGAAAAAAGAAGAATCAGACCATATTCTCAAATAATTATCGATCTTTTTCGCGAAACGAAAATGTTTACTTCTCGGTCATTTGATGGTCCTTTTGACAAAATCTATTTAGGACCAACTAAAGGAATAGACGCCTTCCTTGAGTTGAAACATCAGGAAATGAATGCGTTTGAAAACGCTGTGCAAGCATTCAATGCGGCAGCTGTTCAACAAGGCCTTCCTCCATTCATAAGGAATCAACTCACTGATTTTTTCTCAGAAAAACGTGATAAATTCCACCAGGAAGTGATGCGGATAAACGGATTCTAATTCAGAAACCGTGTTGGGCGACGCCTACCCTAAAAAAACAAACTTTGCCAGAGCACACTCAGAACGAGACAAACTAGCACGCTGCAAGGGCATTTAAATTGGGGCTATTCCAAAAAAGAGTGTGGGACCAAAATGCCCGTACACTACACGCTTGGTCATTATGTCCTCATCCTAATTTCTCTCCAGCCAACTTGCTGAGCCTCTCGCGAAATCGGATCGCGTTATCGTTCATATTTTTTCCATAGATTTTGTACCACTGTCGCAATGCTGGCCTTACTTCTTGCGACAGGAGGTGTTCAATAGCCTCGGCAGTTCGTGGCGCATCCTCTCCCTCGGTTACCCGAAACCAATCAAAAGCATCCAAAAGACCGTAGACCAGTAGTAGATCATCAGGCAATCCCGTGACGACACCTGATGCTTCATGGACATGTCGTTCGAGTATCTGATCCCGGAAGGTCACGTGACAATTGTTATCGAAAGTTCGATTTGATTATAAACCCTCCGCATAAATTTATCCTAAATACCAAGGGGCAACCACAGGATCATTGTTCTGAGAAATATTTCGCGTTTTCCAGCATGCCTTGGGGATTAAAGATCAAGCGGACCGAACTTCCGGGGAAATAAACTTCAGATCGATAGCCTTGATAGAAACGAGAACGAAGCATGGAAGGGTTGTATGCTGGAACTTGAGGAAACCAGTAATCATCATAAAAATTGACAATTTCGTATCGAGGGACGGAAGTGCCTCTTTGAACCATCCATTCAGCTACAATGGTACCGTCTGACAAGGTTTCGCGTTTATCGGCAGGTCCCAAATCTTTGACCACTTCATCATAGGTCCATTGTCCTACCCTGGATTGCCAGTCAACTTGAGGCGTTGTTTTGCATCCTGAAAAAATCAGGATGCAAGCAACGGATATGATCCAGCAAAACAGCAAAGCTCGGATGTTATCATGTTTCCTCATAGGCACACCATACAACCGCATCGCCTTAGTGACAAATCTACATTTTTTCAAAAAAATTGTCCCCTCACCTCCCCAACTTTCGCTAGGTAATCATGGGATCGATTCGAATCAAGAAGAGTCACCTGAATTCAGTTTCCAAATCGAATCTGTTTGTCTAGGTTTCATTGCGGTCTATGGGCGTGACTTCAAATCTCAGGACGTGGATACACAGGCGTTTTATTTTCCTGTTATTCGCAGCCTATGTACTTGCGGCATTGATTCCATCGCCCGGTTTATGGCTAAAGGGGCTGGATTGGAAAATCTCTCCACTTAATGACGCCAGCATTTCTTCAGGTTTGATCATGCTGGGAATTTTGCTTTTTAACGCCGGGTTTTCAGTAAGCAAAGAGCATCTGAAGGCTCTACAAACGCGACCTACCGTTTCACTTCTGGGGATCTTCGGGAAAAGCTTGTTGGCGATCTTTTGGATCGGATCATTGCTGATGGCACTGACATTGGATCTTTCCTCCATTTGGATCTCGATGCTGGCTGGATTTGCCATTGTTTCCATCATGCCAGTCGCCACTTCTTCGACCGCATGGTCGCAGCAAACCAATGCCAATGTGGCCCTCAGCTTGGGGTTACTGTTGCTCACCACCGCCATGTTGCCAGTCATATTGCCCATCCTGGATTGGATGATTCAACACCTTCCAGCTGATTTAAAACCGGGAGCAGGACTCGAATCCACAAAATCATTTGATTTATTATTCATTTTTATCTGGATCATTCTTCCCATTTTCAGCGGCCAATTCTTCCGCTTGATTGTTGGCAGCAAATATCGTCACCGGGTCTCCGCAGGAATCAAATGGATCAACGCGATCAATCTACTTTTATTGAATTACATGCACGGATCATCCTTTCTTCCCGAGCGCATTCGATCGTTTGAACCTGCATCCATGTTACTTCTCCTGATGGGTGTGTCAGTTTGCTGCATTCTGGCCTTTGGTGTTGGGGCAATTCTTGGAAAAGCTTTCCGGATCGCTTTTCCTGAAAAGCTGGCTCTGATGTTTGGCACCGGAATGAATAATAATGGAATGGCCCTTGTCCTTGCTTCACAGTTCCTGGGCGCCTCTGGTTGGATCGGGTTGACGATTGCATTATGTACATTCGGACAGCATCTGGTTGCCGCTGGGGTTCAGATTCTTTTTGGCAAATCACCCAATGAGGTGGTTCATGAAACAGCAGAGGAAGAAAAACTATCCAAACCATCAGGATTGAAGACCGACCAAAAATTGGACCACCGCCATAAATCGCAGCCAGATCTTTTGACCAAAAATACAGAAACCCATCATTCGGCTTCATGAATGACCGCGCGGATCATACGACTCAGATACAAGCATTGATCGACAGATTGATGGCTGGTGATGAATCCGCTCGCAGTGAATTAGTTCATTGCACCTGGGATCGTTTATTGAAGCTCACTCGACAGATATCCCGGGATTACCCACCGGTTCGCCGATGGGAGCAGACCGATGATATTTTTCAAAATGCCTCCATACGAATCTGGAAAGCATTGGAGAAGGTCCCATTGAATGATGCTCGCCACTTTTTGAGATTAGCAGCGGAAAAAATCCGATTTGAACTGATTGATCTGGCACGACATTATCAAGGTCCGATGGGGCATGGCCGAAATCATCAAACACAAATTCCTCCAACCGATTCACAGACTTCCTTTCAAGCAGAAGAGCAAGGCCTGGTCACCGAAGATCCTGCCAAGGTCGCGCAATGGGCCGACATACATGCTCAGGTTGAAAAATTGCCGGATGAACTCAAGGAAGTGTTCGATTTGATCTGGTACCATGATTTACTGCAAAGCGAAGTTGCACAAATACTCAACGTCGATGTCCGCACTGTAAAACGCAGATGGAGGAAAGCTCGTTTGGAGTTGCAAACCATGTTAACCGAATCCACCACAGCCTCATGAATGAAAAAGAACAACTTCCTTCCATTGATGATTTGCTTGATCAATGGGAAGAAATGCAGGAACAGGGACGCGGTGTCTCAGCTGAGGTATTGTGTGCTGACCATCCAGAACTTCTACCCGAATTGAAGAAACAGATAAAGGCACTTGGTTCCATCAATCAAATGCTCGGCACCCAAACGGAACCCTTCCGTGAAGGGGAAAGGAAAGATCTACCGGAATTAACCATAGATGAAAAGCTGATCGCAAACATAGGCCTCAGTCAGGCTCGATTTCATGCAGAAGGAGCGCTTGGGCGGGTTTATATTGCACAGGATAACGAATTAAACCGGGAGGTTGCGGTTAAATTCATGCAGAAAAGGCATCTACACGATCCTGCCAGGAAGGAACGATTTTGTCTGGAAGCAGAAATCACGAGTCGCCTTTATCATCCAGGTGTCGTGCCAGTGCATGGCATTGGTGAAACCGAAGATCGGCGACCTTTCTACGTGATGCAATTTGTGCATGGGGAAACGCTTCAGGAATCCATCGAGAAGTTTTATGCCAACGAAGATCATCGAAATGTGCATCAGCGCAATTTGGAATTCCGAAACCTCCTGGCTCATTTCGTGACCGTCTGTAACACCATCGCTTATGCCCATAATCGGGGCATCATTCATCGAGACCTTAAACCTGAAAACATCATCATAGGTCGATACGGTGAATCCATGGTCGTGGATTGGGGGCTTGCCATGCCAGTGGAACGCGATGAATCAGCCCGTGCAAGCGGAGAGAAAACATTGTTTCCCAGCGGGCATCAAATCAGGCAACGGCCAAATCATGAACCGGGTGCAGGCACTCCTGCCTACATGAGCCCGGAGCAGGCATCTGGCGAATCCTCCATGACCGTCGCCAGCGACATATACAGCCTTGGATCCATCCTCTATAAGATTCTGTGCGGAAAAAGCCCTGTGGAAGGTGTGGATGGAGGTCTTCAACAAATCAGGCAATATGTCATTGATGGCAAGTGGCCACATCCCAGATCAGTCTCCCCTCAATGCCCACGCCCATTGGAAGCTGTTTGCTTAAAAGCCATGCACCTTCACGCTTCAAGCAGGTACCCTTCTGCTCTGGAATTGGCTAATGAAGTGGAACGTTACCTGGCAGATGAAAAAGTTCTGGCTTACCGGGAATCTCCCATCGAGACCCCATTGAGGTTTTTCCGTCAACACCGTCGAATGGCACAAATCACGGCTGTTTCTTTGCTCTTATTGCTGAGCGTTTTGATAGGGTCGGCCATTCGCTTGGCCATGGCGGCACGCGAAAGTCAGGCAGTCAACGAAACTTTATTGAAATCAGCCGCAAAATTGACTGCGGTGACCGTGCAAATGGAAATGGATGGTCGATGGTTTTTGTTGGAAAAAGAAGCCAATAATCCACGTTTGATCGAACACTTACGCACCAATCAGGGGCCACTTAAAAAAGAGAACCGGGTGCTGTTTTCAGAGCTGATTACTGCTGTCAAGGACCGAGCCCGACTCGATGGAGTGGAGGCCGAGAGCTGGTTTATTTGTAATGCGGATGGAGTACAGCTGGCAAGGCATCCTTCAGGAGCTTCGATCGGACAGACCTATGCCCATCGCGATTACTTTCATGGAAACGGCATTGATTTCCCTCAAGGTGAAACCGGATCACCTCCGCACATTACCAGAGAATACCTTTCGGTCCCCTACTCCAGCAGCAACGATGGAGCATTGAAGGTGGCCCTAACCTGCCCAATATATAGTCATCCTGAAGGGCAACTGGAGAGACAATTTCTCGGCATTCTTGGTATGTCCATCAAACTTGGCGACTTTGAAGTGCTCACTGGGAATCTTGCCGAAGGCCAAATCGCGGTGCTCGCCAACTTCGGCACGGATCACTTTGAGAGTCAGGCTGCCAAGGGACTCCTGCTTCATCATCCAAAGTTATCCTCCACCTTTGATTCACCTGAAGATCGTCCATTGCCAAGATTGGAATCATCTCTACTCGCAATATTACGTCGTTCACCCACCGGACATTACATGACTGATTACCAGGATCCCGCCCTGAGTTATTCTAATCAAACTCCCCAAGAATGGACGGCCGCGTTTGAGAGGGTGCACTTGAGGAATCAATCCGAATGGGAAGAAGATCGTGGTTGGATAGTGATCGTTCAGCGACCCAACTGAGTTCCAGGATAAAAAGAATGATCAAAGCATTCGATTGAACAGATTCCGAGTAATGGTTTGCAAACGTTGATCCGGTCCTTGAGGGGTTGTATAAACCGAGGGCCTCAGATATCCGGGAGGCTCACTCAGACCATCCCCCCACCAGATGGTCGCCGCATTGAACACCCAATTCCCTTTTGGGGCCTGATAGAGCGTGGACGTGTATTCTCCTCCGTTGAAAACACCAGGTGACGTTTGGGTTTTGCCCGAAGCCACAATTTCCAAGCCTGGGATATTTGCCGGATCTCCATGCCATTCCCATCCAACCAGGCCGGGAATACTGTCACCAAAGCTCATTCCGGAATTTTCAAATAACCAATGATCTGGTTTGCGACAGATCCAGTCAGCTCCGCCCGTCACAGGACCAGTGCTGTGCGCTCCAATCAGTTCATTGGCATAAGGACGTTCGTGAACGAGGCTGGACATTGAATGGAACTCTCTTGTTCCGCCTGGGGGGCCGAATACACCCACACGTTCCATGATTCTATCAGGAGCACCCAAAGCGTCCGGTTTGAGTAGAATTTTACCACAAACAGCATTGCCCGATAAAAATGCCGCATGCATTCCGTTCTCGATGGCAGCTTTGATATGACGATACATCTCAATCGACCAATATTCATCGTGACCAACAGAGAGGAAACTCTTGCAACGCTTCAGCCCATTTGGGTCTTGATGCGTATCCTGGTTGGAAACATAAGTCACATCATACCCCTGGGCTTCCATCCAAAAAGCGATAGGAAATTCCCAAAGTAAAAATTCACCTGAACCAGTACTCAATGGAGCGTCCAGTATTTGACAATATTTTCCATAGGGTCGATTGAAACCTACTTTGATTCCCCCACCCCAGTACCATTCAGTATCTCCATTATCGTACAGCGAATACTGATCGGGCCATCGGTTGTAGGCCTGCCAGGTATGATCACTGCATTGAAACATGAAATCGGCCTCACGATCGTCCCTGAGAATAAAGATTGCGTAGCTCTGGTATCCCTGAAATGAGGATGTTAGTTTCACCAGGTAAACTCCGCTGACCCAATCTTCAGGGATGGAATATTCGAAAGAAGTTTCCCACTGGCAATCACGAAGCCGCTTTTCCCCAATCATAGGATCAGGCTGGGTAATACCACGCATAGGCCCCCAGGAACCCATGTGTCTGCCACCCTTTCCCGAGTAATAACCAAGTCGATAAATATCCAGACTGAAATCTGAAGCAGGTTGAGTACTGACAAAGATGCGCAAGGTGTCACCCGATTTGTATCGAGTCTGAGAGCAGTAAGCCTCAATCCATGGACATCGATAACGTGTCGCTGGATCGACGGCAGTTTTTCTCAACATCCAATCCAGAGTCCCCTCCTTTTGATTTTCCCGGAGGATTGTATGACGAGCAGGACGGTTGTTACTTTTTCCATTCGAATAAGACGCACCGGTCATCACTCCCATACCAGCACCGAGTAACCCTTGAAGTGCTTGGCGACGGTTTAGAGGGAAGGAACATTTTGACATGGCAGGAAGGTGTTTTTTGAATCGCAGAAGAAACATAATGATACCGCATCATCATGACAAGCAGTACTCGCACCAACGACTGGGTAGAAAATTTCTTGTCATGAAGCATGAACTTTTTCTTGCCCGCACATCAATTTCATGGAGTGTTTCACCCAATAAGTTTAAATCAATGAAAAGAAGATCACCCATTCATCAATGAGCTGGCAGTCAACAACCATTCATGAAACTCAGAGTCATGATCAATCCCGGTCATCGCACTTTGCATCGATTCCATGTGGTATGGCGGTGGGAATGATATTTTGCCACTGCAAATACTTCGCAAGTATCAGTTCAGGTTCAACTACCTACGTGCAGTCGTGGGTTCTGTTTCTTTTTACTGTTGGCGCAAGTTTGGGGATTTGGACCGCTGACAAACTGATTGGCAGTTCTCGCATTCATCGCTGGGGCTTGGTCGGGTGGACCGGACTTATCACTGGCATATTGACATGGTTGCTTCCATCAATGAGCAAGGGAACGGAAGCCTTTTGGGCAAGCTCAGGTTTATCAAGCGGTTTTCTCCTAATGCCAACTCTCATCACTTCTACCCTCTTCGGTTTGGTCCCAGGAGGCACAGCTGGACTTGCAGTGGGAGCAGAATATCAACAACCTGCAAAAGGACACCCGCAAGATCCAAGCAAAACCGGTTGGTTCCTTGTGTCGGGTGCGTTTGGGTATTTACTGGCAGAAATCTTCCTGATTCAAAAATTTGGCCTTGAGTTCTCCGTCCCCATGACAGCATTGGTATGGCTCGTCATTGGGGCAGGTGGGTTGATTTTGAAGGCAAGAAACCAAATTCAAGATCTCCCATCTGAGAAAAGAGCTCAACCATCCTATCAAGGAAAAACAGATGGAGAATTAAATTTCCGGAGTCTGGGAATCTACCTGGGATTGATGGCGGCCTGTTTGATGATCGTTTGGATGCGTATTTCGGATTGGGTATTTGGCGACACTCTTTTTTGGAACTTGTATTGGCCCTGTGTGGGACTGGCCATCACAGGCATCGGGTTTCTGTTTCCCATTGGTACTACAAAATTAACAACGCGTAATCTAGCGTTTGGTCTTGGTCTGTTAGGGTTACTGTGTTTATGCCTATTATTTTCTTATGATAAATTACCTTTCTGGTTATCCAGTTTAAAAATTCAACTTGGCGATTCCACTACTGGATTCCCGGTTCACGCTCTGGTTTACACGGTGGTTTTTGGTGGATTGTTCATGATTCCTTTCTATGGGATCGGATGTTTGACTCATTTTTGCCAAAGAAACCAAACGGAATATTCACAGTTTTCTCTGGGCATCCAACTCATTGTGACGACCTCCCTCTTGTCTGTCCTGATCCAACATTTTTTGATGGATATGCTGGGGCTGGCCAGGATCGCCGGTTTAGGTGTTGGAGTCGCCGGCTCGATGGCTGTTTTCTACGCTTTTCAAAGTCACGACAAATGGAGAGGTTTGAGCAGGATAGCTTCCCCTGTCTTCGGCCTTCTGATTATTTCATTCATTGGATCGCAGTTTGATAAACAGTGGCGACTTGTTTTCAGCCAATCGGACGATCTTTCGACAGGGTTTTTCAGCACCAGGGAGGATGCCACAAAATGGGCTTACCGATCTGACCAAATTTCCTACCATGAATCAGCCTATGGCAGTGTGGCAATTCATTCCTATGACTTCCCCGGAAATTCCCAACTGGAATTGAGGATCAATGGAGAGGTAATCGAGCGAGGATTTGCTCATCAGATTAAATCAGTCATCAATACCATGGTTCCCTACGTACTGCACGGCAGTCCCGAGAATGTGGCCATGTTCGGACTGAGATCTGGATCTGCTGCCGGTATCCTGGCCTCTGTTCCATCAATCAAAAAACTCGACGGTGTTGAATTTATTCCTGATTTACTGAACGTCATTGGTCAGTTTTCAAATTCAAACGGAAATCTTATGAAAAGAGAATCATTTCAATTCCACAATACCACTCCAACAAGATTTCTGAACCAGAACACAGAAAAATATGACCTCATTCTAAATCAATATGCACGCCCCTGGAGGTCTTGCTTAACACCTTGGTTTACATTGGAATTTTATGAGAATTGCAGGAATCAATTAGCTGACGACGGATTCATGATCCAAAACATCGTGGGAACTCATCTGGATGACCCCACGCTTGAAACTGTCCTAGCAACTTTTGGATCCGTATTTAACCAAACATCCATTTGGAAACTGGGACATGGCGAATGGATGTTGATCGGTTCAACCAACAAACGAGAATGGTCGCTGGATCTCCTAAGAAAACGTACTGAGACCAGGGAGGTAAAAGCCATCCTTGAGAGTCAAGATCTTGCTGTGTGGCCGGTATTGCTCACCTCACAAGTATCCGGTTTTGACAATGGATTCCATTTGATTCCGGATGAGGCTCTGATCCATTCCCAAAAGTTCCCCTCCTTGAGACTACTCGGCAACCATGCCTACGGTGCACCCTCAAAATTAACTATATTCGATAGCACAAATGAGCATTTTTCTCCGCAAAACTCGCTGATCATAGGGCAGAAGAGTCCAGCCGAGGATTGGACCGTTGAACAATTGCGCGGCTTCAGTATCCTTCAGGTGGATCATCAGTTCTATGATCCTAAAATATTCAGATCAATCGTCAGACAGTGGTTGAAGATTTCCCCCGAGGAAACAACCCTGCAGGTTTTGTCTGCATCCACATCCAACGCTGAAAGCGAGTGGGCTTTTGAATCCGCACGTCTGAATGCATTGATTGCATCTTATCCTTCTGAGACTGAACCTCCATTGGAACTGGTCAAACAAGCTGCATATCATGCCCTTCAAACCTATCGAGACCAAAGGTCATTTTTCTACCGACCAGATACAGACTTTTTGGAGGCCATGCTGGACCACATGATCAAAAAGGATCCGGACTACCAACGAGTTTATCGTATGAATTTAGCGGAACTTACCTGGGATCAGGGAAAAACCGAAAGCTTCCTGAAACTGACTGAGGAAGCCTTTCACCCAGAAACAGATACCTTCGGACCTGTGGACTATTCCGCTGATCCAATGGCACCTTACAGAACCCTCGCGCTGATGGCAGAATACTGGTGGAGGACCGGGCAGCTTGAAAAAGCCAAGGATATTTGTATCCAGGCTCTTCAATCGAAATATATCGGACCAGAGGCAGTTTTCCATCACCCAAAACTTGAACAATCCATCCGGAAAATTTTGTTTGCTCTCGACTTACCGAATCAGGATCCAGGTGAAGTTGGATCTAATTTAGAGATTGAAACCCTGGAATAATCACTGGAAGTGTAACGATTTTTATTCAAGTTTTATTCTAATAATCGAATTGAATGAGAGAAGTTCCGAACAGTGTCCAAAGGGCGATCGCAAAATCGCCGTCTGAATCCATTTTGAAGCCTCATAA
>CAYFHO010000032.1:0-49439 GCA_964342825.1 uncultured Verrucomicrobiota bacterium
GGCCAAATACTTCATTAAAACTGGATCTTTTGAGGTAGTTCGATCCCTCAATAAGTGCCATTTTTTCCCTCGTAAAATCCCCATTATTATCAATATCCCATTCTAATCCAAAAATAGAAACTCAGTTTATGCTTCCACCATGAATTCAAAGGATTCAGGGTGATCACTAATTGCCAGACCATCTGCTTCAATACTGGCGATCTTGGGAATGTCTCAGTAATTGAGGAAACGTTTCAGTAGCACCGCTGAATTGGCCTGACTTTGAGGAAGTTCAGACTTGGCTTTCCTCCAAGTGATGTTGGGGGTGGGATTCAGAGTGGGAGGAACCAGCCTGCGTCTTGGTAGGGATGTCCACGACGCGTCGGGACTGAGCGTTCAGTGGCGTGTCCGCACATTGCTGTAGGCTATTGTATATTCCCAACGCACTCACGGCCCCGCGGCAACGGGGCTCTACCATATTAATTCTCCCCCAGTTTGAATTGCTCCCTGATTTTGGGGTGGCTGTTTGTTGACCATCAATTCTTATTCATTCGATACCTTAAACAAATTTGAAGCCAGATTCTGGAGGAAATCGTTTTCAATTTGGTTGAAATCTTTTCCTGGGGCCCTGATCTCTTTGAAACCAAACGGCTGGCTTGCGGCATAAATGCGTGAGATGGAGCCATCCGGAAGTTTACGGTAATTTTTTTCGGTGACATAGAACATGGCTGACTCTGGGAAGTTGTTCGAGTCGTCGACGATCACCAGCTCGCAGTCCTTCCAACTAATCGGGTGCCAGATGTTATCCGTCTCAAAATGCTCGGTGAACCATTGTTTTTCCCTCAATTTATCCGGTAATGACTCGACCATTTTTTTGACTTCAAGAAGTGACTGAGGTTTTTGACCGCGCCGGTGAAGAAAATGGACGACATCAACAAAGGAATGCAACTGTCCACGGATGCGACCTGACCTTTTCTCTGCTTCATCTATGTCCTGAATCAGTTTTCCTTCATCAGCGACGGATCGAGCCCGTTGTTCCACACTTGACACTTCCTCCTCCAGCTCGGCCAAGGACCAGTCCTTGGTGGTGGCGAGACGCGTGTGTTCGCCTCGTAGCCTGATGAGATCTCGTCGTGCTTCCCTCAATTTTTGCAACTGGTCCGGATTGGGGCGAGTCAATGGGGTTGCTCTCATTTCTTGTTGACGTTCCTTTTGAACTTCGATTTCCTGCGCCAGTTTTTTCAGCTCGGCCCGAGTGTTTTCGAGACTGTTTTGACGGGATTGGAACACCCAGAAGGCGGTCAGGGACAGAATCGCAAGAATGGTAATGACAATTTTCATGATCCGAAGTTTTATTTAGTGAAACTCAACTGATGGACAGGTCAGGAATATCAATCCAGTTGCCCAGGAGGCGTCCTGATGTTCTTGATGGTTGCCGTGTACTTGGCTTCAAATTCCGAGAAATCATTGTCTTCACTTTGAGCGATTTGAACCGATCCATCACAGAAGGTATAAGCTTTGAAGTAAGTCTCGCCATCAAACCTTGACTCGATTTCTCTGAATAAAATTTTTCCCGGCTCGAACTGCTCCAGTTTGCGTTCATGCTCCATATACTCAAATCCCTCCAGCGGTACTTCCTCCAGTTGTTTCGACATTCCGTCGATATCCAACTCCAGATCATTGATCGATTCAGGTAAATCTCCCTGATATTTTGAATGATAGATCGCTGCCGCCAAACCAAGTTGTTTCATGACATTAATCACCTGAACCTGGTGAGCCTGGAATTGGATTTTGTCGATGACCTGATCCTTTTCCTCCTGTGCGCGGGCCAGGTTGTCCTTCTCAACCGCAAGTTGCTGCAGCAGGGCCGCCTTTTTTTCCGCATCCTCCGCTTTCAGCTGTTCGACATTCTGTTGCAGGCGACTTAACTCTTCCTGATCCTTTTTCAGTCTTTCAAATTCTGCGATGTCTTCCTTCGTTTTTTCCCATTGTTGGTATTCATTGGAGACAGATTCCAAACCGCTCATTTCTTTTTTCAGAGCCTGTATTTCGTCATTGAGGGATCGCAGGGTCATTTGTTGATAGACCAGTGGTGCTCCAATGAGGGTGATGGCGGTTCCTGTGACAACGTATTGAGTTTTCATGGCGATGATATTTGATTTCAGAGTAGTGAATAAAAAACTGAATCCAGTGGACGAGGCTATCGCAGCGGCACCTGCGGTACTGACTTGAGCGGCCAGACCCGTAGGAGCGGCGATCACTGCGCTCGCAGACATGGTGGTTGCCAGAGTGCTGACAGAGAGATTGACTCCCTTGTTGGTCAGCACCAACCTCAGCTTTTCGAGGGCTCTGCTGACTCGTTTTTGCGCAGCGTCGGCACTGATCCCGAGTTCGGCACCGATGTCCTTCAAGTTTCTTTGATTAAAAAATCGTAGAAGCAACGTATCACGATCCTGCTGGCTCAATTCCTGAAGGCACTGATCCAGGTGAGGGGCGATGGTTTCCCAATTGGATGGGGCATTGGACGGCGATTGAGATTCCATGGAATGATAGGATTGTTCGCGTGTTCGACGCCGTTGTTCCGTTCGCACGGTTTTGGAGGCGGTATACCGGGTATGTCGATGCAGCCAACCCGCCAGGGAACCCTGATCGGAGATGTCGGGATTTTTTCTGATCAGGTCAATGAATACCGATTGAGTCACATCATTCGCCAGGTGCGCATCACCGCCCAAGGATCGCAAGGCGGTGGTATAAACAAGGTTGATATTGGCATTGACCAATTCTGAAAACACAGACTCCGATCGCTCTTTCTTCCAGGAGGTCCACAGTCTTTGATGTTGCGCTTCTGTCATGGTTCGAATGAAGGATGACTTTTTAATATTAGAACCCACCAAACCTGAAATCCGACAAAATAGTTGTAAGAAAATTTTTTGATTCGGTCGTTTTTTTCATTGGGAAGGTTTTTGGATTTGAAGTGGGATGCGCGGAGCTTATCCCTCCGATGTAGGTGGGAAGTGGGATTCGCGGGAGCTCCTCCCTCCGAGGCAGGTGGGAAGTGGGATTCGCAGGAGCTCATCCCTCCGGTGGGGCTTGGTTGCTTCGGGTTTTGCTTTGTTTGTCAAATCCATCGGATTGGACTTTGCAAGTGCCCGGCCCTTTGTTAGAAAGCTGCCATGATTTCCACATACATAAAAAGATGGATGTTGGCTGTGATCAGTCTGCTCTGTTCAAATGGTCTGTTGGGTGCGGATCGCCCTAACATTTTATGGATTACGAGTGAAGACAACGGGCCTCATTTGGGTTGTTACGGCGATGATTATGCCAACACACCCAATCTGGATGCCCTGGCCGCCAAGGGATTGATTTATCGAAATGCCTGGTCCACTGCGCCGGTTTGCGCTCCTGCTCGCACGACGCTCATTTCCGGCGTTTATCCACCTGCTTCCGGTGGCCAGCACATGCGCAGCATGACGACCCTGCCGTCGTTCATGAAGATGTATCCGCAATACCTCAGGGAATTAGGTTACTACTGCACCAACAACAGCAAAACCGACTACAATCTGAAAGAGCAGGGGAAGGTATGGGATGAATCCAGCAGAAGCGCTCATTGGAAGAACAGAGCTTCCGGTCAGCCGTTTTTCGCCATCTTCAACATCACCACCAGTCACGAAAGTCAAATCCGTAAACGCCCTCACAAAGCGGTGCATGATCCGGCCAAAGTACGTGTGCCGGCCTACCACCCTGATACCCCTGAAGTGCGACAAGACTGGGCGCAATACCATGACAAACTGACCGAGATGGATGCCACCGCGGGCAAGCGTTTGCAGGAACTGCGGGAAGCTGGCCTCGAAGACGATACCATCATTTTCTATTACGGAGATCACGGTTCCGGGATGCCCCGCAGCAAGCGTTGGCCCTACAACTCCGGATTGAATGTGCCTTTGATTGTCCATGTTCCAGAAAAATACAAACACCTTGCCCCTGCGGAATATCAAGTCGGCGGAGAAACGGATCGTCTGGTTGGTTTCATCGACATGGCGCCGACACTTTTAAGTATTGTGGGCATGACTCCACCAGAGCACCTGCAAGGGAATGCTTTCATGGGTAAATATGAAACGGAACCGGTCAAGTATCAGTTTGGTTTTCGTGGGCGCATGGACGAACGATACGACTTGGTTCGATCGGTGAGAGACCAGCGTTACATCTACATACGAAATTACATGCCGCATCGGATCTATGGGCAGTATATCCAATACATGTTCCAAACGCCCACCACTCGCGTTTGGAAACAGCTTTACGATGAGGGCAAGCTCGAGGCTCCCCAAACCTTTTTCTGGGAACAGAAACCGGTGGAGGAGTTGTACGATCTCGAATACGATCCCGACGAGGTCAAGAACCTGGTCCAATCGCCCTCACACCGGGCCGTTCTTGAGCGTTTTCGGGCAGTTCATCGGGAATGGGTTTTGGAAACTCGCGATTTGGGATTTCTTCCTGAAGGAGAAATTCATGCGCGTGGTGGAAACAAAACACCCTATGAAATGGGGCAGGATGACCATATCTACCCTTTGGAATCCATCTATGAAACGGCCCAGATGGCAGCCAACCGAGATGAAGCGTCCATCCCCGGTCTGCTGGATGCATTGAAATCAGAGGACAGCGCCATACGATACTGGGGTGCACTTGGTTTCTTGATTCGCGGTGAATCGGCAGTTCAACAAAACAAGCAGGCACTGCTCCAAGCCCTGAAAGATGAATCTCCTTATGTGCGCGCTGTGGCAGGGGAAGCATTGGGACGTTTCACAGAGGGGCATTTGGATCAAGTTTTGAAAACTCTGGTGGATGCCTCTAACATGGCGGAGGACGGTGTTTTTCCGGCCATGTATAACCTGAATGCGCTCCAGATGTTGGGTAATAAAGCCAAAGCGGTGCGGGATCAAGTCAAGGCTTTACCCAGCAAAAGTCCCAAGCAGTTGGGACGTTTTGGGGGTTATGTGCCAAGGCTCCTTGAAAAACTGAACGAGGATCTGGCGCACTAATATCTCAAGGATAAACCGAGATTTCAGGGCTGCTTCAAAGTGAATATTTTGGGGCAGCCTTTTTGTTGTTTGATTTGCTCAGAGATTTATTCTGCCTCCAGAGGGTAAGGATCGGCCAGGATGACCCTGAAACCCACGTTGCCGAATTCCAGGTTGATTCCAAACCAGTGACGTTCGGCGGCTCTGCCATTTTTGGGGCGATCACTCCAGGCACCTCCCCTTAATACATGATTGCTTCCTGGAGGGCTGATGTAATCTGTTACATGGCCTCCAGGGTAAAAGACATGCCACCCCAGGCACCACTCATAAACTCCGCCGTGGAGACCATGCAGGCCCCATCGGTTCGGTAGTTTGGAATCCACGGGATGTGTTCGTCCGCCTGAGTTTTCGAGGTGCCAGGCATAATCATCAAAAAGTTCAAACCTAGGGTCGTCCCCAAAGGAATAACGAGTGGAGGTCCCTGCACGGCAGGCGTATTCCCATTCCGCCTCGGTTGGAAGGCGGTAAACAAATCCCTCAGGCAATCGCCCGGCTTGGGCTTCACGCTGAGTCAGGCGTTCACAGTAGAGCATGGCCATGTCCCAGCTGGTGTTGTCTACGGGATGGTCGAGTCCGAGCTTGAATCTTGAAGGGTTTTCTTCAAAGAGTTCAAGGAACTCGCCTTGAGTGACTTCATATTTTCCCATCCAGAATCCCCTTGTGAGGGTGACGGTTGTGAGTGGGTTTTCATCGGTGTCTCGATCCTGCTCTTGAGGAGGGCTTCCCATGTTGAAGGTTCCGGGTTCAATCCACACAAATCGAGTCAGATCCGGTGTCAAAACTGCTTTTCTCACCCTGTAATACCTGGATTTCTCTCCGGCACCTTCAAAATCGAGTAAAAAGCTTAGGTTGCCGGAAAAATGAATCCTTGAAAGGGATTTCCAGGAGGCTGAGTCACCCAGGTCTGAAGAAACATCAATCTGCCATGTTTGTCCCGAGGGACCCGAAACGGTCAACCCGGGCACCGCCTGTCCTTCAGCCAGAAAAGTTTTAAAGGCCGGTAACAGAATTGCCTGCAGAGCTTCTCCGATGGGGCGAACATCGTATAGTTGCACATCCATTCGAATATCCGTCTGAGCCTGCAACGACATGCCAACCAGCAAGGTTGCCGCTGTCGAGTAAACAGATTTCATTTTTCCAATGAGTGTTCGTTGGATCATATTTGGAGCATCCAAAGGGGAGCCCCAGATGTCAAGAGAAGCTCGCGTGCTCATAATGGTTGATGTCCGGCTCCCGATATGATACCCACACTCTCAAAGGCAGGAATGCTTTATTCACTTTTCCAATCAAATACAGATTCAGTTTTGACATGACCCAGTCCATTCCAACAGCCAGAGACAAGGTTCTCTTCACTCCCGGCCCCTTGACGACCAGTTTGACGGTTAAGCAAGCCATGCTCCGTGATGCGGGATCCTGGCATTTTGAATTCAATGCCAAGGTTAAGGAGATTCGCCAGCGGTTGTTGAATCTGGCTGGTGTTTCTCAAGAGCAGGGTTACGAATGTGTCCTGCTTCAGGGAAGTGGTACTTTCGGTGTGGAATCGGTCTTTTCGACCTCCGTTCCCGAGAATGGCAAAGTATTGGTGCTGTCCAACGGAGCTTATGGGGAGCGCATGATCGCTATGCTTAAGTGCCTGCGGATTGATTGTGAAGCGTACCGAACCTCTGAAGATGAAATCCCCGATCCTTCGCATGTGGCCGAGCTGCTTCAGAACGATGAAACAATTTCACACGTCGCCGTGGTGCATTGCGAAACCACCACGGGAATCGTCAATCCCATCGAGGCCATAGGCAAAGTCGTCCACTCAGCCGGGCGATCCTACATAGTCGATGCCATGAGCAGTTTTGGGGGGATGAGTATTGATTTTGAGGAAGCCTGCATTGATTTCCTCATTTCCTCCGCCAATAAATGTATTGAAGGAGTGCCCGGGTTTTCATTTGTCATTGCCAGGCGTGAACCCTTGTTTGCCAATGAATCCTCAACTCGATGCCTGAGTCTCGATCTGGCCGCCCAATTGAGAGGATTTGAAAAGAATGGACAATTTCGTTACTCACCTCCCACTCACTCACTCCTGGCATTCGAACAAGCACTCAACGAACTTGATATGGAGGGAGGTGTCGAAGGCAGGGCAGCCCGATACCGGCGAAACCATGAAGTGTTATTACAGGGAATGAAGGCCATGGGTTTTAAATCCTATCTGGATCCCGAGGTGCAAAGCTATCTCATCACCAGCTTCCATTTTCCGGATGATTCCAAGTTTACGTTTGAGGCGTTTTATCGAAACTTGAGCGATCGTGGAATGATCATTTACCCGGGTAAAATAAGCCAGGTGGATCTTTTCCGAATCGGCTCCATTGGCCGGATCTTTGAGTCGGATGTCCAGGCTTTGCTGGCTTCCATCCAGGGAGCCTTGAATGATTTGGATGTTCGGTTGAAGTAAACAGGATGGCATCCTTGCGTGAGTAAAATTCAATTCAAAGAAATTCAAATGACCATGTGGCATAGATTAAGAAATTACTTTCTTTCCGCTTTGATCCTGACTGTGGGGCTTACCCCGGTTCCCCAGATCAAGGCAGAAATCACTCCGTTACCCAATGCTCATGCGCATAACGATTATGAGCATCCTCGACCTCTGCTGGATGCTCTGGATGCGGGTTTTTGCAGCGTGGAAGCGGATGTGTTTCTGGTCGGGGATCAATTGCTGGTAGCTCACGATCGTGAAGATTTAACGCCTGCCAGGAATCTCAAGGACATGTATCTGGAACCTTTGCTGAAATTGGCCAAAACGAACGGGGGAACCATTTATCCAGAGGGTCCACCTTTCTATCTGATGATCGATTTCAAATCTGAGGCCGAATCCACCTATCAATCATTACGCAAACTGTTATGGAATTATCGTGAAATACTCTCCGAATATGGAGGGCAAGGCTTTCAATCTCGCGCCGTGACCGTCGTCATTTCGGGGAATCGTCCAACGGAAACCATGGCGAGGGAGAAGCTCAGATTTGCATTTGTGGATGGTCGATTGGGTGACCTTGAGGCGAATGAGCATCCTGTGTACTTGATTCCGTGGATCAGTGAAAACTGGCGAAATCATTTTCAATGGAACGGGCGAGGAAAGTTTTCTGAAGTGGAACAGAATAAATTACGCAACATCCTTGAAAAAGCTCATGACCAGGGACGTAAAGTCCGTTTTTGGGCGACTCCTGAAACCGGTCTTTTCTGGTCCACCGCATACAAGGCCGGTTTGGATTTTATCAATACCGACAAACTTGAAAAACTCCAGCGCATCCTGCTCAGCTTGCCTCCCAGGCCCTGAATTCAGCCCCATCCCATGAGCGATCTATCTTCCGAATCACTGGACCATTTGAGATCCGAAGGGGACATCAACCTCTCCCCGGCCCGGAAAGCATGGGCTGCCGGACATATCCATCCCAGTACCCGGGAAACATTGGAAGAGGATGCTTCGGTCTTTCTCCATCAGTCCCTTTCTTCTCCCTGCCTGAATGTGTTAAAAGGGTGCAACGGGGTATATCTGGAAGATGTGCAGGGGAATCAAATTTTGGATTTTCACGGGAACAATGTGCATCAGGTAGGATTTGGGCATCCCAAGGTCATCGAAGCCATCACCAGGCAGATGCAGTCCCTGCCGTTTTGCACGAGGCGATATACCAACGAGGTTAGCATCAAGCTGGCCCAGAAACTGGTATCTTTGGCACCAGGGGATTTGGATCGGTTGCTTTTTGCTCCCGGTGGGACTTCTGCCATCGGGATGGCCCTGAAACTGGCCCGCACTGCCACCGGAAGACACAAGACCATTTCCATGTGGGACAGTTTCCATGGTGCGTCCCTGGATGCCATTTCCATTGGGGGTGAATCCGTTTTCAGGGAAGGGATCGGACCGCTTTTACCCGGTTGTGAACATGTGCCTCCGCCCGACAATAAACATTGTCCCTTCAAATGTGGTGATGCGTGCAATTTATCCTGTGCCGACTATGTGGAGTATGTTCTCGAAAAGGAAGGCGACGTGGCTGCGGTCGTCGCTGAAACGGTGAGGTCGACTCCATTTATTCCTCCACCCGACTACTGGCAACGCATACGCCACGCCTGTGACAAACATGGTGCGCTTCTTATTCTGGATGAAATTCCTCATTGTCTCGGACGCACCGGGAAAATGTTCACTTTCGAGCATTATGGCATCGTGCCGGACATGGTGGTCATTGGGAAAGGATTGGGTGGGGGGATTTTTCCATTGGCTGCCCTCATCGCGCGTGAAGGTCTGAACGACGCCATGCCTCACAAGGCTTTGGGACATTACACTCATGAGAAAAATCCCGTGGCGTGTGCAGCCGCTTTGGCCGCTATCGAGGTCATCGAATCGGAAGGCTTACTCGAAAATACCATTCGCATGGGGAAGTTTGCCATGGACCGCATGAATCAAATGTCGGAAAGCATTCCTTTGATCGGTGATGTGCGTGGAAAAGGATTGCTGATGGGGATGGAGCTGATCAAAAATAAGGCAACAGGCGAACGTGCTGTTCAAGAAGCTGAATCGGTCATGTATGCCGCTTTGACCAAAGGGTTGAACTTCAAGTTGACCATGGGAAATATCCTGACTCTGACTCCACCACTGACGATCAATGAATCCGAAATGACGAAGGCGATGGATATTTTGGAGGAATGTTTGCGCGAGGTTGGCTGAATTCGTGCGAGGGTTTAATGGAGTGGGCTACTGGCACCCTGGATGCGGTTGTGTTTTTTGGGTAAGTGCTTCACGACTGCCAGGGCACAAAACATTAGTCCAAAAACCAAAGCGCCATTGGCGGATCCTAAACCATTCCAAAAGTCAAATCATATTGACCCCTCAGAGGTTGCTCCACTATTATCCTGACGAACCCTTAATTTTTAAACAGATACAACAATGAGTAAAATTGTACCAACGATAAGTTCAAGTGTTGCCGGACCTCTGGGAGTTCAGCATCTTCCCCGTTTTTGGCAAAAAGTTTCCCTTGAGAATGCTGGCAAACTTGCAGATGGATACCCGGGTTGTGGGGCTGGCTATGATCAGATGGTTCTGGATGGCCTTGGATTGGATAAGGATGCAACCCTGGCTTTCATGAAAAATGAGAAACCTACCTATCCTCAATTGGAGGCATGGGTGCGTCAGCAACCCGGTGTGAAATTGGATCAAGGATCCATCACGGCGCTGAACGCCGCCATCAATGGTTACATCCACGATGACGCCACACGTCAGTCCATCTTATCTGCCAATGGCATTGAGGAAGGTTGCTGCGGTCCATACGACGCTGTGAACCTCAACAACCTTGATGATTGGCTGGAATTCTACAACGCAGAACTGAAGGGCTGATCCAGTTTAAATTACAGTTAATTTATTTGCAGCCGCGACCTTTGATATGGATCAAGGGTCGCGGTTTTTTTGAATGAAAATCAGGATCGTCGTTTTCATCAAGGCTCCCAGGCCTGGTAACGTGAAAACCAGGTTGGCAGTTTCCATCGGCGATGAGGAGGCGTGTCATGCTTACTCGCAAATTGCTCATCACTGTTTGAATACTTTGTCCAAATATCCAGAAGTTGAACTTCGGTTTGCTCCTGATGAAGCCGCGGGCGAGGTGGCTCTTTTCTCGAAATCCGTCCGATGGAGTTTGAAACCACAGGGGGAAGGGGATTTGGGGCAAAGGATGTTCAGGGCAGCAGATGAGACACTCAGCGAATGCGATGGCATCCTCATCCTGGGGACCGATTGTCCCTACATTGAACGTGATGATTTGGACGAGGCCATCACTGCACTTCACACTTCAGATCTTGTTCTTGGGCCTGCTTTGGATGGTGGGTATTGGGCGATTGGACTCAGGAATCCTCATCCCGAACTTTTTCAAAATATTGCCTGGAGTACTGATCAGGTATTCAATCAGACCTGCGACCAAGCCCAGCAACTCGGATTGAGTATTCATGAGCTCAGGAAACTAGAAGACGTTGACGATCTGGAAAGCTGGCGAAGGTTTCAAAAATACCTCGGAAGGTCATACCCGAGTTGAAACAACTATTGATCCAGGTGGACCAGGAATTCTGCATGAGATTCATTGTCGTTATTCCAACGCTTCAATGAATCGTGATCCTGTTTGAAGAGGATTTCACTTCGGATGGTTTCCACATGCCCGTCGCAGAAGGAAATATTGTATCGGTTACGATGTCTCAATGTGGTGGCACTCTTGATACCTTCGCTTCCCGGCCATGAAGGTCTCTGAACCCCGTATCGACTGTTGATATCGAGCAGCCCCATTCCACTGAAATTCTCCTTGGCATAAGCCGGTCCATAAAGAGCCTCCATCAATCCAGCAGGGGACCACACAAGGTGCGCATCACCAAGAGCAATCATATCGCTTGGATTACGGACCATGGATTCCTTGATTCTAAGCATCCCACCGGATAAATCATCCAGTTCATCTTCCAGAAAAATCTTTGCAAGAGTGCCGCCAAGACCATATCTGCTGGGCGTGAATTTGGTGCCGTTGGCGTTGTATCCATAGCTTCCAAGCAATGCTCCGTCGTTGTTTCCCTGAAGAGTGAATCCCTTGTAATCGGGGCATTTGTATAGCTTGTTGGTCCAGCCCGCTCCGGTATAACTCTCCAACGCATCGCCCCAGTAGGCCATTTCCAAGGAAGAGCTTGGGTCCAAATTATAGACCGGGTAATGCTCCGTATCGTTGACAAACAGAGTCATTCCCAAGCCGATCTGGCGGACATTGCTGATACATGCCGCCTCACGAGCTTTTGACTTTGCTCCGGATAGGGCAGGTAACAATATGGATGCCAGGATGGCAATGACAGCGATCACAACCAACAACTCAATTAAGGTAAACCCCCCGCGTTCTTTGCGCAGATCCCCTCTGGATGCTTGATTCTGGCATGATCCTGTTTTCATACGAAATCTTTGGTTGACTGGGTTGGTGCGTGTCTGTCTCCTGTTGCGATGGTGTTGCCCTAATTTCTTTCAGATAACACCCGGTATATCTTCATATTAACACCATTCAGACTGGTGTCGATAAAGAAAGTCTCCGTGTAGGGTGATGTGCTCAGATCCGTCCAGTCTTCTTCTCCAAGGCCCGAGGTGCTGAACTGCACCCGATAATTTTGTGCGCAATCGGCCTCCTCCCATTTGAGTCGGACCAAATTTGGTTGATAAACAATGTCCAATCCCGTCACTGGTGCTGCTTCCAGGCAACCTGCATTTTTTTCTTCCTTATTGGTCTCAAAGGTGCGTTGGAACATGCTTGCCAGATTGAACTGCTCGGCAACTGGGTTTCCACTTGGCTCTGAAACGATTTGAGCGGCAATCCCTTTGCCAGGCACCAACCAATAATATATTCGGGTGAACTGCCTCTCAACGTTGGTGAAGGTGCCGGTTCCGTTAAAGTCAATGGCCGCAGAGAAATCCTTTACCGAATTCACCCTCAAGCATTCGAACACACCCAATTCCGGCAGTTCGATAAAGCCGTAGGCATCGACTTCAAAGGATTGGACCTCATTGTAGATGGCAGGGATTCCCAGTAATGTGTTTTGATATTCCGCTGTAGTGGTCCAGGTATCTCCGTAATTAATTTCCGCAGGAAAATCAACGATGGGCAAGGTGAAGGGATTTGATGGAGCATCAAACTGGGCGTTGATAATCCAGAAGCCGTATACCTTCCTGCCCAGATTTTCTTCATCACTGAACATGATCCAGCTCACATCGTTAGGCTTACTCTCCTGAAAAGATTTTTCGGCCAAAGTTGCCTCTGGAAAGTCATTGAAAACGATGGAAGTTTCTCGCTCCACATAATCGTATCTGAATATCTCGTCCGTAGGACCATCGGTGAAATCCCAAAAATTTGGTCCCCCTGGTTCGCCGAGTTTTCCCGCGACCGTCACGGGAAATCGCTGAAGCAAAGCGGGAGGTTGGTTTGCATAAGCCCGGTAATACTCGCCCGGCTGGTTATACATGTCATCAGAGGTGATGGTGATTTGGGCTTGGAGATTGATTCCTCCGAGAAGACATACAATTGGAAGGTATTTGAGGGACTTCATATAATCCGCCTTTTTTAAGATCATTTCCAGCGCTCGAGATCTCCTGGTATTGAGCGTGCTCGCAGCTGATTTTGTATTTACATTGTGTTTACACTTGCAGGGGTAAGAATGCAAGGAAAAACCGCATGAATAATGCCATGAGTCGCTCTGCACCTACTTATTTCGCAGTTTTCTTACTTTTTTTATCGTAGGACAGTAAATGTCCCATGGTCTTTGGCAAGTTGTGGGTATATGAAATGGAACTCAGAACAACTTGAACTTGGATTAAGTCAACAAAAACACCCAGCACGTCGCTTCCAGCACCGATCTCAAAGGAGATTGCAAAGAGCTTCCTGGTGGTTTGAGCAGATGCGGCGTGCCGTGGATTCAGTCGACGACTGGCAGACTTCCGAAAGGCAGGTGACGTCGTTTGAATTCAGGTCTGAAAAACGCTCTGATAATGAAAATCCAGCTCAGGACAGAAACGAAGGTTTTGTGTTTCAGTTGTAGAGATCAACTTTCAGACATCTTTCTTTAAAATAGCGGTGGCATATGTCTCCTATTTTTGGCTGAATGAGCCGCATGAAATTTGGTATCTGCAATGAAATCTTCAAGGAATGGTCATTTGAGAAGGCATTTGAATTTGTCAAAAAGACCGGATACGACGGAATTGAGATCGCCCCATTCACCTGTGCCAAGTATGTGACCGATGTTTCCAAACAGCGCAGGACCGAAATCAAGGATCTTGCGGCAAGGAATCAATTGGAGATTTCTGGCATCCACTGGGTGTTGGTTGAGGCAGAAGGCATGCACATGACACATCCTGACGCCAGTATCCGCTCCAAAACGCAGCAGTATTTTCGCGATTTGGTTGAGTTTTGTCAGGATTTGGGAGGTAAATCGATTGTCGTTGGATCCCCTCATCAGCGTAATTTGGAGCCAGGAGTGAGTTTGGAGCAGGCGACCGAATGGGCGACAGAAGTTTTTCGACCTGCGGTTAAGGATGGAGAAGACAAAGGGGTGACCATTTGTTTCGAGCCACTCGCACCCTCCGAAACCAATTTCATGAATACCGCTTCCGAGGCGATCCAATTTATCCAACGCATTCCTTCTCCGGCCTTCAAAATCATACTTGATGTCAAGGCGATGTGTTCAATGGGGAAACCGATTCCAGATATCATTCACGAATCCTGGCCTGAGTTTGCTTATTTCCATGCCAACGATGCCAACCTGAAGGGGCCTGGATTTGGTGATGTTGATTTTGTGCCCATCGCTTCTGCTCTGAAAGAAGTAGGTTACCAGGGTTACGTTTCAGTTGAAGTGTTTAAATTCGAAGAGGGTCCGGAGGCCATTGCTGAGAAGAGTCTGGAGTATCTCAAAAAAACCTTTGCTTGAATCGGGTCATACATAATCTCCGGCAGCATCCATTGTATATCCCATTCGGGGAATGAATGAAATATCAGACCCTTAGGGCAAGATGGAAATACGTACGTGAAGTACGGTCGCTTTTTCTATTGGGATTACCGATCATGGCTGGCCTGGTCGGCCAGACTCTCATGGGAATTGCCGATACCCTGATGGTGGGGCAGGTTGGCGTGATTCCACTGGCAGCTTCCTCATTGGTGATGAATTTGTTTCATCTTCCAATGGTGTTTGGTTTTGGAATGCTGTCTCCTGTTTCGGTATTAACTGCAAACGCATTTGGTGCTAAGGACTCGGAACAGGCCGGTCGAGTATATCGAGCCTCAGCCATCCTGACGGTTTCGACCGGAACCTTCCTGGCCATTCTGTTCATGGGGTTTCGATGGATCCTGCCTTACCTGGGACAACCGCCCGAGGTGGTTGATGCTGCTGGTGCTTACTTGTGGTATCTGGCCCCCAGTTTATTGCCGATGTTGGCGGGATTGACTGGAAAGCAGTTTTGTGAAGCCCTGAACCATCCCTGGATTCCAACCTTGATGATGCTTGGGGGAGTGCTGCTGAACATCCTGCTCAATTGGGTGCTCATTTACGGCAATCTTGGTTTCCCTGCGATGGGATTGGAAGGTGCAGGATTGGCAACCTTACTGGCGCGTATTGTAACAGCCGTTGCGATCATTGCATGGCTCATGCAATCCAATTCACTTGCCCGATTTCGAACGGGCTCTTGGAGGGATCCGGGAAATAAGCTGATATTAAGAAAGTTGTTTAAGCTGGGTTGTCCCGTTTCTTTTCAACATCTCATGGAAATGGGGTCTTTCGCTTTTGCCGCACTTATGCTCGGGTGGATTGGAGCCAATGCACTGGCAGCTCATCAGATTGCCTTCACATGCGCCAGTACCACCTTCATGTTTTCACTTAGCTTGGGAATGGCGGCTTCGGTCAGGGTTGGGCAAGCTTTGGGAGCAGGATTACATCGACGAGTCCGACGAATTGGAATGGTAAGTTTCACCACGGCGATCATCGTTATGAGTTGTTTTGGATGTGTTTTTCTGTTTGGCGGCAAAACCCTGGTGGCTCTGTTCGTGGATTCTGGGGAGGTCCAGGCTTTGGCGGTGCAATTACTTTTGGTAGCAGCTGTCTTTCAGATATTTGATGGATTACAGGTGACGGCAATTTCCATGTTACGAGGGATGCAGGACGCACGCGTGCCTGCTGTCGTGGCAATCGTAGCCTATTGGATAGTGGCCATTCCGATCGCATCCACTCTGGCCTTTTACCTGAAAAAAGGTGCACTTGGGATATGGATAGGCCTGGCATTCGGACTTGGTGTGGCTGCGATCTGTTTGACTCTTCGATTTCACATCAAGACCAGGCTCAGGTAGATTTGATTTTCTTCCGAAGATATTCTAGCCTTCCTCAAACAAACGCCATGATACCAAAGAACCCGCACTTATTTTTTCATTCGATTTTGCTCACCCTTTTTTTCATGCTTTCGCCAATGAGCCATGGATTTGAAAAAGATTCTGTCTTTCCTGAAATCTCCTTTCCGTCCCTTGATTCCGGGCGCCCTGTTTCCATTCAGGATTATTCTGGTGACAAGATAGTGCTGCACGTTTTCGCATCGTGGTGAGCAGGTTGCCGTAAGCATGTGCCCGGGTGGCACGCACGAACCGAATCTTATCGCGAATCAGGAAAAATCAAGGTCCTGGGAATCATTCAGGAACAGCATCCCGATCGTTGCCGTCTTTTTATGCAATGGCATCAAATGGATTGGCCCATTCTCGTGGATTCGCTCAATTTACTTCAAGTCGCGGCGGTTCCTTACACCTTATTGATAGATGAAAAAGGAATGATTCGTTTCATCAATCCCTCCCAGGATGAGTTTGAGCATTTCATCCATGCTGAATTTAGGGGGAATCATTCTCAGGTAAGGGATTCAACCCCAAGTAGTTATGCGCCAGATTTGGAAACACTCAAACAAGCTGCAGTAAAACAAGATAATGCATCGTCCTGGGGGGACTATGCAGAATCGTTATTTCTGTGGGGTGGGGATGTGAGGCTCAAGGAGTGTGTCACGGCCTTTGAAAATGCCTTATCCAAGGCCCCCAAAGATGGATGGCTGCACTTTCGTTTGGGGGTTGCCTACCGACGATTGTTTGATCTTGGATCAACCGATCTGAAACCTTTCCAAAAGGCCATAGAACGGTGGCAAAAAGCATTGGATATCGATCCCAATCAATATATCTGGCGGCGTCGGATTCAGCAGTATGGTCCAAGGTTGGACAAGCCATATTCGTTTTATGATTGGGTGAATCAGGCTCGGAAAGATATCAAAGACCGAGGTGAACAACCCTTTCAGTTACGAGTCGAACCGGGCGGGGCTGAATTTGCTTATCCCTCGCAAGAACGGATTGATTCGGTTGAGACGCCGAGTAGTGAACCAGATCCCAAAGCCAGAGTTTTTCGAGATACCAAACCCGCGATTCAACTGGAATCGACCGTTGTATCTTCGACTTATTCCGATAAAAAAGCCGTGCGCATTCATCTTCGTTTCCAACCCAATCCAATATTCGCCTTTCACTGGAACAACGAAGCGGAACCATTGAGTGTGTGGGTAAATCCTGCTTCGGGTTGGAAAATGGCGTCACCTCTGGTTCAGATACCCAATCCACCTGCAGTCACCGACAAAGCTCCAAGAATTATTGAATTTGAGTTGATTCAAGTACAGGACGCCCCCGCTTCAGAGATCTCCGGGTATGCCCTCTACAACATTTGTGAAGAAATCAACGGTACATGCCTCTTTCGCAGGCAGGATTTTTCAGTCCCAATAAATAACCGCTGAACATACCAGATTCAAGCAAGGCCAACGTTCGGTGCCTCATGCTCACCACTGAAATCCAGGCTTAATCCTTCTTCTGAGTGCTTAACCCGTGTGGAAACTGCGAAACCATTCTTCCTCTTCGGATTCAAAGGTCATTTCCTGGTTGCGATGAATCAGAGTCACGCTCCTCGCATGAAGCGCATGGCAGGGGAGCAGGAGTTGTTCCCTTTGCTCATTGGTCAATCTGCCGTGCACGAGGTCCAGATAAAATTGCTCACTCAATCCGTAAAGTTTGTCCCCAACAATCGGATGCCCGACATGCTGAAGGTGAATTCGGATCTGGTGTTTACGTCCGGTTCTGGGATTGACCTCCAAAATTGAAAATCGGGCATTCTCTTTCTCAAAACGCTTGGTAACCCGGAAACTCGTTGAGGATGGGGAGCCGTCCTCTCTCACACAGTCTTTAATGACGACCTCGCTGTTTACATCCTTCCCCAAAGGAGCTTCAACGGAAAATGCGTCCTCAGAAGGCCAGCCATAAACGATGGCCCGGTAATTTTTGGTCACCTTCCTGGCTTCCCATTGGATGCGCAGGCTACGGGCGGTTTCCTTGTCCTTTGCAACAAGAACCACACCACTGGTTTCACGATCCAGCCGGTTGATCAGTTGTCCCTCTTGGGCCTCTCCCAAATAGATTCGAACACGGCTGATCAGGCTGGAATAAACATCTCCCTTGGTGGGGTGACACACCAAATCCGCTGGTTTGTGCACCACCAACAGCGAATCATCCTCGTGGATGATGGGAAAGAGTTGGTCGGTCGGTATGTTCATTGAATTTAAAATGGGTTAACCATACATGCCATTCAAAGCAAGTCTCTGTAAGCAGTATGTTGTTCAAGAGTCTGATAAAACAGGCCCTTTGATAGCTTCAAGATAACTCAAATCCTATCACTACTTGTCATCTGCAACGAATGACGTAACATGTCCATCACGTGACTCGGCAAAAGTCAAATACATGGTTGATCGTCCTCATGCTGGTTGTGTTCGCTGGAACACGATGGCCTGGTTTGATGCCTTTGAATTTCAGCGCGGCCTATGCTTTGGCGTTTTGTGCCGGACTCTATTTCCCCGCGCGAACGGCCTGGTTGCTACCCTTGGGAACTTTGGCGGTTACGGACTTGGCCTTGAATGTCTATTACGGATACTGGCCTCAGTGGTATCAATTGAGCAACTATCTTGGATATGCCAGCCTCATTGGCCTGGGACAATGGATGAGCAAAAAGGATCATTGGGCAAAGTTGGTGGGGGGAGGTCTGGTAGGGGCCTGTCTGTTCTACCTGATCACCAACACCCTTGCCTGGCTCCTGAATCCCTTCGACAACAAGGAATACACCCGAGATTTATCCGGGTGGTTATTGGCCCTGACCAAAGGTACGGGGGGGCTTCCTCCGACCTGGATGTTTCTGCGAAACACCCTTTTGAGCGGGGGGCTCTTCACCGGGTTGTTTGTGGGTGCCGCCAAATGGATGGAAGCCCTGGATTCGGCGACGGAAGAAGAATCTGAACCAGCGGAAGAGGTGGAGGAGGAAAACCCGGAAAAAGCGCCTGCATAATCGGTTCTTCTCCATTTGTCGTTTCCTTGATTTTACACAATGAATCGACGCAGTTCAGGTTCGTTTTAACCAAAACGCGTAATACATTTCATGCATGATCATTTCAAAATAGGACTCATTTCAGATACCCATGGACATCTTGATCCTCAGGTGAAAGAGCTGTTCAGGGGGGTGGATCATATTTTGCACGCAGGAGATATCGGGCCTCCTCATATCCTGATGGAACTCGAAGAGGTGGCTCCTGTGACGGCTGTCATGGGAAATACCGATTACGATGTTGATGTGCGTGAGACCGAATTGGTTCAACTGGCCGGGCGAAAAATCCTGGTTCACCATATTGTCAGCTTACCCAACCCTGCTCAACCTATTGGTGATCGAATTGATTCCAGCAAACCGGACATGGTGGTTTTTGGGCATACCCATCAGGCATGTTCGGAAAAGGTAGGGCGAACGCTGTATGTCAATCCTGGATATTCGGGGCGCCGAAAAATGAATACAAATCGATCTGTAGCGATTGTAGATTTTGAGGGAAAAGAAACACGCGTGGAATTCCACGATTTGGATGCTTCAGCGGATCCACAGGATACGGATTAGGCTTTTGTTCAACTTTTACCTTCTCCTGTTCGCGGGAGATCAATGGGTCAATGCATAGTAAACAATATTGATTCCCATGGGGTAGGACAAGGATTCTGAAAACCTTGAGAAGAACCACTGACTCTTTCCTTCCTCTTCCCAGCCATCACTGAGATCGGTGTTGTGGCATATCAGGACCATGATGCGTTCGTTTTCGTCCAAAATGGCTAGGTAGTCGGCCGGGGCGGGTCCTTCACCATAACGATTGATGATTTCATCTTCGTAGGTTTCATAGGCACCTCTTCCCCGATTGCGTTCGGCAGAGTCTTCGCTTGGAACCTGGGGTTTGATGCTTAAGGGAAAGACCGCGCTGAATATGGGATGCGACAGTTCAAGAGACACGGGTTTTTTGTCAGGGAACACTTTCTCCATTTCTCCGAGGAAGTGCCGTTTCATGGTTTCTCCCCAAAAATCGTCCACCATCAGGAAACCGCCATTCAACAAATACCTTCGCAGGGCCTTGGCTTCATTATCCCGAAATGAGAGACTCCTCGGGTCAATAATGAAAATGAAGGGGTAATCGTAAAGTTTGTCATCCAGAAGATCCAGAGTCCCTGCGTCTGGATCAACAATCATTGAGGTCAATTGTTCCAGCCTGTAGGAAAAATTGAGATCCGCATTTGGGTGATCGACTCTCCAGCCTCCTCCTCGTCCTCGGCCCCAACCGCCACCATTGCTGTAAATGACGCGAACGAAGGTGAAAATGTCGGCCCTGAAATCGTCTTCCACTTCCCATTCCGGCACTCCCGCCCTGGATGCAGGACCCGGTTGGGTGATCAATCGTTCCGATCCACGGCCTCCCGAGACGGGACCTGATGTCAATTGTGCCAGTCCATTCGTGGTCAGGATGCATGCCATCAAGCCTGTGACTAACACCCAAACACAGGGGTGATTCACGCGTAGGGTCTTCTTGCTGTAGGGTCTGGTTTTGATAGACCTAACTTGATAGACGCTCATGACCCTGTCAACCGGTAATCACATCTTCGGGCGATCACACTTTCAATAGAAGCCTTTTACTGAAGGAATTTTATACTGGCACCGGTCAAATGAGATGGAAATAAGCTTGATCACTATGTGGGATAGCGTATGTGAATGGCATGCAAATTGTGAAATTCATGCCTGTCGGTATAGCTGGTATGCTTTATCGAAAATGCAATGACAGGTTCAATCGTTCGATAGGGCGACTTTTTTTCCTGTCATTGATCGGTTGCCTGGGCGGTTTGAATCTGCAGTTTGAGAGTCAGGCTGCTTTTTCCCAACAAGCACCCAATATCATTTTTATCATGGCTGATGATCTTGGTTATGGTGACCTGGGGTGTTACGGCCAAAAACTTTTCAAAACACCTCGCTTGGACCAAATGGCTGCCGAAGGAATCCGCTTCACTCAATATTATGCCGGAAGCACGGTTTGCGCCCCTTCTAGGTCCGTGTTGATGACAGGTTTCCACACGGGGCATACGCGCATACGAGGCAATGGCGGCGTGCCGTTGGATTATGGGGATTTGACCATAGCCGAGATGTTGAAAAAGAAAAATTATGACACCTGCGCATTGGGTAAATGGGGACTGGGGGAGGCCGGTTCAACTGGGCTGCCGAATTTGCAGGGTTTCGATGAATGGTTTGGGTTCCTGAATCAAAAGAAGGCTCATAATCATTATCCTGAAGTGGTTTGGAGAAATCAGGAGCTATGGCATTTTCCTGAAAACAGCAATGGTCAACAGAAGCTGTTCATTCATTATAAATTTACAGACGCCGCTATCAACTACATCAAAATGCAGCGTGAAAATCCATTTTTTCTGTATTTGGCCTACACGGTTCCTCACAAGAAAGTCATTGCTCCAACGGCCAAACCTTACCAGAAGGAAAATTGGCCAGAACCACAAAAAATGCTCGCGGCAATGATCTTCAGACTCGACCGTGATGTGGGTAAAATTCTGGATGCACTTGATGAGGCTGGTTTGTCTGAAAATACCATCGTCTTTTTCTGCAGCGACAATGGACCGCATAACCAGGAGGGGGTCGATCCTGATTTCTTTCAATCATCGGGACCGTTCCGGGGGATCAAGCGTGACCTTTATGAGGGTGGCATTCGGTCGCCCATGATCGTGCGTTGGAAAGGTAAAATTCAACCCGGACAAACCAGCGATCAGGTATGGGCTGCTTGGGATGTTTTCCCCACTTTGACCGAATTGGCCGGACTGAAAGTGCCCGCCGGTTTGGACGGGGAATCCATGGTGGAACCGATAATAAATGGAAAGATCCAAAAGCACGCACCGCTTTATTGGGAATTCCATGAAAAAGGATTCCATCAAGCCGTTCGCATGGACGACTGGAAGGGGGTCAGGCATGGCGCTGATGCTCCATTGGAATTATATGATCTGTCAAAGGATCCAGGTGAAACCCGGGATGTCTCTACGAACAACCGGCGTGTTGTGAATCGAATGGAATCTTACCTTGAGTCGGCACGATACGATTCGGAAAATTGGCCTTTGCCCTGAGACTTTTCTTTTTGTTTCCGTTTCACAAGGTGCTTGATGAGGTCTATCCCTGTCACGGCAAAGCAAACCCATACCAAATACCGATCCCACGGAATTCTGCTCTCCTGCGATGGAGAAATTAAGGCGGATATCGTTGCATGTTCTCCCGGAAACTCAGTGTTCGCCTGAACGCTACCATCATCCCGAACTGCCTGGCTGATTCCACAGGCGCCAACACGAAGGATCGGGACTCCGTATTCCGCCGCCCGCATCGGTGCAATCCGTGCATGAAGTCGATGCTGAGATTCTCCCCAATGGAGTTCGTCCAACGTAGGGACCAGGATCATTTCTGCTCCTTGCTTGATGAGTTCATCCGTTACACGCGTGTAGCTCAGGTCGTAGCAGATGCAAATCCCCATCGGCCCCCAGGGAGATTGCCAAACTTTTTGATGAGGCGCCGGTAAACCATCTCTGAAGAATTGAATGGGAACTGATTTTGCCTGTTCAAACACCACCTTGCCTTCCGGTGAAATCACAAATGCCGTGTTGTAATAAGAATCATTCTCCAGGGGGCGCGTGCCTCCTATGATCATATAAACTTGATTGGACTGGCACCAATGAAGCAAGGCGGCTGGAGGTGGTCCGAAAAACGAATATTCAGCCAGCAGGAGAAGATCCGTATCAGGATGCTTGCCCATGAATTGATCGAGTTTCTCCAAACCCCAACTTGATCCAGGATTCTCAAGGTGGAGTCCGCCTACTTGAATCTGTCCTCGATGACTTGTGGGTTCTGAAATCGTGGGAACCTTCCAATGGACAAAACCGCCCAGGAGAAAGGTAAGAAAAATGACCCATATGACCTGAGCTTTCCTAGGAAAGAACAGGGATGTGGCGGCAAGAAATAAACAAAGACCTCCCATACCATAAACCCCAAGCATTCCCAGAGAGGACATTCCCGGCAAGTTGGTGAATGCCAGTCCGGGTGTTGCCCAGGTGAATTTCAGGAAGTAAAGTTCACCTCTAAAATATTCGAGAGCCATCCATGCAGCGGTCAGTAAGAAACATTGAAATGGAATTGGGCGACGTCTTTGGTAATGACTGGCCAACATCATGAACAAGCCGATCCAAAACGCCAAAATCAACCAGAGGATCAAAGCGGCCCAGGAGAAAATGTTCGTAAAGAATCTCAGATGCCACGAATAAATGCCAAGTCCCACCAACAGTCCCAGATAGAAGTTTCTACGTCCGCAACCTTTCTGGCTAGCCCTGATCAAGCAGAAGAAAAATAAAACCATCATCGATGCCAGGGGCTGCCACTGACTCGCCAAGTGGAAGCTTAAAACTGCTCCTGTTGCCCATGCGATACTGTTGGAGCGGATGAGGTTTTTAACGGTGGAGGTATTCATTTTACATGATTGTTGAGTTTCTTGATCAAACCAATGCTCTCCTCGGGAAGCGCCAAAGAAGGGGGAGTTGCCATGAATCGGCAGCCACGCATCCAATTTACCTTATGCTGTTAAGAGTCTGAACTTCCCCAAAAATTCCACTCAATCGGTATTCTTAAAATGCGAAGGTTCACTACTTCAAAATTCGTAGGTCTCTTCGCAAAGCTTGTTTGTTTTGAGGGGTAATTTGGTTTGGAATAGATGACTACGATTCATGAATCAAAGCGTACGCATCAAGGATCTTCCATTGCGGGAAAGACCAAGGGAGCGGCTCATGTCGGTTGGGGCTGAGTCTTTGGATAATACCGATCTGATTGCTATTTTATTGCGGACAGGATTGAAAGGTCGCTCTGCCATTCACGTTTCCGAACAATTGATTAGAAGTTTTGGTTCCTTGCAAAGTCTGGCCAGGGCAAGTGTTGAGGAATTACGAAAAGTGCCTGGTGTCGGACCCGATAAGGCAGTGACCTTAAAAGCTGCCTTTACCCTGGCCCAACGGATGGCCAGGGAAATTCAATTTGAATCTCCCCTTTTGGATACACCCGATCGCATCGCCGATGTCCTGCGCGAAGAAGCCCGTATGCGGGAAGTGGAGCATTTTCAAGTGGTATTGCTCAATACAAGACGCAAGCTGATTCGCGTTGTGGATATCACTCAAGGAACCTTGGATTCAGTTCTGATTCATCCCCGAGAAGTTTTTCGAGCAGCTGTCGAACATCAGGCTTCGGCACTGGTTCTTGCTCACAATCATCCGTCCGGAGATCCAAATCCATCCGAAGCCGACATCAAAGTGACACGGGATCTCATTCGTGCGGGTAATATTTTAAAGATCGAAGTACTCGATCACATCATCATGGGGCAATCTACCCAAGGTCGAACCCGTGATTATGTTTCTCTCAGGGAAATGGGGTATTTTTATCAATGATGCTTAATACAACTGAGCTTTCTGAAGCTAACCAAAAAGTTGGTAATCTTAGCACAGACTGCACAACGAAGGAATAGAAATGGGCATAATTTCTTTAAAAACGAAATACTGGTAACCAGCCAAATCGAAGACCTGTAATACCAGGTTTTGTGTGGATGGTTGCTAAAATTATTTTGAGGGCTTCCCTAAAGACCTCAGTTCTCAAGGACTTTGAATATTCAATTCATAGTGCGGGTTTTCATCAACATGCCATCTGATACGGTTTTTATAAGAATTCTCAAACAACCTTGTCTTTTCAATCATTTCAATATGCCCATCAAGAAAAGAGGTGTTGCTTTTGCCGTTATGTATCCTTGCTTCAATATCGTTCATCATTTTTGAATTATCAAGATGTCTCCAGGCATATGCCTGGAGATTAAAGAAACCTTGAATTCTGCGTTTGCTCCTATCGAGTAAACCATCTCCAAATGCAATGAAATTACTGGGATTTACAATTGCATTTTCCTTTCTTGGTACGAACATACTTCGAGATATTGACCCTTCCTTTGCTAGGTTTTTTGAAATTCCAAGTCCCAGCATTGAGTCGCCAAAATATGTGATTTTTGCCCCATGTGTATTCATGCCATAACTGCCCATAGGGAGGGTTCCGTTTACGACGCCCGTGTGTAAGCCAGGTATATTCTGGATTTTGTTGTCTGGGCACTTGAAAGTCCTGTTTTCTTCCCAACTGTCATTTAAATAATGTTCTAATTCGTCAAACCAATACTTACCATATCCTGAACGGTCAATTTGCATCCATAATGGAAAATGATTGTTATCTTGTTCGAAAAGTTTTGTTGCGTAATCAATTTGCTTTAAGTTCGACTTACAAACGATTGCTCGTGCTTTTTCCTTGGCGGAGGACAGGGCTGGCAATAACAGGCTTGCCAGTATTGAAATTATCACTATGACAACAAGCAACTCAACAAGTGTAAAACCCCGTATGCTAGATTTCATTTTTAAAGCCTTTATGTAAGGTTACATGATTTGGAGGCGGCACTTTAGAAATTATTCCTCTTAGGCATACATCCATCAACGAGGTCAAAAAGCCGATTCATAAACTCGCAAATAACCTGATGAGTTGAACCGCTCATTCGCTCCAAGGTTTTTCAAGATAAAATATCGATCTCAAGCGTCGAATAATGAGAGCTGTCTGCATACCGTCAAATGCACACCATGTTCTGAAGGAGGCTCTGGTTGTTGATATTGGTTTTACCGAACATGCCGATTCTTTCTTCATGTAGTAGGTACACTTTATGGTGACCTTTGACCGCTATTTGCGGGATTTTAATGTCAATTAAAATGGAGTAACGTCTGCGGTAACCAATCTTTACTTCTCAATCTTCACGAAAAATGGTTTTCGTTTTATTCATCATTAGCCTTGTTTGGTTACGAGCTGGTTTTTAAATTGCGGCCATGCCGATACATGCAACCGCTGTCATTCACCGCAAAGCCGAACTGGATTCCAGTGTGGAGGTCGGGCCTTTCGCGGTGATTGATGAGGGGGTGCGTTTGGGACCAAATTGCGTGGTTGGGCCTCAAGTGCATTTGACGGGGCAATTAACTGTTGGAAAGGGGTGTCGCTTTCATGCAGGAGCGGTGATCGGTGACACCCCTCAGGACATTAAGTATGCTGATGAACCCACTCAGCTGAAAATCGGGGCGGACAATATCTTTCGAGAGCATGTCACCATTCATCGTTCCAATTCGATGGAAGAGGACACAACCATTGGGGATGGCAATTTTTTCATGGCGCATTCACATCTTGGCCATAATTGTCATGTAGGGAATCAAAATGTCATTGTCAACGGGGCCTTGATTGCAGGACATGTCATCATCGAAGATCGGGCTTTTATTTCAGGTAACTGCATGGTCCACCAGTTTGCACGGATCGGAACACTGGCCATGATGCAGGGCGGTGCTGGTATCAGCAAAGACCTTCCGCCATTCATGATGGCGACTGGCAACAACACGGTCTGTGGATTAAATACCGTCGGACTCAGGCGTGCCGGATTAAATTTGGAGGAACGCACCGAGTTAAAGAAACTCTACCATTACTTGCACTCTGGAAAGTTGTTGCTTGCGGAGGCTGTGATTCAGGGGATGGAAATTTTTTCGTCTGCTCCCTGTCAACAGGTGCTCACCTTCATCCAAGCATCCCAACGAGGAATCTGCCGCGACATCAGAAACAAGTCCGCCTGAACCCCGACTTGTCACGTTGGAGTCCAAGCTTGAGCTTGCCCCTCAGATGCAATAGCTGACGATGATGTCTTAAACGAGATTCTGGGAATTTGTTGCCTGATCAACTGAGCATCCTTTTGGACAAAACACTGATTCCTTTTGATTGTCTCAGCACGTCATTCATGGAAAGATTTGAACATGAATCCACGCAAGCCAGACCAAGGAAAGGCCATTAGCCGACGCCAGTATTTGAAACATCAGCTGGGAGCTATCGCAGTTTGTGGTATCGGGTTTCCTTCCGTTGTTTCATCCGCATCGCCCAACAGTAAATTAAACATTGCCGTGATTGGGGTAGGGGGACGAGGCGGGCGCAACATGGGGCAGGTGAGCGGCGAAAATATAGTGGCGCTTTGTGATGTCAATCAGCGTCATTTGGACCTTGCGAAAAGCAAGCATCCCAACGCAAAAACCTTTCGTGATTTTCGATCCTTTTATGCTGCCGACCTGGATTATGATGCGGTAGTTGTCAGCACAACCGAGCATACCCATGCGTTTGCAACCTTGCCTGCATTAAAGCTACGTAAGCACGTTTACTGTGAAAAGCCCCTCACACGAGATGTGTATGAGGCTCGCATGATCACAGAAGCCGCTGTCAAAGCCAATGTCGCAACTCAAATGGGAACGCAGATTCATGCTGGTGACAATTATCGTCGAGTCGTTGAATTGATTCAAAGCGGAGCCATTGGTCAGGTTTCCGAAGTGCATGTTTGGGTATCTCGCGCCTGGGGCTGGCAAGGGCAGAGTGAAGCAGAGGCCAATCGGGACCTGGTGTGGAGTCATGAACGCCCCTTGGGAAGCAGCCCCGTTCCGGGTTATTTGGATTGGGATCTCTGGTTGGGCCCGGCTCCATGGCGTCCTTACCATGATGTTTATTTCCCCGGCCCCAAATGGTATCGCTGGTGGGATTTTGGTAATGGGACGATGTCTGATTTGGGGAGTCATTGGAATGATCTTCCATTTTGGGCCTTGAATCTGGACGCTCCCATTTCCGTCCGAGCTTGGGGTCCTCCCCCTCATTATGAAATAGCCCCTGCTTCCATGTCCGCTGAATACACTTACCCTGCCAGGGGAGATCGAGCTGATTTAAAACTGACCTGGCATCAAGGCTCACATAAACCAGAGATTTGGAAACGCGGAGGAATTCCACAATGGAAAAGCGGGGTGTTGTTCATAGGTGAGGAGGGAATGCTTTTGTCCAATTACAGCAAACATGTGCTGTTGCCAGAGGGAAGATTCGTGAACTATCAAAAACCGGCGCCGTGGATTCCTAAATCTCTCGGGCATCATGAGGAATGGATTCATGCCTGTAAAACTGGTGCTCCAACCACCTGTCATTTTGGATACGCCGGACCACTCACCGAGGCTAATCATCTCGGGAATGTTGCTTACCGAATAGGACAGGAAATCCAGTGGAACCATTCCGGAATGCGCATCACAAATATGACGGACAGTCAGCGATTTCTCAAAAGAGAATACCGGGAAGGTTGGAACCTGGTTTAATCACAAACGCAAAGGTTTGGATCATGGCAATACCTGTCCTAACTCTGGAATCCATGCGGGCATGGGAGACGAATACCTGGGAAAAAGGTATTCTGGAAGAAGAGGTGATTGCGCGGGTTGGTCAAAGGTTGGGGGAGAAGTTGATGGCTGTCAGCCGACCTGGAGATAACCTTCTCATGCTTGCCGGCAAGGGGCACAATGGGGATGATGTTCGGGCAGCTTGTCCATGGATTTCCAGGCGAAACTTGAAACTCATCAATGTGCGCCACCCGGAAGAGCAATTGAATGCCCTGCAGCAGGCACTTTCGGAATCTCCTGATTTTATCGTGGAGGGTCTGTTTGGGATTGGATTGAATCGTCCCCTCGAAGGGGCCTGGGCAGAGGTGGTGAGGCATGTCAATGCAAGCGAGGCTGTGACCATTTCGGTGGATATTCCCTCAGGCCTTGATGTGAACACGGGGAAACCGCTGGGAACAACGATTGAAGCGAACGAGACCTGGACAGTTGGAGCTGTAAAATCTGGGATGCTGGCCTCTGGAGCCTCCAAATACGTAGGGCGAATCGAAGTGATCAGCGATGTAGGGTTGATTGATCTTCCCGATCATGGAACTGAAATATATTTTGGTGAGGATTCAGATTTTTCCTTTCATCCCTCTATCAGCCCTCTCGAATCTCATAAAGGAACTTATGGATGCACCATGATTTTTGCTGGGAGTCGTGGCTATCACGGAGCGGCTGTCCTTGCCGCACGTGGAGCCAGCCGGGCACGGCCAGGACTGGTGGAGCTGTCCACCCATGAGAGTGCTTATCAACCGGTGGCTTCCCAGCTTCAGAATGTCATGGTTTTTCCAGTAAAAAACCACTTGCTCATCCCTCCCAAAGCGACCTCGATCGTGATGGGCCCCGGCCTTGCTTCCGATGAGATCCCTCGAGCGCTTCGTTCACAAGTGGCTGAGGTTTGGGAATCGTTCCCGGCACCCGTGATCATTGATGCCTCCGCTTTGGATTGGTTGCCTGCGACAGGTGGTCCCAAAAGTGCATTGAGGGTCATCACTCCTCATCCAGGTGAAGCTGCTCGTATGCTTGGCGTTGAAACCACGGCAATTCAAGCTGATCGACCCACAGCGCTTCGACGATTGTCTGAAAAGTATGGTAACTGCCTTGTCGTCTTAAAGGGACATCAAACACTTATCGGCGATGCCTCCAGTCCCATCTATGTCAATCCATCAGGAAATCCAACTTTGGCTCAAGGAGGAACGGGGGATATCCTTGCCGGTTTTCTCGGCGGTTTGATGGCTCAGCAACGGTTCAATCAGAACCCCTTGCTGACCCTTCGTTATGGTGTTTGGATGCATGGACGCGCTGCCGATCTTTGTGGAAATCATTCGCAGGCGTGGAGCTTCGATCGGCTATTGGAAAGTATGTGATTGTTTGAAGTGCCATTTTCTTTTCATCGAAAGTTGAAATAGGCTTGCACACCTCGCGTTGATTGGATAGCACTCCCTGCACCCCGAAGAACTCAAGCGGCTTAATCCAAAAAACGATTGCATGAAATCCACTTCCAACCAACCATTCGATTCAGAACCAATTCCTGTCGAAGCGGTCCTTTTTGACGTTGGAGGAACCTTGATTGAACCCTGGCCCTCTGTTGGACACATATACGCAGACGTCGCAAAGGAATCGGGTTGGAAGGACGTCGATTCTGAAAAGTTGAACCAGCAGTTTTCCGCTGCATGGAAATCAAAAACAGACTTTCATTATAGCCCTGAGCACTGGAAGGAGCTGGTGATCAAAACGTTTGAAGGAATGGTGCCGCTTGAGGCTTGTCTGGAATTATTTCCAAAGCTTTATGAAAGGTTTGAAGATCCGCGTGTTTGGAAAATACATGAAGATGTTCTTCCCGCTCTTGATGAACTGGCAAGTCGAGGTTTTCGGTTGGGGATCGTTTCCAATTGGGACACTCGACTCAAGCCCCTCTTGAACCAGCTTAAGCTTGGAGGTTTTTTTGAACTGGTGACGGTGTCTTGTGACATTGGATTTACCAAGCCTTCACCGGTTATCTTCGAACACACCATCAGCAAACTGGGGCTTCCGGCAAACCGTCTGCTGCATGTGGGTGATCAGGGGGACGAGGATCTTGAAGGTGCCAACGCTGCGGGGCTTCATTCCTTGCTGATCCAGCGAAAAAGCCCCACCACATCCAGATCTATTCAACATCTCACCGAGCTGAGCCGCCGAATTACCGAAGCCTGGTCTCAATAAAGGTCATTATCCTGATAATGGGGTTCATTAATTGCGCTAATATTTTTCCACTGTCATTGACTTTAAACAGGTATCCTTATAAATGTATCAGTAGCCTGTGACTGAATGACGGCTACGTCACGAGTGCATCGATCCATCAATAGCCGAGTGCGTCAAAACATGAACATTTTCAAAGCCATTTTTCAATCCTCCCTGGGGAAAAAGTATATCATGGGGCTGACAGGGCTTGCTCTCTTCGGTTTCGTGATTGGTCACATGGTAGGGAACCTGCAAATATTCTTAGGGCAGGAAAAATTAAACGCCTATGGAGCCTTCCTTAAATCCATGCCAAAGCTTCTATGGGTTGCACGCATTGGATTGCTTGCCTGTGTAGGACTACACATCTGGGCGGCGGTTCAATTGGTCAAGGAGAACAGGGCCGCACGCCCCAGTCGTTATGAGGTACAGGAGACCAACGGAGCATCCTTCGCGTCCCGCACGATGATCTGGAGTGGTTTGATCGTCTTTGCCTTCATCGTTTACCATTTATTTGATTTCACCATCACCCCGGATTACACGGGACATGATGCCAAAGGCAGGCATGATGTTTATAAAATGGTCATTCTTGGATTCTCTAACCCACTTTCTTCCCTGTTCTATCTGGTTGCCAATGGTCTGTTATGCATCCACCTCAGCCATGGAGTGAAAAGCCTGTTTCAATCGTTGGGCTTGAGCACTGGACAGTTTCGGGGCTGGTTTAATGGCCTGGCAGTCGGCATGGCCTGGGTCATTTTCATCGGGAACACTTCGATCCCCCTCGCCGTACTCCTCGGCTTTGGAAAGGAGGTACTGAAGTAATGAACTTAGATTCAAAAATACCTTCGGGGCCATTGGCCAGCAAATGGGAGCGCCACAAGTTCGACTTGAAATTGGTGAATCCTGCCAACAAGCGTAAGTTTGAAATCCTCGTCGTCGGCTCCGGGTTGGCCGGTGCCTCGGCCGCTGCCACTCTCGCCGAACTGGGGTATAAGGTTAAATGTTTCTGCTACCAGGATAGCCCGCGGCGTGCGCACAGTATCGCCGCACAGGGTGGTATCAATGCGGCGAAAAATTATCAAAACGACGGAGACAGTGTCCATCGTCTCTTTTATGATACGATCAAGGGCGGTGATTTTCGGGCCAGGGAAGCCAATGTTCATCGTCTGGCGGAGATCAGTCGTCAAATCATTGACCAATGCGTCGCTCAAGGGGTTCCGTTCGCCCGCGAGTATAGTGGCTACTTATCCAACCGATCCTTCGGAGGCGCCCAGGTTTCCCGAACTTTTTATGCACGCGGTCAAACGGGGCAACAGTTGCTGCTCGGAGCTTATCAGGCGCTGAGCCGCCAGATAGGACTCGGCAATGTGCAAATGTTCCCCCGAACCGAAATGCAGGATTTGGTTCTCGTGGATGGACACGCCAAGGGAGTGGTTGTCAGGAATCTGGTCAATGGTGAGATTTCCTCTCACTCAGGCGATGCGGTTATCTTGGCAACAGGGGGTTACAGTCCTGTTTTTTATCTTTCCACCAATGCCGTCGGTTGCAATGTGACTGCAGCTTATCGGGCCTACAAGCGCGGAGCGGCATTTGCCAATCCATGTTACACTCAGATTCATCCGACTTGTATCCCTGTCAGTGGAGATCATCAATCCAAGTTGACCCTGATGTCCGAGTCTCTGAGAAATGACGGCCGTATCTGGGTTCCGAAAAAACAAGACGACAAACGTAAGTCTTGGGACATCCCCGAATCTGAACGCGATTATTTCCTTGAACGAAAATATCCAAGTTTCGGAAACCTGGCTCCCCGAGACATTGCTTCACGGGCGGCAAAGGAAGTCTGTGATGACGGACGTGGGGTTGGTCCGGGAGGGTTAGGGGTTTTCCTGGATTTTGCTGATTCCATCAAACGATTGGGAGAAGGAGCCGTTAAAGAACGATACGGCAACCTATTCGACATGTATGAGCGGATCACAGGTGAAAACGCCTACAAACAGCCCATGCGTATATTCCCGGCTCCCCATTACACCATGGGAGGACTTTGGGTGGATTATAATTTAATGAGCAACATCCCAGGGTTGTTCGTGCTTGGTGAAGCTAATTTCTCCGACCATGGCGCCAACCGTCTCGGTGCAAGCGCACTGATGCAGGGACTGGCAGACGGTTACTTCGTGATCCCTTATACAATTGGACATTACTTCGCATCTCATAAACAGAATCGACCTTCCACCACACATGATGCTTTCAAGAGCGTTGAGGCAGAGGTCAATGCTAAGATCCAAAAACTGCTCTCAATTAAAGGTAAACGAACCATCCGCTCGATGCATTGGGAACTGGGTCGCTTGGTGTGGGAAAAATGCGGTATGGCCCGCGACAAGGAAGGACTTGCTGAAGCGATTAAGCGCATTCCCGAACTTCGCGAAGAGTTCTGGCAAAATGTGAGCGTTCCCGGAGATGCAAATGAGTTGAACGTTGCGCTTGAGCAGGCATCACGTGTGGCAGATTTCATGGAGTTCGGAGAGTTGCTTTGCCGTGACGCGCACAATCGTGATGAATCATGTGGAGGCCATTTTCGTACGGAATATCAAACGGAAGACGGGGAAGCCTTGAGAAACGACGAAGACTTCTCTTACGTGGCCGCCTGGGAATATCAAGGCGAAAACAAACCCCCGACTTTGAATAAGGAAGCTTTGAAATACGACGAAGTCAAAATGACCCAGAGGAGTTACAAGTAATGAATCTTACCTTGAAAATTTGGCGGCAAAAAAGTGCCGACGATGCTGGTGAGTTTGTCACTTATCAGGCAAATGATGTAGATCCAGATATATCCTTCCTCGAAATGTTGGATATCGTCAATGAGGGACTCATTGGTAAAGGCGAAGCACCCATAGCATTTGACTCGGATTGCCGGGAAGGTATATGCGGTACCTGTTCTCTGGTCATCAACGGTATGCCCCATGGAGGGCAAAAAGCTACCACTGCCTGTCAGTTGCATATGCGCCACTTTCACGACGGCCAGTCCATTACCATCGAACCTTGGCGCGCTCGTCCCTTCCCGGTTGTGCGTGATTTGATCGTCGACCGGGATGCGTTTGATCGGGTGATTCAATCCGGCGGATTCGTGTCTGCCAGCACTGGTGGTACACCGGATGCCAACGCTATTCCAGTGCCTAAAGATGATGCTGAAACGGCGATGGATGCTGCGGCCTGTATTGGCTGTGGAGCCTGTGTGGCTGCTTGTAAGAACGCTTCAGCCATGCTCTTTGTGTCGGCAAAAGCCTCGCATCTGGGTGTTCTTCCCCAAGGAAAACCAGAGAAAGACCGACGCGTCCTGGCCATGGTCAAGACGATGGACGAGGAAGGCTTCGGAAATTGTACTGTCACCGGTGCCTGCGAAGCGGTTTGCCCGAAAGAAATCACACTCGATTTTATTTCAAGACTGAATCGTGACTACGCGGTAGCGGTCGCCAAATCTGCTTGGAAGGGTAAGTAGATTCCCGGAAAGATGCGCTTTTCATTTTGGTGAAAGTGGCACATCCTTAGGTCGTCTCAGATGCTAGTGCTTCTGGAAGGCTTGGTATGCAGACGCCTTGGAATCAGCACAATCAAACACTTCAAACCTGGATCAGACAGGAGCTTCACGCTCTGGTTTCAGAGGTGCTGGACACATCTGCATCTGGGCGCACTTATACATCTGTCTCTTTTGTTCATCAGCTCTTTCTCTCAACCGTGATCAGCTGTCCAGAACTTTGGTCGCTGCGCCGCGAATATTACACCCAGGCCGCAGTGGCCATGGTCGAAATTTGGCGGCATTTCCAAACCCAATCCACGACTTGTCGCATTGGTTTCGCATGCGCCGCAGATCAAACCGCAGAATGGATCGAATCGGTTGAAGCTTATTGTTCCGAGAATCCGTGGAAATCAGATCTTGCAAGATTGAAGCTACTAATGGGTTTGGGAGAAGTGGAGATTGCTGAAATACTGAACATTCCTGAAAGGTCGGTTCGTCGTCAAATTGAAGGTTTGCCTCCCGGCCTAATGCATGCCGAATCTTCAGTGGTTAACTGAGCCCTAATCGGTTTTGCTGCTTTCTCATTTTAAGCAATCACTGCAACCAACTGTGCTTTCTTGTGTTATCTGGCAAATAGATTATGTTCTCCCAAAGGAATATTAGATATGGAAAAACAAGGTAATATTATCAGCGAACCGATGAATGCGGCGATCAATAAACAGATTGGTCGGGAGTTTGCAGCCTCACTTCAATACATATCCATGGCGACATATTTTGATGGGGAAGGTCTGACTCAGCTTTCAGAATTCTTTTATCAACAGGCGGATGAAGAACGTGACCATGCTATGCGTTTTGTGAAATATCTGGTTGATGCCGGAGGTAGCGTTGCCATCCCACCCGTGGCAGGCCCTCAGAATGAATTCCCGGACATCAAGTCTGCCATCTCTCTTGCACTGGACTGGGAACGTGAGGTGACCCGTGACATTAATGACATGATGAAACTGGCCGTTGAGGAATCTGATTTCATATCTCAGAACCAGTTATCCTGGTTCATCAATGAACAACTGGAAGAGTTGGCCACCATGGATAATTTATTGAAAGTCATCCAGCACGCCGGTAGCAACGTTTTGTATATCGAAGAATATGTCGCTTCTCATGGAATCAAGCGAGGAGAGAGTGCCAGCAATGCCAATTCTGGAGCATAGTTAAGATTTGCCTTTGGGTGCCTTGCCGTGACGCCCTCTGTCTCGGTAAGGCAAGATGCCGTATTAGGTTCAAATAAATGAATCACACCAGTGCCAAACAACAGAAATCAGTTCAACCGAAAGGCCCTTGGTTGAGTAGGGTGGTTATTTGGGGTTTGACTCTGGTTTTTGGCATTTTGGTATATCTGTTGGAGGGTTTCTTCCTACGGGACATCGAAAGGATCAAAGGTCCTGATTGGGAGACCATCGAGACCAATTACGTGGATGGATCGCTTTCAACAAGATCCACGGATCTGTCCGTTCAAATCGCTGCATTGGATCGCCAAATTGCGCGACAAAAAGATGAGCAACGGATTCTTTCGGATGGCTCACGAAATCTGCAGCAGACCATCGGACAGCTGGTTGAGCTACAAAAACTATCCATTCAAAAGGAGGTGGAATTAACCGAATCTGATCAGGAAAATCTCACCAGCACATTAAACCGGTTCCTTGAAACGCAAACAGAATTTCAGCTTTTCAATCAAACTCTGCATGAAAAAGCAGAACAAAAACGTTTGGCTGAGGATGAAAAACAGCAGGTTGATGCACAAATCAAGGAGCAGCAGATTCCCGCCCGTGAGGAATACAATGAACAATTCAAGCGCCATAGACTGTGGCTGGCCACCTTGCAATTGATCATCTTGATCCCCATGTTGGCGGTTTCTTCTTGGCTGGTCATCCGGAAGAAACGCAGTGTTTACTATCCGGTTTTTCTTTCTTTTGGAATCGCGACGCTCATCAAATCTTATTGGGTCGCGAACAAATATTTTCCGCCAGTCTTTGTGAAGTATATACTGATCACCGCACTATTGTTAGGGATCGGTAGAATTTTGATTTACGCTATTCGATCGGTTTCCTTTCCGGGTAAGGAGGCCTTGATCAAACAATATCGAGAGGCTTATGAACGCTTTCTTTGCCCTATCTGCGAGTACCCAATTCGGACCGGACCTCGCAAGTTTCTTTATTGGACCCGGCGAACGGTCCACAAAACCATACCACATCACGTAGAGAACGAGGGAGAACAGGCATACACTTGTCCTTCCTGTGGAACGGATTTATTCGAGGAATGTCCCTCCTGCCACCATGTCCGTCATTCCCTGTTGGATCATTGTTCTCATTGCGGGGAACAACGAACAGAATAAGTGGTCAAATCCCAGTCTACGTTTTAAAGCCTACTCATACCTAACATGGGACATCAGGAATCTTATCATCACAACCATGCCTATGCTGAGTTTCTTTCAGGTTGGGATGTTTCCTTTTACCAAAAGTATATACGGACCTTAATTCCAGAAGATTCTGATGGCTCTGTTTTGGACGTGGGGTGTGGAGTGGGGCAGGTGGTGGCGGCTCTGACCCAAAAAGGTGTGACGGCTCATGGCGTGGATGTGTCTCATCCCAACATCGAACAAGCCCAAAAGCACTCTGGTCACTGCGTCATTTACGATGGCAAAAATCTGCCCTACGAGGACTCTTACTTTGGAGTCGTTGGTGCGTTTAACGTTCTGGAACACGTTGAAGAACCGGAAGCTTTTTTAAAGGAACTGGTTCGTGTGACGAAGAAGGGAGGGCGCGTCGTGGTTTCCAGTCCCAATTTTTTTCGTGTTATCGGATTCCGCGATTATCACCCTCGCATGCGTGGAATCGTAAACAAGCTTGGCAATTTAAAACGACTACTCCAAAAGCGAAAGGTTCTTCAGGGAGCCTATGAACACTGGCGTTTTGATCGTATGGAGCCCATCGTTAAAGAACCTTTCACACCAGATGATGATGCCATCATTGCCACCAATCCCATGGAGATAGCTGCGTTCTTACGCTATGAAGGATGTAAGATAGAATCGATCCAATGCACCGATCGAGAGGTTCATCCATTTGTCGATTTCTGCCTCAACCTTTCGATTTGGAAATATGGAATGTTCAACGGATTCGTTGTGGCCAGGCGATTATAAACAACGAAACTCAGCGACTATTCGTTGCCTCGGTGTCTCTGTTTATTCCTTTCCTCCAGACTTCTTTCATGCATTTCATGAATATCCTGCCAGAGAGATTGGGTGAGTTGTTTTCGATCTTGATTTTCCGCTGATCTGGGTTCGCCAAATGTGATGCTTGCCTTCACTGAACGGGTGCTGAGCAATCTGAGAAGGTGAGGGGCAAAAGTCATGTCCTTCCAAAAATAAACGTCCTCCTTCAGGTCACCATCCTCGCAATCGTACCTTAAATGAGCCGGAGTGATCAGTTGTGACTCATCACATGCCGGTTTTAATAAAGAAGACTTGAAGGGCAGTATTGCATCACCATCGGAGCTCGTGCCTTCAGGAAACATGACGATGATGGAATCCTGTTTCCACACATCTGAAAAGGCTTTGGTCAATGCATGTAAATCGCTCTTGCGTTCTCTTCTCACAAACAAAGTACCGGCAAATTGGGTTAATAATCCGATAAAGGGCCACTTTTGAACTTCCGCCTTACTGAGGAAGGTGGATGGCAACACATAGCTGATGGCCATGATATCCAAATAACTCAAGTGATTGGTGACCAGCATTCCTTTTGTGGGCGGAAATCCTTGAAACAGAACCTGAATATTTAGTGCGCGCAAAATACGTTGGCTCCACTTGGTTTGCCATTTGTTTCTTTCTGGAAGCGTCAGGTTTTTTCTCAACTTAAGTTGCATGGCATCCAGCGCTGCACACACCAAAGCTGCTGATAAAGCAAAAAGCTTCATCAAAAACCTCAGTGGATGCCGGCAAACACGTTTCAACATAGTTGCGGGTAATCTGCATGAACAGGTGCAAGGCTTGCAATCCATGATTCCAAAGTATTTTGACACCTATGTAAGACAATGGTAGCGTCCGTCTTTCTTAAGTTGCCAGGGGCAAAGAAAGCCGCTTGAACAAGGCAAGACAACAGGAATGATATTTTAACATGATGGATACTCCGACATCCGGGCTGGCTTCGATCGGTCTTTTTTTCAAAGAAATCTTAGCCAATCCGGCTCCAGTCGGCGCTGCTGCTCCCAGTGGTCCGGCATTAGGCAAGAGGATGGCTAACCAGGTGCCAGCCCTCCGCGATGGGCAATGCGTCGTGGAGCTTGGAGCTGGTACGGGAGCTATCACCACACAGTTGTTAAAAAGTGGAATCGATGGCAAGCAACTGATCTCTGTAGAACGCTCTGAGGCCATGTCCAGTCATCTCCGAAACCGGTTTCCCTCTGTCAAAGTGATTCAGGGAGATGCTTCCAGGCTCAAACAGCTACTCGAGGAGGATCACGGAATTCAAGCTTCTTCAGTTGCCTGTATTGTCTCGGGGCTTCCGCTGCGATCCTTACCAACCAGTGTGGTTGAATCTATCTTGTCTGAGTCCGAGGCGATACTTCCAAATGGAGGTCGTTTTATTCAGTTTACATACGATATCAGAAAAAGCCCCAATCCCGCACTGGCTGCTTTTTCACGTCGTCACACCAGCGTTGTATGGATGAATTTTCCTCCTGCCCGAGTCGATGTTTTTGAAAAACCATGAATGAAACTCTGACTTCTCCCCAAAGGCGTCAGCTCAAGGCGATTGCTCAGGGCATGGATGCTTCAATTAAGATCGGTAAGAATGGTCTGAGTGAGGGTTTTTTGAAAGAGTTGGGTGAGGCTCTGGATCGGCTTGAACTGGTGAAAGTTCGTTTCGTCGAATTCAAAGAAGAAAAAAAGGAGTTGGCACCTAAAATTGCCGAACTAACGAACAGTCAGTTGGTGACTCGCGTGGGGCACGTCGCGGTTTATTTTAAACGACAGCCAGACGAATCCAAGCGTCGCATCAAGTTCTGACAACTCCAAAGCTGATTTCTTTCGGTCCCTTCGTAATTATAATAGAGGGATCTCCCCCCGTCTTTGCAGGTCCACCTTGTTAGTGAAGTTTTTGAACCTGGTTGGTGCTGCTATGGACGAACGGTTTACTTTCTGGGTTTACATCCCGATTTCGAGCATCTGGCAAATCTTTTTCCGATGAGAATTCGCGATAGTCTGGAGCTGAATCCAAAGAAACGGTCGCCCTTGTCGAAACATTGTCTTCCTCTACCACAAAAGGTTCCATATTCCAGACCGCAATAAATATGGCTGCCAATATGAGGATAGGTAAAGGTGCTGCTTGTTCGTTCACGGTATTCGGTCGATTTACATTTGCCAGTCAGGTTGGTTTCCAGGGCCGTATTTGTTCTTGGACTCCTGCCCCTGCATTCATCGGATGGAAGACGCATTGACTTAAGTGACTTTTGATCACTTGGATCCTCTCATTTCGAAAAAAATACAAATTATTCTAATAATGTCCTTCTACACGGGTCTTTATTTCATGACACTCGACAGAATCAGATAAGTTTGATCGATTATTGAACAAATTGGCAAAGGAATGAGGAAAGTGGTGCTTTCGGATTCATCCAATCATGGGAATAAACCTTCCGAGACGATTGAGGCTCTTTTTGAGACTCTCGAAACTCCGTTGCTTGCCTATGCCTACCGATTGGCTCGGTCTGTCGAAGTCGCTCAGGACTTGGTGCAGGAGGCGTTTATGAAGTTACAGGTTCATTTTAAACAGGTTAGGGAGCCGAAACCCTGGCTTTATAGAACGGTTCATAACCTGGCTGCCAATCATCACCGAAAATCAGGCCGTCATATTTCTATGCAACAAACAACATCAACCGGTGAGACCTTGCTGATTGAATCAGAAGATGAAGGGATGCTTCCTGATGAGTCCATTGTTCATCAAGAGGCTGTGGGGCTGGTACGAATCAGTCTGGAATCCCTTGACGAACGCAGCCGCAGGCTCATACGCCTGAAATTTGAGGAAGAAATGTCCTACAGGGAAATAGCTGAAGTGACTGGGCTTTCCGTGAGTAATGTAGGCTATGTGTTACATCACGCCATCAAGTCTCTGGGGGTTGAATTAAAGAAGATTGGAGTGGGAAAATGAATGATCGCTTGAATCAAAATGAAGATATGGAAGTTCTGGTGACCTCCTACCTTTTAGGTGAACTGAGCGACTCCGACGCACAAAAGGTGAAAATTGCCTTGGAGAATGATCCTGAACTCGAGGCGATTGCGAAAGAAATAGAGACCGCCATCGGCGTCATTCGGCAGGCAACATCCACGGATTCTGCTAAACACGATAGTGACTTGGATGCACCTAAAAAACTGAGTGAACATCGCAGGAAAGATCTGTTTGCCTCCTTCAAGGGGGACCTTTCTGGGGCGAGACAGGATAAAAAGATTCGGAATTTGCCATGGTTCGTTCCCATGGGAATTGCCGCCTCGCTGATTCTGCTTTTGTCGGCGTATAGTTTTCTTTTGCAAGTCAAGTCCCCCATGCAGGATGCGGTAGGAGCCGCCGAGCGAATGATCGTGCTTTCGGATAAAGAGCGATATGATACTACCGAACTGTTTAGCAACAGCATGATCCCGAAGGTGGAGAAGACATCTCGCCGAAGATTGTCCAACAATTCTCGCGTTAAGACTGCTGCTTCTCCTGAAGAATCTCACAATTATTTTATCAGTGAAGGGTTGGTTGCCGAAGACATCCCAGAACCAACCGTTGAACCGCCTGCATCGGTGTCTTTCGGTTTGTGGCCTGATGCAAACCGACCTCAAAAGGCCGCAGAGGATCGGGAAACATCGTGGTTTGAATCTTCAAACGAGGAACTTTCCAAAAAGCAATCGGGAATGTCTTACCGTTTAAATGGGCCTCAGGAGCCTGCTGGGTCTTTTGGTGCGGAACTGCGCAAGAGTGCTCCAACTGTAGTAGAAAACTTTGTATCGGGAGGAGTCATCACGAATGAAAAGACGTCCGCTCAGCTTGGTTCACTCGGTTTAGCAGAAGATAAATCCTCGGATCTATCACTCTCATCTAAAGTATCAGCAGCGCAACCGGAACAAATATCTACAGACAAATTTCGATCCTTGCCCGCAGTGCGGTCTCTTGAGGATACGATGAAATCTGTGGAGAATTTCAAAGCTGCGAAAAGCCCAAGTAGTTCTGTCAGAGTTCAGAGAGGCACCAGCACTATTGATTTCCTGGCAGTTGAACCGGAAATGGAGGAAAAACTGGAAGCGCTTTATGAACAACGAGGCCCGGATAGGTGGAATTACACTCCTGCGAATGATGAATACGCTTTGCCAGAGGCGGAAATCACCAGAACTCCAGCCTTAAACAGACTGTTCAAATCCAAGCAGAAAGACGTAGAGCTCTATGCGATGGATGCGCCCGATGGGGCCCTTGGTGGAGTGACTGGATTTGATGTTGATACTAGACCTTCAGAATCACCCCGAGCTGAATTCGGTGGAGCGGTCATTGAGAATCAACCTGAGCAGGAGAATGTTACTCACTTTATTGCCGAGTCATCTGAGCCTGTTGTTCAATTCGGCGATGCCGTCGACAAACAATTGTCCGACAATTTTTCAGATGACTATGGTCGTGCTGGTGCTACTTATTCCGGAGGTATGGGAGGAGGAGGTGGTGGCATGCTGGGGCTTCCATTTGTTGCGGGCACTTCGGAATCAACCGAAAATTTCTTTGATGAAGTTCCCAATGATGGTTTGGGGTTAGGCGGTGCTTATGATATCTCTCATTACTCCAAAGGTTTACAAATGGATGCGATATCTCAGGGGCAAGGGATCGCACTTCAGGATACGGCCGTCGAAGAACCTTCACCCAAGACAGCGGCATATATACGAGTCAATCCTACTTCTTCCAAGCCTGTTTCGGATGATTCTGGACTTGAAACACAGTGGGGAACTGTGCGTTTCGGTATCAACGAATCATTAGATGCCGACGATCATATGGCCTTCGGATTTCAGTCTCAAGATGAAGTCAGTAATGGGCGAGGACCTCAGTCTGTGAGCCGATTGTCCCGTGGAATGCAGCTTTCTCAAGCTCAACAACCAAGGGTAGGAGCGGCTCCATCTGCTCCAGCCCGAGGTAGAGGATTGGGAGAGCAAGCTCTTGGTGAATCCATCGATGCCAAATCTGTGGAATTCTCCAATGGTAATTCTCCCACTCTTGGGAAATCGGTGATGAGTCGTCGTTCGGGCAGGCTAGGTGATGTCATGAATCGATTTGAGGAGTCTGAAGTTTTAAAGGAAGTTGAACAGTTGAGTGAGGTGCAGGAAAAACAAATCCAGGCTGAAGCGCAAATCGGACAGAGATTTCAGGTTCTGAAAAGTGACCTGAAAAAATTAAGTGAAGTGGAAGCTCGTGGTGAGTCGATTTCTGCTGAACTCAGCGCAGGTGCCAGAACGCAATCTGCCCATATGGCATTAGGCAGAGCGGCCTTACAGGATGGCGACGTCAGTGTGGAGAAACAGAACCTGACTTTAACTCAACCCGCTGCTGCAACCAATGTGGAGCATCGTCCAGAGATTGATACTGCGGAAGAATCGACATCGACCTTTTCACTCAATGTCTCGGACGTGTCCTTTAAACTTGCCAAGGCTGCGTTGAATGAAGGGCAACTTCCGAACCCAGAGAGTATCCGCAGTGAGCAGTTTTTGAACGCCTTTGATTACCGCGATCCAGCTCCCTACTCAAATCAACCAGTAGGTTTTCATTCAGAGCAGTCTCAACATCCCTTCGCCCACCATCGAGATGTTCTGCGTTTTGCCTTACAAACTTCCGCGACGGGGCGTGCCGGAGATCGCCCCATGCATTTGACTTTGCTGCTAGATAATTCTGGTTCAATGGAACGTGCGGATCGTCGGAGGATATTGCATCAGGCATTACAGGTCCTAAGCCAACAGCTCACCGCTCAGGATAAAATCAGCGTCGTCAGTTTTGCGCGCACGGCACGCCTTTGGGTGGATGGAGTGCCTGGCGGGGCTCCGATGCCTTTACTGGAGAAAGTTAACCTTCTAACTCCACAGGGTGGAACCAATATAGAAGAAGCCCTAAAAGCGGCATACGAGGTGGCTTCCAATCATTATATCAAAGATGGAATCAATCGAGTTGTGCTGCTGACGGATGGTGCAGCTAATCTGGGCAGTATTGATCCTGAAGTACTGAAGCAAAAAGTCATCGATGAGAGGCGGCGCGGAATTGCCTTTGATTGTTTCGGAATAGGTTGGGATGGCTTGAACGATCCGTTGCTTGAAGTCCTCTCCAGAAACGGTGACGGACGATACGGGTTTTTGAACGATCCTTCCGAAGCTTCACGTGAGTTTGCTGACCAGTTGGCGGGAGCTTTGAATGTGGCCGCTTCGGATGTCAAGGTTCAGGTAGAGTTCAATCCTGATCGGGTGAATCGATGGAGACAGGTCGGTTATGCAAAACATCAGTTGAAGAAAGAGCAATTCAGAGACAATACCGTCGATGCGGCTGAAATTGCGGCTACCGAATCTGGGAATGCCCTTTACGTGATCGAACCCATCGAGGACGGACGCGGTCCCATCGGTCAGGTTCGAGTGAGGTATCGTGTGCCACACACATCAGAATACCATGAAAAGGAATGGACCGTTCCTTATCGTGCGTCGATTCCTGAAATCAAAGAGAGTTCTCCAGCGATGAAACTGGCGATTACCTCGGGATTTTTTGCTGAATGGCTCAATGGGAATCCCCACGCAGGAGGTGTTTCTCTTGCTGACTTGCAGGATATTTATCAAGGCGTTCCTGAAGCTTTCGGAGAAGATCCTCGACCCTACCAGTTGGAGCAAATGATTGAATTGGCTCGGGATATCTCAGGTTTTTAAGTGATCAATTACCGTAACATTTAACATTACAAACAACAGATCGGATGATTTATGCATAATAAATGGAAAATCCAAAAGTGGCTTTTATCGTTACTGATTTTAACCATTCTCCCTGCCAAAAGCGAAGAATTGCGTTTGAACGGACTTGAAGTTGAAGGTGCCATGAATGCTCAGAAATCAGAATGGGTGATCAAAGCCGACGTGGAACCGCTGAAGCCAGAGGAGGAAAAACTGATCGTTTCTCTCAAGCAGAATATCCTTCTCCATATTGGATCTGACGGAGCTTCAGGGCTCTATCAAATAGAAGCCAACGCGATTCAAGGTGACCTCAAGAAAATGGAATTCGTTCTGCACGGCGATGGCAAAGTTGAGGAAGTGCAAGTGGAAGGCATGATCGAGTGGGCTATTACCAAAAATGTTGATGGACGCCGGTTGCTGTTGATTTACATGGAAGAAACGGAAACGCCCCGCCAGACCCTTCAAGGAACCATTCGCGTTCAGTATTCCAATGCCGAGCGATCACTGCTCACTCAATGGTCTCCGATTCGGCTGGTGTCCAATCCATCCGATTTGTCTGGGGGTTATATCAGTATTACTCATGATGAATTACTGACCGTGACCACAAGCAAAGCCCAGGGATTGACTCCCGTGGAAACCGAAAATATTTCCCCCTGGTTATTGTCACGAATCAACCAGAAGAATGGTGACGATTTACATTATCGATTTTTTCAAGATGCTTATGAACTAACAATCGAGACTGAATTGGCTGATCCTGATCGACGCAAGGTATTCCTGGATTCTTTTGAGCTTAGTGGTGATTGGAAAGGAGACGTCGTGCTTTTTCATTTTAATGGAATGGTAAATGTGAAACATCCCAAAGGCGGGGCGATACATATACTGGGCGGAGATGCTGCCTTAAAGGAAGTCATCCGAGCTGACGGTGCTTTATTGGATCATTTGGCTCCTATGGTATGTTATGTGAAAACAGGAGACACACTCCACAGCATTGCCAGCAGATACCAAACCAGCGTCAATCGTTTAGCCCAAATCAATCATATCGATCAAAATGAAATCCACGTTGGCCAAAAGTTATTGATTCCCTCAAAAAATCCATTGCACGGGTATGTTGCCAAGTATGAGCAACCCGGTCGTTACCCGCTGGAGTTTACCTTTCTGGCAAAGATTACAGAACATGACGGGGGTGAAGAGATTCAATTTACCACGGCTACAGGGGTTCTGCGTCCTGTCTTGATTCGGAATATTCCCGAGGGTGCCGAAGTGGATCCGTCTGCTGGAATCCTCAGGCAGGTTTCCATGGAGTCAGCTCAGGCATGGAAATTTAATGCATCCTCAGAGGGACCCATCTACTTGAAAATTCTTCGCAACTATCAAGAAGAAGACAGTAAGTTATTCTTTGCCGCAGAGACTTGGGAGGAATCACTCATCAGTCCGGGGTTGATTCGCCAATCATTTGAAAGTGAAATTCGTATCATGCAAGGTTCGATGGAAGAAATAACTTTTGCCATTGAAGGAGAAGGGGAAATTATTTCGGTCGAATCGGGACAGCTTTATGGTTGGGAGACTGAAAGTGATGAAGTTGAAGGTCGAAGGTTGCTTAAATTAAAACTGAATGAATCACAGACAGGTTCCTTTAATGTTCGGATTCATGCCCAATCAAGTCTCGGTGCCTTTCCGGTTTCCATTCGACCTCTGAGGCTGTTTCCATTGAATGCCACCCGATTTGGGGGGTGGCTGCGGGTTGCGAATTTGGGGGCAGTACGTCTGGAAGTCAATCAGGCCTCCGGTCTATCGCAGATATCCCCGGATCAATTGCAGGCCCAGCCCAATGCATCCAAAATTTTCAGTCAGCGCGGAAACCAGGTTTTTGCCTACAGATATGCTTCGACCATACATGAACTGGGTATTCGAGCAGACAACATCACGCCCGAGATCAGTGTGTCGGAGCTTTTGATTTATGGGATTGGTTTGGCAGATGTCAAAATAGAGGCAGAACTGGAGTTGAATGTGCGGGAAGCTCCTGTTCGCGAAATTCAAATTCAATTACCGGCTGATTATAACCTCTCCAATGTTCAGGCTTCAGAGCTGGCTGATTACTTTGTTGGCGAGCCTTCAGAATCAGGGAGCGTGGTCTTGAAACTCCTCTTTTCAAAACCTTTTATTGGTAGACGCGTTACCTTGTTAGTCTTGGAAAAGAACACTCCAGTGAGCCCGGGAGAATGGAGTTTGCCTCGTGTTGGCGTTCTGGGAACCAAATCTACCAGAGGTAATTTGGCTGTGACGACCGAGATTGGATTGAGAGCACAGCCTTCGGAAATCACCGGACTGAGCGAAATGCCATCCGGCTTTTTTCCACGGAAGCTGGATGGTATTCAGTCTGCTTTCCGACTTCGCGAGGAGGATTGGACTGCTTCTGTTTCCATCGAACGTTTGGAACAATCCGTGCAGGCGGATGTTTTGCACTTATACACGATTGGAGAGGGGATGGCATATGGGAGTAGCGTGATTCACTACTATATTTCCGGAGCACCGCTGAGTTTATTCGAAGTGGCATTGCCGGATGATTATTTCAATTTGGAATTTACCGGCAATGAGGTACGCGACTGGGTGAAAACCGAAACGGGATATACTGTTTCACTTCATAGCCCTGTTTCCGGAGCATACACCTTGTTGGCCAGTTATGAGCGTCCTTTCAATGCCAGAGGAGAAACGCTGACGTTCTCTGGAGTACGTCCGACCGATGCTCAATCCGAACAAGGCTACACCATCGTGACCAGTGCTTACCAATTCAGGGTGAATCCTGTTTCGGTCACGGGTTCCTTAAATGCTCTGGAACCCACTGAAGTCCCTGCCGAGCATCGCCTTTTCATTGATGCTCCGATCCTTGCCGCCTACCATTACACAGCACTGCCTGTGGGGCTGGAATTGGAACTGCAGCCGTTGAATCAAGGAGAGACTCTTGATCTTGTTGTAGATCGTGCATCCATTCGCACGCATGTTTCTGCCTCAGGAGAAATGGTGACGGACTCGACCTATTTTATCAAGTCACAGGGAAATGCCATGTTGCCATTTAGTCTGCCCGAAGGAGCCAGGTTGTGGTCAGTCACAGTGAATCAAAAAACTGCTGCAACCATCCAAACCGACAGCGGCTACCAAATTCCGATCACATCCGATCAACGTCCTGACGCCCTCCAGGCCGTAGAAATCAAATGGGCAACCAAATCCAGTCAACGACATCGTTTGACGGCTCAAACCGCATCAGTTGGAGTTCCTGTGGTTTTGGCGGAGTGGGTGATTGAACCCGATCCCGGCCATGAACTCCGTTACCGAAAGGGTAGTCTTTTGCCAGTGGAAATGCCAAAGGATCATTCAGGATGGGCGTCATTGGCGCAATTTCTTTCCGGACGAGGTCGTGCTGCGACAGATCGCCTTACTCAGTTTATCACGGCCAGTGCCTTGGCTATTCTCTCGATACTTGTTTGGCGTTTTGCCAGAGGTAAGGACTCAGCGCCTGGTCGCTGGCGTTATTGGTCCGGTGCCATCTTAGGAGTCATTGCTCTCATTGCGTTTTTGGCTGTGATGAGCCAGGCAGCCAAGCCCATTATTCAACCTGAGAGTTCCCATGCTTTAAAAGAAGTGGAGTTCCTGGCACCCGTCCTTGGTGCAAACACAACTTTAACCGCCGATCTGGATTACTATGAAAGTGCCCATATGCCCGGCCAGTTTTTGTCAGGACTGTTGTTGATAGGCGCAGTCGTACTCTGGGTAGCTGGATTCATTCAAGCAGAACCATTTCGTAAAAAATTGGTTTGGAGCCTTGCCTGGATCTTGCTCATTTGTGCATCTCTCAACGTGAATCAAGGTTGGACAAGGTTTGTTTATTCCCTCATGGCATTTTACGTTTTGCATGTTGCTTTACCTTGGCTTGTGACCTTGTTCCAAACACCACGGGCCCAGGTTGCCAAAGTGGCTACGGTCGCAATCCTCCTTTCTGCTTCAATGACTGGCTTCCATAAAGCATCAGCTGCCGAAAATGTTTCCAGACTGGCTGCTCCAATGAAAGAAATCACCTTGCCCTCGCATGTTGAGCATTTTATTGAGGTGGATCAAAATCGTATCGAGGCAAAAGCCATAATTAAATGGGAAACAACGGGTGCTGCCACTTTGGATTTAATTGGTGAACCTGTGATTTTGAAATCCATTGAATGGAGTGGGGGGGAAGCAAAGGTTTTTATTCGAACCGAGGGCTCAAAATCTATTCATGCCATCGCAGTGAATCAGGCCGGAACATATGAAATCACCATCCAGTACGAATGGCGTCTTTCCGAGTCCAATTCAGGTCAAAGATTCGTTCTTCCCACAGCATTCGGTTTAGTGAATTTGGCTCATCTTGTGGTCGAGGATCGTGAAGTAGACGTATTCAGTGAACAAGCCATATCCACCAAAAGTGAAGTGACTGTCCAAGGGCAGACCAAGGCAGAACTTGTGCTTGCTCCCAGCCAAGACATTGCCTTCACACTACGCCCCAGAGTGAGGGATGCTCGTCTGGAACAGCCAATTTACTTTGCGGAGTGGAATCATTTATGGATGCCCTCGGCTGGATTGGTGGAAGGATTTCATGCTGTTTCCATCAGGATGGCCCAAGGTGAGTTGTCCTTATTAAAGGTGAAAGTGCCTGAATCATGGACGATAGCAGACGTAACCAGCGGAGGTATGGAAGGTTGGAGATTTGATCCTGATGCCTCCATACTAACAGTTCCGTTAAACCCGCCCAGGCAAGGTTCTTTTTCTATTTACATACGTTCTCAGTTTGCTGCGGAACCTCTGCCGTTTGAAAGAGATCTGGGAGTTTTATCCCTTGAAGGAGCTGAACGTGAAGTGGGAATGACCGCTGTGGCCACCATGAGTGATGTGCAGTTGGGGAATCTGAAGTCCATTGGAATGTCTGAAATCAGGTTGGAAGATTTTTCTGAAAATTTGGTTCGTGCTGCGAGCCAGGTCTTGAATGGGAATCCTATCCTGAGGCGTGCGTTTCGATACGGAGAAGGTGATCCAGTTTTAGTTTTGAGTGCGGATGCTGTCAGTCCCGACGTTAGAATTGAAACTCGACAAACTTTGTCCATTGGAGAAGACCGGACTGTTTTGGGTGTCGATTGCAAAGTGAATATCGCACGTGCCGGAATTTTCAGATTACGGTTTCCGCTGCCTGCACAAATGGATGTGGAAAGCATTGCTGGGAGTGCTCTCAGTCACTGGACAGAGGCCGAAGAAAATGGTGCTCGATATATTACCCTGCATTTTCATGATCGAACCCAAGGGGTTACCGAGTTGCAATTAAGTTTGGCAGGATCTGGTCCCAACGTGTCCACAGGATGGAGTGTTCCTAAGATTCGTTTTGAAGGTGTTTCAAAACAGACGGGGCAACTTACCCTCACAACCGAACA